>NZ_JBIMEU010000006.1:0-241245 GCF_051262555.1 Aeromicrobium sp. CF4.19 | reverse complement strand
CCCGGTGTCCTTGAGCCTGGCTGCACGCACCATCATCGTGTGCGACGCCTCGACCTTGGTGGCCATCTCGGCCAGGCGGAACAGGACGGCCTGGTGGTCGGCGATCTGCTTCCCGAAGGTCTTGCGCTGCTGGGCGTAGGCGATGGCCAGCTCGAAGCCACGAATCGCGAGGCCGCAGGCGCGGGCGGCGACGTTGACGCGGCCGACCTCGACCCCGTCCATCATCTGCGCGAAGCCCTTGCCGGGCTCACCACCGAGGATCTGGTCCGCCGCGATCTGGTGGTCCTCCAGGATGAGCTCGGTCGTCTCCACGCCCTTGTAGCCCATCTTCTCCAGCTTGCCGGGCACCGTGATGCCCTGCGCCGTCTCGCCGAAGCCGGGCTCCTTCTCCACCAGGAACGTGGTCATGTTCTTGGACGCGGAGTCGGCGCCCTCCTCGGACTTGCACAGCACCGCGACGAGCGTGGACGTACCACCGTTGGTCAGCCACATCTTCTGCCCGGTGATGGAGTACGCGGTGCCATCGGAGTCTGGGTCGTCGACCTTGGTCGCCTTGGTGGTGATGGCCGCGACGTCGGAGCCGAGCCCGGGCTCGGACATCGAGAACGCGCCACGCACCTCGCCCGTGGCCATCGCCGGCAAGTACTTCTGCTTCTGCTCGTCGGTGCCGTGCTGCATGAGCAGGTAGGCCACGATGAAGTGCGTGTTGATGACACCGGAGACGCTCATCCAGCCACGCGCGATCTCCTCCACCACCAGCGCGTACGTGAGCAGCGACTCCCCCAGCCCACCGAACTCCTCGGGGATCGTCAGACCGAAGACACCCAGCTCCTTGAGACCCTCGATGATCTCGGTGGGGTACTCATCGGCGTGCTCGAGCTCCTGGGCCACCGGGATGATCTTCTCCTCCACGAACTGCCGGACCGTCTTGATGATCTCGGTCTGGACATCGTTGAGGCCCTCGGTGCTCGCCAAGCGGCTCATTGCGTGCCTTTCCCGGTGCCGCGGATCTCCGCCAGCACCTCATCGTTGTGCTCGCCCAGGTGGGGCGGAGCCATGCGAACCGACGGCGCGGCCCCGTCGAACTTCCAGGGGGTATTGACCACGCGAGCGCCCTGTACGTCGTCGCGGTCGAACGCCATGACCATGTCGCGGGCCGCGGTCGACGGGTCGTCTAGCACCTGTCCGATGTCGAGCACGGCGCCAGCCGGCACGCCGACCTTATCCAGCACCTTGATCACGGTTTCGGCCGTCGTGGCCCTGAACGTCACATCGAGCTCGGCGAGGAGCTCGGTCTTGTGCGCGAGTCGGAGCGGGTTGGTGGTGAAGCGCTCGTCCGTGGCCAGGTCCGGCCGTTGGAGCGCCTCGCACATGCGCTGGAACTGCGAGTCGTTGCCGACACACATGTTGAGGTAGCCGTCACCGGTTTCGAACATGCCGTACGGGCAGATGCTCTTGTGTCCATTGTTGACCGACGGCTCGACGACGCCAGTGCTCAGGTATCGCGCGGCGTGGTGCGTGAGCATCGAGACCAGGCTGTCCTGCATCGCGATGTCGACGGTGCGGCCGACTCCGGTGCGTGCGCGCTCGAGCAGGGCGCCCGACACGGCAGCCGCGGCGAACATGCCCGACGCGATGTCGCCGATTGGCACGCCCCACTTGGTCGGCTGTCCCTCGAGCCCGGTCATGGGCATGACGCCTGCCGTGCCCTGCAGGATCTGGTCGTAGCCGGACCGGCTGCCCATGTCCCGTCCGAAGCCGCTGATGGAGCAGAAGATCAGGCGCGGGTTCAGGGCACGCAGCGTCTCGGCACCGAGGCCGAGCCGATCGGCCGTGCCGGGTCGCCAGTTCTCAATCACGACGTCGGCCGAGGCGATCACTTCGAGAACCGTCGCGTGATCGTCGCGGTCCTTCAGGTCGAGCGCCATCGACCGCTTGTTGCGGTTGACCGACATGAAGTACGCCGCGTCGCCGCCGATCATCGGCGGGCCCCAGTGGCGGGCGTCATCGCCGCGGTGCGGGCTCTCGATCTTGATGACATCGGCGCCGAGGTCGGCCAGCATCAAGGTCGCGTACGGGCCTGACAATGCCTGCGTGAAGTCGACGACGCGCACGCCGCCGAGCAGGCCGAGGGTCATTGAGCGACCTTGAGCACGACCGACTTGGTCTGACAGAACTCGCCGAGGGCGTCGAAGCCCTTCTCACGGCCATACCCGGACTTCTTGAAGCCACCGAACGTGTACTCCACGCCACCACCGGCGCCGTAGGTGTTGACGTACACCTGGCCCGAGCGAATCTCTTCAGTCAGCGTCATCGCGGTCGCGAAGTCCTTCGTCCAGACTGCCGAGATGAGGCCGTACTCAGTGCCGTTGGCGATGTCGATCGCCTGCTGCGTCGAGTCGAACGTGGTGACCGCGACAACGGGGCCGAAGACCTCATCCTGCGCGATCTCGTGGTCGGGCGCGACGCCGTCAAAGACGGTCGGCGGGAAGTAGAACCCGCCGACCGGGGTCGCGACGCGTTTCGGACCGCCGATGCGCGGGTCGGCCGACGCGGCGGCGCGCTCGACCATGCGGGTGACGCGGTCGAGCTGCTTCTGCGAGATCAGCGGGCCGAGGTCAGGGTCGGCGGGGCCGGCGCCGATTCGGACGTCGCCGACCGCTTTCTCGAGGCGGTTCAGCAGCTCGCCGTGGACCGCGTCGTGCACGACCAGGCGCGAGCCCGCCGAGCAGGTCTGGCCCGCGTTCTGCAGGAACGACTTGAGGATCACCGGGACGGCCACGTCGAGATCCGCATCGGCGAAGACGATGTTCGGCGACTTCCCGCCGAGCTCGAGCGCGACCGGAATAACGTTGTCGGAGGCCGCCTTGGCGACCATGGATCCGACCGGGACCGACCCGGTGAAGGAGAGGTGGTCGATACCGGTGTGGGCCGACAGTGCGGCCCCTGCCTCGGCACCAAGGCCCGGCACGACGTTGAGGACACCGGCGGGCAGGCCAGCCTCGAGCGCGAGCAGCGCGACCTCGACGACCGACAGCGGCGCGTCCTCGGCAGGCTTCACGACCGAGCAGTTGCCGACTGCGATGGCCGGCGCGATCGTGCGGCACCCGATTTGGAGCGGGTAGTTCCAGGGGATGATGTGACCGGTCACGCCGAACGCCTCGTGCCTCGTGTATGAGATGTACTCGCCGTCCGGGGGCAAACTGTTGCCGAAGAATGCCTCGACCGTGCTGGCGTAGTAGGTGAAGTAGCGGGCGGCAACATCGACGTCGGCGCGCGCCTGCGTCAGCGGCTTGCCGGTGTCCCGGCTCTCCAGCAGCGCGAGGCGCTCACGTTCGCGCGTCACCAGGCCGCCGATGCGTCGCAAGATCTCGGCGCGCTGCGCGACCGGCGTGTGGCGCCAGTCCTCCGACGCGGCGCGGGCTGCGGCGACGGCGGCGTCGACCTCGACCTGGGTGCCGCGGGCCGTGCGGCCCAGCAGCTCGCCGGTGGACGGGTTCACGACGTCGAGCGTGTCCTCGGTGAGGATCTGCTCTGCGCCGATCACGCAGGGGCTGACGTTCATGGTTCTCCTCGGGTCATGCTCAGTGGCCCACGACGCGGTCGTCGTGGAGCTGCGTACGGGTGGCGCGGTCGAGGCCGAGCACGTCGGCCAGAACGGAGTCGGTGTCTGCGCCGATGCGGGGCGCGGGAACGGCGTCATGCTCGACCGACGTGAGGCGCAGCGGTGAGCTGGGCGCCAGGTGGCGGCCGACGCCGGGTTGGTCGATGACCGACATCAGCGGGTTCGGCCGGTCCTGCAGGTCATGGATCGCCTCGCCGAACGTGCGGTACTGCGACCACACCAGCGAGGTGGGAGAGAGCGCCTCGGTGGCCTCGGCGGTCGTGCGGCCGGCGAACCAGCGCTGGAACAGACCGGCGAGCACCTCGCGATACTCGAAGCGGTCGTCCTCACGCCGGAACGAGACAACGAGCGACGACTCAAGGGCCTCCACGGGCGCCCGCATGTCAGTGACCTCGAGCAGGTCGTCCCAGTGACGGGCGGTCAGCGCGACGACCATTAGGCGACCACCGTCGGAGCAGGAAAAGTCGCGCGCGAATCCGCCGTAGAGATAGTTGCCGATGCGCGTGCGGTCGACCTGATTGACCTGGGCCTCGGCGAGGAAGCCGAGATTGCCGGCCATCGCGAGCGCGACATCTTGCAGCGCGACGGTGACCCGTTCGCCCTCACCGGTGTGGACCCGACGCCGATCGGCCGTCACAACGCCGAGCGCCGCGTACAGACCGCACGCGATGTCCCAGGCCGGCAGCACATGGTTGATCGGGTCGGCGTGACCGGCGGGGCCGGTTACCATCGGGAAGCCGACTTCGGCGTTGACCGTGTAGTCGACCGCGGGCGCCCCGTCGCTGCGGCCCTGGACCTGCACGTGGATCAGGTCGGGGCACACCTCGGACAGCGCCTCGTAGGAGAGCCAGTCACGCCCGACCGCGTTGGTCAGGACAACGGCGGTGCCCGTCTCGCAGGCCGCAACCAAGTCGCGGACGATCGCGCGGCCCTGCTCGGAGCGGAAGTCGGCAGTCACCGAGCGCTTGCCCTTGTTGAGGCCCGCCCAGTACATGCTGGTGCCGGACTCGGCCAGCGGCCAGCGCTGACGGTCGGCCGCTCCCCCGATCGGATCGACGCGGATGACGTCGGCACCCATCTGAGCAAGGGTCATGCCACCGAGCGGCGCCGCGACGAACGTGGACACCTCAAAGACGCGAAGTCCGCTGAGTGGTTCGGCGCTCAGCGATGCTCCTCGCGCCCGCGTCGAGGTGCACATCCCCAGCCTCCTCGTCCCCGGAGTAGGTAACCCCGGCACCCCATTGTTGTCCCATGGAATGGGCGACTGTCAAGTCACTGAGATTTCATTATGTTCGAAGCCGAAGGCGTTGTCCAACATCCGGAGCCCGCTCGGCCGACAGTCATCACAGGTGCCGACCGTGGGATCGGACAATGCCGCGGCGATGCGTTCCCACGCCGACGGG
Organism: Aeromicrobium sp. CF4.19; assembly: GCF_051262555.1. Lineage (NCBI taxonomy): Bacteria > Bacillati > Actinomycetota > Actinomycetes > Propionibacteriales > Nocardioidaceae > Aeromicrobium > Aeromicrobium sp. CF4.19. The sequence goes on along the minus strand of NZ_JBIMEU010000006.1, from coordinate 236,217 downwards.
CTTGCACGTGGTTTCGTCGCCCATCAGGTCTCCGAGCTTCACGTACCGCATGCGCGCAGCTGGGGCCACGCGCCCCTTGGCGCTCGAGTGGAATGGCCGCGGCGTTCAGGGCCGTGTGGCGCACCTTGAGCCATCGGCGCCGCGAAGTCGTTACTCGTGGCGCCTCTGGGCGCATGCGTCACCGGGCTGCTCTCGCTGGGACGGAGCTACCTCGTCGACGGGATCGGGGCTCCACTGGCAGGTCGGTTCGAGCAAGGAACCACGCGGTCGAACCTCGACCAGTCGGATCAACCAGCCGCGAAGATCCTCCGGAGGGTCGGCGCAAGCTCGGCAGGTCGATCGAGCACGGCAAACTCCCGGCCCTCCGTGCGAAGTGAATCTCGACCGTAGTAGCCCCATCCCGCACCGATGAACGATGTTCCCGCATCGAGCGCGGCCCTCGCGTCGTGCGGGCCGTCACCGACGTAGACCGCCGACTCGGAACGCCACCCGACCTTGCGAAGACCGTGGAGAATTGGCTCCGGGGAAGGCTTCCGCTCCACCGTGTCGTCCGCAGTGACAACCACGTCGAAAAGGTCGAGACCACCCCGAGCGCCATCGAGCGGGGCCAGGTCGCCCGGCGTCCGACTCTGCCCCTTGTTCGTCACGATCCCCAGCCGAACACCGTCCGCCCGAAGCTCGGCGAGAACGTCGACGACGTCGGGATACACGGTCGTCAACTGCGGCGAGAGCTCCGCGTAGTGCTCGTCGTACCGCGCCGCGTACTCCGCGGCCCGCTCGTGTCCGGCGATGGCCGCGGCCGTCACGCGCAGGCGTTCTGCCAGCAGGACGCCTTCGGAGTACTCCGCGAGCCGTTCGGCGGCGCCGTCGAACTCGCCAGCCGCCGCTCGCATGGCTCCGAGGATGGCGGGTCGGGAGTCGACCAGCGTGCCATCCAGATCAAACAGGGCCGCGGGGACGGAATCACTCATCGTCGACCACCGAACACGAGGAACTCTGCCGGATTGTCAATGGCGACCATCGTGAACACGTCGTCGGGCAGCACGGTGGCCAAGGCGTTCAGACAGCCATCCAGGCCCGGCCCGCCGCCGTACGCATGCTGATAACGCGCCCGCCCCAGGTCCCCAGAGACCATTAGGCGGGTGTGGCCCGCGTCGATGAGCGACAGGATCATCGCCGCTCGCTCCTCGTCGGCCGCGTACTTCGCCTTGGTCCACTGGTCGAAGCCGAGCCACGCACCCCGGGCAGCCAGACCGTTGAGGTAGCCGAAGTCGAGGTGCCGATCCAGGTGGCCGATGCAGACTTGCTCGAGCGGATGACCTGCCGCGTCGAACATGTCAAGCTGGTGGTCTCCGAGCGTGCCGGCCTGGGTGTGCGTCATGATCGGCGCGCCGGTCTCGCCCGCGGCGATCGCGGCCGCCGCGAACACTGTGCGCTCCACGTCCCACACCTCGTCGGTCGAGCACGTCCCGACCTTGATCAGGCCGGCGCGAGCCTCGGTTCCGTCGACACCGACCCGGAGGTCGTGCACGAACTGGGAGGCGAGGTCTTCCTCGGAGCGTCGCGACGTCCCTGCCGGGTAGTAGAGGCCCTTCTGGAGTCCGGTCGCCTGCACGACGTGGACCCCCGACGCACGTGACGCTTGGACCGCGATGCTGACGTCACGCCCGTAGTCCGGGGTCGTCAGTTCACAGACGGCTCCACCCCCAGCATCGGCAAGACGTGACAGCTCCAGTGCCGCACCCTCGGCGTGGCCGAAGTCGAGGTCCTGCGCTTCCCGGGTCGCGAACGGCGGTGGCGAGCAGTAGAGATGCTCGTGCACCAGTGTCCTGCCGAGCCGAGATGGCTCGATGTCTCCGAGGACGGTGCGAATGAACGGTGGGGACACGATTTCCTTTCGAGTGGGGGCTCAGTGCGCGAAGAAGTCGCGGGCGAGGTGCTGTGCACGCTTGAAACGTTCGAACTGGTCGAGATGCAGACGGTGCAGGTGAGGGTCAGGTTCGATTCGCTCGCGGATTCGGACCATTCCGCGCTGCGCGCTCTCCATGTCGTCCCTGACTCCGAGCGCGACGGCGGCCATGATCACGGCACCGAGCGCCGCGGGCTCGTCCGACTCCGGCGTCTCGACCACAGCTCCCGTGAGGTTGCTCAGCACGGCGGGCCAGATCGTGCTGGATGCGCCACCACCGGAGAGCCTGATGGCGAGCGGCCGCTCGCCTACCACGTCGTAGCAGTCCTTCATCGAGTAGGCCATGCCTTCGTACACCGCTCGGAACACCTCGGCGCGCGAGGTGTCGTGTTCGAGGCCGAGCAGCGTGCCGCGAAGTGTCTGGTCCTTGAACGGCGCTTGGATGCCGACCGCCGAGAGGTATGGAAGGAACACCAGGCGGGTCTGCGCCTCGGGCACGTCCCGCACTGCCGACTCGAGCTTGGCGAAGTCGATGCTGCCGTCGACGTCCTCGAAAGCCGATCCCAGCTGGTCGAGCCACCAGTCGAACGTGCTCGCTCCAGAGGTATTGGCCAAGGCGTAGGCGTAGCGGTCGTTCGGCATGCGCAAGGGCCATCCGACCCCTCTCACCCCGTCGGCGGGGTCGTCCACGACGCCGACACTCAGCCAGCTCGTGCCGAGCACGGAGACCCAACCGCCCGGGGCGCTGATGCCCGATCCCACGAGTGCAGCCGGCACGTCCGACAATCCGCCTGCCACTGGGGTTCCCGTCGGTATGCCGGTCGCATCAGCCGCAGCGGCCGAGACGCGCCCATGAATGGCGTCGCTGCGCCGGATGGGCGGCAGTCGGTCACCCCAAGCCTCAGCACCCAGGATTTCGAGCAGACGAGTCGACAGGGTGCCGGTCCGCGGGTCGAACGGCCACCACGACGCATCCGATGGCTCGGTGCTCACCGAGCCGGTCAGCTGCAAGCGAATGTAGTCCTTTGCGTTCAGCACGTGCTTCGTGCGGCGAAGAAGGTCCGGCTCTTCCCGAGCGACCGCGTTCAGGAGCATGGCGGTCATGCCCTCGAGTGGGCTGGTGCAGGCGATGTCGAGATACTCCTCGTAGCGGCTGCCTTGCTCGAGCTCGGACACCACGTCGCGGGCTCTGGCATCGGTCCACGCGATCGAGGCTCGAGTAGGCCGTCCGTCCTCCCCGACGAACCATGCCCCCGCGGAGTGGCCTACGAGCCCGACGCCTGCGACGTCCTTCGTCCGCTCGCCCAGCGCGTCCATGCACTCGCGAATCGTCTCGAGCGTGAGGCCCCACGTCGTGTTGGGGTCCTCCTCGTGATTTCCCGGCGAGGCGTGGAGCGCCTCGATCCGCCGGGCCGAACGTACGACCTGTCGTCCCTCGACGTCGAAGACCACGGACTTGACGACGGAGGTTCCCTTGTCGATGCCGAGGAGAAGGCGATGATCTGCCATGACCATGCTCAGTGACCCACCCGGCGTCCGGTGACGAGGCCTCGTGCGGCGGTGCTCATCGCCACCGCGGCGATGAGCAGCACTCCCTGGAAGATGTAGTTGACCGCCGGGCTCACCCCGTAGATCGCCATGCCGTTGGTGCCGACGGTCACGGTCACCACGCCGATCAGCGTGCCGATGACGTGGAACTCGCCGTTGCGCAATGCGGCCGACCCCAAGAAGGCTGCGGCGAAGGAGGACAGCAGATAGCCCTCGCCTCCGGTGATCTGACCGCTGCCGACGTTGGCCGTTATGAGCAGTCCGCCGAGAGCCGACAACACTCCACCCAGGCAGAAGGCCGCGATCAACACGCGATGCACACGAATGCCACTGAGCTCTGCCGCGGTGCGATTGCCACCGACCGCCTGCACCTCCAGCCCGAAGGTGGTCTTGTTGAGCAGCCACCACATCGCAGCGACGACGACCGTTAGCAGCACGATCGCCCACGGCACGCCGAGGATCGAGCCCAGGAAGATCTGGAGCAGACCCACTCCCGACGGGTCGAGTGTCTGCGGGCTGCCGTTCGTGAGCATGTAGTTGATTCCGAACACCACGCTGCCGACACCGATCGTCGCGACCAGAGCGTTCACACCGAGCTTCGTCACGATCAGCCCGCTCACCAGGCCGATGGCGACACCCGCGGCCAAGATGAGGAGCACCACCAGCAGACGGTTGGGAATGGAGCCGGCGTAGTAGGAGGCCGTGATGATGCAGCACAGGCTCGACACGTAGCCGATGCTCAGGTCGAACTCGCCCACCATGAGGACGACCGTGAGGCCGAGGCCGATCACGACGCCCACCGTGGACTGGACCAAGATGTTCTCGACGTTGCCGAGCGACAGGAAGTCGCCCCCCAACAGCACGCTGAACACCACGATCATCAGCCCTAGGAGGATGAGTGTGCCGTAGGTGCCTAGGATCTCGATCAGTCGCGCGGAGCCGCTGCGATTGGGGCGCGGCGCCAACGCCGCGTTCGTCACCTGGTCGGAGTTCTTGGTCAGCTCGGTCATGCGACAGCTCCAGTCGTATCGGTCGCGAAGCACAACCGGGTCAGTGCATCCTCGTCGAATTCGGCGCCGGACGGCGCCTCTTCGGTCGTTCGTCCTTCGACCATCACCTGGATGCGGTCGCAGAAGTCCAGCTCGGCCAGCTCGGAGCTGACGTAGACGACGGCGACCCCTTGAGCGGCGACCGTCCGGATGAGCGTCTGGAAATCTCTTCGTGCGCCCACATCGACCCCGCGCGTGGGCTCGTCCAGGAGCAGCAACTTCAGCCCCGGTGTCAGGACGCGGCCGAGCACCACCTTCTGCTGGTTGCCGCCGCTGAGCGTCGTGATCGGGTCCTTCAGCGAGGCCGCCTTCAACGCGAGCGCATCCATCAGCTCGCGGGTCGACAACAGGTATCGAGGCGGTGATGACAGCCAGCCCTTCGGACCGCGTCCCAGCTCACGGAATCTCGAGCTCGAGCAGTTGAAGACGATGCTTCGTTGTGGGAACAGCGCCTGCGTGCCGCGCTCCTCTGGTACAAGTGCCACCCCGCGCGAGATCGCGTCGCGCGCCGACCGTGGCTTGAAGCTCTCGCCCAGGAGCTCGATCGAGCCGCTCTCCAGTGGGCGAAGACCCATCAACGCCTCGAGCAGCTCGGTGCGGCCTGCCCCGACCAGCCCGGCGACCCCGAGGATCTCCCCGCGCGCAACCTGCAGGCTCGCTCGACGGACGCGTGAGTGGAGTGCGACGTCCTTGATGTGGAGAACGGGGACCTGCTTCGCCTCCCCCGGCGCGAGAGCCGCAGCGACCTCAGGTACCAGCCGGCGTTGCTGCGGCTGCTCGATGGTGGGCGCGATCAACTCGGCCAGTTGGTTCTCGCTCCAGCCCGCGACCTCACCCTCGGACACGAGCGCACCATTGCGCAGGACCGAAGCACGGTCACAGATCCGGCTCACTTCTCCGAGCCGGTGGCTCACGAACACGATAGCGGCGCCTTCTGAGGCGCGGCGGCGGACGATGCGGAAGAGGCCGTCCACCTCGTGGGGCCCCAGCGAGGCAGTCGGCTCGTCGAGGAGGATCAAGTTCGCGCCGGACACGAGGGAACGAGCGAGAGAGACGGTCGCCTGCATCGCAGGAGAAAGACTGTGCAGCCGAGCGCGCATGTCGACGTCGATACCCCACTCGGCGAAAAGCTCGCGATAGAGCGACTCGTCGAACTCGGGCCTGAAGCGCTTGCCGAGGCCCAGGTTCTGCGCGACCGTCAGGCCGGGCACGACCGCGAGCTCCTGGTGGGCGACGCGGACCCCCGCCTGAAGCGCCTCGCCGGCCGACGATGGCGCATACCGACGACCTTCGAGAGTCACCTCTCCGCGCGTGGGAGGTTGGAGGCCTGCGACGATCTTGATCAGCGTCGACTTGCCGGCGCCGTTCGCACCGAGCAGCGCGTGCACGGTCCCGCGACGGATGTCGAGGTCGACGGAGTCGAGTGCGAGCGTCGCCCCGTACGACATCGACAAGTCGCGGCAGCTGAACGCCACGTCGTTCGACGGCTGAGGTGTCGACGAATTCCCCGTCTCGGTCATCGCAGGTCTTCCCCTCACGCTGTCAATCTCCCGACGGCGCGACGTAGTCGTCGTACTCGGAGATGTTGTCCTCGGTCAGGAGAACCGTCGGGGCCGAGATGGTCTTCGGCTCCCAGCTCTCCGGCGACTCGCGATACTCGCTGATCATGTCGACGAGCATCTGACCGCCCTCCTCGGCCTTAATCCAGAGGATCGCCGTGATGTCCCCGTCGCGAAGTGCTCCGGTGGTCGCATCAGACAGGTCCCAGGTGTAGAGCATGTAGGGCCCGCGCCCGAGCTGCTTCTCCGCGGCAATGGCACCCAGGGCGCCCTCCCCGAAACAGGGCCAGATCACGAGCGTCGTGTCGTCGGAGTCCTGGCGGCTCTGCAGCCAGCCCGCGGTCGCCTGCTGAGCCGACTGCTGAGGTCCTGGGACCCTGACCTCTTGCTCCGAGACGGTCACGTCCGGCAGGTCGGCGAGTCGCTTCTTGAGGTCCTCCTGACGCGCCCGGCACGGTGCACCCGGGGTGTAGTTGAGCTGCAGCAGCTCAACCTTGCCGAGCTTCTCCAGCTCGGCGACGAACGGCTCGTTGACAGCCTCAGAACCCACCAGCTCGACCGCGCCCGCAAGATCGCCGCCCACATCCCCGGACACCGAGCTGAATACAGGGATTCCGGCGGACTTGGCCGTGGCGATTCCCGTGGTGAGCTGGTCTGGCGTGAAGACCTGGACACTGATCACGTCCACCTTGCGCTGGACGAGATTCTGCATGGCGCCGATGGCGGCCGCCGGGTCGCCATTTGCGTTGAGCTCGATCACCTCCCAACCACGCTCTTCCATAGCAGCCTTGGCGCCCTCTCGGTCCTCCAGCGCGGTGACCTGCGCCGCGTCGAAGGCCACAAGGCCCACCGTGTACTGGTCCCCCGAGCCCCCCGACGAGCTACCACAGGCCGAGAGCCCGGTAGCCAGCATGACGGCCGCTACGACCATCCCCGCCTTCTGCCTTGAACGCATGAATGACGCCCTCTCTGGTCAGGGTGCTGGCTTGGACTGTGACGTCAGTCGCACCACTCAATGGACATATGACAGCAGACTGAGACTTAGTTGTCAATCAGTTTCCGTGACCTGCGCCACGCCGGAGAGGAACGGATACGTTCCGGTCCGGAGTCACAGCCTTGGCGCGTGACGGGTCACGACCTTTCGACACTCGACACGGCCCAGCCTGGAATCCGTCGGCGAGGTGTGAGGGCCCGGAGCGTCGGGCGGTGGCGCTGACGATCAAGGATTCTGCACATCCCACGGTGGGAGCCACACGGTCGCGGTGGGTCGTCAAGCGGGCGATCGAGACGGGAGCTCTCGCAGCGTGCCGGCAAGCGGCGGCCGCCATGTGATGACGCTTGCCGGGCGCCCGATCTCGTGGGCGCGGGTGACGTACGGGGTCACCGCACGGGACTCAGATGGTCGTCTGACCCCCGAGGTCGAATGACGTCCTACGAGCGGCCTCCCGCACCTGTTCAGCAACCGCGAGCTCGGAGTCGAGGACCGTCTCGGCAACGCCACTGGCTGAGACCGCGGCCACCACGTCGCCGCGGAAGTCGAAGACAGGGGCTCCGATCGCGCCTATGCCAGCGGAGACGTTGCGATCCGAGACCGCGTAGCCACGCGATCTGGTCTCATCCAGGTCGGACTCCACCTGCCTACGCGTCGGCACAACCCTCAACGGTGTGGCTCGGGCGTCGAATCCCACCTCGTCGACGTGCGCGGCCCACGCGCGTCGCACCTCGTTACTGCTCCAGGCCAAGATGGACATCGGGCCTGCGCCGGCATGTAGTGGTATTGCGCCTCCGAGCATGAGCACGAGACTTTGAACGCTCTTCCCCTCCACTCTCTCGATGCACACCGCTTCGAGATCGCGGCGGACGACAAGGAGCGAGGTCAGTCCGGTGCTCTCCTGGATCTGATGCATGTGCGGCAAAGCCGCCTTCCGAACGTCCATCTTCTGGACGGCGCTTGACCCGAGACGGAACAGCTGAAGACCGATGCCCCATTGCCCGCGCGGCCCGTCGGACTCGACCCACCCAAGCTCGGCCATCTGCCGCACCATCCGGTGCACGCTGCTCCGCGGCTCGCCAAGCACTTCGGCAAGTTCGGCCACTGACGCCCGTTCGGTGGACGCAAGTGCCTCGAGCAAGGCCGAGACCTTGCCGAGAACGCTCACGCCGTCTCCAGAGCTGTGGGTGACCTTGTCAGTGACCATGGCAGAATGATCACCCAGTGAGACTCTAAATGTCAATCAGTGGACACGTTTCCCACTCCGTTGGACTAGCGGCGGCCGTGCGGTGAGATGCGTCCGCCCAGCAAGTCACGTGCTTCGGCCTCCACACCGGGGCCATCGAGTCGGTAGTGCTCGTATAGATGCGTCGGCGGGCCGATCACCACATACTCGTCACGGATGCCATGCCGATGAAGCCGCACCCCGCTGCCGGCCTCGGCAAGCACCTCGGCGACGGCGCCCCCGAGGCCACCGATGACGTTGTGCTCCTCGACCGTCATGAGCATCGCGGACTGCTCGGCGGCAGTGAGCACCGCGTCGATGTCGATCGGCTTCACTGTGTGCATGTCCACGACACCGACGTCGACGCCGTCCGCTCGCAGCCTTTCCGCCGCTTGCAACGTCGGGTGCAGCGACGTCCCGCCGGTGATGATCGCGAGGTCCGCACCGGTTGAGTGGACGATCGCACGGTCGGGGGTAAAATCTGAGTCCTCCTCGTAGACGATCGGCTCGCGGCCGCGGCCCATACGGAAGTAGACCGGCAGTGGGTGGTCGGCGTAGGCGAGAAGAGCTTGGCGCATCTGCACCGAGTCCGCGGGCGTCACGACGGTGAGGTTGGCGATCGTGCGCAGGATGCCGACGTCCTCCGTCGCGTGGTGCGAGGTGCCGTAGAAGCCGAAGGAGATGCCGGCGTGATGCCCGATGATTTTCACCGGCAACTGGGTGTAGGCGATGTCGGTGCGGATCTGTTCGATGCAGAGGAGAGCCGTGAAGCAGGAAAAGCCCGCCACATAGGGCTCGACGCCGGTGGTCGCGAGACCAGCTGCGACCGAAACCATGTTCTGCTCGCTAATGCCCATCTGCAGGAAGCGCTCCGGATACTTGTCCCGGAAACCCCACAGGCCGTTTGAGAAGGCGAGGTCGGGCGTCGTGACGACAAGCGGTCGACCGTCCTCGATCATCTGCCCGAGATCACGCCCGAGCTCGAGCAGACCACTCGACTGGGTGAGCATGCTCGGAATGTGCCACGAACCGCCGGTCATGGGGGTGCCATCCCCGCGACGGGCCGTCATCCGCTCCCGCAACTCCGGGGACAACGAGGTGTCGTCGGTCATCCGGTTGCTCATCGGTTCTTCTCCAACTCCGCGTAGACCGCGGCCTCGTCCTCTTCCGACAGCCAGCCCAGATGCCAACCGAAGTCACGCTCCATGAATCCCACTCCCTTGCCCTTCATCGTCTTCGCGATGACGACGGCCGGCTTGGATCGTTCGCAGTCGTCGCGAATCGTGCGGAAGGTGCCGACAACCTGCTCAACGTCATGACCGTCGATCTCCCACACGTCCCAGCCGAACGACTCCCACCGGTCACGCAGCGGCTCGATCGAAATGACGTCCTCGACCTTCCCGTCGAGGCAGTACCCGTTGCGGTCAATGACCGCGACCAGATTGGACACGTCGTAGTGGCTTGCCACCGCGGCTGCCTCCCAGACCTGGCCTTCCATCTGCTCCCCATCTCCGAGTAGCACCCAGGTGAGGAAGTCCCGGTTTGTGTATCGGCCGCCCAAGGCGATGCCAAGACCCACCGACAGATTGTGTCCGAGCGACCCGCTGCTGAAGTCGATGCCGGGCACTTTGGTCATGTCGGGGTGGTCTCCGAGCGGGTTCCCGAGGCGCGTGTAGTTGTTCAGCACTTCGCTGTCGAGGTATCCACGTTCGGCCAAAAGCGGGTACTGCCCCACCGCAGCGTGGCCCTTGCCCATCAGGAATCGATCGCGATCAGGGTCTCGCGGGTCGGTCGGATGGAGTCGGAGCGTGTCGTGGTAGAGCGCAGCCAGGATCTCAGCGCACGAGAAGGTCGACGAGTAGTGACCCGTCTTCGCGATGGAGATCAGGCGTACCGTCTCAGTCCTCACGAAGTGCGCGCGATCCCTGACCTTCGCGATGGTCTCTTCATCGACCTTCAACACGCGACCTGGTGTGACAGGCACTTGGCCACCCTCTTTCAACTCTGTGCCATTCAATGGACATATGTCAGTATGATGGCACAAACCTACCCTGATGTGAAGGAGCTGACCGTGACCACCTCCACCTCCGCCAGAATTGCGGGCTTTCCGCACCGCTACGTACAGGGCTCGGGCGTCCTCGACGCGATCGGGGAGCATGTGAGTCGAGCCTTGATCGGAGGTGTCACCGACGCGGCGATCGTCATCGATTCCGAGCTCCGCCCCCGTCTCGAAGCACGCATCACGACATCACTCATGTCTCATGGCGTCGCACCTCTGGTGCTGGACTCCACCGACGAAGTGACCCACCAATCGGTGAACATCCTGGCTGACGCGATTCGTTCCCACATTTCCCCGCGTTCCGTAGTGGTCGGGATAGGAGGAGGCAAGACCATTGATCGCGCACGTGCCGCCGCACACATGTGCGACGCGCCCTTGGTGACGGTTCCCACGATCGCATCGAACGACAGTCCCGCCGCCATGGCCGTGGCCCTTTACGGGGAGGATCACCAACTGGTAGAGGTCCTTCAGACCGGCCACAATCCGTCACTCGTCTTGGTCGACACAGCTCTGGTCGCCAGCGCACCGGCTCGTCTTCTGTCTGCTGGGATCGGAGACGCCATCTCGAAGAAGTTCGAGGCGGCCGCATGTGCCACGGTGGGTGGTCTCAACTCTCACGGCACAACGCCGCTCATCACCGGCCTCGCGATCGCGAACGCTTGCTACGACACTCTCCGTGAACACGGCGCCGAGGCGGTCAGAGACGTCACGCGCGGCACCAACACCACCGATGCAATCGAGGCCACGGTCGAAGCCACCGTGTTGATGTCCGGGTTGGCCTTCGAGAACGGCGGCCTGTCGATCGCGCATTCCATGACGAGAGGGCTCCAGGCCATCCCGCCCAGCGCGGAAGGCATGCACGGCGAGCATGTCGCATACGGGCTACTTGTACAGCGCGCCCATGAGCGTGTTGACGACGATGAACTCGAGGATCTACGACGCTTCCTCACATCGGTGAACCTGCCGATTCGTCTCGGCCACTACTCGGGCACGGAGCCGACCGCGGATGACATATCAGAGCTGGTCGATCGGACCATGAACGCGCCCCACACGCACAAGTCACTCCACCCCGTCTCCCCGAAGACGCTGCGGGAGGCCGTCGATCGCGTCGAGCGCCGCGAATAGAGCTCACCGCTCCAAAGCGCCGGAGTGTCGATCGTTGGCCAACGACAAGTACAGCAACACACCATCGCTTCTGCGCTCGTCGGAGGACGACGACGAGGACTGCCAGGGTTTGGTTGACACTCTGACCTGCCCCATGGTCGTTTCCAGATTTGCTGTGAAGTCTCAAGCGGGGATGGGGTTCTTCTCGGAGAGTAGTTCGTGCTCGATGGGCGTGCGGTAGTCCAACGAGGAATGGCGGCGTTGTCGGTTGTAGAAGATCTCGATGTAGTCGAAGATCGCGTTCGACAGCTCGAGGCGGGTCTTCCACTTCCTGCGGTTGAGGAGTTCGATCTGCATCGATGACCAGAACGATTCCATCATCGCGTTGTCGAGACCGTCACCGACGCTGCCGAATGACGGCATGAGTCTTGCTTTGCGGATCGCGTCGCCGAAGGCCCAGGACGTGAACTGGACGCCGTGGTCGGCGTGGACGATCCCGCCCGGCTCGGGTCGGCGGTTGCGGATGGCCAGTCCCCGATAGGCGAGAGGCGCCGTGATGATCCTGGCCAGAGAGAACGTCTAAGGGTCCGCCTGTTTGCAACAACGCCGCCGCCGAAGCTTGGGTAGCGTCGTTGCATCTGAGCGCCCTACCAACGCCGCGACGCAACCTCATTGAAGGTCGTTGCGTAGGACTCGACTGCTGCCTTCGCACGCTCTAAGTTCCCGCCGAACAGACCCGCCTTGAGCGGACCCCACTCTGAACCGTCGCGCTCGAGCTCGTACGCCCACGCTGTGACAGGACCGTTTTCCATCCGGAGCCCGTCGCGGGCGGCGCGGCCGAACCAATGACTGCTGCGGTGGCGGCGGCCACCCTCAGCCACCGGACTAGTCAGGTAGGCGTCATCAGCGAGGATGCCCACGAACACCTCGGCGCGTTCGAACTCGGCCTCCCAAGCCTGGTCATCGGCATGCTGGTCCACGAACTGCGGCTTCAAAACTTTAAACATCCAGTTGAACTCGGCCGCGTATCCGGCCCGCATGTGCTTGTTGTCACCGAGCTCGACGAGCACGTCGTCGATGGTTCGACCGTCGTCTGCGGCGTAGGAGAGCATTGCCGCGACTGCACTGCCCTGCCTAAACGCCTGGTACGGGTCGGTGAGGTCGAGCAGCCCCATCGGACTTCCGCCATAGCGTGAGTGAACGACGGTGGGGTCGACCACCAGCGCGCGCAGGTTGTCCCAGCGTCGGTCAGAGACAGTGGCGATGGCGGCTGTCATGACGGCGAAGCTTCCTGGAAGGCGGCGCTGGTCGGTGAACACGTCGTATCCGCCCATAACGGCGGTCGACGCCTCGACCATGCGGCGGATGCCGGTCACCCACGGTGTGAGAGCAGGGGGCTCAGCCCAACGAGCCGCAACGCGCAGGGACGCACAGAAGGGTTCGGCCAGGAGCCATGTGTTGTGGGCGTGCTTGGCGACGATGCCGGCCTGCTCGTTGTTGGTTCCCGAGATGTTCCCGGTGCCGAACGCGTCATCGCGCAGGGTCGCGACGACGCGGTTGGACTCCTGTGTGATGAGGTCATCGAGGGCGATGCGTCGGCTTGAGTCGGGCAGCATCTCCTTGGTCAAGGAACGGAGCATGTCGGACCGGGCAGCCTCGGTGGCCTCGGCGACGGCGGCCATGGTGGCGGTCGGGCTGAGCGTCCGCTCCCCCATGAGCCGAGTGATGGTGGTGACGAGCGAGGCGGCCTCGGCGGCGAGGCCGGACCCGAACAGGTCGACGTAGTTGAGGTGGTCGAGGCCACGGCCGGCGCCGAGGTCCCACTCGGGCAGGTCGCCGTTGTCGAACCGGACGGGAATGAGCCACTTGTGGCCGGGCGGGAGCTGGCGGAACTCGTCGACGGCCAAGGTCAGCTCTTCGTTCATGTGGGACTTCCCCTTGGTGCGCGACTCCCCGGAGAAGCAGGCAAGGAAGACTAGGGATCCGTTGCGAATCGCGCGCCTGATCTCGGCTCGCCAGTCGTCACCGGGGGCGAGGTCCTTCCGATCGCGCCAGTATGGGATCTGCGCAGCTTCAAGGACGGCGCACAGCTGGTCGACTTGGTCGTTGTTCTCGTGCACGTAGGAGATGAACACATGCTTTTCGCTCGCGGGGGCCACGAGTTCAGCCTAAATCTGACCACTGACACGGGTGCGACAGCGAAGGTCGCGGGTCGGCGCGTTCTTACGCCTGCTCGCCGACTGACCTTCCACCGTCGGCGCACACCGTCACTCTGGCGCCTCACCACGGCGCAGTGGTCTTACGCACTGCCGTTCCAAGGTTTTCCTTACGCATGGACTGAGATCGGTAGGTTACATGGACTGGGGTCGACGGGGCGCCAGCGTCGCTGCAGGCCAGGGGGTTTCGCAAACACCCCACCGTGTGATCTCTCAAGAGATCGGAGACACCTGAACCTGCAGCGGCGGGTTCGGGTGTTCTCGTTCCTGGAGTTGTTCGTCTCGCTCTGGGTCGATGGTCGGCCCGCAAGGAGCCCACCGCAGCGGCGTCGACGACGCTGGTGTGGGCGGTCATGTCGTGGGGTGCCGACCTACTGCCGGACCCGCCTGAGCCCTGGGATGGAAAGGTTGGGGTCGATGAACCCGACCGATCCCGTCACTCCCCAGGCCGACCCGAGCATCCCGGAGCTCCCGGCACCGTGGGTCGCGCGCGTGCCCACCTACGGTGACGTCGAGGCCCTGGTGCAGCTGCGCCACCTCGATGAGCTGCAGGGCACCGGTGAGGCCCACGTCGATCCCGAGGGCATCGAGAACGAGGTGGCCGGGCAGGCCTCCTGGACGAGACGCCAGCTGATCGCCGTCGGCCCCGACGACGTCCCCCGCGCCTGGATCACGGTGCACGACCGGGCGGCCGGCCGTGCCCTCGTCTGGGGCTACTTCGACCGGGACGTCGAGGAGGTCGACGAGATCGCCGACGTCCTCTACGCCTGGGCCGAGCAGGCCGCCGTCGTCATGGCACGCCTGCGTGCCGTCACTGAGACCCGGCTCGACGAGAGCCCGTTCGGCGGCGACGAGCGCCAGGTCGGCTGGCTGCGACGGACGGGGTACTCCAAGCGCCGCACCTGGCTGCACATGGAGCGCCCCGTGCACCCCGAGGACGCCGAGCTCGAGCCCCGCGCGGGTGTGTTCGTGCGGACGGTGGACAAGCACGAGAACGGACAGCCCGTCGCTGCGGAGCTGCAGGTCGTGCACCAGATGCTCGAGTCCTCCTTCGAGGACCACTTCAACAACTACCGGGAGTCCTTCCCCGAGTTCGTGCAGCGCATGCGCGAGGAGACCGGCCACCGGTGGGACGGGTGGTGGCTGGCCTACGTCACCGACGAGCAGGATGAGTGGGTTCCCGCCGGCGCCGTCGTCTGCTCGGTCCTGCCCGGCAAGGACGGCGGCCCGGAGGGCTCCTACATCGAGTACATCGGGGTCAACCGGCACGCCCGCGGCCGGGGCGTGGCCAAGTCGCTGCTGGCGGCCGTCATGGCCGACGCCGCAGAGCGCGGCCGCAACCGCATCGGCCTGGAGGTCGACGACGACTCCCCCACCAGCGCCGACCAGCTGTACCGGTCCCTGGGTTGGGAGACCGACTACGTCACCGACTCCTGGTTCAAGGACCTCGTCGTCGACTGACCAGGTCCGTCGGGAAGGACACGGGAATGACGAGCGGTCGCAGCGGGGACGAGACCACCGACGACGAGCGATGGATGGTCATCAAGGGTCGCCGGTGGCGGCGCACGGACCCGTCCCTGCCGTCGGAGGTCGTGGAACGGCTCACCTCCCACCTCGGCCGCGGTCGCTCTGCCGTCGGGCCGGCGCGCAAGGCCGGCGACGAGGAGCGGCTGGCTGGCGCGCGGACGCGGGTCGGGCTCGCGAAGCTCGGCCTCGGCGAGCGCGGACCGTACTGGTGGGAGGTCGATGAGTCCGACCGGCTCGCCCAGGCCGAGCAGGCCCTGCGCGACCTGGACCGCCTGGACGACGCCTGAGCGGAATTCACCCGGAGCCGAACCGTGCCCGGGCCGTCTCGCTGTTCCGGCCGATCGGCTCGGACCGACCCGCCGCGGCGAGACCCGTCACCGGCATGTTCCCGTAGAGCGACTCGTGCCGCCCGGGGCCGACGAGATAGGTCTCGTGGTAGATGCCGACGTCGCCGTTGCCGCCGGTTCGTCGGTTGAAGCGTCGCCAGGCCGGCAGGTGCGGGTCATCGGGGTTCTTGGCGAACCGTTCGAGCTGATCGACGCTGCGCCAGTACTGCACGAGCGTGATCGAGCGCCACCCGATCAGCAGCTGGCTGGCGAGAAGGCCACGCTCGGGATCCCTCGTGAGCTCGATGAGCATGCGCGGCATGGCCACGAAGACCGGGAGCCACTGATGGACCTTCCAGATCTTGTTGAACCGCATCCCGATCAGGAAGACCACGAACTCGCCGTCGATGCGGGCCGTGTACCTGCCGGGCTGAACCTGTGTCGCCATCGTGGACCTCCGTCGCCGTTCATGGATAGTGCGTTGATCCATAATGGATACTGCTACTATCCATCCATGATGTCAACGGCGGCCGCGTGAAGGTCTCCGAGCTCGCCAAGCGCAGCGGAGTCTCGATCCCGACGATCAAGTACTACCTGCGCGAGGGACTGCTCCCGACCGGGACACCCACGGCGACCAACCAGTCCAGCTATGACGACGAACACCTGCGGCGTCTGCGCCTGGTCCGTGCCCTCATCGACATCGGCGGGCTGCAGATCGCCCAGGTGCGCGCGACGCTCGGCGTGGTCGACGACGACTCCGCACCCCTGCACGAAGCCTTCGGCGCGGTGATGACCGGGCTCGCCGAGCTGCCGTCGTCCCCTCCACCTGACGACGTCGCGGTCGCCGAGGTCGACGTGGACACGTGGCTCGAGTCTCGGAGCTGGACGGTCGCGCCGGGCGCCCCGGCGCGACGACGCCTGGCCGAGGCTCTGACGACCCTGCAGCGGTTCGGCATCGCGATGGGGGCGGCTGACCTCGACCAGCACGCCGACTTCGCCGAGCAGGTGGCACGCCTGGAGGTCGACTTCGCTCTCGCCGCGCCCGATCGCGTTGCCGCCGTGGAGACGATGCTCGTCGGCACCGTCGTGCTGGAGCGCGCACACGCGGAGGTCCGACGGCTCGCGCTCGAGGCGGTGAGCGCCGCGGCGCGCCCCGACCCCAGCCCGCCGCCGACCTCGAGCCGGAGCCCCTCACCTCCCCCAGGGTGACGCCGTGACGATCTTCGGAACCCCCTCGACCGACGGGGCGACCCGTGTCCTCGTGCTCGGCTCCGGCGAGCTCGGCAAGGAGCTCGTCATCGAGCTGCAGCGCCTCGGCGTCGAGACGATCGCCGTCGACCGCTACCCGAACGCCCCCGCGATGCAGGTCGCGCACCGCAGCCACGTCATCGACATGCTCGACCCGGCCGAGGTCCGCCGCGTCGTCGAGCTCGAGCAGCCGCACTGGGTGGTGCCGGAGATCGAGGCGATCCACACCCCGACCCTGCAGGAGCTGGAGGCCGAGGGGGTCACCGTCGTGCCCACCGCCCGGGCCGCGCGCCTGACGATGGATCGCGAGGGCATCCGCCGGCTGGCCGCCGAGGACCTGGGCCTTCCGACGTCGCCCTACCGCTTCGCTGGGACGTTCGAGGAGGTCTCCGCCGCCATCGAGGAGATCGGGACGCCGTGCGTGGTCAAGCCCGTCATGTCCTCCTCCGGCAAGGGCCAGTCCGTCGTCCGCGGCCCCGGCGACATCGAGCCGTCGTGGGCCTACGCGCAGGAGGGCGGTCGCGCCGGGGCCGGTCGGGTGATCGTCGAGGGCTTCGTGCCCTTCGACGTCGAGATCACGCTCCTGACGATCAAGCACGCCGCGACCGACGGCGGGCCCGACGTCGTCTCCTTCTGCCCGCCCATCGGCCACGTGCAGGTGGACGGCGACTACCGCGAGTCCTGGCAGCCACAGGCGCTGCCCGACGGCGTGCTGGAGCGCGCCCAGGAGGTGGCCGCCGCCGTGGTCGGCGATCTGTGCGGGGAGTCCGGACGTGGCCTGTTCGGCGTCGAGCTGTTCGTCCACGGCGAGGAGGTCATCTTCTCCGAGCTCTCCCCCCGCCCGCACGACACCGGCCTCGTCACGCTCGTCTCCCAGGACCTTTCGGAGTTCGCCCTGCACGCGCGCGCAGTGCTGGGGCTGCCGATCCCCAACGTCCGCACCCGCGGCGCGGCGGCGTCGTGCGCCGTGCTGCTCGAGGGCGAGATCGACGCACCTCGGTTCACCGGCGTCGAAGCGGCCCTCGTCGACCCCGACACGAGCCTCCGGCTGTTCGGGAAGCCGGCGGTGTCCGGACGCCGCCGGATGGCCGTCACCCTGGCCCTCGGCGACGACGTCGAGGCCGCCCGCGACCGGGCTCGACGAGCCGCCGAGCACCTGCACGTCGTGGACTGAGCCGGTCACCCGTCGTTCATCGTCCTGCGGTTGCGCCCGACCACAGGCTCAGTAGCGTCGGATTCAACCACCCCCGACGGAAGGCTCACCATGCCCACACGCTCCGCACGCACTGCCTGGGACGGCGGCTTCGAGGACGGCTCCGGCCAGGTCGAGCTGTCCAGCTCCGGACTCGGCACGTTCGAGATGTCCTTCCCCAAGCGCTCCTCCGAGGACGGTGGGGGCGCCACCAACCCCGAGGAGCTGCTCGGCGCCGCGCACTCGGCGTGCTTCACGATGCAGCTGACCGCCGTGCTCGGCCAGAAGGGCGGCACCGTGCAGTCCATCGAGACGAAGGCCGACGTGTCCCTGGGTGAGGACCCGGCCGGTGGCTTCAAGATCCACACCATCGCCCTGACCGTGCGCGGCCAGGTGGACGGCGTCGACGAGGCAGGGTTCATGGAGGCGGCCGAGGAGGCGAAGACGAGCTGTCCCCTCAGCAAGGCTCTCGCCGGCGTGGACACCATCACGCTGGACGCGACCTTCGAGAGCGCCTGACTCCAGCTCCACCGATCACCACGACGACGCCGGCGCCCGCGCGCCGGCGTCGTCGTGCGTGCCCGGTCGAGACCGGGGGCGGACGAACGCGACCAGAGGGCCCGATCGCTCCCAGCGGGAGTGCGTCCGGGCCGCGATGCCGGTCAGCTCCCCGGCCCCGACACCCGGGTTCCGGTGGCCGCCTGAAGAGTCGAGACCACCGTCCACCGACAGGCCGAAGCCCAGCCCGGATCGGCGAGGTCGTCGCGCTAGGATTGTGGTGCACCGCGTCCGGGTGCGCAGGCGAAACGACGGAAGAGGCGATTCAGGCCGTGGCCGAGTCCTCACAGTCATCCCCCGACTTCGGCACGAACCAGTGGCTGGTCGAGGAGATGCGCGACCGATACAAGTCCGACCCCGAGTCGGTCGACACCTCCTGGCAGGAGTTCTTCCAGGACGGTGCCGGCTCCTCGACCAACGGCTCGGCCCCGCCCTCGGCCACCGAGCCGGAGGCTGCGAAGGACACCGAGCCCGCGGGCACGTCGACCGAGGCCGGCAAGGCCACGGCCCAGCGGACCGAGTCCGAGAAGACCGAGGAGCGCAAGGAGCCCGAGGCCGAGAAGCCTGCGGACGTCAAGCCACCGGCAGCCAAGAAGGACCCGGCGCCCGAGCCCAAGAAGCCCGAGCCGAAGAAGTCCGAGGCCAAGAAGCCCGGATCCACCGGCGACCAGCCCACGGGTCCCGGCGAGGTCGAGCGCAAGCCCATGCGCGGTGCCGCCGCCCGCACTGCGGCCAACATGGACGCCAGCCTGGAGGTCCCCACCGCCACCAGCGTGCGCTCCGTCCCGGTCAAGCTCCTGTTCGACAACCGGGTCGTCATCAACAACCATCTGGCTCGGGCCCGAGGCGGCAAGGTCTCCTTCACCCACCTGATCGGCTACGCCGTCGTCAAGGCACTCTCGGCGATGCCGGAGATGAACACCGGCTACGACGTCGACGAGAAGGGCAAGCCGGTCCAGCTCAAGCCCGAGAACGTCAACTTCGGGCTCGCGATCGACCTGCCCAAGTCCGACGGCACCCGCCAGCTTCTCGTGCCGTCCATCAAGGCGGCCCAGACGCTCGGCTTCGCGGAGTTCTGGCAGGCCTATGAGGCCATGGTCAAGAAGGCCCGCGACGGCAAGCTCCAGGTCTCGGACTTCCTCGGCACCACCGCCAGCCTCACCAACCCCGGCGGCATCGGCACCAACCACTCGGTGCCGCGCCTCATGGCCGGCCAGGGCGTCATCATCGGCGTGGGCTCGATGGAGTTCCCACCGGAGTTCCAGGGTGCGTCGGACCACACCCTCGCCCAGATGGCGATCTCCAAGATGATGACCCTCACCTCCACCTACGACCACCGCGTCATCCAGGGCGCCCAGTCCGGTGAGTTCCTGCGTCGCATCCACCAGCTCCTGCTCGGCGACGAGGAGTTCTACGACGAGATCTTCCGCGCGCTGCGCATCCCCTACGAGCCCATTCGTTGGGCCCGCGACATCCCCGTCAGCCACGACGACGAGGTGCACCGCCAGGCCCGCGTCCTGGAGCTCATCCACGCCTACCGCGTCCGCGGTCACCTGATGGCCGACACCAACCCGTTGGAGTACCGCCAGCGCAGCCACCCCGACCTGGACGTCGCCCAGCACGGCCTGACGCTGTGGGACCTGGACCGCGAGTTCGCCACCGGCTCCTTCGCGAGCGGCTCGGGCAAGCGCTTCATGAAGCTGCGCGAGATCCTCGGCGTCCTGCGCGACTCGTACTGCCGCACCATCGGCCTGGAGTACATGCACATCCAGGACCCCGACGAGCGCCAGTGGCTGCAGGACCGCATCGAGATCGGTCACACCAAGCCTCCCCGCGAGGAGCAGCTGCGGATCCTGCTGAAGCTGAACCAGGCCGAGGCCTTCGAGACGTTCCTGCAGACCAAGTTCGTGGGGCAGAAGCGCTTCAGCCTCGAGGGCGGCGAGACGACAGTCCCGCTGCTGGACGAGATCTGCGAGGAGGCCGCCGGCGACGGCCTCGACGAGGTCTGCATCGGCATGGCCCACCGCGGCCGCCTCAACGTGCTGGTCAACATCGCCGGCAAGAGCGCCGGCCAGGTGTTCCGCGAGTTCGAGGGGAACATCGACCCCCGGACCGTGCAAGGCTCCGGCGACGTCAAGTACCACCTCGGCGTCGAGGGTGAGTACTCCTCCGAGCACGGCGACACGATCAAGGTGTCCGTCGCGGCCAACCCCTCGCACCTGGAGGTCGTCGACCCCGTCCTCGAGGGAATCACCCGCGCCAAGCAGGACCGGCTCGACCAGGGCGAGGCCTTCCCCGTCCTGCCGGTGCTCGTGCACGGCGACGCGGCCTTCGCCGGGCAGGGCGTGGTGGCCGAGACGCTCAACCTCAGCCAGCTGCGCGGCTACCGCACCGGCGGCACCATCCACGTGATCGTCAACAACCAGGTCGGCTTCACGACGAGCCCGTCCTCGTCGCGCTCCTCCACGTACTGCACCGACGTCGCCCGGATGGTCCAGGCGCCGATCTTCCACGTGAACGGCGACGACCCCGAGGCGTGCATCCGTGTGGCGGAGCTGGCCTACGCCTACCGCAAGACCTTCAAGAAGGACGTCATCATCGACCTCGTCTGCTACCGCCGACGCGGTCACAACGAGGGCGACGACCCCAGCTTCACGCAGCCCCTGATGTACGACACGATCAACGCGAAGAAGTCGGTGCGCAAGCTCTACACCGAGGCGCTCGTCGGACGTGGCGACATCACGCTCGAGGAGGCCGAGGAGGCGCTGTCGGACTACCAGGCCCAGCTCGAGCGCAACTTCGCCGACGTCAAGGAAGCCGCGGCCGACCACTCCTACACCCGTGCGCCGGACTACCCGGAGAAGCCCGAGGAGCCCGAGGCCGGTCTGCAGACCGCGGTCACCCCGGAGATGCTCAAGGCCGTCGCGGAGTCCTACACCGCGGTGCCGGAGGGCTTCGCGGTGCACCCCAAGGTGCTGCCACAGCTGCAGCGACGTGCCGCGTCGATCACCAGCGGCCCGATCGACTGGGGCACCGGCGAGATCATCGCGATGGGCTCCCTGCTGCTCGAGGGGCGCCCCGTGCGCCTGGCGGGGCAGGACTCACGCCGCGGCACGTTCTCCTCGCGGTTCGCCACGATCATCGACCGCGTCAACGGCAGCGAGTGGACTCCGCTCGCCCACGTCGGCGAGGAGCAGGCGACGTTCTACGTCTACGACTCGCTGCTGAGCGAGTACGCCGCGCTCGGCTTCGAGTACGGCTACTCCGTGGCCCGTCCCGAGGCCCTGACGATGTGGGAGGCGCAGTTCGGCGACTTCATCAACGGTGCCCAGATGGTCATCGATGAGTACATCAGCGCCGGCGAGACCAAGTGGGGCCAGAAGTCCGGCGTGGTGCTGCTGCTGCCACACGGCTACGAGGGGCAGGGCCCGGACCACTCCTCAGGTCGGATCGAGCGCTTCCTGACGCTCGCCGCCAACGACGAGATGACCATCGCCCAGCCGTCCAGTCCGGCGTCGTACTTCCACCTGCTGCGCAAGCAGACGTTGGAGGCCGAGCACCGTCCGCTCATCGTCTTCACGCCGAAGTCGATGCTGCGCAGCAAGGCCGCGGCCTCCCAGCCCGAGGACTTCACCGCCGGCACGTGGGAGCCCGTGATCGGCGACACCTCGGTGGACCCGGAGTCCGTCGACCGCGTCCTGCTGTGCTCGGGCAAGATCGGCTGGGAGCTCTTCGCCGACCGAGCCACGCGCGAGGGCGACGACCCCCGTACCGCCATCGTGCGGGTGGAGCAGCTCTACCCACGGCCGATCGAGCAGATCAAGGCCGAGCTCGCACGCTACTCCGGCCTCAAGGAGGTCCGGTGGGTGCAGGACGAGCCGGCCAACCAAGGCCCCTGGCCGCACGTGTCGCAGCACTACCAAGGTGAGCTGGGCGGTCAGTCCATCGTGCCGATCACGCGTCCGGAGTCCTCCACGACCGCGGTGGGATCCAAGTCCCGCCACGACGAGGAGAACAAGGCGCTCATGGATGCGGCCTTCGGCTGACGGTCACGTCGACGCCGGCCCTTCGAGAGGCGCTGAGGAACATGTACTTCACGGACCGCGGCATCGAGGAGCTGCAGACCAGGCGGGGTGACGAGGAGGTCTCCCTCGCCTGGCTGGGCGAGCGCATGATCGAGTTCGTCGACCTCAACCCTGATCTGGAGGCCCCGGTCGAGCGCTTCGCCACCTGGCTCGCCCGCCTGGACGACGAGGACTGATCACCTCCCCGGTTCCGCCGAGTGGCGCAGATCTGCGATTTCGAGACGGCGTGTCGCGCAGATTCGCGCCGCTCAGGGTCGGTTTTGCGCCACTCGAGAGGTGGGCTCACCGGGACGCCGCGGTGGGCTCTCGCGGACGAAACGCGCCAGCCTTCGGTCCAGGGCTCGACGACCCGACGGGGACAGGCTCGATGCCGCCACCTCCCGCCGCCACGACTCCACCCGCGTGGGGTCGTGCCGCCTCTCCAGGGCCTCGTCGGCGTCGCGAAGGATGCGGTCGGGGTCGCGCAGGATCTCTGCGGCGATGTAGCCGTATCGTTCGAAACCCCGCCTGATCAGCTCCTTGTCCCGGGTCAGATCCCGCTCGTGCTGCCGTCGGTCTCGGTGGTCTGACCCGTCGTACTCAGCCAGGCGACGAGTTCCCCTGATCCGCAGGTCGGCGCGCGCGATGACGACCCCCATCTCGTTCGTGATGACGGCCTGCGGCTGCACCGCGACGCCACCCAGCACGTGCAGCAGCCGCAGGAAGGTCTCCCACGGGGACTCGCTGCGCTCGTCGACGATGTCGAGGGCTCGCCGGAGAACTCGAACGCCGCGCCGCCCGGGGACCATCGTGCTTCGAAGCTCGGTGACCGTGAGGTCGCCGTGATGCAGGGCCCCGTCGATCACCGCGACCAGATCGATCAGCCTCAGGTGCTCGGCGAGCTCGACGACCGTCCAGGCCGGGGAGGCGACCGGCACGCCGTCGACGTTCTGTCGGTGGGTCCGTGGGATGCGACACCGACGGACGTAGACGCCGCGCCGGTCGTGGTGCGGCGCCTTGCCGTCGCTGCACGCGATGATCAGGGGCAGGTCAATCTGCGGCAGCCACCAGCCCCGGAGGCGTGCACTCGTGAGGTGGGTGAAGACCGCGTCGTCCGGAAGAACGAGCCTGACGGCGCGGCAACGACTGGCGAGGTCGTCCACCTGCGACCGGAGCATCGCGACGCCGTCGACGGGGCGGGCGAAGTCATCGGTGCGCAGCAGGGCCGCGCTCCAACCGTGCGCCGTGGCCTCGCGGCTGAGAAAGGGTTCCATCCCCCGATGGTGTGGCCGCGAGCCGTCTCAACGGCACTGTCGGGCGCGTACCTGTGGACGAGGCCGGCACGCCGACGTCGATGTGGACGAACCCTGATCGGTGCGAGCACACGACACCCCACACGACGATCTCGCCGACTGGCGCAAACTCGTCCCCCACTGGCGCAGATTCGTGCGACGCGCCGTCTCAGAATCGCGAATCTGCGCCACTCGGCGAGAACCGGGGTCAGAGGGTGAGGACGATCTTGCCGAAGACGTCGCCGGAGGCGACGGCGCCGATGGCCTCGGCGGCCCGGTCCATCGGGATCTCGCGGTCGATGAGCGGGCGCGTGCCGGTGACGTCGAGGAACTCGACGAGTCGGCGCAGCTCCTCGCGCGTGCCCATCGTGGAGCCGTGCACCCGCATCTGCTGGAAGAAGATCCGGGTCAGCTCGGCCGCCTTCGGGGCGTCGCCCGACGTCGCGCCGGCGATGACGATCGTGCCGCCGGGACGCATGGACTTCACCGAGTGCGACCACGTGGCGGCGCCGACGGTCTCGATGACGGCGTCGACCTTCTGCGGCAGCCGCTCCCCCGAGTCCAGCGCCTCATGGGCACCGAGCTCGAGCGCCCGCCGGCGCTTCGCCTCCTCTCGACTCGTGGCGAAGACGCGGAAGCCGGCGGCCCTGGCCAGGGTGATCGCGGCCGTGGCCACACCGCCTCCGGCGCCCTGCACCAGGACGGCGTCGCCCTGCTTGAGGTCGGACTGGGTGAACAGCATGCGGTAGGCCGTCAGCCACGCCGTCGGCAGGCACGCCGCCTCGGAGAAGGACAGGCCCTCGGGCTTGGGGACGACGTTGCGGCGCGGGACGGCGACCTTCTCGGCGAAGGTGCCCGGATGCTTCTCCGAGAGCAGCGAGCGCTTGGGGTCCAGCGTCTCGTCGCCGGACCAGGACGGCTGGCTGATGACCGCGTGGACGACCACCTCGTTGCCGTCCTCGTCCAGGCCGGCGGCGTCGCAGCCCAGGATCATCGGCAGCGACTCCTCGCGCAGGCCGACGCCTCGCAGGCTCCAGACGTCGTGGTGGTTGACCGAGGCCGCCTTGACGGTGACCGTCGTCCAGCCGTCCGGCACCTCAGGATCGGGCTGCTCCCCCACGACCAGGCCCTTGATCGGGTCCTCGGGGTTGATCTCACCGGCATAGACAGCGAACATCGGCACTCCTGGGTGTGGGGGTCAGTAGGGTCTGCGCGCCAGGCCCTCTCGGCGGGCCGTGTCGGTCACGGCCCTCGCGACGGCCGTCGCGACCCTGGGGTCGAACGGCGAGGGGATGACGTAGGTCTCGGTGAGGTCGTCCCCCACCAGGTCGGCGATGGCGTGGGCCGCGGCGAGCTTCATGCTCTCGGAGATCGTGGTGGCCCGCACGTCCAGAGCACCACGGAAGATGCCGGGGAAGACCAGCACGTTGTTGATCTGGTTCGGGAAGTCCGAGCGGCCCGTGGCGACGACCCGCGCGTGACGCTGCGCGACGTCGGGGTGGACCTCGGGGTTGGGGTTGGCCATGGCGAACACGATGGCGTCCGGTGCCATCGCGGCCACAGCCGACTCCTCGACGGTGCCGCCGGAGACGCCGATGAACACGTCGGCATCCACGAGGGCGTCGTCGATGGTGCCCGGTTCGGCCCACGGGGCACACTGCTCGGCGAGCAGCTCCTTGACCGGGTTCATCCCCTCGCGCCCGGGCACGAGGACGCCCGTGCGGTCGACGACGCTGATCTTGTGCACTCCCGCCGAGCGCAGGATCGCGCAGATGGCCACGCCGGCCGCCCCGGCCCCGGAGATGACGACCTTGAGGTCCTGCAGGTCCCGGTCGGTCAGTCGCGCGGCGTTGACGAGCGCGGCGAGCGTCACGACGGCGGTGCCGTGCTGGTCGTCGTGGAAGACGGGGATGTCGAGCCGCTCGATCAGGCGGCGCTCGATCTCGAAGCACCGCGGGCTGGAGATGTCCTCCAGGTTGATGCCGCCGAAGGTGGGGGCGAGCCGCACCACGGTCTCGACGATCTCGTCGATGTCGGTGGTGTCAAGCGCCACGGGGATGGCGTCGACCCCGCCGAACTGCTTGAAGAGGACCGCCTTGCCCTCCATGACCGGCATGGCGGCCGAGGGGCCGATGTCCCCCAGCCCCAGCACCGCCGTGCCGTCGGTGACCACGGCGACGGTGTTGGAGACCCACGTGTAGTGGTGCGCCATCTCCGGGTCGGTGGCGATGGCCTCGCACACACGGGCGACCCCCGGCGTGTAGGAGAGGGAGAGGTCGTGGGCGTCCCGCAGGGGCACCGTCGCGGCGACCTCCATCTTCCCCCCGCGGTGCAGGGCGAAGACGGGATCATCGGGATCGGGCGCGGTGACGTCAGGGGGGACGTGCGCGCCGCTGTCAGTGGCAACCATGAGCGTGAAGAAGGTCCTCGGGGGCGGTCCGGGAGTGGCGCTCGGTGGGACCGGTCTGGTCCGACGGCGCCAAGGGGATGGAACGGGTCGTGCCCATCGAGGAGTCTTTCACATGCCCGGATCCGCGTTCAGGGCGCGGGTGACCGGCGGCGAGAGCAGGCAGCCGAGCGCGAGGAGGGCGCTCACCGCGAGGGTGGTCGGGATCCACCAGACGTCGCCGCGGAAGTTGTAGGAGAGCAGCAGCTGGATGAGCTGGGAGAACACGAGCAGCCCTCGCGCCCACGCCTCGCCCTTGAGCACCCGCGCCACGCCCACGAGGAGCAGGACGCCGAAGAACCCGAGGAAGATCGCCGTGCTGATGCCCAGCCCGGCGCGGCCGGGGTCGATGAGCGTGGCCTCGGTGACCCCGAGCGCGATGAGTCCGAGCGCCTCGGCGCTGATCACCACGGCGGCCACGAGCAGCAGCCGACGGGCCGCGCCCCGCGGAGGCGTCGGCGCGGCCGAGGGGTCGTGGCCGATGGGGTCGTCGGGCTGCGCATCCACACCCACCAGCGTACGGGCCACCGTGGGGCCGGCGTTCACACCGACGTCACCTCCGTGTGACACAACAGACAACCCTGCAGGCCTCGACAAGCCTTGTGTTCACGGTGCTTTGTTGAAAACATGAGCAGTGCGCCTCGGAGCGTCCTGCCACAGCGGGCCGACCGGGTTTGCATTCACCACACGGGAAGGAGACATCGTCATGGACTGGCGCCATCACAGCGCATGCCTCGACGAGGACCCTGAGCTCTTCTTCCCCATCGGCAACACCGGCCCGGCCATCATGCAGATCGAAGAGGCCAAGGTCGTGTGTCGCCGTTGTGACGTCCGTGATCAGTGCCTGCAGTGGGCACTGGAGTCCGGTCAGGACCATGGCGTCTGGGGAGGCATGAGCGAGGACGAACGTCGTGCGCTCAAGCGCCGCAACGCCCGGGCACGCATCCGCACCGCCTGAGCTTGCCACGCAGCGATCGAACCCCGTACCCCGAGTGGGTACGGGGTTCTTTGGCGCCAGGGCACGTCTCCCGATTCAGGCCCCGACGGTGATGGACACGGTCGTCCCTCCCCGAGGGCCGCGCTGGAAGGCGAGGGTGCCGCCGAGCTCGGCCTCCACGAGCGTGCTGACGATCGACAGGCCCAGGCTGGCCGTCGGGTCGAAGTCCACAGGCAGGCCGATGCCGTCATCACTCACCCGCATGCGGATGCGGCCGCGGATGCGGTTGACGGCGACGGTGACACGGCCCGCGCCCTCGGGATAGGCGTGCTCGGCGGCGTTCTGCACCAGCTCCGTCAGCGCCATGGCCAGCGGGGTCGCACGCTCTCCGGCGACCAGACCGAAGGTCCCGATGCGCTCGCCGCGGACTCCCGGGCTGCCGACGTCCAGGACGGTGCGCAGGAGCCTGTCGGCGATGGTGTCGAACTCCACCTGCTCGTCGAAGGACTGGCTGAGCGTCTCGTGGACGAGGGCGATGGAGCCGACGCGCCGCACCGCCTCCTCCAGCGCCTCTCGCGCCTCGGGGACGTCGAGGCGCCGACCCTGCAGCCGCAGGAGTGCTGCGACGGTCTGCAGGTTGTTCTTCACCCGATGGTGGATCTCGCGGATCGTGGCCTCCTTGGAGACCAGCTCCCGTTCCCGCAGCCGCAGCTCGGTGACGTCGCGCAGCAGCACCACGGCGCCGTCGGGGCGCGGACCGCGGCGCAAGGGGATCACCCGAAGCAGCACGGCCGCCGAGGCGTTCTCGACCTCCATCTCCCCCGACACCGCTCCGCTGAGCACCGCATGACCGCCGCGGTGCGTCGGACGACGATCCAGGGTCGCGGTCAGGCCGCCGAGGTCGGAGCCGACGAGGTCGCCGGTGATCCCCAGCCGTCGGTAGGCCGACATCGCGTTCGGGCTGCCGTAGCGAGCGACCCCGGAGGCATCGACCCGGATGAAGCCGTCGCCCACCCGCAGGGAGTCCGCGAGGTCGCTGCGGGTTCCCGGCACGGGGAAGTCACCCTGCCCGATCATGGCGACCAGGCGGGCGGCGCACTCGCGATAGGTCAGCTCCAGGTCGCTCCCGGAGCGTCGACCACCGCCGGGAGCGCGCAGGGCGAGCGCAGCCACCACCTTCTCGCCCCGACGCACCGGGGCGATCTCGACGACGACGGCGCCACGGTCGGTGGACCCCGCCTTCCCCGGCGCGGCGGAGACCCGGCTGCCCGTGGCCAGGACCCGCTCGAGCTCCGGCTCCCCTCCGGACGGCACGAAGGTCCCGACGACGTCCTCCAGGAGCGTCGTGGGGCCTGTCGTCGGGCGGATCTGGGCCGCGGCCCACGTCCCCTTGGACTCCGCGTCGCCCACCCACAGCACGACGTCGCAGAAGGACAGGTCGGCGATGATCTGCCAGTCCGAGACCAGCGCGTGCAGCCAGTCGAGGTCGGCCGGCGTGAGCGCTGTCTGGAACCGGGCGATGTCGTCGAGGCTCGGCACGGGACCAGCCTACGGCCGGGCCGCACCGTCGCTGGGTTGCTCTGGCACGATGGGAGGGATGTCCGAGGCGTACTGGCAGTCCGTGATGCAGACCGGCAAGCGGGTGCCACCTGACCGCTCGCTCGATGAGTCGACCGTGGAGCTCGTGGAGATGCTGGGCCATCCCAACCCCCGCATGCGCGAGGACATCGCGTACCCGCTGCTGACGACGTGGCTCTCCCAGGGCGTCTACGACGAGCTGCTGTCCGGCCTGGGCAACGGCATCGTCCCTGGACTGCGCTACGGCCTCGGGCACGACGGCGACGTCTCGGTGATCCGGCGCTCCTACAGTGCGCTGATGCTGGCCGAGATCCTCGGGCGGGACAACAACGAGCACCTGATGAGCTCCGCGACCGTGCTGGAGTGGGGCGACCTCGCCACGAGCTGGTACGTCCGCGAGCTGGATCACCGGGGCTGGGTCCCCGAGCAGGGTTGGGCGCACGCCATCGCGCACGGCGCCGACCTGCTCGCCGCGCTTGCCCGCTCCCGGCACTTCGGCCGCCTGGAGCTCACGGTGCTGCTCGACGTGATCGCCGACCGGGTCCTCACGCCCACGGCCTACGTCTGGCGCCACGGCGAGGACGACCGGCTCGCCTACGCGGTCATGACGCTGCTGCACCGCAACGCCCTCGACCCCGGCATCGTCGAGCCGTGGCTGGCCCGGCTCGGTGACGGCATCCAGCCGCCACGCACCAGAGGTCACCTGGAGACCGAGTGGCCCTCCCCCGCAGCCGGCAACACCTCGGCGTTCCTGCGGGCGCTGCACCTGCAGCTCGCGCTCGGCGTCCAGGGACGCGCCGATCTGCGCAGCGACGCCGAGCTGTTCGCGGAGCAGCCCGCGCACCGTGCGGACATGCTGCTCGCAGTCCTGGACCAGATCCGTGGCGAGAGCCCGTGGCTGTACCGCCCCACCACGCGGGCCAAGCCGGTCCAGTAGTTGGCTCGGTCTTCGTCCCCTCGGGGTGACTCCCCCCACGGTTAGGCTGCCGTCCATGAGCGACGAGCCCACGACCGAGGCCACCCCAGATCCCGCCGCCGATGCCGGACGCACCGGCCATGGTGGTGTCCACGCCGTCGACGTGGCCCGCGCCCACGGCGTGGAGACGATGTTCACCCTCTCCGGCGCGCACGTCTTCCCGATGTACGACGGTGCCGTCACGGCCGATCCGGCGATGCCCATCATCGACGTCCGGCACGAGCCCACCGCCGTCTTCGCGGCCGAGGCCGTCGGCAAGCTCACCCGCACGCCCGGTCTGGCGGTCCTGACGGCCGGTCCCGGCGTCACCAACGGCGTCAGCCCGGTGGCCCAGGCGCACTTCTCCGGCTCGCCCCTGGTGGTGGTCGGCGGCCGTGCCCCTGCCGGTCGCTGGGGCACCGGCAGCCTGCAGGAGCTGGACCACCCGCCGATCTTCCAGACGGTCTCCAAGTCCGCGACCACGGCGCACGGTGTCGACGACATCGCCCCGACGCTCGACGAGGCGTTCACGCTGGCCGGCTCCTCGCACCGGGGCCCGACGTTCGTCGACGTGCCGATGGACCAGTTCTTCAGCCACACGACCGTGTCCTCGCCCTCGGCCGGCAACACCACCGAACGGATCGAGCCGGACCCCGACGCCCTCGGCGCCGTCGCCCGACTGCTGGCCGATGCGCAGCGGCCCGTCGTCGTGCTGGGCACCGACGTGTGGGCCGACCGGGCGGAGGAGGCGGCGCTGCGCTTCGTCACCGAGACGGGCCTGCCCGCGATCGCCAACGGCATGGGTCGCGGCATCATCCCCGGCGGCCACCCCCAGCTGGTCACCAAGGCCCGCTCCAAGGCGCTCGGTCAGGCCGACCTCGTGGTGGTCGTCGGCACGCCCCTGGACTTCCGCCTCGGCTACGGGGTCTTCGGCGGCAAGGACGAGGCACCGCAGGCCCGCGTGGTGCACCTCGCGGACTCCCCCGGCCAGGTCTCGGCCCACGCCGACCTCGCAGCCAGCGCCGCAGGCGACCTGACCACCTGCCTCGACCACGTCCTCGCGGCGCTGCAGTCGACACCGGGCTCCCGCCCGGACTGGAGCGGCTGGCTCGGCGGGCTGCAGGAGGCCGTCGCCGCCGCGGCCCAGCGTGACACCGAGCTGTTCAGCGCCGAGGCCGACCCGATCCACCCGGCACGCATCTACGGCGAGCTGCTCCCCCGCCTGGCCGACGACGCCGTCGTCATCGGCGACGGAGGTGACTTCGTCTCGTTCGCCGGCAAGTACGTCGAGCCGCAGCGGCCCGGCGGCTGGCTCGATCCGGGCCCGTACGGCTGCCTGGGTGCCGGCATGGGCGCCGCGATGGCCGCGCGCATCACCCGGCCCTCCAGCCAGGTCGTCCTGCTCTACGGCGACGGCGCCGCGGGCATGTCCCTCATCGACGTCGACACCCTCGTGCGCCACGGCCTGCCCGTGGTCATGGTCGTGGGCAACAACTCCGCGTGGGGCCTGGAGAAGGGACCGATGCAGTTCCTCTACGGCTACGACGTCGCTGCCGACCTCGCGCCCAGCACCCGGTACGACCAGGTCGTGACGGCGCTCGGCGGCGGTGGCGAGATGGTCACCGACCCGCGACAGATCGGGCCGGCCCTGGATCGCGCCTTCGCCTCCGGCGTGCCGTACCTCGTCAACGTCATCACCGACGTTGAGGCGATGTACCCGCGCAACACCACGGGTGTCTGACCGGGACAGGTCCCGACTGTCGCGGTGACGTCGAGTGAGGTTACCCTCACTCGGTGTCTGAACCCGCTTCCCCCGACCCCCGGTCCGCAGAGGCCCGGCCGCCGGAGGCAGAGCCCGCCGGCTCGGACTCCACCTCCCCGACCTCCGGGATGCGGCTGATCGGGCGCGCACTCGGCCGGCACCGCCGGCGTCTGCTGGTCGGGTACCCGCTCATCATCCTGTGGCAGCTGAGCGAGACCCTCGTACCGGTCGTCATCGGGCTCGTGGTCGACCGGGCGATCGACGGCGGGAGCTGGGTCGACCTCGCCTGGACGCTCGGCGTCATGGTGGCGCTGTTCCTCGTGCTCAGCAACGGCTACCGGTTCGGCAGCCGCTTCGTCGTGCGCGGCATGGAGACCGAGTCCCACCTGCTGCGGATGGAGATCTCCTCGCACGTGCTGCACCCGCGCGGTGCGCGCACCGACCGGCTGGCGGGCGAGACGCTCTCGATCGCCACCTCCGACGCCGGGCTCGCCCCCCTCGTGATGCGTCAGCTCGGGTTCGCCGTCGCGTCGCTCGCGAGCATCCTCGTGGTCGCCGGGTACGTCCTGCAGGTCGACGTGCTGCTCGGCCTGGTGATCCTGCTGGGTGTGCCCCTCGTCCTGGCGCTCATCCAGGCCCTGGCCCCGATGGTGGCGGATCGCACCCGCCGCCAGCAGGAGAGCACCGCCCGGGTGGCAGGGCTGGCCGATGACCTCCTGCAGGGCCTGCGCCCCCTCAAGGGCATCGGCGGTGAGGACGTCGGCCTGCGCCGCTACCGCACCGCGAGCGGACAGGCTCGCGACGACACCATCGGGGTCGCCCGGTCATGGGGCTACCTCTCCGGCCTGACGACACTGCTCGGTGGTGTGCTGCTGGCCGTCGTGGCCCTGCTCGCCGGGCGCCGCGCCCTCGACGGGGAGATCAGCCTGGGTGAGCTGATCGCCCTGATCGGCCTCACCCAGTTCCTCGCCGAGCCGATGCGCATCCTCGGTGACCTCAGCGCGCAGTTCGCCGCCTGCCGCGCCTCCGCCGGCCGCATCGCGGAGTTCCTGCGTACCCCCCACGTGCTCGGCCCCGGGTCCCGCGCGCCTGATGAGGCCGCCCCGCCCCTGGTCCTGGAGTCCGTCGCCACCGGCCCCCTGCGTGAGGTCAGCCTGCAGCTGCGTCCCGGCGAGCTCCTCGCGGTCACCGTCGACGACCCGGCGACCTCCGACGCCCTCGTCGCGCTGCTGTCCGGCGAGCGCCCCCCGGAGTCCGGCCGGGCGCGGCTCGGCGACGTCGACCTCACCGACCTCACCGTCGAAGCACGCCGCCGCCACCTGCTCACCGTCTCCCACCTCACGGACGTCTTCGAGGGCTCGTTGCGCACCACCGTCGACCCGCGCGGCACCCGCAGCGACGACGAGCTCGCCGCCGTCCTGGCCGCCTCCGCCGCCGACGAGGTCGTCGCCCTGCACCCCGACGGGCTCGACCGCTCCGTCCGCGCGGGTGGTGCCAGCCTCTCGGGTGGTCAGCGTCAACGCCTCACCCTCGCCCGTGCGCTGGCGGCCGATGCCCCGACCCTCGTCCTGCAGGACCCCACCAGCGCCGTCGACGCCGTGACCGAGCAGTCCATCGCCGAGGGCCTGCGGACGGTCCGCGCCGGCGGGCGGAGCACCCTGGTGATCACCTCCAGCCCGGCACTGCTGCAGCGCGCGCACCGCGTGGTCGTCGTCCGCGCCGGTCGCTCGGTGGCCGAAGGCGACCACGCCACGCTGCTGGCGGACCCGGCCTACCGAGAGGCGGTCCTGCGGTGAGTGGCCACGACGTCGCCGTCCACCGGCTCCTGCCCGTGGCCTCGGGCCGCGACACCACGAGGCTCGCCTGGCGTCTCGTGCGGACCCGCACGGCGAGCCTGGCCCTCACGGTGCTCACCTTCGGCGTGGCCGGTCTCGCCGGCATCATCCCGGTCCTGATGATCGGCCGCATCGTCGACGTCGTCCGCGATGGTGGGGACGCCGGCGAGATCACCACCGCCGTGCTCGTCATGCTCGTGAGCGCCCTCGTGGCCGGCCTCTCGACGACGTTCTCCTACGCCGCGCTGTCCATGACCGTCGCACCAGCCCTCGCCGAGCTGCGCGAGGACGTCCTCGACCGTGCCCTGCACCTGGACTCAGAGCGGGTGGAGGCCGCCGGAGCCGGTGACGTCCTGGGGCGGGTGGGCGACGACGTCCGCCGGATCACCGAGGCGCTCGACGAGGCCATCCCGATGCTGCTCACCTCTGTCGCGGCCATCGGCTTCACGGTGGGTGGCCTGTTCTCGCTGGACTGGCGGCTCGGGCTTGCCGGACTCGGCGCCGCTCCCCTGTACGTCATGAGCCTGCGGTGGTACCTGCCGCGCTCCGCTCCCTACTACCGGGACGAGCGCACGGCGGAGGGCGAGCGCGCCGACGCCCTCGTCACCGGGATCCGTGGGGCACCGACCCTGCGCGCCTTCGGTGCGGAGCAACCCGCGCTGGACCGCATCGAGCGCCGCTCGAGCGATGCCCTGGAGATCACGCTCGGCGTCTTCCGCCTGTTCACACGGTTCGGGGCCCGGATGAACTGGACGGAGTGCGTCGGGCTCCTGCTCGTGCTGGGAGCGGGCTTCGCCCTCGTCCGATCCGGTCTCGGCAGCGTCGGCGACGCCACCGCGGCCGCTCTGTTCTTCCACCGGTTGTTCAACCCGATCGGCGCGGTGCTGTTCGTCTTCGACGCCGTCCAGGCCAGCGGTGCCGCCCTCGCCAGGCTTGCCGGCATCGCGCTCCTGCCGTCGACCGCCGCCACCCAGGGTGCCGTGGGCGAGGCCCCCACCCTGCGGCTCGACGGCGTCGCCCACGCGTACGAACCGGACCGACTGGTCCTCTCCGGCATCGACCTGCAGGTCATCCCCGGCGAACGTGTCGCCGTCGTGGGGGCGACGGGGGCCGGCAAGACCACCCTCGGGGGCATCGCCGCCGGCTCCATCACCCCCACCAGCGGCGCCGTCCGACTCGGTGGCCTGGACGTCGTCGGGGCGTCCGAGCCGGTGATCCGCCGCCACGTCGCGCTGGTCTCGCAGGAGGTGCACGTCTTCGCCGGCAGCGTCCGCGACAACCTCCTCCTCGCCCGCGGGGACGCGAGCGACGAGGAGCTCTGGGCCGCCCTGGCCCAGACGTCGTCCGCACCGTGGGTGCGTGGCCTCCCCGAGGGGCTCGACACCCGGATCGGCGACCTCGGCCACCCGATCACCCCGGCACAGGCCCAACAGCTCGCCCTCACCCGCGTCCTCGTGCTGGACCCGGTGGTCGTCGTGCTGGACGAGGCCACCGCCGAGGCCGGCTCGTCCGGTGCCCGTGAGCTCGAGCAGGCGGCCGCCGCGGTCACGGCTGGCCGCACCGCGATCGTCATCGCGCACCGACTCACCCAGGCGATGACGGCCGATCGGGTGCTCGTCATGGAGGCGGGCCGCGTCATCGAGCACGGGACGCACGACCAGCTCGTCGCCGCCGACGGCCGCTACGCGGAGCTGTGGGGCGCGTGGAACGCCGGACGGTGAGCAACGCCTCCGCAGACCGCGTGAGAGGCTGCTGGGATGGACGAGCCCGCCAGCGCCAGCATCCGCCACGTGGTCACCGAGGCCGACACCGCGGCCGCTCTCGGCAGCGGTGACCTCGCCGTCCTCGGCACGCCTCGCCTGCTCGCCTGGTGCGAGGAGGCGACGTGCGCGGCGCTCGAGCTGCCGCAAGGGCGCACGAGCGTCGGGACCCGGGTCGAGGTCGAGCACCTCCTCCCCTCGCCCGTGGGAGCGACCATCTCCGCTCGTGCAGAGCTGGTGCGCAGCGACGGGCGCATGGTCACGTTCCGCGTCGTGGCGCTCGACCAGCACGAGGCAGTCGTCGGCACCGGCGAGATCCGACGGGTGGTCGTGGACCGAGCGCGATTCCTCGACCGGTTGCGACCTGTGGAAGACTAGGGCGTCGACCGTCGTCCGAGGAGGAACCATGGGCAAGACCGGCCGCAAGCGCCGCTCGCGTCGCAAGAAGAACGCGAACCACGGCAAGCGCCCCAACGCGTGAACACACCGAAGCCCCCGCCGCTGGCGGGGGCTTCGTCGTGCTGGGTCCTCGTGCTGGGTCCTCGTGCTGGGCCGGGAGCTAGCGCTGCTCGGTGATCTGCACCTGCACGGTGCGGATGGAGTACAGCACCTTGTCGCGCAGCGGCTGCGGTGCCACCTCGCTGCACGAGCGCGAGACCAGCGTCTTCACGAGCCGCTCGAGGTCGTAGGCGCTGAGGCAGTCCGAGCAGCTGTCCACGTGCGCCTGGATCTCCTCGCAGCTGGCATCGTCGATCTCGCGGTCGAGGAAGAGGTAAAGACCCTCGAGCACCTGCTCGCAGTCCGTTCCGTCGTCGCAGCTCACGAGGTCTCACCCGCCCCGCTGACAGCCGCCATCCCCCGGTCACGGGCGTAGTCGGAGAGGAGCTCGCGCAGCTGACGCCGGCCGCGGTGCAGGCGCGACATCACGGTGCCGATGGGAGTGTCCATGATCTCCGCAATCTCCTTGTACGGGAAGCCCTCGACATCGGCGAGGTAGACCGCGTACCGGAAGTCCTCGGGCAGCTTCTGCAGCGCATCCTTGACGTCGCTGTCGGGCAGGTGCTCCAGCGCCTCCATCTCCGCGGACTTGAGCCCGCTGGAGGAGTGCGCCTCCGCCGCCGCGATCTGCCAGTCCTCGATCTCGTCGGTGATCTGCTGCGGCTGGCGCTGCTTCTTGCGGTAGGAGTTGATGTAGGTGTTCGTGAGGATCCGGTACAGCCAGGCCTTGAGGTTGGTGCCGGGCTTGAACTGGTGGAACGCCGTGAACGCCTTGGCGAACGTCTCCTGGACGAGGTCCTCGGCGTCCTGCGGACTGCGGGTCATGCGCAGCCCGGCGGAGTACAGCTGGTCCAGGAAGGGCAGGGCGTCAGCCTCGAAGCGAGCCTGGCGCTCGGCGGTCGTCTCGGTCTCGAGGTCGACGACGGGCGCGTCGTCGGCCGACGGGCCGTCGACGGGAGTGTCCCCGGGGTTGGAACTTGCGGGGTCGGGAGAGTCGGTCATCGTGGACCAGCCTACCGTTGACGTCTGACCCCCGCGGGTGGTCGACCCGGTGACGGATCGTTCTGCAGTGACGAGCATGTGTACCTCCTCTGCGCAGGTTCAACGAGGCGGCCGGTCCCGGTATTCCGCGGGGCCGTCGCAGAGGCTCTACTGCTGCAACGGCAGGGGCTCGATGAGCTCCGGTCCGTTGTTGCGCACGTTGCCCACCGCCCGGTCGACCGGGTAGGCCGTGAGCGGACCCGGCGTGGCCGGCGTGAGCATCTCGCGCAGCTCCTCCCCGGGCCGGCGGACCGGCTCCAACCAGGCGTCGACGGCGTCGGCGTGCACGAGCATGGGCGCCCGGTCGTGCAGCCGGCCCTGCGCGTCCTCCGCGCTGGTGGTGAGGATCGTGAAGGTGATCAGCCACTCCTGCTCCGGTGAGGCCCGCCAGAACTCATAGAGCCCGGCCAGGGCCAGCACCGAGCGGTCCGGCGCGGTGATGAAGAACGGCTGCTTGGGCTGCTTGGGCGCGTCCTGCGGCCCGGCGTACCACTCGTAGTAGCCATCCGCCGGGACGAGAGCGCGCCGGCTGGCGAAGGCCCGGCGGAAGGCCGGCTTCTCCGCGACGGTCTCCGAGCGTGCGTTGATCATCTTGCTGCCGATGGCCGGGTCCTTGGCCCAGCTGGGGACCAGGCCCCACGTGGCCGCAAGGAGCTCGCGCTGCAC
Organism: Aeromicrobium sp. CF4.19; assembly: GCF_051262555.1. Lineage (NCBI taxonomy): Bacteria > Bacillati > Actinomycetota > Actinomycetes > Propionibacteriales > Nocardioidaceae > Aeromicrobium > Aeromicrobium sp. CF4.19. Next base: position 198,872 of record NZ_JBIMEU010000006.1, on the reverse strand, counting down.
CCCGGGGGCACCGTCCTCGGTCCGCCCGACCACGAGCGGCGCCAGCTTGGTGGGCGCGACGTTGTAGTCGGCCTCCAGCCGCGCCGTGGAGTCGGGCAGGCGGAGCCCGAAGGCGTCGTCGAGCTCAGCCGGGGTCCGGGTGGTGGCGTAACGACCGCACATGGGCCCAGCCTGCCACGAGCATCGGACGCCGGGGGTCGGAAGCCGGGTGGTCGGATGCTGGGCTGTCGGATGCTGGGTCGTCGGATGGTGGCCCGCCCTCGCGTTGTGCGAGCCGCCCATGCTTGCTTTGATGAGGCCATGACTCTCCTGCGCACCGTGGCCCGTCCGTTGCTCGCGTCGATGTTCGTCTACGGCGGTGTCAGCTCCCTGCGTCACGCCAAGGCGATGGGCCCGAAGGCCGAGCCGGTCGCCAACGCCCTCGGCTCCGTGGCTCCGCAGGCCAAGACCTCCCCGACGAACCTCGTCCGCATCAACGGAGCGATCCACGTCGTCGCCGGCACCGCCCTCGCCACCGGCCACCTGCCGCGACTGAGCTCCTTCGTCCTGGCCGGGACCCTCGTGCCCACCACGGCGGTCGGCCACCAGTTCTGGAACGAGTCCGACCCGCAGTCCCGCCAGAACCAGGCGATCCACTTCACCAAGAACCTCTCGCTCATCGGTGGCCTGCTGATGGCGACGCTCGACCCGGACCCGCACAAGAAGTTCATCGGCCGCCGCGCCAAGGACAAGGTCGCCGACGGCGCCCACGCCGTCACCGAGCGCATCGACGACCTGCGCGGCTGAGTCCTCGGGCCGGGCACGCACCGGGCCGTCCGCCGATACAGTGGGCCCCGATGGATGCTCCGCTGCCCTGGCTCGCGCCGTACCGCGACGCGCCGCTCGACGCCCGGGTGCTGGTGCCGAGCTCGAAGTCACTGACCAACCGCGCCCTCGTGCTCGCCGCCCTCGCCGACGGTCCCTCGGTGGTGAGCCGGCCCCTGGGCTCACGTGACACCACCCTCATGGCCGACGGGCTGACCGCGCTCGGCGCCACGGTCGAGCGAACGCCCGGCGCCTGGACGGTGAGCCCGGGCCTGCGCACGAGCCCGAGTCCCGTCACGGTGGACTGCGGGCTGGCCGGCACGGTCATGCGCTTCCTCCCGGCCGTCGCGGCGCTCGGGTCCGGCGCCGTCGTCTTCGACGGTGACGAGCGGGCCCGCGAGCGCCCCATGGGCACCACCATCAGCTCCCTGCGGGCCCTCGGCGTCCACGTCGAGGACGAGGAGCGGAGCAGGCTGCCCTTCACCGTCCACGGCACCGGCGGGGTGGACGGCGGCGTGCTGGAGGTCGACGCCTCGGCCTCCAGCCAGTTCGTCTCCGCGCTGCTGCTCGCCGCCCCGAGGTTCGCCGCGGGGCTGGACCTGCGCCACGTGGGGGCCTCGCTGCCCTCCCTGCCCCACGTCGACATGACCGTGGCCGAGCTGCGCCGTCGCGGCGTCGCGGTGGACGACTCCGAGCCGGACCGCTGGCACGTGCTCCCCGGCCCCGTCGAGTCGCTCGACATGGAGATCGAGCCCGACCTCTCCAACGCCGGCGTGTTCATCGGTGCGGCACTGGTCACCGGCGGCCGGGTCGCCGTCCGTCGCTGGCCCGAGCGGACCCAGCAAGCCGGTGACGCCTGGCACCGGATCGTCGAGGCCTTCGGCGGCTCCTCTGCCCGCGACGACTCCACGTCCGACGGGGACATGGTGTTCACGGCCGGGCCCGAGCTGCGGGGCGTCGACCTCGACCTGCACGACGTCGGCGAGCTCACGCCCGTGGTCGCCGCCGTCGCGGCGCTTGCCCAGGGCCCCTCCCACCTGCACGGCATCGCCCACCTGCGGGGCCACGAGACGGATCGTCTCGCCGCTCTCGCCACCGAGATCAACCGCCTCGGTGGTGAGGTCACCGAGACCGACGACGGCCTGCACGTCGTGCCCCGCCCCCTGCACGGGGAGGTCTTCCGCACCTACCACGACCACCGGATGGCCCATGCCGCCGTCGTGCTGGGCCTGCGCGTGCCCGAGCTGTTCGTCGAGAACGTCAAGACCACGGTCAAGACCTACCCCAACTTCGCCCCGGTCTGGGAGCGTCTGGTCGCGTGAGCCGGGGATCCACGGGTGGTGGTGCGATGGGACGTCGGGACGAGCATGCCGCGTTCGAGCGCCCGGGACGCCGCAGTCGCCCCCGCACCAAGGAGAGACCCGACCACGCCGACGCCCGGCTGGCCCGGGTCGTCACGATCGATCGGGGTCGCTACACCCTGGCCCTGGACGGACGCCCCCTCACGGCGGTGAAGGCGCGGGCGATCGGTCGCACCGGCGTGGTCGTCGGCGACGAGGCGCACGTGGTCGGTGACGTCAGCGGCGAGGAGGGCACCCTCGCCCGCATCGTCGACGTCACCGAGCGCCGGACCGTGCTGCGGCGCACCGCCGACGACGACGACCCGATCGAGCGGATCATCGTCGCCAACGCCGACCAGCTCGTCATCGTCACCGCTTTGGCCGACCCGCCCCCGCGGGCCGGGCTCGTCGACCGCTGCCTCGTGGCCGCCTACGACGCGGGGATGGACCCGCTCGTCGTGCTCACCAAGGCCGACCTCGCCTCACCGCAGGAGATGCTCGGCCTGCTGGAGCCGCTGGAGGTCCGCACCGTCGTCACCGAGCGCGGCGCCGACCTCACCCCCGTGCGCGACGCCCTGCGCGACCGCACGAGCGTCCTCATCGGCCACAGCGGCGTCGGCAAGTCCACCCTGGTCAACGCCCTCGTCCCCGACGCCGACCGCTCCACCAGCCACGTCAACGAGGTCACCGGCCGGGGACGCCACACCTCCACGTCGGCGATGGCGCTGAAGCTGGACAGTGTCGAAGGCAGGGGCGGGGGCGGCTGGATCATCGACACCCCCGGCATCCGCTCCTTCGGGCTCGCCCACGTCGAGTCCGAGGACATCGTGCGCGCCTTCCCCGACCTCAACGAGCTGAGCATCACCTGCCCCCGCGGATGCACGCACGCCGCGAGCGAGCCGGAGTGCGCGTGGGACCGTGCCGTCGCCGCCGGCTCGCTGGGCGCAGCCCGGGTCGCATCGGTGCGGCGGATCCTGACCGCGAAGGACTCGGCCGCCTCGTGGTGAGCCGCGCCGCGGCGTCGATACCCTGAACGGCATGGCCCACTCCTGGAACGACGACGTGCGTCTGGCCCACGTCCTGGCCGACAACGCCGACAACCTCTCGATGGACCGATTCGGCGCGATCGACCTGGCCATCGCCACCAAGCCGGACCTGTCCTACGTGACCGAGTCCGACGAGGCCGTCGAGGACGCGATCCGCCGCCACCTGAGGACGGCCCGCACCCGCGACGACGTCCTCGGCGAGGAGCACGGGTCCGTGCAGAGCGCCTCCGGCCCCCACGAGCGACGCTGGATCGTCGACCCGATCGACGGCACGTCCAACTTCGTCCGGGGCGTCCCCGTCTGGGCCACCCTCATCGCCCTGGAGGAGGCCGGCGAGATCGTCGTCGGATGCGTCTCCGCCCCTGCCCTGGGGCGTCGCTGGTGGGCGTCCAAGGGTGGCGGAGCGTTCACCGGCAAGTCCTTCATGCACGCTCGGGAGATCCGCTGCTCGCGCGTGGCCGACCTCGCCGACGCGTCACTGTCGTACAGCTCGGCCGCCAGCTGGGAGGACATCGGGCAGGCCTCGGCGTTCGCCGCCCTCGCACGACGGTGCTGGCGCACCCGCGGCTACGGCGACTTCTGGTCCTACATGCTGGTGGCCGAGGGGGCGGTGGACATCGCCGCCGAGCCCGAGCTCAAGGTCTGGGACATGGCGGCGCTCGACGTCATCGTCCGTGAGGCCGGCGGGCGGTTCACGAGCCTCGCCGGCGAGGACGGGCCGTGGGGCGCGAACGCACTGGCCTCCAACGGGCGCCTGCACGAGGCGGCGATGGCCTACCTCGGTCACTTCCCCGACGACGGCGAGACACCGGCGGACTGGCGCGACGAGGACCACGACGCCGAGGCCGGCCCGACGCCGGGTCCGCCGGGCGAGCCCAGCAACGTCCGCACGCTCGACTTCGGCCGCACCGTCGGCCCGCAGGACGACCCCTCGTAGAACGACTGTGACCTGGCCTACACTGCGGGGCATCGAACCCCCAGGAGGAGTCATGCGCGTCAGCGACGTCCTGTCGTCCAAGGGCAGCACCCACGTCCACACCATCGCCCCCGAGGCCACCGTCGCCGAGCTGCTGGACGCCATGGCCGAGCACAACATCGGGGCCCTGGTCGTGAGCGACAACGGCACGACGATGCTGGGGATCGTCTCCGAGCGCGACGTGGTGCGCAAGCTCCGAGCAGTGGAGCAGGCCCGCTCCGCCACGGTCGAGAGCATCATGACCACCGACGTCCACCAGTGCCGTCCCGACGATGAGTTCAACACCCTGATGGTGACCATGACCGAGCAGCGTGTCCGTCACGTGCCCGTGGTCAGCGACGACGGCCGCCTGATCGGGGTGCTGAGCATCGGCGACGCCGTCAAGCACCGCATGGAGCAGCTGGAGTTCGAGCGCGACCAGCTCAACAGCTACGTCTCCGGCGGCTGACCGGCCCTGCCGGGTACCGTCACGGGGTGTCCCGGTTCCACCTGCCCGACGACGAGCTCTCGTGGCGGTTCAGCCGCTCCTCCGGCCCGGGTGGCCAGCACGTCAACACCACCGACTCCCGCGTCGAGCTGAGCTGGAGCCCGGCGCGGACGAACGCCCTCACCGAGGACCAACGCGCCCGGGTGCTGCACGTGCTGAGCCCGCGGCTGCGCGACGGCGTGCTGACCATCAGCTCCTCGCGCTACCGCTCCCAGCACCGCAACCGCGAAGCCGCCCGGGCTCGCCTGGAGGAGCTCGTCGCCGCTGCGACGGTGCCTCCGCGACGGCGCAGGCCCACCCGCGCGAGCACGTCCTCCCGGTCACGTCGACGTGACCGGGAGGAACGGCGCTCGGCCGTCAAGCGCGATCGGCGAGCCGACTGGTCCTGAGCGCTGTCGGGATCAGCTGGCGGGCTCGGCGGGCTTGGTCGGGGCGCCGATGTCAGCCGGCCCCTCCCCGGACGTGGCCGGGTCCTCGGACTCGTCACCGGAGTCGCTGGAGTCGTCGGAGCTCTCGACGTCACCGACCTGGGCGATGCCCTCGTCGGTGGAGTCGTCACCGGACTCCTCCTCGCCCTTGTCCACGCCCTCCGGCTGGTCCTCGGTGGGGTGCCCGGGGACGTCCGTGGACTCACCGCCCCGAGACTCCTGGGGCACGTCCGGGCCGGGCGGGTCGTTCGGGACGCCGGCGTCCTCGGAGCGGACCTCTTCGCCGGGTACTGGCTCGTTCTCGGACATGAAAACCTCCATCCCGGGGCGCGGCGCCCCGACCCCTCCATCGTGCGACGGGCTCCGGGCACGCGCGAGCCGAAGTGGTGGTCCCGCCGCGGGGGTCAGTCCTGGGTCCGGCTCTCTGCGGCGTGCTTGAAGAGCTCGGAGAAGGCCGGCACGTTCTTGACGAGGTCCTCGATGGCCTCGGCGGTGAAGTGGATGGCCTCGATGGGCGTGGCGGCGACGACGGAGGCGCTGCGCAGCTTGCGATTCAGCAGACCGATCTCGCCGACGACACCACCGGGCCCGACCGTGGCGATGGTCTCGCCGGACTTGCGCACGTCGACCTCGCCGTCCAGCAGGATGTAGGCCTTGTCCGAGGGCGTCGTCTCGAAGATGATCGACCAGCCCTCGGGCACCCGGACGCTCTGTCCCGCCTTGGCGAGCGTGTTGGCGTCCTTGCTGCTCAGCCCGGTGAGCTCCGCGAGCCGGGCGACGAGCTCCTTGTCGACCTTGTCGGACTTGAATGGCATGGGTGGTCCTCTCTGCGTCCCGCGACGGGCATGGATACCGCTCGGGTCGGATCTTCCCACGTGCGTGCGGGGGTGTCCACGCGCCACTTCCGGGTTCGGACGATCATCGGGTCCCCGTCCGCGCGGCCTGCACGGACTACGATCGGCACGTCCCACACCGAAACGAGCCCGCCATGAGTCATGGACAGATCCGCGGCGCCCGCCTGCTGGGCCCACCGGAGCAGTCGACGCGCCGCCTTCGGGTGCGCATCCAGCTCCTGCTCACCGTTCTGCTCGTCATCACCAACCTCATCGGCGCGGCGATCGTGCTGGTGCTGCGGTTGTGGGTCCTGCCCGGCGGGAGCCCCAACGATGCCTACGCACTCAGCCTGGCCATCGCGACTCCGGTGTACGTCGGGGTCGCGGTGCTCGTCGGGGCCACCGTCGGCACCATCGCCTGCGTCCGTCCGCTGCGCTGGGCCCTGCAGGACCGCCAGCCGACGGAGAAGGAGCGACGCACCGCACTGCGGCTCTCGATCCGGCTGACCGCGATCCAGGTGGTGCTCTGGGGCGCGGCCGTCGTCGTGTTCACGGTGCTGTCCACCGTCCTGCAGCCGGCCGCCGCACTGAGCGCCGGCCTGTCCGTGGCGATCGCCGGCACCGTGGTGTGCACCATCGCCTACCTCATCAGCGAGTACGCCTTCCGCCCCATCGCGGCGCGCGCACTCACCGACGGACCACTGGAGAACGTGCACGGCACGGGACTGCTGCGTCGCATGGTCGTCTTCTGGATCCTGGGCACGGCCGTGCCCGTGGGCGGGATCGTCGCCAGCTGCATCGCCGCCATGACGTGGCAGCCGATGACCGTCGAGCGGCTCGGCCTGGTCGTGCTGTGCCTCACCGCCGTGATCCTCGTCTTCGGCCTGCTGGTGACGGTCCTGGACGGGCGAGCCGTCGTCGGGCCGGTCACCGCCCTGCGCGAGGGCGTGGACCGCGTGCGCGACGGCGACTACGACATCGACGTGCCGGTCGACGACAGCACCGAGCTGGGTCTGCTCCAGGCGGGGTTCAACCAGATGGCCGACGGTCTGCGCGAGCGCGAGAGGATCCGGGACCTCTTCGGACGCCATGTGGGCCGGGACGTCGCCGCGAGCGCCACCGAGGACGTCGCGCTCGGCGGCGGGGCGAGCACCGTCACGACGCTCATGGTCGACCTCGTGGGATCCACCACGTATGCCGCCCGGCGCGAACCCGCCGAGGTCGTCGAGGTCCTCAACCGGTTCTTCGCGGTGATCGTCGAGGAGGTGGACGCCCAGGACGGGCTGGTCAACAAGTTCATGGGCGATGCCGTGCTCGCCGTCTTCGGCGCGCCCACGGTGCTCGAGGACCATGCGGGCGCGGGCCTGCGCGCCGCCCGCAGCATCATCGACCGATTGACACGGGAGGTGCCTGAGATCCGGGCCGGGATCGGTGTGTCGACCGGCGACGTCGTCGCGGGGAACGTGGGCCATGAGTCCCGCTTCGAGTACACGGTGATCGGCGACGCGGTGAACGCGGCGGCGCGTCTCACCGAGCTGGCCAAGGACGTGCCCGGTGGTGTCCTCGCGACGTGGCGAACGGTGGAGGAGGCTCTCGGCGACGAGTGGCGCGAGTGGCAGCAGGAGGGCGAGCCCACGCTGCGGGGTCGTGAGGAGCCCACCCCGGTGGGACGGCTCACTGACCCGCCCGGAGCTGCGGCGACGGCTCCCTCGCAGGCCGCCACGGCCGACCAGCCGGCCTCGACCTGATCCCTCGGGTGGCCCCGTCACCATCACCGCGTCACGGTGGAGGCAGTGAAGGAGCGCCAGCGAGTGAAAAGGAGACAGTCATGCGAGCACAGTCCTACGGTGGTTCTTCTGAGGATGTGGTCGCATGACCGACACACGCAGGCTCACCGTCCAGCGCACGATCGACGCACCCCCGGCGGCGGTGTTCGACGTCCTCTCCAACCCGCACCGCCACCCCGAGCTGGACGGCTCGGGCTTCGTCCGGAGCCTGGACCAGGGCGACCGGCTGCAGGAGACCGGCCAGGTCTTCCGGATGAACATGGCCGGCGACCACATGGGCGGGGACTACCAGACCGACAACGTCGTCACCGGGCTGGACCCGAACCACCTGATCGCCTGGCAGACCGCGCCCGCCGGTCAGGAGCCCCCCGGCTGGGAGTGGCTCTGGGAGCTGGAGGCCAAGGGCACCGACGCCACCACGGCCACACTCACCTACGACTGGTCGAAGGTGAGCGACCCCGAGCTGCTCGCGAAGATCAGCTTCCCCCTCGTGCCCCAGTCGGCACTGGAGGAGTCCCTCGGGGCGCTCGCGGCGGCCGTCGCCCGCTGAGCCGCCCCCGCACGTCGAGGGCGTCGGCGCTCAGGCGTCGGCGTCCTCGTGCTGCTCTCGCAGCGCCCGGGCCTGGGCAACCTCCTCGCGATCCTTCTCGGCCTGCTTGTCGATGCCTCGGGTGTCGCGCGGAGGCAGGAGGATGTCCTCCTCCGCCGCCATCCCGGCCTGGAGCTCGCGGCTGCGCTCGATCTCGGCGTCCAGCTCGGCGCCCAGCAGCAGGGCGATGTTGGTGATCCACAGCCAGAGCAGGAACACGATGATGCTGGCGAGCGAGCCGTACGTCGCGTTGTAGTTGCCCGCCATGGACACGTAGAGGCCGAACAGTGCCGAGGCGAGGATCCAGGTCACCACGGCGACCGCCGCCCCGATGCTGACCCAGCGGAACCGCGGCTGCTGCACGTTGGGCGTGGCGTAGTAGAGGATCGCCACGATCGCCATGACGATGAGCAGCAGGACGGGCCACTTGGCGATGCCCCACACCTGCACGGCGGTGTCGCCGAGCCCGACCACGTCTCCGACGGACTGGGCGACGGGTCCGGTCAGGACGAGCGAGAGACCGGCGACGGCGCACAGGACCACGGCCACGAGCGTCACCAGCAGCATCGTGGGGCGGAGCTTCCAGATCGGCCTCCCCTCCTCGACGTCGTAGATCCGGTTCATGGCACGACCGAACGCACCCACGTAGCCCGAGGCGGACCACAGCGCACCGAGCAGACCCACCAGCAGGCCCAGGCCCGCGGCCGGCGTCTCGGTCATCGAGGTCACGACCGGCTCGATCGTGTCGAGCGTCGCGGCGGGGACGAAGTCACCGGCGATGTCCAGGACGGCGTCGACGGTGCTGGCGCCCTGCCCGACGACGCCCAGCAAGGAGACGAGGGCGATGAGCGCCGGGAACAGTGCCAGCACCGAGTAGTAGGTCAGGGCAGCGGCGAGGTCGGTGCACTGGTCCCTGGAGAACCCGCGCAGCGCCTTGGTGAACGCGAACTTCCACGTCGCTCGCCGCATGTCGGTCGGCTCCGCGACGTCGTCGTCGGGGACGGCGCCCGGCACCGCCTCCGGAGCCTCGAGCTCACGCTCTGCCCGCCGGCGACGTGACAGCACGGCAAGATAGCCCGCCGAGGCCCCCGCCACGATCCAGGCGACGGCGGTGGGGACCGGGTCACGCGACGACGACATGGCACTGCCTTTCCTCGGGCTGACGACCCTCGCACTGTGTCAAAGTCCCGGATGTCGCGCACTCCCGGACGCCCGCGCCGCATCGCCGCGGGGCCGGTACGACGACGGCCGGGTCGATGGCCTCAGGCCGGGTGGATGGCGAAGACCCGGGCCGGGAAGCCCGATCCACCGCGCGGCTTGGGCCACGTCGCCACGATGATGGCGCCGACCTCGGGCACGAGGTGCAGGTTGGTCATGAGCTCGACCTGCCACTTGTCCTGCTGCAGGAGATAGAGCTCCAGCCCGTAGTCCCCTGCCGACGTCGCGCTGCCGGGGTCGGTGTCGGTGGTCTCGTGGCCGATCGCCTGGACGCCGACCCGCTCCACGAGGTCCTGGACCACCTCACGGGACCAGCCCGGGTAGTGGGCGACGCCCTCGTCGTCGTGGTTGGCCACGGCGTCACCGTCAGGCCAGCGGTGGCTCCAGTCCGTGCGCAGGGCGACGAAGGAGCCGGCAGGCATCGGGCCGTTGCGCTGCTCCCAGGCCTGGACGTCCTGGACGGTGGGCGTGGCGTCGGGGTCCACGCGGACCCGCTCGGAGATGTCCAGCACGACGAGCGGCAGGATCATCTGCTCGACGGGGATGTCATCGAGCGTGCGTGCACCGTCGACGAAGTGCGAGGGCGGGTCCACGTGGGTGCCCCACTGCCCCACGATCGTGTGCCGGTGGACGGCGAAGCCGTTCGCCTCGACCTCGAAGTACTGCTCGCGCTCCTCGTCCGGGAAGGCCGGGAAGTGCGGCATCCCGGGGAAGAAGGCATGGGTGAGGTCGGTGAACACGTGGTCGCTGACCAGCTCTCGCTGGAGCTCCCACAACGGGTGGCGAGGCGAGCTCGCATCGTCGGACGGTGTCGGCATGGTGGTCCCCCTTCGTCGACAACACCCTGTCACGGGCGGGGGTCGCCGGCCGCTCGGCCACGGTGGGAGAGGAAGCCGTGCTGCAGCAGGAGCGGGGCGACCTGCTCGAGCAGGCGTCCGGCCTCGGCGATGCTCCGCTCCGGGTCGGGCTCGAGCTCGCTGAGGGCGTGAGCCGCGAGGATGCCCGCGGCGCGGAGCTGCTCGTCGGTGACCTGCCGGCGACCGCAGACCGCGACCACGGGGACCCCGGCTCGTCCGGCGGCCGTGGCCACGCCGACCGGGGCCTTGCCCCGCAGGCTCTGCTCGTCGAGCGACCCCTCCCCCACGACGACGAGGTCCGCTCCCGCGACGTGCGCGCCGAAGTCGACGAGGTCCAGCACCAGCTCGACCCCGGGCCGCAGCACCGCCCCGAGCACCGCGACGGCCGCCAGGCCGACCCCTCCGGCCGCCCCTGCGCCCGCGAGGTCACGATGATCCGTCCCCACCGTGGCCGCCACGACGTCCGCCCATGACGCGAGGGCCGCGTCGAGCACCTCCACCTCAGCGGGCGTGGCACCCTTCTGCGGGCCGTAGACCGCTGCTGCACCCTCCGGGCCGGTGAGCGGGTTGTCCACGTCGCACGCCACCAGCACCTCGACCTCCCCGAGTCGCTGCGGCAGGCCGGAGAGGTCCAGCGCGACGACGTCGGCCAGCGCACCACCGCCGTCGGTGACCACCCGGCCGTCCCGATCCAGCAGACGGGCGCCCAGGGCTGCGAGCATGCCCGCTCCGCCGTCGGTGCTCGCACTGCCACCGATGCCCACGACGACGCGGTCGACGTCGCTGCGCAGGACGTCGTGCAGCACGTCACCCAGACCTCGGCTCGAGGCCGCCAGCGGCGCCGGGGCCCCGGGGAGCCGCTCCAGCCCGCAGGCGTCCGCGAGCTCGACGACGGCGGTGGCACCTTCTCGCGCCCAGCAGGTCGACACCTGCTCGCCGGTCGGTCCCGTCACGGTCACGGGCACGCGCTCGAAACCTGCGGCCAGAGCGGCGGACACGGTGCCGTCGCCTCCATCGGCCACGGGAACCGAGCGGACGACGACTGTGGGGTCGGCGGCGCGCAGGCCCGTCTCCAGCGCCACCACGACCTCACGGGCGGACAGGGATCCCTTGAACTTGTCGGGCGCCAGCAGGACGGTGGCGGGTCCGGCCGGCCGCGAGGGGCTCATGCCCCGAGCCCCTCGGTGGAGCCCCGCACGACCAGCTCGTGGCCGGTCGTGCGTCGACGGGGCCGTGACGAGGGCTCCAGCAGCGCCAGGGAGAGCGCGATCTCGCCCATCTCGACCATGGGCAGGCGCACGGTCGTCAGCGACGGAGCGAGGTCCTCCGCGACGTCGATGTCGTCGAATCCGGTCACCGAGACGTCCTCGGGCACCCGCACCCCGCGCGAGCGCAGCGCCGAGAGCACCCCGATCGCCATGTCGTCGTTGAGCGCGAGGATCGCCGTGGTGCGCGGGTGCTCGTCCATGAGGCGATGGGTGGCCTCCTTGCCACCTTCCCGGGTGAAGGCGGCCTCCAGCACCGGCAGGTCGTCCAGGCCGGTGCCGTGGGCCTGCAGGGCCTGCGCCGCCCCGGCCAGGCGGTCGGCGACCGTCGTCAGCTGTCGTGAGCCCGTCACGAACGCGAGCTCACGGTGACCGAGCGAGAGAATGTGCTCGACGATCGAGCGACCTCCGCCGACGTTGTCGGGCAGGACGGCGTCGACCCCGAGGTGGTGCCGTCCGATGACCGACACACGGCCACCCAGCGTGCGGAAGGCGCTCAGGTCGCGCTTGGCCTCGGCCTGCATGCCCGGGTCCACGAACCCTGATCCGGCGATGATGATCCCGCCGACGCGGTGGGCGATGAGGGACCTGATCTGGGTCAGCTCTTCGTGCGGGTCGCGCCCGGTGTGGCAGACCTGCACCGTGAGGCCCTTCTGGGAGCCGACGCGCATGACCCCGGAAGCGATCTCGGCGAAGTACGGGTCCCCGATCTCGTGGACGACCAGCCCGATCGAGGTCGTCGGACCCCCCGCGAGGGACCGGGCGTGCACGTTGGCGACGTAGCCCAGCTCCTCGGCCACGGTCCGGACCCGCGCGGCCACCGTGTCACTGACGCCGGAACGCCCGGCCAGGGATCGCGACGCCGTCGCGATGGAGACCCCTGCGCGCTCCGCCACGTCCTGCAATCGCAGGACGCCCGACGCTCCACTCATCCGTGCTCCTTCGACTCGAGTTCGCTGTGACGCTTGACACATGCCCGGGGCAGGGGTCTACGGTAGCGCAAGCGCTTACGCAAGCGCTTACGTCCCACCGGGCACCACGCTCGGACCGGGACCGGGAGAGCGGCTTCGGACCGCCACCCCGACGGTGGCCCCCCGCCCACCGCACACGCAGCAGAGCCCGAGGAGCACTGATGTCCCACCCCCAGCGAATCCAGCCCACCACGCGCCGAGCGCGGTCGGTACGACGACGCCTGCGGGCGATCGCCGCGACCGGTGTCGCCGCCCTCACCCTGACCGGGTGCCTCAGCGGCGGGTCCTCCGGCGGTGGCGGAGGCGACGACGACCCGATCGTCATCGGCATCTCCCTGCCCCTGACCGGAGACTTCTCCGAGCCGGGCAAGGGTGTCCAGCGCGGCTATGAGGCCTGGGCCTCCTACGTGAACGAGAACGGCGGCCTGCTCGGCCGCGAGGTCGAGCTGGAGATCCTGGACGACCAGTCCAACGCCGACCGCGTCGCGTCCGACTACGAGAAGCTCATCAACCAGGACGGTGTCGACCTCGTCTTCGGTCCGTTCTCCACGCGTCTCGTCGTGCCCGCGGCCCAGGTCGCGAAGGACTACGGCTACCTCTTCGTGGAGCCGGCCGGCGCTGCGGAGGAGATCTTCACGCAGGGCTTCGACAACCTCTTCTACGCCGCCCCCGCCGTCGCGCAGGACCACTACGCCTACCTCGCCGACCACATCGAGGCGATGCCCGAGGACGAGCGCCCCGAGACCGCTGCCTACGCCGCCATGGACGACCCGTTCGCCCAGGGCACCGCCTACGGCCTGAAGGACCGGCTGGAGGAGATGGGCGTCGAGACCGTCGTCGACGAGGTCTACCCGCCCAACACCACCGACTTCGGCTCGATCGCCAACAAGATCTCCGACTCCGAGGCGGACATCGTCGTGGGCGGAACGCAGTACCAGGACGCGGTCAACCTGATCGTCGCGCTGCGCCAGCTCGACTACCAGCCCGACATGGCCACGTTCTCCACCGCGCCGACCAACCCGGAGTTCCCCGAGGCCATCGGCGACCAGACCGAGGGCATCCTGTCCCCCACCGGGTACACGCCGGAGGCCGAGTGGGAGACCAACGCCGAGTTCGTCGAGTACTACACCGAGCTCAACGACAGCGAGCCGAACGAGGACGAGGCCAACGCCTGGACGACCGGCCAGGTGGTCGCCGCGGCCGTCGAGGCCGTCGGCTGCGCCGAGGCGGACCCCGAGTGCCAGCAGCAGCTCATCGACTGGCTGCGTGACAACGAGGTCCAGACCGTCGTCGGGCCGCTGACGTGGGACGGCGAGGGCCGCCCCCAGGGCGCCCACCTGATCCAGCAGTACGTGGACGGCGAGATCCAGATCGTGCTGCCCGAGGACGCCGCCGAGGCCGAACTCATCACCGAGAAGCCGGAGTGGTGACTCAATGAGTGAGCGCCAGCGAACGAACGATCGACACCTCATCGCGGGACCGACGTACCCTGCCCTTCCCACGGGGGTTCCGCGATGAGCGCATCCCTCATCCTGCAGAGCGTCGTGCTCGGGCTGCTCCTCGGCGGCCTGTATGCACTGCTCGCTGCCGGCCTGACGCTGTACTTCGGCGTCATGCGGGTGGTGATGATCGCCCACTCGGCCTTCCTGATCCTGGCCGCCTACCTCGCGTGGTACTTCACCTCGCAGACCGGTCTGGACCCGCTGCTGTCCCTCGTGGTCACCGTGCCCCTGTTCTTCGGGATCGGGGTCCTGCTCCAACGGGGACTGATCGCCCGACTGCGCCCGGCGACGCTCACGATGATGTCGGTGCTGCTGACCTTCTCCATCGCCCTCATCATCGAGGGGATGCTGGGGTTCGTCTTCACCGGCACGCAACGGCGCGTCCAGCTGCCGTACTCGGGCTCGAGCTTCGAGGTCTTCGGCGCCAACATCGCCGCGGTGAAGCTCATCGCCTTCGGGCTGGCCGCCGTGTCGCTCCTGGCGCTCTTCGCGATCATGAAGCTGACCCGCTTCGGGCAGGCGCTGCGGGCGACCATCCAGCACCCCGAGGCGGCCCGGCTCGTCGGCATCAACACCGAGCGCATCGCCGGCTACGGGTTCGGCCTGGGGCTCGCGACGGCTGCCGTCGGCGGCACCGCGCTCGCGCTGGACTCGACGATCTACCCGTCCCTGCACTGGCACTGGATCGGTCCTCTGATGGCGATCATCGTCGTCGGCGGGCTCGGCTCGATCCCCGGTGCCGCCATCGCCGCGATGGTGCTCGGCATGGGGCAGTCCCTGCTCCAGCTGCCGCTGGGCACCACGTGGGCCCAGACGCTCTTCTACGTCGCGCTCTTCGCGACGCTGATGCTGCGTCCCCAAGGATTCTTCGGAGGCCGCCTTGCGCAACGTTTCTGACCCCACCGGGGTCGCCGACCATCCGTCCCCCCGAGACCCCGCCGGGTCGAGGGCGACGACCGTCGCCAAGGGAGTGGGCCTCGTGGCGCTCGTCGCGCTCGCGGTGGCCTTCCCGCAGATGGCGGCCGACCCGTTCATCCTGTCCGTCGGTGTCGTCATCATGAGCTACGCCGTCCTCGCGACGTCGTGGAACTTCGTCGGCGGATTCACCGGCTACATCTCCCTGGGCCACGCCGCCTACTCAGGGTTCGGCGGCTACGCCACCGGGCTGCTCATCCTCGAGACGGGGATGAACCCCTGGGTGGCGCTGATCGCCGGCGCGCTCGTCGTCGCGGTGCTCGCCGTGCCGATCGGCATCGCCAGCCTGCGCGTCCGCGGCGCGTCCTTCGTGATCGTCTCCATCGCCCTCGTGCTCATCATGCTGCTGGTCTTCCAGAGCTGGGGCTCGGTGTCCGGCGGCTCGAACGGCCTGCGCATCCCGCGCCCGTTCGGTGAGGACGTCCTTCGACCCGAGCAGCACGAACGCTTCTTCTACCTGCACGCCGTGCTGCTGGCCATCGCCCTGTTCACCTGGTGGGCGATCGACCGCTCCCGGTTCGGCATGGGCCTGAAGGCGATCCGTGAGGACGAGGACAAGGCCCAGGCGCTGGGCGTCCCGACCTTCAGCTACAAGCTCGTGGTCTTCGTCATCTCGGCGTTCTTCACCGCGCTCGGTGGCGGCATGTACGCCCTGTGGTTCGGCTTCCTGGACCCGATCTTCCAGTTCTCGATCCTCATCGGCTCCTACATGGTGCTGATGAGCCTGCTGGGCGGGATCCGCAGCCTGTTCGGTCCGTTGCTCGGCGCCGTGATCGTCGGCTACGCCCTGGAGTTCTTCAAGGCGCAGTACGGCGACACCCAGTTCCACCTCGTGGCGCTGGGGATCCTGCTCGCCCTCGTGGTGCTGTTCATGCCCGACGGGATCATCCCGGCGGTCGGCTCCCTGCTGGCCAGGTTCAGGCCCCAGGCCACGTCCATCCGCGAGCAGACCCAGGCCGAGATGGCCGACGAGCGTCGCAAGACGTCGCCGGCGAGCGCGGACGACCACGACTCCCACGACCCTGAGGAGGCACTGCGATGACCGCGCCCACCACGGACGTCGGCACCGAGGCCGGGACCACGGTCCGCAGCCTGGAGACCGTCGAGCTCAAGAAGGCCTACGGGGGCGTCAAGGCGCTCGACGGGGCGTCGGTGACCTTCCAGCACGGCAAGGTCAACGCCCTGATCGGTCCCAACGGCTCCGGCAAGACGACGTTCTTCAACTGCGTCACCGGCATGATCAAGGCCGACTCCGGCAGCACCACGTACCGCGGCAAGGACATCACCGGTCACGCACCGCACCGCATCGCCCGAGCCGGGGTGGGGCGCAGCTTCCAGCTGTGCCGGATCTTCCCGCGCCTGACGGTGCTGGAGAACCTGCTGGTCGCCGTCCGGCCGGGAGGCCTGGCGCGGATGATCCTGCCGTCGCGCGACGCGACGGACATCGACCGGGCGCGCGGCCTGCTCGCGCGGGTCGGCATCGAGCACCTCGAGGGGACCGAGGCCCGCGACCTCTCCTACGGGCAGCAGAAGCTGCTCGAGCTCGCGGGCGTCCTGATGGCCGACCCCGAGACGATCATGCTCGACGAGCCCGCCGGAGGCGTGAATCCCGCGCTCATCGACCGGATCGCCGACCTCGTCCGATCGCTCAACGCCGAGGGCAAGACCTTCATCGTCGTCGAGCACAACATGGAGCTGGTGATGAGCCTCTCCGACCACGTCGTGGTCTTCGACCGCGGCCGCCCGATCTGCGAGGGCACCCCTTCGGTCGTGCAGAACGACCCCCGAGTCCTGGAGGCCTACCTTGGCATCTGACGCCCCCCACGCCAACGAGCCCTCCGTCCCGGAGACGGAGAACCTGCTCGAGCTCAACGACATCGAGGCCGGGTACGGCCGGGCGGCACTGGTGCTGCGCGGCCTGACCGTCAAGGTCCCGCCGGCCAGCGTCGTCTGCCTCGTGGGCCCCAACGGGGCCGGCAAGTCCACGGTCCTCAAGGTGGCCAGCGGCATGCTGACGCCACGATCCGGGACCATCCGGGTCGCCGGGCAGGACGCCACGCGCAAGGGCCCCCAGGCCATGCTGGAGTCCGGCCTCTCCCACGTCCTGCAGGGACACAGCGTCTTCCGCGAGATGACGGTGGAGGAGAACGTCCGCCTCGGCGCCTACACGGTCCGCGACAAGGCCCACATCGCCGATCGGATCGACTTCGTCAAGACGCTGTTCCCGGTCGTCGGCGACCGCTGGGACGCCCTCGCCGGCGCCCTGTCCGGTGGCCAGCAGAAGCAGGTCGAGTTCGCCCGGTCACTGATGGTGAACCCGCGCGTCGTGCTGCTGGACGAGCCGTCCATGGGGCTGGACCCCAAGGCGACGTCGACCGTCTTCGAGCAGGTCGTGCGGATGCGCGACGCCGGGCTCGCCGTCCTCATGGTGGAGCAGAACGCCCGCCGTGCGCTGGAGACGGCCGACCTCGGCTGCGTCCTGGACCTCGGCCGCGTCCACATCTCCGGCCCGGCCGCCGACCTGCTCGCCGATCCGCAGCTGGCCGAGCTCTACCTCGGCGGCCGCCCCCGACCGAGCTCGGGCGACGACGCCCCGACCACCTCCGAGGAGCACACC
The DNA here is from genome assembly GCF_051262555.1 of Aeromicrobium sp. CF4.19. Lineage (NCBI taxonomy): Bacteria > Bacillati > Actinomycetota > Actinomycetes > Propionibacteriales > Nocardioidaceae > Aeromicrobium > Aeromicrobium sp. CF4.19. Next base: position 181,177 of record NZ_JBIMEU010000006.1, on the reverse strand, counting down.
CATGCCTGAGACCACCTACCGCATCATCATGAACGGCGTCACCGGCCGGATGGGCTATCGCCAGCACCTGCTGCGCTCGATCCTCGCGATCCGCGACGCCGGTGGTGTCGTGCTCGACAACGGTGACCGCATCCAGGTCGAGCCGATCCTGGTGGGCCGCAACGAGGACAAGCTCTCCCGCCTGGCCAAGGAACACGGCATCGCGGAGTGGACGACGAACCTCGCCGAGGCGCTGGCCGACCCGACCGCGCCGATCTACTTCGACGCCCAGGTCACCAGCGAGCGCACGAGCGCGATCCTCGCCGCGATCGCTGCCGGCAAGCACGTCTACACCGAGAAGCCGACCGCGGAGTCGGTGGCCGACGGGCAGTCCCTCGTGGACGCCGCCGAGGCCGCCGGCATCGTGCACGGGGTCGTGCACGACAAGCTCTACCTGCCCGGTCTGGTCAAGCTCAAGCGGCTCATCGACAGCGGCTTCTTCGGCCGGATCCTGTCGGTCCGTGGCGAGTTCGGCTACTGGGTCTTCGAGGGTGACTACCTGCCCGCGCAGCGCCCCAGCTGGAACTACCGGGCCGAGGACGGCGGCGGGATGGTGCTCGACATGTTCTGCCACTGGAACTACGTCCTGGAGAACCTGTTCGGCCGGGTCGAGGCCGTCACGGCCAAGGCCGTCACCCACATCCCCGAGCGCTGGGACGAGCAGGGCCGCTCCTACACCGCGACGGCCGACGACGCCGCCTACGCGATCTTCGAGCTCACCGGCGACGTCATCGCCCAGGTGAACTCCTCCTGGGCCGTGCGGGTCGAGCGCAAGGAGCTCGTGGAGTTCCAGGTCGACGGCACCCACGGCTCGGCCGTGGCCGGGTTGTTCGACTGCCGGGTGCAGCCGCGTGTGCGCACCCCCATGCCGGTGTGGAACCCCGACCTGCCGACGACCGAGGACTTCCGCGGGCAGTGGGACGAGGTGCCCGACAACACCGAGTTCGGCAACGGGTTCCGGGCCCAGTGGGAGCAGTTCCTGGCCGACGTGCACCACGGCCGTCCCCATGCCTACGACTTCTCGGCCGGTGTCCGTGGCCTGGAGCTCGTCGATGCCGGGTACGCCTCCTCCCGCGAGGGTCGTCGGGTCGAGATGGGTGGCGAGGGACGCTCATGACGACGATCCACCTGCCCTCGGCCGACGGCACGTGGCGCGAGCGGACGCTCGCCGAGCCACGCGCCTGGGCCCAGCATCCCGAGCCCTTCGCGTCGCGGGTCGCCTTCGCCGCAGCCCACGTCGTGGCCGACCCGCTGGGTGAGAACGTCCCCGGCTCGGCAGCCGCGATCGACTGGGACTCCACGCTCGCCTTCCGCCGCCACCTGTTCCGCCACGGCATGGGCGTCGCCGAGGCGATGGACACCGCCCAGCGCAACATGGGCCTGGACTGGCCGGCCGTGCAGGAGCTGATCCGACGCAGCGCAGAGCAGGCCCGTGACGCCGGCGCACGGATCGCCTCCGGCGCAGGCACGGACCACCACGACGAGCTCCACGACGTCGCGGCCGTCACCGCCGCCTACGAGGAGCAGGTCGGCTTCGTGGAGTCGACCGGCTCGCAGGTCATCGTCATGGCCTCGCGCCACCTGGCTGCGGTGGCCCGCGACGCCGACGACTACCGCACGGTCTACGACGCCGTGCTGCGTCAGGTGCGCGAGCCGGTGGTCCTGCACTGGCTGGGAGAGGCCTTCGACCCCCACCTGCGCGGCTACTGGGGGTCGAACGACGTCGCGAAGGCGACGGCCACCTTCCTGGAGCTCGTGCGCGACCACGCCGACCGCATCGACGGCGTCAAGGTCTCCCTGCTCTCCGCCGAGCACGAGACGCAGCTGCGAGCCGTCCTCCCCGAAGGGGTGCGGCTCTACACCGGCGACGACTTCCACTACCCGGACCTGATCCGTGGCGACGGACGTCATCACTCCGACGCCCTGCTCGGCGCGTTCGCGGCCATCGCCCCCGCTGCAGCCGCAGCCCTCGCGGCCCTGGACGCCGGCGACACAGAGACCTACGACGCCGAGATGGCACCCACCCTGGCGTTGTCTCGGCACGTCTTCGAGACCCCGACCTGGTTCTACAAGACCGGCATCTCCTTCCTGTCCTGGCTCAGCGGGTACCAGCCCGGCTTCACGATGGTGGGTGGCCTGCAGTCCGGCCGCAGCGTCGTGCACCTGGCGCGCGTGCTGGAGCTGGCCGACGACGCACAGCTGCTGCCGGACCCGGCGCTGGCGGCGCACCGGATGCGGCTGTGGCTGGAGAGCGCGGGGCTGCGTCGATGAGCACGGGACCGGACCACACCACGCTGGAGGACACGGGGCACGACGTCCCGTCCGGGCAGCCGGCGCGGATGCCCACCCCGCGTCCCGGCGACCCTCGCCTGGCCCGGCTCTCGCTCAACCAGCGCACCACGGCGCACTGGTCGCTGCGCGAGGCCATCGACGGCTGCGTCGAGGCGGGGCTGCCGGCCATCGGCCCCTGGCGAGAGCCCGTCGCCGAGGTCGGGGTCGAGACGGCCGCCGGCTGGCTGCGCGACGCCGGGCTGCGCGTCTCCTCGCTGTGCCGGGGCGGCTTCTTCACCGTCCGTGAGCCCACCGAGCGCCGAGCCGCTCACGAGGAGAACCTGCGCGCGCTGGACGAGGCGGCGGCCCTGGGGGCCGCCACCCTCGTGCTGGTCCCTGGCGGACTGCCCGACGGGGACCGCGACATCGACGCCGCCCGGGAGCGTGCCGCCGAGGCGATCGCCGACCTCGTCCCGCACGCCCTCGATCGTGGAGTCGTGCTCGGGATCGAGCCGATGCACCCGATCTTCGCCGCCGACCGCGGCGTCGTCTCCACGCTCGAGCAGGCACTCGACCTGGCCGAGCAGCACCCGGCCGATGCCGTCGGGGTCGTCGTGGACACCTTCCACGTCTGGTGGGAGCCCGGCGTGCTGGGGCAGGTCGCACGGGCCGCGGGTCGGATCGCGTCCTACCAGGTGTGCGAGTGGATCACCCCGCTGCCACCGGACGCCCTGCTCTCGCGCGGGATGATGGGCGACGGCCACATCGACTACACGTCCTTCACCCGCGCCGTCTCCGCCGCCGGCTACACCGGCGACGTCGAGGTCGAGATCTTCAACGCCGACGTGTGGGCTGCGCCCGGCGCGCAGACCGTCGCGACGCTGACCCGCCGCTTCGCCGAGCTCGTGGAGCCGCACCTGTAGACCCATCCATCACCATCAACACCCCGTGCCGAAATTTCGGGGGGAAGGAACGGCACCATGAGGAAGAACCGAGCACGAACACGCCTGATCGCAGGACTGGGCGCCCTGGCCGTGGGGCTCGCCCTCGTCCCTGGCGTGGCAACGGCCGATCGGGACGAGGAGGCGAAGAAGCCTCGTCCCGTGACCGTCGTCCCGGGGCCCACGGCCCAGCACTGGGACCCGCTCACGCCCGAGAAGTGGGCCTTCGAGAAGGGGCAGGTCGTCCAGACGGAGCGGGGCGAGCAGCCCGAGGGTCCACGCCGGCCGTTCGAGTACGCCACCGTGAGCAAGGGGCCGGACCTCGCGTCGTTGGACCTCTCCGCGCAGGTGCGCATCGACGAGCCCGTCTCGCGCGACGACCGTGACGTCGTGCTGATCTGGAACTACCAGTCCCCCACGCGCTTCTACTACGCGCACCTGTCGCAGGACAACGGGATCTACGCGCACAACGGGATCTTCGTCGTGGATGACGAGGACCGGCGGCGCATCGATGACCAGTGGGACGGCGAGCGTGGCGCGGAACCGGCCATCGACGACCTGGACTGGCACGACGTCCGCCTCACCTACGACGCCCCCAGCGGGGAGGTCGCCGTGCGGATGGACGGTGAGCGTGAGCCGCTCATGACTGCCACGGACACCACCTTCAGCGGTGGTCGCATGGGCTTCGGCTCCTTCGACAACCACGGCCGCATCAAGGGCCTGAAGGCCAAGGGCGTGAGTGCCGCCGACCAACCGGACCCGGACGCGCCGATCACCGACCCGGTGCCCGAGGACCCGGCCCCGGCCGACCTGGCGCTGGAGCTGGAGGAGGTCGCGCAGCTGCCCGAGAGCGAGCCGACCCCCGAGCCCACGGACCCGCGGATCATGCGGCACAACCGCATCAACTTCATCGGCGAGGTCCCCGACGACTCGGGGCGTCGCTACGTGCCCGACCTGAACGGGCCGATGTACCTGCTCGACGAGGAGGGTCGGGAGACCGAGTACCTGGACGTGCGCGAGCACGACGAGCACTTCTTCTCCGGGCGCGGCATGGGCAGCGGGTTCGGCTTCGTGACGTTCCATCCGGAGTTCGCCGAGAACGGGAAGTTCTACACGACCCACACGGTGAGCACCGAGGGCATCGAGGCGAACGAGCCGACCTACCCCAACCAGCCGGACGCCTTCGTGCAGTCGGTCGTGACCGAGTGGACGGCCGACGACCCGGCGGCGCAGAGGTTCTCCGGCACGACCCGTGAGGTCTTCCGGTTCGGTTTCACCCAGCAGATCCACGCGATCCAGCAGATCGACTTCAACCCCACCGCCACGAAGGGTGATGAGGACTACGGCCTGCTCTACCTGGCCGTCGGCGACGGCGGCATCGGGGTCGGTTCCGACGTCCCCCAGGACATGGGGACCCCGGCCGGCAAGCTGCTGCGCATCGACCCGCTCGGCGACGACGGGCCGAACGGGCAGTACGGCATCCCGGACTCCAACCCGTTCGTCGGCGACGAGGGCGCCCTGGGCGAGATCTATGCCCTCGGCTTCCGCGATCCGCACCGCTTCAGCTGGGACCCAGCGAACGGACGGATGTTCCTGGGCCACATCGGCCAGCACGCCATCGAGGCGGTCTACGAGATCGACAAGGGCGACAACGCCGGATGGAGCGAGATCGAGGGTCGGCTGCGCTACGACAACGACACGCAGTGCCACCTGTTCCCGCTCACCGAGGAGCTGCAGGACGCCGGGTACATCTACCCCGTGGCCTCCTACGACCACGACGTCCCCGCCAACTGGGACTGCAACGCCGACTCCGGACATGCGATCAGTGGCGGGCAGGCCTACCGCGGCCCGGTCAAGGAGCTGCGGGGGCGCTACGTCTTCGGTGACCTGGTCAACGGCTCGGTGTACTCCACCGAGGTCAAGCGGATGCGTCAGGGCTCGACCACGGAGGCCCCGATCACCGAGCTGGCGCTGCAGGACACCGACGGCAACCGGATGCGCATGACGGACTTCGTGGACGACGTCCGCGTCGACCTGCGCTTCGGCACGGACGCCGAGGGTGACCTGTACCTTCTGGCCAAGTCCAGCGGCACCATCTGGAAGGTCACCGACGCCGAGCGCGTGAAGCAGCGCGAGGAGGTCGACCCGAGGATCGCCGATCATCTCGTCTCCTTCTACGACTTCGAGCGTGGGTTCGCCCAGGACGCTGCCAAGGAGGAGGACCGCGGCTCGGCCAACCTGCTGCTCGACCTGGTGAACGGCGCCGGGGACATGCGGGTGCGCGACGCGGCCTACCCGGGCAGCGTCAACGCCCTGCAGACCCGACAGGTCTCCCCCACGGAGAACGGCAATGACGACTGGAAGGCCGGGCTCTGGGACGAGGACGGCATCGAGGCGCTCGACCGGTTCTCCGGCGCGAAGGGCATCTCGGTGATGGGCTGGTTCAAGATGACCGGCGACCACCCCGCCCCCGACAGCACCACGCCGGACACCGGCGACCGGTACAACGCCGTCGGGCTCGCCGGCTTGCTGTCCGGTGACAGCGACGGCCACGGCGTGCGTGCCCTGCTGGAGCTCATCGACGTCGACGGCGAGCTGCGCCTCGTCGCCCTCGGCCGGCGCCTGGACGAGGGGGCGTCACGAACGTTCGCCGCGGCCCAGGACTGGCAGGAGATCCTCCCGAAGGACGAGTGGGTCCACCTGGCCGCGACGTTCGACTACACCAGCGGCGAGATGGCCCTGTACCGCAACGGCAAGCCGCTGGAGGGCTTCTACACCGACGGCGGGGAGGGCGACCCCTGGGAGCTCGACGGCACCGGCACCTCGCCGACGTTGCCCAAGGGGATCAAGATCGGCGGCTCCTACCCGCAGAACTCCCAGGAGAAGAGCCCCTGCGACTGCCGGATGGACGCCCTGATGCTGCTCGACGACGCCCTCGACCGCGGGGACGTCGCCCGTCAGTACCGGCGGTTCGTCCGGCCCTGACCGGGTCTCTCCACGGCTCAGGTGCCGGTTGCTAGCGTCGGTCCGGTACCTGAGCCGAGAGGGGTCCCCTGTGTCCACTGCACTGAAGTCCATCGCCGCCGTCCTGGCCGCACTGCTGATGCTGGGCGGCCTCGCCGCCTGCAGCGACGACGACGGCGAGAGCGAGGACGACGCGGCGCCCGCAGCCGGCGAGCCGGACCTGCGGGGCATCCCCGACGTCGTCGCCACCGTCAACGAGGAGGAGATCTCCAAGGACGAGTTCGTCACCGCCTACACCGCGCAGTTCCAGCAGACCCAGCTCCAGGCGCAGCAGGGCGGCGAGCCCGTCGACCAGGACGCGCTCAAGGAGCAGACCGCTGAGGGTCTGGTGAGCAACGAGCTCCTGCTGCAGGAAGCCGACCGCCGCGAGTTCACCTCCAACGACGAGGAGGTCGACGAGCTGCTCACCGAGTTCGCCGAGCAGAGTGGTGCAGAGACGCCGGACGCCTACCTCGAGACGCTCGCGGAGCAGGGCCTGGACGAGGAGGAGGTCCGCTCGCAGCTGGCCGACCAGGGCCAGCTCGAGCAGCTGTTCGCCGACGAGGGCGCCGACGAGGAGCCCTCCGACGAGGAGCTCCGCGAGCTCTACGACACAGCGGTCGAGCAGCAGGAGGCGGCACCGCAGGCCGAGGGCCAGCCCGAGCAGGAGATCCCCTCCTTCGAGGACTCCCGCGAGCAGCTGGTGGAGCAGGCGCGCACGCAGCAGCAGAACGAGGTCGCCGAGGCGCTCCTGGGCGACCTGCGCGAGGACGCCGACGTCGAGATCGCTCTCTGAGGAACCACTCGAGGGAATGGTGAGCGCGGCCAGTGCCTTGAACCCGACATGAAGCACATCGGTTTCCTGTCCTTCGGGCACTGGTCGCCCTCGCCGCACTCGGCGACCCGCTCGGCCTCGGACGTGCTCCTGCAGTCCATCGAGCTCGCGGAGGCCGCCGAGGAGCTGGGCGCTGACGGTGCCTACTTCCGCGTGCACCACTTCGCGCAGCAGCTGGCCTCCCCGTTCCCGCTGCTCGCGGCCGTGGGTGCGCGCACGAGCCGGATCGAGATCGGCACGGGCGTCATCGACATGCGGTACGAGAACCCGCTGTACATGATCGAGGACGCCGGGTCGGCCGACCTCATCGCCGGTGGTCGCCTGCAGCTGGGCATCAGCCGGGGATCACCGGAGCAGGTCATCGAGGGGTACCGCCACTTCGGGCACGTCCCGGCGGACGGCGAGGACGACGCAGCGATGGCACGACGCCACACGGCGATCTTCCTGGACCTGCTGCGCGGTGACGGGTTCGCCGAGCCCAACCCGCGACCGATGTTCCCCAACCCACCGGGCCTGCTGCGCCTCGAGCCGCACGCCCCCGGACTGCGCGAGCGCATCTGGTGGGGTGCCGGGAGCCGGGCGACGGCTGAGTGGACCGCCGAGCAGGGGATGAACCTGATGAGCTCGACGCTGCTCACCGAAGACACCGGCGTGCCGTTCCACCAGCTCCAGGCCGAGCAGATCCAGCGCTTCCACGACGCCTGGCGCGAGGCCGGCCACGCGTGGGAGCCGCGGACCTCGGTCAGCCGCAGCATCTTTCCGATCGTCGACGACCGCGACCGCGCCTACTTCGGGGGCTCGGGCGGCGAGGACCAGGTCGGCTTCCTCGACGGTGGCAAGGCACGGTTCGGCAAGACGTACGCTGCCGAGCCGGAGGCACTGGTCGAGCAGCTGGCGCAGGACGAGGCGGTGGCCGCCGCCGACACGCTGCTCCTGACGGTGCCCAACCAGCTCGGCGTGGAGTACAACGCCCATGTCATGGAGAGCATCGTCAAGCACGTCGCTCCCGCGCTCGGCTGGCGCTGAGCACGAGGTGGGCCCGGTCTCGCAGCCGATGCACTGTGGGTATCAATTCATCCAGAAGTAGTGTTGGACGTGGATGACCGATGCTTCCTAGGGTCGTGGCACACGCCACATCCACCGCTCGAGGGAGCCACACCGATGACCACGCTGACGCCGCAGGAGCTCGCCGCCCGTCTGGGCCAGGGCCTGCTGTCGTTCCCTGTCACCCACTTCGCCGCCGACCTCAGCGTCGACGAGAGCGCCTACCGCGAGAACATCGCGTGGCTCGGTCAGTACGAGGTGGCGGGACTGTTCGCCGCGGGTGGCACCGGGGAGTTCTTCTCCCTCACGCCCGCGGAGGTCGAGCAGGTCGTGGCCGCGGCGGTGCAGAGTGCACCAGAGAGCACCCCGGTCCTCGCTCCTGTCGGCTACGGCACCGCCACCGCGATCCAGCTCGCCCAGGCGGCCGAGCGCGCCGGAGCCGCCGGCATCCTGCTGTTTCCGCCCTACCTCACCGAGACCAGCCAGGACGGCTTGTTCCACCACGTCAAGGCGGTCTGCGACGCGACCTCGCTCGGCGTCATCGTGTACAACCGCGCCAACGCCATCTACGCCGACACGACGGTCGCCCGTCTGGCCGAGGCGTGCCCCACGTTCGTCGGCTTCAAGGACGGCGCCGGTGACATCGACCAGATGACCCGCATCTTCTCCCAGGTCGGCGACCGACTCCTCTACGTCGGTGGCCTGCCGACCGCCGAGATGTACGCCCTGCCCTACATCAGCCTTGGCCTGACGACCTACTCGTCGGCGATCTTCAACTTCGTGCCGCAGTTCGCGCTGGACTTCTACGGTGCCGTCCGCGCCGGCGACCACGAGCACATCCGCACCGCGCTCAACGACTTCGTGATCCCCTACTGCAACCTGCGCAACCAGGGCACGGGGTATGCCGTCAGCATCGTCAAGGCGGGCATGACGGCCGTCGGACGCACTGCCGGCCCCGTCCGCCCGCCGATCACCGACCTGACCGAGAGCCAGCTGGCCGACCTCACCGACCTCGTGAAGAAGGTGTCCTGACATGACCCTCCAAGGAACATCCATCCTCGGCGCCAACGACCTGCGCCCCGAGGGCGCCACGTTCCGTGCCGTCGACCCCGCCACGGCGAGCCCGATCGAGCCGCCGTTCGGCGAGTGCGGTGCCACCGAGGTGGCCGAGGCCGCCGCCCTGGCGTGGACCGCCTTCGCGACGTTCCGCGAGACGCCACCCGACGTGCGTGCCGCGTTCCTGGAGAGCATCGCCGCCAACATCGAGGCGTCCACCGACGAGCTGTGGCCGCGCGTGCAGGCCGAGACCGGTCTGCCGCTGGGCCGCGTCCAGGGGGAGACGGGGCGCACCTGCGGACAGCTCCGCCTGTTCGCCCGTGTCGTGCGCGACGGCGGCTGGCGCGGTGTCCGCATCGATCCGGCGCTGCCCGACCGCTCCCCGCTCCCCCGTCCGGATCTGCGCCAGCGAGCAGTGCCGCTCGGACCGGTGGCCGTCTTCGGTGCCAGCAACTTCCCGCTCGCGTTCTCCGTCGCGGGCGGGGACACCGCCTCGGCGCTCGCCGCCGGGTGCCCCGTCGTCGTCAAGGCCCATCCCGCGCACCCCGGCACGTCCGAGATCGTCGGCCGGGCCATCCGCGACGCCGTGGCCGAGCACGGACTGCCCGAGGGCACGTTCTCGCTGCTGCAGGGCACCACGCACGAGCTCGGCACCGCCCTGGTGACCGATCACCGGATCCGGGCCGTGGGCTTCACCGGCTCCCGTCGCGGCGGGCTCGCGCTCGTGGCCGCCGCCCAGTCCCGCCCGGTTCCGATCCCCGTGTTCGCCGAGATGTCGGCCGTCAACCCGGTCTTCGTCCTGCCCGGCGCCCTGGCCGAGCGCGCCGAGGACGTCGCACGCGGCTTCGTCACCTCGCTCACGGGAAGCGCTGGCCAGCTGTGCACCAAGCCCGGCCTGGTCTTCGTCGCCGACGGTGAGCCCGTGGACACCTTCGTCCGAGCCGCCTCGCAGGCGCTGCAGGACGTCGCGGCCGGACCGATGCTGACCGAGGGCATCGCCGGAGCGTACCGGGACGCCAGCGAGCGCACGAGCACGACGCCGGGCGTCCGGACCGCCGGCGACGGCACGGCCCCCGACGATGCCGCCGTCTCCGCCACGCCGCGCCTGTTCGAGACCACCGAGGAGGTGCTCGCCGAGCAGCCGCACCTGCACGAGGAGATGTTCGGCCCGGCCGCCCTCGTCGTCCGCGTCAAGGATCCCGCCCGGCTTGCCCAGATCGCCTCCGGGCTCGAGGGCCAGCTCACGGCCACCGTCCACCTCGGCACCGACGACGACGCCGTCGCCGGCCCCCTGCTCGGCGAGCTCGAGCTCGTGGCCGGCCGGGTGCTGGTCAACGGCTGGCCGACGGGTGTCGACGTCGGTCACACCATGGTGCACGGCGGCCCGTTCCCGGCCACCTCGGCACCGTCGACGACGTCGGTGGGCAGCCGGGCGATCGAGCGCTTCCTGCGTCCCGTCGCCTACCAGGACGTCCCGCCCGCGCTGCTGCCACCGGAGCTGCGCGACGAGAACCCCTACCGCCTCCCCCGCACCGTCGACGGCCACCTCGAGCCGTCGCCGACCCAGGAGTGACCATGACCAGCCAGCCGACCCCCACCAGCAGCGCGCTCTCCGGCCCCGAGGCGGCGCTGGTCGCCGCATCGGCCGGGCCCGCCACGATCGACCGCATCGCGCACGTCGCCCTGTCCAGCGTCGTCCTGCCGCTCGCGACCCCGATCAGCGACGCCAAGGTGCTCACGGGGCGCCAGAAGCCGATGACCGAGGTCGTGTTCCTGGTCGTGGAGATCACGACCACGGGCGGTCACAGCGGCGTGGGCTTCTCCTACTCCAAGCGCGCCGGCGGCCCCGGCCAGTTCGCGCACGCCAAGGAGATCGCCGACGTCCTCGTCGGCGAGGACCCCAACGACATCTCCAAGCTGTGGGTCAAGCTGTCCTGGGCCGGTGCGTCCGTCGGGCGCAGCGGACTGGCGACCCAGGCCATCGCCGCCTTCGACGTCGCGCTGTGGGACCTCAAGGCCAAGCGGGCCGGCCTGCCGCTCGCCAAGCTCATCGGATCGCACCGTGACTCCGTCCGCACCTACAACACCTCCGGCGGGTTCCTGCACACCCCGATCGAGCAGGTCAAGGAGAACGCGGCGGGATCGCTCGAGGCCGGCATCGGGGCCATCAAGCTCAAGGTCGGGCAGCCGGACTGGCGTGCCGACGTCGCCCGGGTGACGGCCGTCCGTGAGTTCCTCGATGACGACGTGCCGCTCATGGTCGACGCCAACCAGCAGTGGGACCGGGCCACCGCCATGCGGATGGGCCGCATCTTCGAGGAGTTCAACCTGGTCTGGATCGAGGAGCCGCTGGACGCCTACGACGCCGAGGGCCACGCGAACCTCGCCCGCGCCCTCGACACCCCGATCGCGACAGGCGAGATGCTGGCGAGCGTCGATGAGCACCTGCGACTCATCGAGGCCGGTGCCCAGGACATCGTGCAGCCGGACGCCCCGCGCATCGGCGGCATCACCCAGTTCCTGCGGCTGACCACCATCATGGAGTCCAAGCAGCTCGAGCTCGCACCGCACTTCGCGATGGAGATCCACGTGCACCTTGCCGCCGCGTACTCCATCGAGCCGTGGGTGGAGCACTTCGACTGGCTGGACCCGCTGTTCAACGAGACCCTCGAGACCCGCGACGGCCGGATGTGGGTCTCGGACCGCCCCGGGCTCGGCTTCACCCTCAGCGACCAGGCGCGGGCATGGACGGTGGCCACCTCCGAGCACGGCGCCCGCCCCTGAGCCTGCGGCTCAGCGGCCGGCGGGCAGCACGAGGTTGACCTTCGTGGCGCCGCCGCCGTGCGCCCGGGCCACGGTGATGGCCCGTGCCGCGTCCTCCAGGTCGAGCCGGAGTCCCAGGCACTGGCCGACCTCGATCGCGTCGGCCTCGATGAGACCCATGGCCTCGTGGAAGGAGGCGAGTCCGGGCTCCAGCTGGGCGCCGTTGATCCATGCGAGGGTCGCGTTGCGCCGGAAGGCCAGGAATGCCGGGTAGGCCGCGTCGCCGTACCGCTCGGGGTACCCGAAGAAGCCCGCCGTGCCGCCGTGGCGCAGCGCCTCGATGGCGTCGGCGCGGCACGCGTCGTACCCGGCGGCCTCGATCACCAGTCCGGCACCGGCCCCGCCGCTGAGGTCTCGGACGGCTTCCACGACGGACGCGTCGCGTGCGTCCACCGTGGTCGTCGCTCCCAGGGCTGCCGCGGTGGCGAGCCGGTTCGGATCGAGGTCGGAGACGACGACGTGCTCGTAGCCGAGCCGGCGCAGGTGCTGGACGAAGTACGAGCCCGCGGACCCCGCCCCGATGACGGCTGCGACGTCGCCGGGCGGACGCCCGAAGCGCTTCATCGCGAAGACGGTCGTGCCCAGCTGCTGAGCCATGAGGCCACGCTCCAGCGTGACTGCGTCGGGCACCGGCACGAGGTACTGCTCCGGGACGACCTGCAGCTCGGCGTAGCAGGCACCGAGCCAGCCCGGCGGCACGGTCAGCACGCGCTCACCCTCGCTGAAGTGCGTCGACCGGGAGACCTCCACGACGCCCACCCCCTCGTGCCCGGGATAGCCGGGGACGCCCAGGCGTTCGGGGCGGTGGAAGCCGTCGTGCACGACGTGCGTGTCCGACCCGCAGATCGAGGCGTGGTGCATCCGCACCAGGACCTCGCCCTCGGCGGGAGCCGGGTCCGTGAAGTCACCGACCTCGACGACGCCCGCGGCCGGCATGAAGGCCGCGCGCATCAGGGCTTGACGGCGAGCACCGGTCGGGACGAGTCGAGCAGGATGCGCTGGGCGGTGCTGCCCATCAGCAGCTTGCCGACGGCGCTGCGGTGCCTCAGCCCGATGACGATCACGGACGCGTCGACCTCGTCGGCCACCGTGAGCACCATGTCCACGAGGTCGTCGGCATGGGCGTCCTGGCGGACCTGGAGCGTGACCCCCGCCTCCAGGCCTTGGCGCTCCAGCCCCGCGACGTCGTCCTCGTCGGCCCGGGTGGCCGTCATGGGCGACCCCGACCGTGGGGAGTTCAGCACGAGGAGGTCCTCGCCCCGGCGACGCGCCTCGGACAGTCCCGCGAGGAACGCGGCGGCTCCCTCGGCTCCCGGCAGGTACCCCACGAGGACGGTCATATGAGCTCCTTGCTCTTGGACGTGCGGCCGCGGACGATCCGCAGCACGAAGGGAAGAATGATCACCGTGAGCAGGATGGCGACGAGGGTGCCCGAGACCGGCCTGGTCATGAAGCCCGTGGGGTCGCCGTCGAAGAGGATCAGCGAACGACGCATCGAGCTCTCCAGCAACGACCCGAGCACGAAGGCCAGCACGAGCGGCCCCGGCTCGAAGCCGAACTTCTTCATCAGGTACCCGATGCCGCCGAAGATGCAGACCAGGAGGATGTCGAACACGCTGTTGGCCACCGTGTAGACGCCGATGAGGGTGATGAGCACCGTGATCGGCGCCAGGATCGAGGCCCGCACCTGCAGGATCCGCACGAAGACGCCGATCAGCGGGATGCTCATGACCAGCAGCAGGAGGTTGCCGATGTACATCGAGTTGACGATGCCCCAGAAGAGCTCCGGATCCTCGGTGACCAGCTGCGGGCCGGGCGTGACGCCCTGGATGAGCAAGGCACCGAAGATCACCGCGATGGTCGCGTTCGCCGGGATGCCCAGGGTCAGCAGCGGGATGAAGGAGGAGGTCGCCGCGGCGTTGTTGGCGGTCTCCGGGGCGGCCACTCCCTCGATCGCACCCTTCCCGAAGCGCTCGGGGTGCTTGGACCGCTTCTTCTCATAGGCGTAGGCCGCCATGGACGACAGGACGGCGCCGCCGCCGGGCAGGATGCCGAGGAAGAAGCCGATCACCGAACCACGGCCGATGGCCCCGGAGGAGTCGCGCATGTCCTGACCGGTCGGCAGCACCCGCTTGGGTCGCTTCACCGAGCGGGTCAGGTTGGTGCGGTCCTCGAGGTTGTAGAGGATCTCGCCGAGGCCGAAGATGCCCATGGCGATCGGCACGAAGTCGATGCCGTCGCTGAGGGCGAGGTTGTCGAAGGTGAACCGCTCGGCGCCGGTGAACCCGTCGCGGCCCACGGTCGCCAGGAGCAGGCCGACCGCGGCGGCGGCGATCGCCTTGCCGCGATGGCCGCTGCCGACCGTGGAGACCAGCAGGATGCCCAGCAGCGCCAGGATGGTGTACTCCGGCGGTCCGAAGTCGAGCGCGAAGCTCGCCACGAACGGGGCGAAGAAGGTGAGCCCGATGATCGCGACCGTGCCGCCGATGAAGGAGCCGAGCGCCGCGATGCCGAGTGCCGCACCCGCACGTCCTTGTCTGGCCATGGCGTAGCCGTCGAAGACCGTCACGACCGATGACGCCTCCCCCGGCAGCCGCAGCAGGACGGAGGTGATCGTGCCGCCGTACTGGGCGCCGTAGAAGATGCCGGCGAGCAGGATGATGGCGGTGACGGGCTCGACGTTGAACGTGAGCGGCAGCAGGATCGCGACCGTGGCGGCGGGACCGAGCCCCGGCAGGACGCCGACCAGCATGCCGACCGTGACACCGATCAGGCAGTAGAGCAGGTTCTCCGGCTGCAGGACGACCGCGAAGCCGTCGAGCACGGGGGCGAAGTCCATGACAGGTCCTTTAGAAGAGGTGGGGGATCGGCGTGCCGAGCGCCAAGACGAAGATCAGGTAGAAGGCCACGGTGACGAGCAGGCTCGTGACGACCGACGTCCGCCAGCCCTCTCGACCGAGCACCTTCAGCCACACGAAGGCCAGCAGCGCCGCGGGGATCTCGAAGCCGACCGTGCCGACCGTCATCGCGAAACCGACCATCGTCGCCAGGCCGAGGACGACCAGCCAGCTCGTGCCGCTGAACTTCTCCGCGTCGTGGTTGCGGGGGGCGGTGATCGCCAGGCCCACGGCGAGCAGCACCATCGCGGCGCTGACCAGCGCAGGCCACGTGCCGGCTCCGGGGGCCGAGGCCGCGCCGACGCCGAGGTCGAGCGAGCCGAGCAGCCCGAGGACGCCGAGCAGGCCGACCACGACGGCCGCCGCGACGTTGCTCGCCGTGCCGGCGGCGGGCGGCTTCTCGGCCTCCCACTGCTCGACGAGCTCGTCGACCGTCGCGGCCTCGTCGGCCTCCGAGTCGTCGGGAGCCTGCGCCCCGGAGGCGTCGGTGGGGACCGACGCCTCCGGGGACTGCGAGGACCCGGCAGAGGTCACTGCTCGCCGCCGAGGTCGATGTCGTACTCCTCGATCAGCGAGCGGTAGCTCTCCAGGGCCTCGCTCCAGGTCTGCTGGACCTCGTCACCGGTGATCTCGGTCGGGGTGAGCAGGTTCTGCTCGTTGAAGTCCTGGTAGGCCTCGGTCTCGTAGGCCGCCTCGAAGGAGGTGCGGAGCTTCTCGATGATGTCCTCCGGCGTGCCCTTCGGCGCGGCGATGGCGCGAGCCTGGGAGACGAGCACGTCGTAGCCGCCCTCGACCGCGGTCGGCACGTCGGGCATGAACTCGTTGCGCTCCTCGGAGAACGTCACGACGGGCGTGATCTCTCCGGCCTCGATCTGCGGCATGGCCTCGCCGAGCTGGACCGTGGCCACGTCGACCTGGTCGCCCAGGACGGCGGTCAGCGCGGGTGCGCCGCCGTCGAACGGCACCGAGCGACCGGGGATCTCAGCGAGCTGGAACAGCAGCTCAGAGGCCAGCTGGCTGCCGGTGCCGACGCCCGTCGTGGCGTAGTCGAGCGTGTCACCGGCCTCCACGAGGTCGTCGACGGATGCAAGGTCGCTGGAGGCGTTGGAGACCATCACGTAGTCGTCCTGGGAGATCCCGGTGACGATGTCGTAGTCAGCGATGTCGATGGCCTGGTCCTCGGGCACGGCGAGCGGCGTGATCGCGGCCAGGGAGAGGTTGATGACCATGAGCTCCTGGCCGTTCGGCTCCTGGCCGTCCAGCTCCTGGGCGGCGAGCCCGCCGTTGGCGCCCGGGACGTTGACGACCGGCATGGGCACGCCGAGGTCGTCGGAGACGGGCTCGGCCAGGGCGCGGGCGATGAGGT
Organism: Aeromicrobium sp. CF4.19; assembly: GCF_051262555.1. Classification (NCBI taxonomy): domain Bacteria; kingdom Bacillati; phylum Actinomycetota; class Actinomycetes; order Propionibacteriales; family Nocardioidaceae; genus Aeromicrobium; species Aeromicrobium sp. CF4.19. The sequence goes on along the minus strand of NZ_JBIMEU010000006.1, from coordinate 164,902 downwards.
CGGTGCTGCCGCCGGGGTCCTGGCCGACGCTCAGGTTGATCGCGCCGGAGGGAAAGTTCTCCGAGGCCTCGTCCGAGCTCTCGCTGCCGAGGTTGCCGCCGCACGCTGACAGGCCGAGGGCGAGCGTGGCGACGCCGACCAGGGCGCGGGTGCGACGGGGGTGGGTGGACGTCATGGTGACTCCTTCGGGGGACAGGTGGCGATCGCGCTGTGAGCGGGGTCACGCCTGGGGGATGCGTTGCACTTTAGGAGCCGCAATCATGCGTGTCCAAGCCCGGTTCGATATCAGGTGATACCTTGCCTGCATCATGTTCTCACTGGACCAGCTGCGTGGCTTCGTCGCCGTCGCCGAGGAGCTGCACTTCGGCCGGGCAGCCGAGCGTCTGCAGATGACCCAGCCACCACTCAGTCGGCAGATCCAGAAGCTCGAGCGCTCGGTGGGGGTGCGCCTGCTGGACCGCGACAACCGCCGGGTCTCGCTCACCCCCGGCGGGACGGTCTTCCTGGACGAGGCCCGCCGCCTGCTCGCCCTGGCCGACGTGGCACCGGATCGTGCCCGCCGGATCCAGGCCGGCTCGGCCGGCACGGTACGCATCGGGTTCACCGCCGCCTCCACGTACGGCACGCTCACCCGGCTGCTCAACGAGATCGGCGCCGCCCTCCCGGACATCGACCTGGACCTGTACGAGATGGTCACCGGGCAGCAGGTCGCCGGGCTGGCCTCCGGCGAGCTCGACCTCGGCCTGGCCCGCCCTCCCTTCGACACCGAGCAGTTCGCCTCGCGCCTGCTGCACCGCGAGGAGATGGTCCTCGCCGTCCCGGTGGACCACTGGATGACCATGCTGGATCGTGACGTCGTGGCGACCGACCTCGTGCAGGAGCCGATCATCATGCACTCACCGACGAAGGCGCGGTACTTCTACGACCTCGTCGTGCGGATGGTGCCGATCGCGCACCAGAACGTCGTGCACACCGTCAGCCAGATCCTCACCATGACCTGGCTCGTCGCCGGAGGTCGAGGTATCGCCTTCGTGCCGGAGTCGGCGATGGGACTGCACGTGGACGGTGTCACCCACCTCTCCTTGCGCGCCATCTCCGACCAGCCGGCCGAGCTGCACCTGCTGTGGGGCCGCGGGACCGACAACCCGGCCCTGCAGTCCGTGCTCGACGTGCTCAAGTGATGCTCCGGACGCATCACACCATCCGTGATGGGTCTTGGACGAGAATCGTTCACAGCCTCTAGCGTGGAACGGTCAGCCACCCCGCAGGCCAGGAGACCGTCATGCCAGGACCCACCATCGCCTCCGTGCGCGCCGTCCCGGTCGCCGGTCACGACAGCATGCTGCTGAACCTCAGCGGGGCACACGGGCCCTTCTTCACCCGCAACCTGGCCATCGTGACCGACAGCGAGGGTCGCACCGGCGTGGGCGAGGTGCCCGGCGGGGAGGCCATCCGTCGCACGATCGACGATGCCGGGGCCGTGCTGCGGGGGCGGCCGGTGGCCGAGCTGGGCAGCCTCCTGCGTGAGGTCGCCCGGCGCTTCGCCGATCGCGACGCCGGTGGTCGGGGCCTGCAGACCTTCGACCAGCGCACCACCATCCACGCCGTGACGGCCCTGGAGTCCGGGCTGCTCGACCTGCAGGGCCAGCACCTGGGGGTGCCCGTCGCCGAGCTGCTGGGTGAGGGCGTGCAGCGGCACAGCATCCCGATGCTCGGCTACCTGTTCTACGTCGGCGACCACGCCCGCACCGATCTGCCCTACGTCGTGGAGGACACCGGGCAGGAGTCCGGGGCCGATGACTGGGAACGGCTCCGACGTCGCGAGGCCATGGACCCTGACGGGATCGTCGAGCTCGCCCGCGCCGCGGCACAGCGGTACGGCTTCACCGACTTCAAGCTCAAGGGTGGAGTCCTTCCCGGGCACGAGGAGGCCGAGAGCGTCCGCGCGCTGAAGCAGGCCTTCCCCGACGCCCGGATCACGCTCGACCCCAACGGCGGGTGGCTGCTGGCCGACGCCATCGAGATCGTCAGCGGTCTGCGCGACGTGCTGGCCTACGCCGAGGACCCGTGCGGCGCCGAGGGACGCTTCTCCGGTCGCGAGACGATGGCCGAGCTGCGTCGCGCCACGGGCCTGCCCACCGCCACCAACATGATCGCCACCGACTGGCGCGAGATGGCCCATGCCGTTCGAGAGCAGGCCGTCGACATCCCCCTCGCCGACCCGCACTTCTGGACGATGCGGGGCTCGGTCCGGGTCGCGCAGATGTGCCAGGACTTCGGCCTCACGTGGGGCTCGCACTCCAACAACCACTTCGACGTCTCCCTGGCGATGTTCACCCAGGTGGGTGCCGCGGCGCCGGGCGAGATCACCGCGCTGGACACCCACTGGATCTGGCAGGACGGCCAGCACCTCACCACCGACCCGCTGCGCATCGAGGCCGGCGCGATCGCGCTGCCCGACGTCCCCGGGCTCGGCGTCACCCTCGACGACGACGCCGTGGCCGCCGCCCACGAGCTCTACCTCGAGCACGGACTGGGCGCGCGGGACGACGCCGCCGCCATGGCGCACCTCGTCCCCGGATGGTCCTTCGACCCGAAGCGCCCGGCGCTCGTCCGCTAGCGGGCAGCCCCTACCGGGCGAGGGAGATCGCCAGCCCGAAGCCGGCCAGCGCGATCGCCCACCGCAACGGTCGCTCGGGGAGACGTCGCACGACCTTCGGCCCGATCCACGCCCCCACCACGGCGCCGGACCCCAGCAGCAGGGCGGCCCGCCAGTCGACGTCCGCGACGAGCACGAACAGCAGGACCGCGGCCGCGTTGGAGGTCCCGGTGGCGACGTTCTTGACGGCGTTGGTGACGGCCAGCGGCTCGACGTGTCGCACCGCGAGCGCGGCGAGGGCGATCACGCCGACACCGGCGCCGAAGTATCCGCCGTAGGCGCCCACGACGACCATCACGACGGGCCAGACCCAGCCGGGCCCGGGGCGCCCCCGCCGAGCCACCACCCGCTGCGCCCACCGGCGCAGGCCGTCGCGTGCCAGCAGCAGCACCGAGCCGAGGGCGACGAGCCACGGGACCACGGCCTCGAAGGCCTCGGCCGGCATGGTGAGCAGCAGACCGGCGCCGAGCAGCCCACCGACCGAGGTCTGCGCGACGAGCGCCGCGATGCGACGCCCCTGCCCGCGCAGCTCGGGCCGCGAGCCCGCCACCGAGCCCGCGGCCGTGCCGACCATCGCCGTGGTGTTGGTGACGTTGGCGACCAGTGGCGGGAGGCCCGACGCCAGCAGGGCCGGGTAGCTGACGAGCGAGGCGAGCCCTGCCACCGACCCGCAGAAGCCGGCGCCGACGCCCGCGACGACGAGAAGGAGGCCGCTCACCGTCGCACAGGGGTGAGGAGCTCGCCGCGCTCGAGCCACGAGGCGACGTTGTCCAGCACGAGCTCGCTCATCGCGGCCCGCGTCTCGTGCGTCGCCGAGCCGGCATGCGGGGCCAGCACGACGTTCTCCATCGTCAGCAGCGGCTCGGGGACGTGCGGCTCGGCGGCGAAGACGTCGAGCCCCGCACCGGCGATCGTCCCGTCCACGAGCGCCGCCACGAGGGCCGGTTCGTCGACGACGCTCCCCCGTCCCACGTTGACGAGCACACCGTCCGGGCCCAGGAGCCGCAGCTCCTCGGCACCCACCAGTGCCGCGACCCCGCCTGGCGCCGTGAGCACGAGCACCTCGGCCCACTGCGCGAGCTCGGCGACCGACGGCCACCACTGCAGCTCGACCCCCTGCGCAGGACGCCGGTTGTGGTAGCCGATCTCGCAGCGGAACCCGGTCAGCCGCTCGGCGACGGCCGTGCCGATGCGACCGAGGCCGACGACACCCACGCGACGCCCCGTGACCTGACGGGTCAGGGGCGGCGCTCCGTCTCGCGCCCATCGTCCCGATCGCACATGACGATCCCCGGCACTGACGCCGCGCAGCACGTCGACCAGCAGCCCGACTGCCTGGTCCGCGACGGCGTCGGTGAGGACGTCGGGTGTGGTGCTGACGACGATCCCGCGGTCAGCGAGGGCGTCGAGGTCGAGCGCATCCGTCCCGACACCGAAGCTCACGACCGCTCGCAGCTCGGGAAGCGCCGCCAGGTCGGCGCCGTCCAGGCCGTACCGGGCGGTGGTCACGGCCACCTGGGTCGAGGAGCCGAGGGCGGCCAGGGCGCGGGGGCGTTGCGGGTCTCCCGGCGGTGGCACGGTGACGGCGGCGTGCCGCAGGGCGAGTGCGGACGCGAGGTCGGGCTGCAGGGGCGCTGCCACGAGCACGGCGGACGACATCGCTCTCCTCCTCGACGGGCGACTGACGCTAGCAGCGGCCACGCACCGAGGGAGGCTCACGCCAGAGCGTTGAGACGGTGATGACCAGACGGCATCACGTCATGCGCAGATGGTTGCGCCAAGCACCCGGTACCCACGGCACGAACCTGTGAGGATGTCGGTGATGACAGGAGTCCTGGAGGGGTTCGCGACGATCGGCGTGCTCATCGCCCTCGGCGCCCTGCTGGCGCACCTGGGCCTCTTCGACCTCACCGCCCAGCAGGTGCTCTCCCGGCTGGCGTTCTACGTCGCGAGCCCTGCTCTCCTGATCACGGTGCTGCAGGACACCGACGTCGACTCGGTGATCTCGACGAACCTGGTGGCCACTGGCGTCGCGGTGCTCGTCGCGGCCCTCCTGTACGTCGGCGCTGCGGTCCTGGTGTTCCGTCAGCCCGTGGCGGAGTCGACGATCGGAGCGCTGTGCGCCTCCTACGTCAACGCGGGCAACCTGGGCCTGCCGATCGCCGCCTACGTGCTCGGCGATGCGGCTCTCGTGGCCCCGACCCTCCTGCTGCAGATGCTCGTGCTGCAGCCGATCGCCCTGACGGTGCTGGACCTGGCGGTGGCGGAGGGGCGTCCCACCTGGCGTCGCGTCGTGGCCAGGCCGTTCCGCACCCCGCTCACCGTGGCGTCCCTGCTCGGCCTCGCGCTCGCCGTGACCGACACGACCGTGCCACCGCCCGTCGAGGACCCGCTGACCCTCATCGGCGCCATGGCGGTCCCCGGGATGCTGCTCGCGTACGGCATCTCGCTGAGGCTGGGGCCGCGACCGGGGTCCGGGGGTGGGCCCGCCGTCCTGACGACCATCGTGCTGCTCAAGCTCGTGGTGCAGCCGGCGGTCGCCTACCTCGTCGCCCGCTTCGCCCTCGGCGCGCAGGACGAGACCCTGCTCGCCGTGACGGTGCTCGCCGCCCTGCCGACCGCGCAGAACATCTTCGTGCACGCCACCCGCTACGGGCGGGGCGAGGTGCTCGCGCGCGACGCCGTCTTCGTCACGACGGTGCTCTCCGTCCCCGCCGTCGTGGTCGTCACCGCCCTGCTCACGTAGACGCTCGTGACGAGACGCACGCGGCCGAACGCTCGCGTCATACCCGGAGTATGTGACATTCTCTCGGTATGTCCGCGCCCGAGAGCACGACGCAGAGCACGACGCAGTGCACGACTCCCCCGCCCCTGCCGAGCACCACGGCGCTCATCCGCGCCTCGCAGCGACTGTCCGGACTGCCCGGCCTGACCGAGCAGTCCCTGCACTGGACGCACGAGGCGCAGGCGCGGCGCGCCACGGTGGCGCGCGACGCCCAGCGCCTGGCCAGCCCCCGGGTCTGGCCGGACACGATCGTCGGCCTGCTGAGCACCGGCCTGCGGGTCCTCACGACGGCGGCGCCGGGCGCTCCCTTCCACCTCGTCGCAGCGGTGGCCTCGGCCGCCGGGCTACGCGTCGAGCCGCCCAACGCCAGCGCCGGCACCCTCGCGCGCGCCCAGAGCCTGGTGCGCGCGGGCGGGCCTGCCTACGTGAAGCTGGGCCAGTTCATCGCGACGGCCGAGGGGCTGCTCCCCCAGGAATGGGTGCAGGCGTTCGCGTGGTGCCGGGACGAGGCACCACCGCTGGAGCCCGGGGTCGCGCAGCAGGTCGTCGAGCGCGAGCTCGGCGACCTGACCGATCGGTTCTCCTGGTTCGACGCCGAGCCTCTCGCCGCCGGCTCGATCGGGCAGGTGCATCGCGCCCGGCTCCTGGACGGGACCGAGGTCGTCGTCAAGGTGCGACGCCCCGGGCTGCGGGCCCGCTTCCGGGCCGACATCGAGACCCTCGCCCTGGCCACCGCGGCAGCCGAGCGGCTGCACGGAGCCGCCCGCTCGGCCAACCTCACCGGCTTCGTGGAGCTGTTCGCGCAGCTGTCGCTGGAAGAGCTGGACTTCCGGCTCGAGGCGGCCAACCTCGTGGACTCCGCCGCCGTGCTGGAGTCCCTCGGCGCGGACCACATGATCACGCCGCGGCCGTTCCCGGGCATGGTCACCGAGCGCGTCCTCGTCATGGAGCACCTGCCGGGCATCTCCTACACCCGACTCGGACCGGTCCAGGAGGTCGACGGGGCCGAGCTGCTGCACCTGGGCATCAAGGGTGTCGTCGAGGCGACGATCAGGAACGGCGTCTTCCACGGCGACCTGCACGCCGGCAACGTCCTCATCGACGCGCCGAGCGGCACGTTCTCCCTGGTCGACTTCGGCATCGCCGGGCGTCTCGATGCTCGCCAACGTGCCGGCCTCGTGCAGTACCTCGCGGCCTGGGCCGGGGGCGACGCCGCAGGCCAGATCGCAGCCATGCAGTCCTTCGGTGCCATCGACCACGACGCCGACGTCACCCAGGTGGTCGCCGAGCTGCAGGTCGAGCTTGACCTGCTGGCCGACCGGGCCCGCGGCGAGGTCACGTTCGACCAGCTCGGGATCACGCTCGGTCGCCTGCTGCAGGTGCTGGCCCGCAACGGGTTCCGCATGCCCAAGGACCTCGTCCTCTTCTTCAAGAACCTCCTCTATCTCTCCGGGTTCGCCGCCAGCGTCGCCCCCGAGGCCGACGTGCTGGCCGTCGTGCAGGAGATCCTGATGGACCTGCTGGCCGACCCGAGCACGGGATTCGGCCAGATCCTCGGCCTGGAGGCCAGCGCGTAGCGACCCGCGGACGACCGACCCTCGCTGGCACCCACGACTAGGCTCACGGCATGGCCACCGTCATCCTCCTTCGTCACGGCCGCACGACCGCCAATGCCAGTGGCGTCCTCGCCGGCCGCACCCCCGGCGTCGTGCTCGACGAGACCGGGCGGGAGCAGGTCGCCCGCGCGGGCGAGCGGCTGGCCTCCGTACCGCTCGTCGGTGTCGTCTCCAGCCCGCTGGAGCGCTGCCGCGAGACGGCGCAGGCCGTGCTCGAGCGTCAGTCCGGGCCGACGCCGTTGTCGATCGAGAACGGCGTCAACGAGTGTGACTACGGCGACTGGCAGGACCGGTCCCTCGCCGACCTCGCCAAGGAGGACCTCTGGTCCGTCGTGCAGAACCAGCCGTCTGCCGTGACCTTTCCCGGCGGAGAGTCGATGCCCGCGATGCAGGCTCGTGCCGTGGCTGCCGTCCGCGAGAACGATGCCGCCTTCGAGGCCGAGCACGGGTCCGGCGCGGTCTGGGCTGCGGTGAGTCACGGCGACATCATCAAGGCGGTCCTCGCCGACGCCCTCGGCATGCACCTGGACCTGTTCCAGCGCATCAGCGTCAACCCTGCCTCGGTCTCGATCGTGCACTACTCGAGCGCCCGCCCCACGGTCGTCCTGATGAACACGGACGCCGGCGACCTCTCCTGGCTGGCCGCGGCCGCACCCACCACGGACGCCGCCGTCGGCGGTGGCGCCGGCCACGCCACCACCTGACCGGCCCACCGGCGCACCCGGACGACGCCCGAGGCCCCGGGCAGAGCTCTCCTGCGGTCAGACCGTGACGGGCCTGAAGCGGTCGTGCAGTCTCGGTCGTCGTCGGGAGTCGAGCGTGGGTGGCGGGACGAGGGCGGGGTGTCCGCGTTCGTTGAAGGTGATGTCCCAGCCGTCGGCGTGCAGGATGCGGTGGTGGTGGGGGCAGAGGAGGACGCCGTCCTGAAGGTCGGTGCCGCCGCCGTCGGCCCAGGTGCGTCTTGCGTGGTGGGCGACGCACCAGCCGGGTGGTCTGTCGCAGCCGGGAAAGACGCAGCCGCGGTCGCGCAGGGCGAGGCCTTGGCGCTGGTGGAGGGTGAAGAGTCGCTTGTCGCGTCCCAGGTCCAGCGGGAGCGACTCACCGCCGAGGACCGCGGGAAGCAACCGGTGCTCACACGCCATCCGCCTGGCTTGGCCGGCGGAGATCCTCTCGCCGGTCGACAGCGTCGCCACCTTCATCTTCTCGATGAGCGTCTGGTGGTCGAGGTTGATGGTCAGGATCGGTCCGAGGTTGTTGGTCTCGGGCAGCTTCTCGGTGGGCAGGAGCTCGCACAGGTAGGTGAAGGCCCAGCCTTGCCGGGTCCGGTAGCTCGGTCGCTCGTCGAGGAGGACCTCGCCGGACCTTCGGGAGAGTCGCGTGGGGCTGGCGATCTCGACCTGGGGTGCGCACAGGGCGTCCATCGCGACCCGAAGGTGGGCGGCTTGGGCTTCCGGGATGGTGAATCCGCCCTTGACCAGCCCGTCCACGGCCGGGCCCATCCAGAAGTCGGCGTTGTCCCAGGCTCGCTTCTCACGCGCCGCAACGAGATTGTTCTCCGCTGCATCCAGGTCGGACTTGTCCCCGGTCTCGTCCTCGGTGGTGGTGAGGAAGTGGCCCACGACCCGGTCGGCGTGGCGCTCGAACAGCTTGAGGTCCATCCGGGGTGCGTCCTCGACCAGCTGCGTCTCACACGCCTCACGTTGCACAGGGGTGACGGTCTTGGGGAGCTGGTCCAGGGCCCGGCTGATCGACCTCACCTGCCGCGCACTCAAGCATCCGTTGGCCATCGCCTGATGGGTCTGGGGCGTCGTGGTGATCTGCTTGGCCTGTCGCACCACGGCATCGGCACCACGACGGTCCCGGCCGAAGTCACCAGCCAACAGGGAGCCGGTGCTGCTCGCGCCCTCGCGACGGGCCGCTCCGGAGGACTCCACCGCGGCCACGGCCGCCAGCTCATGAGCAGTCACTCGGGCCTTGAGCCTCGCCAGCGAGCCAGCCGCCTCACGCTGCTCCCGGCCCGCCAGACCCGAGTACACCTGAGTGGGAAGCGCATCGAGCAGGGCATGCACCCGCGCGAGCGTCGCCACCACGTCACCAGCGGTGACGGGCTGCTGCTCCAGCAGGGGTGCGGCCATCGGGCTCTGCCTCCGAACATCCGTTATCGAGTGGATGTTCCCATCATAGAACCCACCACCGACACCCACCACAGCCATGAAACCGACCTGTGGGCCACAATCCCAGCCCCCGGCACAGCGACGGTGCCCCCGGCGCACGGTGGAGGTCGGCACCTCGTCCTAGCATGGAGGCATGGCCACCACCGTCCACGGATTCGACTGGCCCGACCGCTTCGTCGTCGGCACCGTCGGCAACCCCGGGGAGCGAACGTTCTACCTCCAGGCCCGGGCGGGTGAGGAGATGATGTCGATCGCCTTGGAGAAGGAGCAGGCGGCCGCCCTGGCCGAGCGCCTGGAGGAGGTGCTCGACTCGCTCATGGCCGAGGACGGCAACCCCTTCAGCATCCCGGCCCTCACTCCCGACGGCCTCGTGGACAACGATCCGCTCGACCAGCCGGTCGTCGAGCACTTCCGTACCGGGGTCATGAGCCTGGGGTGGGACCCCACCACCGCTCAGGTCGTGATCGAGGCGTTCCCCCTTCCGGTCGTGGACGACGAGGCGATCGACGCCGACGAGTCCGAGCCCGCGGAGGTCTTCGTCGTGCGCATCCCCGTCGGAGCGGCCCGAGCCTTCGCCAAGCGCACCCGTGAGGTGGTCGGCGCCGGCCGCCCCATCTGCTCGCTGTGCAAGGTGCCGATGGACCCCGACCACGTCTGCACGCTGCCCGACGAGTTCCAGTGAGCGGTGGCCTGGACCTGCCGGACGGAGAGCTCGCGCTGACCGGTCGGATCATGCCGGCGTCCAACGCCACCTTCGTCGGGGAGATCGACGGGGTCACCGTCGTCTACAAGCCGGTGGCGGGAGAGCGCCCACTCTGGGACTTTCCCGACGGCAACCTGGCGCGTCGCGAGGTCGCGGCCTTCGTCGTGTCGGAGGCGTTCGGCTGGGACGTCGTGCCACCCACCTGGCTGCGCGAGGGGCCGCACGGCGTCGGCATGGTTCAGCTGTGGCGTGAGCCCGACGTGGAGCAGGAGGCCGTGACGATCGTCCCGGAGGGGACGGTGCCCTCGGGATGGAAGCACGTCTTCGACGGCGTCGACGGCCACAACACCGCCGTCTCCCTCGTCCACGAGGACTCCCCCGCCCTGCGTCGCATGGCAGTGCTGGACGTCGTCACCAACAACGCCGACCGCAAGGGTGGGCACGTGCTGGAGATGACCGACGGTCACCGGCACGGCATCGACCACGGCCTGACCTTCCACACCGACCACAAGCTGCGCACGGTGCTCTGGGGCTGGCTCGGCGAGCCGCTGACCGACGACGAGGTGGACGGCGTGCAACGCGTCCGCGACCTGCTGGACGGGCCCCTCGGCAAGGCCCTTCGAGCGCTGCTCACCGAGACCGAGGTGACGGCGCTCGTCGCACGCTGCGACCACCTGCTCGCCCTTCGAGCCTTCCCCGAGCCCGCCGGGGAGATGCCCGCCGTCCCCTGGCCGCCGTTCTGACGAAGCCCTCGCCCGACGAGCCGCCTCCCGGTCCCCCACGTAGCCTCCTGCCATGACCTCGGACGTGCTGCTCGTCGGTTGCGGAGAGCTCGGGTCCGACATCGGGCTGCGGCTGGTCGACCTCGGGCACGAGGTCGCGGCCATTCGCCGCGACGTCGCACGGGTCCCGGCCCCGCTGCACGGACTGGCGGTCGACCTGACGCGCGAGGCCCCGCGCCTGCCCGACCTCGACCTCGGGCTCCTCGTCGTGGCCCTCACCGCACGGCCCCGCACGGAGGACTCCTACCGGGCGACCTACGTCGAGGGGATGGGCCGAGCCCTCGACGCCCTCGATCGAGCCGGACAGGTGCCGCGCCGCGCCGTGCTGGTCTCCTCCACCGCAGTCCTCGGCTCCCAGGACGGCGACGCCCCCACGGACGAGCACACACCACCTCGTCCGGCCGACGGCCCGGGCCGCATGCTGCTGGAGGCCGAGCGGCACTTCGTGCAGCGTGTCCCGACGGGCACCGTCCTGCGGCTCTCCGGTCTGTACGGCCACGGCAGCCGGAACCTGCAGGACCGTGTGCGCGAGGGCCGCATCCAGGACCCCCACCGCTGGACCAACCGCATCCACCGCGACGACGCCGCGGCTGCCGTCGTCCACCTCCTGACCCGCGAGGAGCAGCCCGCCCGTCTCTACCTCGGCACCGACGACGAACCGGCACAGCTCGGCGAGGTCGCCGCGTTCCTGGCCGAGCGGCTCGGAGCGCCGACTCCCCCACCGGCCGACCCGGCCCGCGGGCACGGCAAGCGGTTGTCCAACGCCCTGCTCCGCTCGAGCGGCTGGGAACCGGCGTTCCCGACCTTCCGCCAGGGCTACGCCCACGGCGAGGCGTAGCGCGACCACGCCAACACGCCGGAAGCCGGACATGTTCCGCTCCCAGGGTGTCGCGAGGACCACAGCCGTGGATGGAATCGTGGCCCGATGAGGTTGTTGAACCTTCACGGTGTCCACCGCCGCGGCACCAGGACGTGAGGAGCAATCGATGAGTGACGTGTTCGAGCCGATCAAGGTCGGGACGTGGGACCTGCCGCAGCGCTTCGTGATGGCCCCGCTGACCCGCAACCGCGCGGGCGAGGGCCAGGTGCCGGGCGATCTCGCCGCCACCCACTACGCGCAGCGCGCCGGTGCCGGTCTCGTCATCAGCGAGGGCACCCAGCCCAGCGCCGTCGGTCAGGGCTACCTGGACACCCCCGGCATCCACACGCCCGAGCAGGTCGAGGGCTGGCGGGCCGTGGCCGACGCGGTCCATGCCGAGGGCGGCCACATCGTCGTGCAGCTGATGCACGCCGGACGCATCGCCCACCCGGCCAACAAGGGCGGCCTCGAGACCGTCGCCCCCAGCGCCATCCAGACCCCGGGCGTGATCGTGACTGCCGAGGGCAAGGTCGAGCATGCCGTGCCCCGCGCCCTGGAGACCAACGAGCTTGCGAGCATCGTCCAGGAGTTCGTCCACGCCGCCCGCTGCGCCGTCGCGGCAGGCCTGGACGGGGTGGAGCTGCACGCGGCCAACGGCTACCTGCTGCACCAGTTCCTCGCCCCCTCGGCCAACGAGCGCACCGACACCCACGGCGGCTCGCCGGAGAAGCGCGCCCGCCTGGTCATCGAGGTCGCCGAGGCCGTCGCCGACGCCATCGGCGGCGACCGCGTCGGCATCCGGATCTCCCCGGCGCACAACGTCCAGGGCGCCATCGAGGAGGACCCGACGGACGTGGCGGACACGTACGGGCACCTCGTCGACGCTCTCGCACCGCTCGGGCTCGCCTACCTCAGCGTCCTGGCCGACCCGGCGTCGGACCTGGTCAAGGACCTGCGCACCCGCTTCGGTGGCACGCTCATCGCGAACACCGGGTTCGCCGACGTGACCGACCTGGCCGAGGTGCAGCAGGTCATCGACGGCGACCTGGCCGACCTGGTGGCCGTCGGACGGCCGTTCCTGGCCAATCCCGACCTGGCTGCGCGCTGGAAGTCCGGTGCCGAGCTCAACGAGCCGGATCCCGCGTCCTTCTACGGCGGCGGCGCGAAGGGCTACACCGACTACCCGTTCCTGGACGGGGCCTCGACCGCCTGACCAGGGCGTCCCGCACGACGTGCGACGGCCTCGTCGCGCGACTACCGTCGAGTGATGCTCATCTCCGGCCACGAGATCATCTCGGGCCTGACGTGCGAACAGCTCTGGGCCGAGCTGGTCGTCCTGGAGAGCCTGGACCAGTGGAGCCCGCTCGGCAGCTGCATCTCGACCCAGGGTGACCAGCTCCAGCCGGCGGCGTCCTACCTCTGCGTGCACGACGCCGGGCAGGAACCGATCGAGGCCAACGTCATCGTCACGACCTTCGAGCCGTCTGAGCTGCTCTCGCTGACCACCTGCACGACGATGGCCACGCTGGAGGAGCACCTCCTGCTCGCCGAGCATCCACAGGGCTGCCTGGTCACCTACTCAGCCGACGCGACCTCGGGCGCGTTCGGCCCTGCGGCCACGTTCTGGCTGCGACACCACGTGAACACGGTGTGCATGAGGTTGCAGGCGTTCGCCCGCGGCCGGCTCGTCGAGTGACGCACCCCAGCCAGCTCGATCCTGCGGAGTCGGGCGGCCTCTCCGAGCCCGCGAGCACGGTCTCCCTGGACGCCGAGGTCCTGCACCACCTTCGCCCGAGACATGCGTCACCTCGACCCGTGGGAAAAAACTTGTTCATTGTGTTGTCCAGTTGAACAAGTTTGTCTAGGTTGGTCTCAGGCACCCCCGCCTCCCTGCGCGAAGGACTGATCTCGATGGCGAACCTCTCCCGACTCCCCAAGGTCCTGCAGTCCTCCTACGAGTGGCAGTACGAGGGCGCCTGCATGGGCCTGGACTCGGCCCGCTTCTTCTCCCCCGACGCCGAGCGCGGCACCGCCCGCAGCGACAGGGAGGGTGCGGCCAAGGCCATCTGCGCGACGTGCCCCGTGATCGATCAGTGCCGTCAACATGCCCTGGAGGCCCGGGAGCCCTACGGCGTGTGGGGCGGGCTCACCGAGCGCGAGCGCACGGAGATCCTGAAGGAGTCCGACCGACAGCGAGTCGCCTCGTGAGCGCGGCGCACAGGTCGTCGATGGACTGCGACGCGTGGTCGATCCAGATCTTCTCCACCACCGACCCGGCCGGCTTCGGGCCAGCGCGGGCGATGCTGGAGGTGGCCCTGCTGGGAGAGCACCAGCACGTGGTGGAGTCCGGGGACGGCCTCCGCAGCTACCTCATCGTCGAGACCCGGGACGACCCGACGCTGATGCGTTCGGTACGCCTGGCCGTCGAGACGGTCGGCATCGACGCTCGTCTCGACCAGGTGCACGGGTCAGGTGCCGATCGGCGCGACGCCACCGCCGTGCCACGGCCCACGGGAGAACGAGCAGCCTGATCGGCCCGACCCCCGGACCGAGTTGTCCTCCGGGCGGCGCAGGAGGAGCATCGACAGTGCCACCCGACGCCGAGGAGACACCATGCCGAGCCAGGCCGACCACCACGACGGACTCCACGAGCTGGACGGCGTGGAGTGTCGCGAGCTGCTCGGCACGACCACCGTCGGTCGCGTGGCCTTCGTCGACGACTCCGGCCAGCAGCTCCTCCCCCTCAACTTCGTCGTCAAGGACGACGTCGTCTACTTCCGCACGAGCGAGCACGGCCCCCTCGCGAACCTGGTGGACGCGCCGGACGTCGCCTTCGAGGTCGACCACCACGGAACCGTCTCTCGAGACGGATGGAGCGTCGTCGTGAAGGGCTCCGCTGCCACCGTGCAGGACCCCGCGGTGCGCGAGGAGGTCCTTGCCGACCCCAGGCTGCGCCCCTGGGCCGGTGGCGAGAGAGAGCTGTTGATCGCGCTGACGCCCCGGACGATCCAGGGGCGACGCGTCCACGACCGCTGACTCCTGACGGGTCAGTCGCCGGCCGGGGAGCCTGAGTCACCAGGCGGGGACGACGGCTCGGTCGGCAGGTCCGAGGACCGGATGAGGCCCTTGGCCACCTCGATGAGCTTGATGTTGTGGTCCTGGGAGTAGCGGCGCAGGATCGCGAACGCGCGGTCACCGTCGACGCCGTAGCGCTCCATCAGGATGCCTTGGGCCTGACCGATGACGTTGCGGGAGTCCAGCGCGATGGTCAGGCCCTCGATCTCCCGAGCCGCTCGGAGCGCGGCGGACGCGTGGTAGGCGAGCAGCTGGGCGAGCTCCATCTCCTCGCGGGTGAACTCGCGAGGCCGCAGGTCGAAGATGTTCAGGGCCCCGATCCGCCGACCGCCGGCGTGCAGCTCGGTCGACAGGACGCTCCGGATCCCGAGATCCACGACCGCGGAGGCCCAGCGGGGCCAGCGCGGGTCCTCGGAGAGATCGTTCGCCACCACCATGCGGCTCTCGACGGCCGCATCGACGCAAGGCCCCTCGTGCAAGGAGGTCTGGAGAGCGTCGACCGCCTTCGCGACGGGCGTGCTGGTGCCGCTCGACTCGAACGTCTTCCCCTCCTCGCGGATCAGGAGGATCGCGGCGTGATCGGTACCGAACGTCTCGGCCGCGAAGTCGACGATGTGCTTGACGGACGCCCCGAAGGTCCTCGTCTCTGCCAGCTCGGCCGCGAGCCGCGCCAACGACAGGTCGTTCGGTGAGATCAAGGGTCCTCCACAGGTCGGGCAGCACCCACCACACGTCTGGACCGCAGGGTGGGATCCTGAGTATCGCAGACCTTCACGAATGCACCGAAAGGCTCGTCACCCCGGGGACGGGTGACGTCACGCTCGGACCGGTGCCCAGCAGCCTTGCAGCGGCGGCTGTGAACGCCTCGTCCACGACTGAACCCACCATCCGTGGGCTGCGTGCACGTGTCGCGGACGCCCCCGCCCGCGCCGGGGTGCGCACCACGACGAGGACGCACTGCACGTCCGGCTTCCGTGCGGGCGGGTCGAACCAGTCAGGTGGTTCGGCGTCGCTCGCGAGCAGGCACACGACCACGGCCGGCAGGACCGATGCGGGGTTCCGGAGGTAGGCACGGTCCTGTGCGTCGTGGAGATCGATGACAAGACCGGTCCTGTCGGACGGGAGGGGTGCAGCGCTCGCGACGACATCACCGGACGTGGCCTTCATGTCCTTCTCCTTCGGCATGACCTCTTCGGCGCGGTCGGGCCGGCGCCAATGGTGGAAGGACGACGATGCCGCCGACTGCGCAAGCCTTGGCAGCACCGCGTCCTTCCAGCGTTCTCGTACCCGCGGCGAACGACGTCAAACGCCATGCATCGTGGGGGAGCTTCTGGGTACTCCCGGGACATGATGATCTCCACCTCCCCCGCCGGGGCGGACCACCCGGCCCCGTGCACCGCTGAGGGTCTTGACGCATGAGGCTCCCCGAGCCCAGGGGGCCTCTGAGCCGCTCCGTGCGCGACCGACTGGCATCCGGGGACACGCAGTCGAGCGTCCTGACGTCGACGGTGCACCCGGACATCCGGGCCGACGACGAGGCGTTGGCGCTGTGGATGCTGTTCGAGCTCTTCTACCGGGGTTTCGACGAGGTCGACGACGACATGGAGTGGGACCCCGACCTCCTGCGCCTGCGTGGCCGGCTGGAGCGCACGCTGGAGGGCCGCCTGCGAGCGGACTTCGAGTCCTGGACCGGTCCCGCCACCGTCCAAGCACTGCTGGACCATCACGCGCAAGGCCCGGGGGTGGCCGGCTTCGTGCGCGATCACGCCACCGTCGACGACGTCCGGGAGATCCTGGTGCAGAAGAGCATCAACCACCTCAAGGAGGCGGATCCGCACTGCTTCGTGCTGCCCCGCCTGAGCGCCGGGCCCAAGGCGGCACTCGCCGAGCTGCAGTACGACGAGCTGGGCAACGGGCACCCCGAGCGCGTCCACTCCCAGCTGTTCGCCGACGCCCTGGAGGCCGCCGGCCTGGATCCGTCCTACGGCGCCCACATCGACCGGGCGACCACCAGCACCCTCGAGATCAGCAACGCCCTCTCGATGTTCTGCCTGCGCCGCCGGCTGCGCCACGCCGCGATGGGCCACCTGGCCGCGTTCGAGGCCTCGAGCTCCCTGCCGTGCGCCGACATCGTGCGCGGCCTGCGCCGGCTGGACCTCGACGAGGCCGTGGTGCGCTACTACGACGAGCACGTCGAGGCCGACGCCGTCCACGAGCTCTTGGCGATGGACGACATCTGTGGGCGCATGATCGCCGAGGAGCCCGAGGCCGAGCGGGAGGTCCTCTTCGGCGCCTTCGTCTGCCTCGAGCTCGAGGCGCGGGCCGGGAACGACCTGCTCGCAGCGATGAGTCCGGCATGAGCGTCCCGGGACCGCGTCTCGTGCGAGGCGTCGGATTCGTGGTGGACGCCGCGGGCGCGACCACGCGCGCCCAACGTCCCGTCGTGGCGATCTGCCGCTGCGAGGCCAGCGCACGGGCGCCGTGGTGCGACGGGACGCACAAGGTCCTCGCGGAGCGCGAGCGCAGGTCACGGTCCTGAGACGACCGGCGGCCCGGCCTCGCCGGGCCGCCGCGTCCGCCTAGTCGGAGATGTTGCGTCGTTCGATCAGGACGAGCACACCGCGGTCGAACGCGGCCCGCCGGCAGATCGCCAGGTCGGCCGAGTCCAGATCGAGCTCCAGGGCATCGGCCTGCTCCGACGTGCCGAGCTGCAGCAGGGCATGGCCGTCAGGGAGCAGGTGACGCCCGATGACGTCGACGCACTCCCTGGCGATGTCCAGGCCGTCAGGGCCACCGTCAATGGCCCACACCGGGTCCTCCCGGAACTGCCCCGTGCCGGCGGACGGCACCCACGGCGGATCCGCGATCACCAGGGCGAAGCGCTCGTCATCGGCCATGACGGTGGCTGCCGTGCCGTGACGGACCTCGACCGGGTGGTCGGCCCCCTCGGCGTTGACCCGTGCCAGCTCGCAGGCGTGCTCGTCACGGTCGACGAGCACGAGAGCGCGACCGGTGCCGTGCACCGCAGCGAGTCCGATGTGCCCGACGCCGGCGCAGAGCTCCAGCACCGATCCGGAGGGCAGCTCATCGAGCAGGCGCCGCGCCCACTCCGACTGGGCGAGGGTCCAGGGCCTGGGTGTCAGGACCGAGGCGTCGTGGACCACGCGCAGTGGGCCGAAGTCCATCGTCTCGAGGGGCATGTGGGTGGGGTACCCAGAGCCCTCGTCCTCATGCGCGGTCGCGATGAGTGGACGCGATGAGTGAGCGCGGCCCTGCTGTGGTCTCAACAGGGCCGCTGCAGGAGGTGTACCCCGCAACCCTGCGGGCTCACGTCCCGGCGCCCACCGATTCGGCCGGGGCCCGCGCAGCCGCCCGTGGGGACGGTGCCCACCGGGTCGCCGGCTCGACTTGCCTGGTCGCCGGTTCGGGAGCATGGTGGGAAGTGGTTGAGCCACAGCCATCCGGCACCACCCACCCTTCGGGAGTCCTGATGGCTCATGCCCTCGAGCACGACGATCTCATCCTCGACCACCTCACGATGGCGTCCCGCCTGGCCCGCGTCTTCCGCGGCCGCGGCGTCGAGTCCGAGGATCTGGAGCAGGTCGCCCGCCTCGCCCTGGTGAAGGCGGCCCAGAGCTACGACGAGGAGCGCGGTGCGTTCGCGCCGTTCGCCGCTGCCACCATCCGCGGTGAGCTCAAGCGGCACTTCCGCGACAAGGCCTGGGACGTCCGTCCGCCCCGCCGCCTGCAGGAGCTCCAGGCGCAGATCAACGCCGAGTGGGAGGTCCACCCCCGCGACGACGACTACCGCAGCGTGGCCCTGCGGCTCGGCGAACCGGCCCACGAGGTCCGCGAGGCCATGGGGGCGAGGGGGTGCTTCACCTGCGACTCGACCGAGGCCGCGCAGGAGGCCGGGCATCCGTTCGCCCTCGAGGAGCCCGGATTCCAGCGGGCCGATGAGTGGGTGACGTTCCGGGCACTGTGCCGCGACCTGACCGACGACGAGCGCCGGCTCCTGCAGTGGCGGTTCATGGACGAGATGACCCAGAAGGAGATGGGGATGCGGCTCGGCATCAGCCAGATGCAGGTCTCGCGCCGTCTGTCGACCCTGCTCGGTCGGCTCCAGCGCGCTGCCGCGTGAGCAGCACCGGTTCGCGCGTCATCCTTGCACCATCGGGCACACCGCCCGCACCCACGAGAGGAGTCACGATGAGCACCATCACCCAGTCGGTCGACGTCGCCGTCGGCCTGCGCAGCGTGTACGACCAGTGGACGCAGTTCGCGTCGTTCCCGGAGTTCATGGACGGCGTGGACGAGGTCCGCCAGGTCGACGACGTCCACCTGCGATGGAAGATCTCCGTCGGGCCGGTCAGCCGTGAGTTCGACGCCACGATCACCGACCAGCAGCCCGACCGCCTCGTGTCCTGGCGGTCCGACGACGGTCCGCAGCACGACGGGACCATCACCTTCGAACCGATCGACGGCGACCACACCCGCGTCACGGCCCACATGACGATCGACCCCGAGGGGCTCGTGGAGAAGGTCGGGGACGCGAGCGGCTTGCTCGAGGCGAGGATCGAGGGCGACCTGCTCCGCTTCAAGGACTTCATCGAGGCCCGCGACGGGCACGAGACGGGCGCTTGGCGCGGCGACGTGTGACTGGCTGCCCGGGACGACGACGGCGCCGTGACCCTCCGGTCGCGGCGCCGTCGTCATGTCCGGCCGCTCAGCCGCCGGCAGGCTTGAAGACGACCTTCACCGCCCCGTCGGCCTTGCGCTGGAAGATGTCGTAGGCGTGGGCCGCGTCCGCCAGCGGGAGCCGGTGCGTCGCGAACGACTCCAGGCCGAGGGGGTCGTCGGAGCGCTCGACCAGCGGGACGAGGTCCTCCACCCATCGGCGAACGTTGGCCTGCCCCATCCGCAGCGTGACCTGGTGGTCGAAGAGGTACTGCAGCGACATCGGGTCCATCGTGCCGGCGTAGACACCGGAGATGGACACCGTCCCACCGCGGCGGACCAGGCTCGTGGCGAGGTGGAGCGCCGACAGGGGGTCCACGCTGCCGGTGCGCATCGCCATTCGAGCGACCGGGCCGGGAAGCAGCCCCACGGCCTTCTGCAGCACGGACGGTCCTGGCGAGCCGTGGGCCTCCATGCCGACGGCGTCGATGACTCCGTCGGCGCCGCGGCCCGACGTCAGGGCCTGCACGGCCTCCACCGGGTCGCCCTCCTGCACGTTCACCACGTCGGCGCCGCGAGCCTGGACCCGGGCGAGCCGCTCGGGGACGAGGTCGAGGCCGATCACGCGGATCCCCTGGTGCAGGGCGAGGCGGGCGGCCATGTCGCCGATGGGTCCGAGCCCGACGATGGCGAGCGTGTCGCCCTCGTGGACGTCGGCGTAACGCACTCCCTGCCAGGCGGTCGGCAGCACGTCGGACAGGTAGACGTAGCGCTCGTCAGGCAGGTCCTCGGTGACGCGGATGGCGCCGTAGTTCGCGTGTGGCACGCGCAGGTACTCCGCCTGCCCACCGGGAACGCTGCCGTAGAGCGAGCTGAACCCGAAGAGCGCGGCACCCATCCCGCTGGAGCGGACCTGCGTGGTCTCGCACTGCGTCTGCAGGCCGCGCTCGCACATGAAGCAGTGCCCACACGCGATCTGGAACGGGATGACGACCCGGTCCCCGATCTCCAGCGAGTCGACGGCGCTGCCCTTCTCGACCACCTCGCCCATCGTCTCGTGACCCATGACGTCGCCCTGGTGCATGAACGGGCCGAGCACCTCGTACAGGTGCAGGTCCGAGCCGCACAGGCCGGTCGTCGTCACTCGGATCACGATGTCGTCGGCGTCCTGGACCTGCGGGTCGGGCACCTCCAGCACCTGGACGTCGCGCTTTCCTTGCCATGTTGCTGCCTTCATCGAGATTCTCCTTCCGTCGTCGGCGCCACGTCGTCGGGCGTCGGGTGGTCGGGGGTCAGGCCCCGGGTCGCGGGGCCTTCGAGCACACGGCCGTCCGCGGCGAAGCGGGAGCCGTGCAGTGGGCAGTCCCACGACTGCTCCACGTCGTTCCAACGGACGATGCCGCCCAGGTGTGGACAGACCGCCGACACCGTCCGTCGGCACCCGTCGACGGTCGAGGTGGCGTCGGGACGCAGCCCCCGGCTGACGACTCCCTGCCCCTCCCCCGGCGGCGCGGCGGCGCGCGTCTGCGCGCCGGCCCAGCCGGACGTGAGGTGGGCTCCGACCTCGGCGTTCCACCCGGCGACGGCGAGCATCGACCCGGGCCGCAGGAGGCGACCGGAGGGGACCGAGGGCACGTCCGCACCGTCGGCGATGGCCGTGGCGAGGCGGCGTGCCACGCCGATCCCGGCGAGCAGACCCCACTTGCCGAACCCGGTCACCGCGTGCACCGGCGCCGGTCCCGGGACCCGGCCCGCGAGGGGCTGGGAGTCGGGGCTCATGTAGTCCTGAGCCGACCAGGCGGCGAGCTCCGCGCCCACGTCCAGGTAGGTGTGGGTCCACTGCCGCAGTGACTCCAGGTGCTGTCCGGCCGGGTGCTCGCGCCCGACGGGGTGACCGTGGCCACCCACCAGCACGACGTGCGACTGCGTCCCGTCCCCCGGAGCGCCGCGCAACGAGAGGCCCGGCGCGCCCGCGGAGAGCGTCATCGGCTCGAAGTCCGACGCTCGCTCGAAGGCCAGGATGTAGGACCGCTGCGCCTTGGTGGTGGCGAAGGCGACGCTGCGATCCAGGATGGGGGCACCGGTGGCGAGCAGCACCTGGGCGGCCACGAGCTCGAGGCCGTCCTCGCACGTCACCGTCACAGGGCTCCCCTTGCCGACGGACCGCACTCGACGGCCGAGGAGGACGTGGGCTCCCGCGGAGACCGCCTCACGACACAGTCCCTCCGTGTACTGCAGCGCGTCGACCTGCCACTGGTCCTCCAGCACGACCGCTCCGTGACCGGGCAGGCCTCCGGGGACCTCCCGCTGCCACCGGGTCGTCAGTCCCGCTCGGCGCGCCGCCTCGTCCTCGGCACGCGTCGACGGGATCTGGCTCTGCTCGACGGCCCAGGTGGCCGCGGGCCGGCGTTGCACCGGGACGTCCCACCGGTCGAGCACGCCCTCGACCCAGTCGACGCCCTCGCGACAGGTCGTCAGGTAGGCACGAGCCGCATCCGGTCCGCCGGCCTTCTCGATCGAGGAGAAGCGGGTGCCCTGCAACAGGCTGAGCTTGCCGGTGGAGCGGGCGGTGTTGCCGTCCCCCAGGGTCTCGTGTGCCTCCAGGACCACGACGCGTCGGCCCCGGGCGGCAAGCTCGGCCGCGGCCGCCAGGCCCACGGCACCGGCGCCCACGACGACGTCGTCATAGCTGTCCAGGGGCTCGACGGCCGGCGGGTGGAAGCGAGCGTGGCGCTGCTCCCAGAACGTCGCTCTCGCCATCAGGTCTCACCTCGAGGGATCAGGATCGTGCTGGTCCGGTGACCGGTGCTGCGCATGGAGATTCCGTCCTGTCTGGTGGGGATGAGGTACCCCTTCGCGCCGGGCGCATGCAGCACGGGGACGAGCGCCCCGGCGACGTGAGCCCGGGCGGTCCGGGATCAGCTGTTCGAGGGTCCGGCGCCGTCGTCCTCTGAGTCGGCGGGCGCGTTCGCGTCTGCGTTCGCGGACGGTTCGACCGGCGGCTCGTCGGTGTCGGGCTCGGTGTCGGGCGATGTGGCCGGGTTGACCGGGGCACTCTCGTCGGCCCCGGGTCCGGACTTCGTGCGCTTGGAGAAGAACTTCATGCATCCGGTGTACCCCGTGCCACCGCGAACATGCACGGAGGCGACGTCGAGGCGGGCCGGCGCCGTCGAGGGGCCCGCCCGAGGGGAACGCCGCGCCGGCAGAGGACGCTGGCGCGCGGGTGACCGGCAGGACCGGCGAGGAGGACGTGACGATGATCTGGGGTGGTCGCTGTGGGACTTGCCGACGAGCCGAAGGGCCTCTACCGAGCGTTCCGGTCAAGAGTCTCCCCGCACCGAAGGCTGGACCACCGCTCATGCTTCGGGCATCTCGGACGTCGAACGTGGATGTGTCGAAGCGGGCTGGTTCAACAGCGTCTCGAGGCGCACGTCGACTCCGAGCTCTCTACGGTGAACAGCGGCGGTGTGCAGCAGTGCTTGCCGCGCCAGGCGTCCACACCCTCCTTGGCTGCGACGCCCGCGATGATGAGGGCCGCGAGCGGATCGGCCCATCCCCATCCGAGCGCGGAGTTGAGCACCAGCCCCACGAGGAGCACTGCTGACAGGTAGGTGCACAACAGGGTCTGCTTGGAGTCGGCCACGGCGGAGGACGAGCCAAGCTCACGGCCGGTGCGGCGTTCGAACCAGGACAGGAACGGCATGATCGCCAGGCTCACGGCGGCCAGGACGACGCCGATCGTCGAGTGGTCGGGGTCGGGGGCGCCGAGCAGTGCGCGCATCGCGTCGATGCCGACGAAGACCGCGAGTCCGAAGAAGGACAGTGCGATCAGACGGAGCGCGATACGTTCTCGGGCCTCGGGGTCGGGTCCTGCGAACTGCCATGCCACCGCGGCCGCTGACATGACTTCGACGATCGAGTCCAGACCGAAGGCGATCAGCGCACTGGAGGAGACCATGTGTCCAGCGGTGATCGCGATGACGGCCTCGATGACGTTGTACGTGATCGTCACCGCCACGATCCACCGCACGCGACGTTGGAGGAGAGCCTGACGTGCGGTGGTGAGCCCCCGGTCTACGGTCGCGTCGGGTCGGGAGCTCAGAGCCATCGCCGAGTGCTCTGCTCGTACTGCTCGTACTGGGTACCGAAGTGCGTGCGCAGGAAGGCTTCCTCACCGGGGATCTGCACGGCATCGATCCAGGCCACGAAGGCGACCGTCGGTATGAGGGCCCGGGGTGAGCGTCGCCCGAGGGCGTGAGCGATGAGCACTCCGGCCATCCCGAGGTACATCGGATTGCGGCTCCGTCGATGGACGCCGGTGGTGACCAGCTCTGAAGGAACGGCTCCCGGTCGAGGATCAACCGTCGTCGATCGGCGACGAAAGGTTGTCACGGCTGCGACGAGCGTGATCGACGAGGCCGTGGCCAACGCTGTCGCGCCGACACGAGAGAGAGCGGTCGAACGCCGGCCTCGGGAAAGGGCTGCCTGCCCCAGAGCGCATGTCACCGCCACGAGGCCGGGAGGCGCTTGGGGCCTCATCGAGGCCCCGAGTCGAGCTGCAGGTCCGCCTCGATGCCGCAGGTGCAGCCGCCGGGTGAGCAGCAGTCGGGCTCGACCTCGAGGACGAGCTCCAGCATCGACCCCAAGACCTCCGCGAGGACGGGGTCGGCCAGGCGGTACCAGCTGTTCCGACCGTCCTGCACCTTCTCGACCAAGCCACACCCCCGAAGGCAGGCCAGCTGGTTCGACATCACCTGTCGACTCACGCCCAGCGACTCAGCCAGGTCCGACGGAACCGCCGGAGCCTCGCGCAAGCACATCAGGATCCTCGTGCGGGTCTGGTCCGACAGTGCGTTCCCCAGGCGCGTCATCGCGGCGGCATGGCTCAAGGTCACGGAAGGCATGACGAGCACGATACATGATGTGCTGTATCAATTTGGGCGAGAGAGCGTCCGCGACCTTTGACCGGGAGATCCTCCGGAGGTGAAAGGCCCTTCCTCGGTTCGAGCTCGCGCTGTCACAGCCGGTTGAGGACCGTGGTCATGTCCTCCTCGGTGTCCGTGCCGATCTTCTCGAAGAGGAGCTTGACGCCCGGGGTCGCCAGCTTGGCCGCGCCCTTCATCTCGATCACGGCCTCGTAGGTGATCTCGCTGCCGCCCTCGTGGGGCAGGACGGTGATGTCGTCGATCGTCGAGGCGGTCTCGTTCTCGCCCTTGAAGACCACCTTGGCGTCGGTCAGCTCCAGGAGCTCGTACACCAGCTCGGTGGAGACCCCGGCGATCTTGGAGGTGTTGTCCCACGAGCTGCCCACGACGACCGGGCCGGAGTCGCGGCGTGTGCAGGACTCCGTTCCCGGGTCCCACTCCGTCGCGTGGGAGAAGTCCTTCAGGTAGTCCAGGACCACCTGGGGCTGGGGCGTCACGGTGAAGGTTCTGCTGATGGTTGTCATGCCTCCAGCCTGCGTGCGACCTGCCCCCGGCGCGAGTCGAGCATCGTCGCGCCACGACGCGGCGCACGAGCACTGCTTGGCAGGATGCCGATGGATCGAGACGCTCATGCCTCTGGTCGTCCGGGCGCCGGGTCAGCACGCTGGGGACGTGACACCAATCCCCTGAGCCGCTGCGTGCACAGCGCCGTCGGAAGCCTCATGCCGTGGAGCACGGCCCACACCCACACCCACACCTCTGACTGGAGTCCAGCATGCAGTTCTTCGACGCCCGCACGTACACCGCCGACCGCGCCTGGGACGCCCTCGACATCGCCTCCATCCAGGACGCGACGATCCGCATGCACTGGACCGACGAGCCCTACGTGTGGCACGTCAACGACGGGCCCGAGGTCTTCGTCGTCCTCGACGGCGCCGTCGACATGCACTACCGGCACGCTGGTGACGAGGTGGTCCGGCGACTCGTGCCCGGGCTCGTCTGCTTCGCCGAGCCGGGCGACGAGCACGTCGCCCATCCCACCCCGCAGGCGCGTGTCCTCGTCATCGAGCGCAGGGGCAGCATCTGACGGCTGGGGCCTCGTCGACCTCGCCCGAGGGACATCAGCTCGAGCCGGCGAGGGCCGCCGCACGATCGGCCTGGTCTCGATGCTCACGGGTGGGCACTGCCACGGAGGACCGCCTGCGCAGGACCCGGACGGCCAGGCCGACGCCGGCGACAGCCGAGAGGACGACCCAGGCGACGGGGCTGTCCAGGAGGCCGGTGGTCGCGGCCGACACCCCCACGCCGACCCAGAGGGTCGCCCAGAGGATAGCGCCGAGGACCGAGGCCAGCAGGAAGATCGGGTATCGCAGCCGTCCTGCCCCCGCCACCACCGGAGTGACCGTCCTCACGACAGGGAGGACCCGGCTCACGAGCACGGCCCAGAAGCCACGGCGTCGGATGAACGAGGACGCCCGGTCCCACCGATCGACGCCCAAGCGTGCCACCATCCGGGAGCCGCGCACCCTGACTCCCGCGAAGCGACCCAGACCGTATCCGAGGTGGTCCCCCACGACGGCTCCCGAGGCGACCGCGACGACGAGCGCGACCGCGGCGACCGGTCCACGATCGAGGGCAGCGAGGCCAGATATCGCCACTTCGCCCGGCAGGACGGCGCCCAGCCCGATCCCAGACTCCGCGAGGGCGAACGCGAACCCCAGCAGCGGTGCGAGGCCCATCAGGACGCTCCCGGGCGCACGCCGGCAGCCCGTGCCGGATCGATCATCGTCCATGCAGCAGTCATGGCTCCACCGTCGCCGTCTCGGCGGGCCCGCCGGTAGTGCGAAGTGTCAAGAGTCGAGGCCCGAGACCTCACGCCATCTCGATGACAAACGTCATTTCACGCCGGACGCACACTGAGAGGCGCGACGTCGAGTCCTGCGGACGCTGTCCCCGACAGCACCTACGCGGGTGGGTCGGCGAGCTCCTCGATGCGCCGGCGCGAGACGGCGTCGACCAGCAGCAGGGTCAGGACCAGGGCTCCCCCGACCAGGAAGACCAGCCCCACGCGGACGGCATCGTCCGCGGGACCCATCAGGTCGCCGCCGTCGTCCTGCCAGGGCCAGAGGGCCCGCAGCGATCCCACCATCACCCCGGTCATGACCACCAGCGTGGTGCGACGGTGTCGGTGCAGCAGCCAGCGCAGCACCTGCACGAAGGCCCCCAGGCCGACGACGGCGCCGAGCGCGAAGACCGCGATGTAGGTGAGGTCGCGCTCGTTGAGTGCGTCGAGCGTCGGTGCGTAGACCCCCAGGACCAGCAGGATGAAGGAGCCGGACAACCCGGGGAGCACCAGGGCGCAGATCGCCACCGCAGCAGCCACCCCGACGAACCACAGGGACGGCTCCGGCGTGGTGGCCGCCGGCAGGCTGGTGACCAGGAAGGCCGCGACCGCCACGACGAGCGCGAGGACCAGCTCCGGGACACGCCAGCGTCCCCCGACCATGCGGGCCGGCACGGCGATCGAGACGAGGATCAGCCCGGCGAAGAAGGCGCGCGACTCGTTCGGATGCTCCTCGATCAGAGGAGCCACGACTCGGGCACCGGCCAGCACGGCGACCACCATGCCGATCCCCACCGGGACCAGCAGGTTCCAGCGCACCGCACGCAGCTCCGCCACGCCGTCGGAGACCCCCCGGCCGCGCAGCGGGCCGACGAGAAGACCCAGAAGGCCACGCACCGTGTGTCCCGCAGAGTCGATCAGGTCCTCATAGATCCCGACGATGAGGGCGATCGTCCCGCCGCTGACGCCGGGGATGATCTCCACCACGCCGATGAGCGCGCCGCGGCCGACGTCGAGCACGGTCCTGCCTGGTTTCACGTTGCGTCCTCACGATCGGGGTGGCGGCGCCACCGGGTCGGCAAGGCGTCGGGGCACCCGGCCCTCGGTGCACCATCGGCTCTGCGCCGCGCCACGCTCGGCCCCGACCCTAGCCAAGCACCGCCAGAGCGACGCGCGGCGCTCCCGTGACTCGGCGGGCGATCCATCGAACGCTCTCCGCCCACCGGACACGGTGATCGTGCTATCGTCATTACGTACCGATCGATACGAAATAGAGAGGCACTCCATGGCACCCGTCGGACGACCTCGCGGATTCGACCCGGACGCCGTGCTTGACGCAGCCATCGACACGTTCTGGCAGCACGGCTACGAGAGCACCGGTCTGGCGGAGCTCACCGCCGCGATGGACATCAGCCGGCCGGCTCTCTACCGAGCGTTCGGCGACAAGGGGCAGCTGTTCCGCACCGCGCTGGAGCGCTACATCGCCCAGAACATGGCCTACGTCGATGCCGCCCTCGCCATGCCCACCGCGCTCGCAGCCGCGGAGGCGTTCCTGACCGGCAACGCACGAGCGGTGACGACGCCGGGCCGGCCTCCCGGGTGCCTGTCGGTGCAGGCCATGGTGACTGACGAGGCGGATGCCTTCTCCCTGCTCGCGGAGAACCGTTGGCTCATCCAGGAACGGCTCGCCCACCGCTTCACCCAGGCACTCTCCGACGGAGACCTTCCCGCGGATGAGGACCCGGACGAGCTCGCCCGGTTCCTCATCACCCTCACCACCGGCTTCGCCATCCGCGCCGCCGACGGCGAGCCACGACAGGCCCTCCTCGCCCTGGCGCACCGCGCACTCGCCGTGTTCACCATGTCCGATCGCACCCCGTCGGAACCGGACTCGACTCCTTCGACCCGAAAGCACTGACCCATGACCGCATCCATGAACCTCACGACCGATCAGCAGGGCGTCACGGACGGCCGGGAGCACCGCCACGCAGGAAAGACCGCACTCGTCACCGGAGGCGCCCGCGGCATCGGATCGGGCATCGTGCGCCGACTCGCCGCCGAGGGCGCCCAGGTGACGTTCACCTACGCATCCGCGAAGCCCGAGGCAGACGCTCTCGAGGCCACCGTCAGCGCAGCGGGCGGTGACGCCATGGGGATCCAGGTCGACAGTGCCGATCGGGCGGAGATCCGTGACGCCATCTCCAGCATCGTCGCTCGTGAGGGACGCCTGGACGTCGTGGTCTCCAACGCCGGCGGCGGGACCCTGAAGCCGGTCCAGGAACTGTCCGACGAGGAGATCGACCGGATGATCGCGGTGAACATCCGCGGCACCCTGGACACCATCCGCTTCGCAGCCCCGCACCTGCAGGACGGTGGTCGGATCATCACGATCGGCAGCGTCACCTCGACCCACTTCCCCAACGACATCTCGTCGCTGTACGGCATGACCAAGGGTGCGATCGCCAGCCTCGTCCGCGGCATGTCCCGCGAGCTGGGCCCACGAGGGATCACGATCAACAACGTCCAACCGGGACCGGTGGACACCCCGGCGAACCCCGCCAGCGGACCGGCGGGCGACGCGTTGCGCGCCACCATCCCCGTCGGCCGGTTCGGCACCGTGGAGGAGGTCGCTGCACTCGTCTCGCACCTGGCCGGCGAGGAGGGCGCCTACATCAACGGCGCATCACTGGACATCGACGGCGGCTACAGCGCCTGAGCGCTCCCCCATCGGCGGGCTCCACCCTGCCGACGGCCACACCACGAAAGGCACGAAGCCATGGCAACCACACCTCACCTCCACGCATCGGATGCCCCCGAGCACGTCCGCGCCCCGGCCACGACGTACGCGTCGATCCTCGGATCCGGGTCACCAGGGACCGATGAGTTCTACCGCAAGAAGACGGTCATCGGTGACCTCGCCCGGCAGATCAACGACGGCGCGGAACCGGCCATCGAGATCCAGTACTGGTACCCCGCCGGGTCGATTCCTGTGGAGATCGCCGACTTCTACACCGTCAACCCGATCCCGTCGCTGCAGTACCGCGTCCTCGCCGTCGTTCCCGACGGCACCACCTCCGAGGAGCTGACCGAGGCACGCGCCCGCGTCGCCAGCGCCTCAGATCGCAGCAGCGAGACCATCGAGCTGCACACCACGCAGGAGCAGGACGTCGTGCAGGTCATGCACCACGGACCGTTCGCGGAGGAGCTTGCCACGCTCGGACGACTGGGCTCCTTCGCCCAGGAGCGAGGCCTGCACCGATGCGGGCCCCACCACGAGCTCCACCTCGACGGGTTCACCCGCGAGACCCCGCAGCACACCCTGCGCACGATCCTGCGCGACCCCGTGGCCTGACCGGCAGGGCCTCGCCGCCCACTGCTAGCCGCGCAGGAACGACGCGACCGTCGGCGTGACGGCGGTGCGGAGCTCGTCGAAGTAGCCGTGCCGGCCACCCTCGACCAGCTCGATCTCGGCACCGGGGATCCGGTCGGCGATGTTCTCGGCGTTGACCTTCGGCGTCATCAGGTCCTCGGTGCCGTGCATGACGAGCGTGGGGCACACGATCTGGTCGAGCCGCTCCCACGCATCGTGTCGCCGACTGATGCGCAGGTGGCGGCGCGCGTCCGCGCTGCTCATTCCCGGGTCGCCGAACAGGTGGCGCGGAACGGCCTCCACTCCGCCGAAGGACTCCACGTACTCCGGCGTGTAGAAGAGGTCGACGGTCGTGCGCAGACGCTCCTCGGGGTCGGGATCGGCGAGCGCGCGGCGCACCGACTTCTCGCTCCTCACCGCCCCCGCGCCGCCAGGCGCGGTGCACCCGAGGACCATCCGGCGCACCATGTCGGGGCGAGCGATGGCCAGCTCCTGGGCCACCCGACCACCCATCGACGTCGCGTACACGTCGGCACGCTCGTGGCCCAGCGACTCCACCACGGCGGCAGCGTCCGCAGCGAAGGACGTCGACGACCACGCCCTGCGTCGCGGAGGCGCGGGGGCTGTCGTGGTGCCCGCTCCCCGGTAGTCGAAGGTGACGGTCAGCCAGTCCCTGGCGAAGTCGTCGCGCAGCCGGTCCCACCAGTGGTGGCTGTTGCGCTGCCCCGGCAGAAGCAGGAGCAGCGGCGCCGTCCGCGGCCCGTCCAGCTGGACCGCGAGCCGCGCACCGTCGGGTCGGGTCGTCCACGCTCGGAGCTCACCGTCACCCGCTCGGCCAGGCTTGCCACGTTCATCCACGCCCCCACTGTGCCAGCGCGACCCCCGAGGGGCCGACATCTTCGACACCGACCAGCAAGAAGCCACCTTTGACTCTGGTCAGCATCTCTCCTGATCGGGACTCTTCGGTGACCGGGCAGGGCTCGAACGGACGACACGGCGACCGTCACGGAGTCTCGCCGCACATGGTTCGAACGAGCCATCTTCGATGGTTCTGAGTACGGCCACCTGCCGCACGATTCAGGGTGGCCAGGTACAGACAACGTCGGGGCGATCATCATGACGCGGGCTCGCCCTCCTGGCAATGAGGGAGCGCGCCATGACCGATCAGAAGACACCTCCCGGGTACTACCCGGACAACGCTGGAACGATGCGCTGGTTCGACGGGACACAGTGGACCGAGCACACCCAGGCAGCGGAGGCGACGGGAACGGTCGTCCAGGAGACACCCGCCGCGTACTACCCCGACAACACTGGAACGATGCGCTGGTTCGACGGGACACAATGGACCGAGCACACCCAGTCTTCTGCCGCGACGGCGACCGGCACGACTCAGACCGAGCGGGCGTGGTTCAAGAAGAAGCGCTTCATCATCCCTGGTGCTCTTGTTGCGCTCATCATCTTCGGTGCCGCCCTCAGCGGAGGCGCCGACGACAGCGCGCCAGTCGCGTCGCCGGACACCTCTTCCTCGGACGAGAGCGACGCCGCCGTCGAGGAAGAGCCTGAGCCGGAGCCCGAGCCGGAGGAACCGTCCATGACGTCGGGCCAGGAGAACGCTCTGAAGGCCGGCGAGAACTACCTCAGCTTCGCGCCCTTCTCCTACAAAGGGTTGATCCGTCAGCTGTCGTCCGACGCCGGGGACGGCTACTCCGTGGAGGATGCGACGTTCGCTGCCGACAATGTCGGTGCCGATTGGAAGGAACAGGCCGCGAAGGCGGCGGAGAACTACCTCGACATCTCCCCCTTCTCGCGGGCAGGCATGATCCAGCAGCTGTCATCCGATGCAGGCGACGGCTA
Source organism: Aeromicrobium sp. CF4.19 (assembly GCF_051262555.1). Lineage (NCBI taxonomy): Bacteria > Bacillati > Actinomycetota > Actinomycetes > Propionibacteriales > Nocardioidaceae > Aeromicrobium > Aeromicrobium sp. CF4.19. The sequence continues at coordinate 133,580 of NZ_JBIMEU010000006.1, read as the reverse complement.
CACGCAGGAGGAGGCCGAGTACGGCGCCACCCAGGCCGGTCTCTGACCACGCGTCCGTCGAGCTCTGGCTGGCGGCGCCCGCTCGTAGACTGGATCCGTGACCGACGCCGACCCCGATCTCCACGCACTGCGGTGTGGCGACGAGACGGCCTTCGTCCACCTGGTGCACCGGTGGTCGGGTCCGATGCGATCGGTCGCTCGAGGTTTCGTGACCACCGAGGCGTCGGCCGAGGAAGTGGTGCAGGAGACGTGGCTCGCCGTCGTCCGTGGACTTGACGACTTCGAGGGTCGTTCGACGCTGCGCACCTGGGTCTTCCGGATCCTGGTCAACACGGCCAAACGACGTGGGGCCCGCGAGCAGCGGGTGCTGCTGTGGTCGGACCTGTCCGACGAGCACGGCCCCACGGTCGATCCGAGCGCCTTCCAGGGGGTCGACGACCAGTACCCGGGCGGGTGGAGGACCTTCCCCCAGACGTGGCGTCCGGTCGACGAGGCCGTCCTGGACGCAGAAGTGCGCGAGCAGCTGGGGCAGGCCGTGTCGCGACTGCCGGATCGGCAGAGGATCGTGGTGACGTTGCGTGACGTCCTCGGGCACAGCTCCCGCGAGGTGTGCGACCTGCTGGACATCTCGGCCGCGAACCAACGCGTGCTGCTGCACCGGGCTCGCGCCTCCCTCCGCACGACCTTGGCGTCGTACCTCGCTCCAGAACCGGTCACGAAGGGAGGTCACCCGTGAGCCACATGTCCTGCCAACAGCTCGTCGAGCTCGTCACCGAGTATCTCGAGAACGAGCTCGACCCGGAGACCCGACGCCGCTTCGACGAGCACCTCGAGCTGTGCCCCGGATGCGTCGTCTACGTCGAGCAGATGCGCGAGACATCACGCCGACTCGGCTCGGTCCCCGTCGACTCCGTCTCGCCGGAGGCCGAGCACGTGCTGCTCACCGCCTTTCGCGACTTTCACCGCCGACCCGGCGACGACTGACGAGAGCCGCCGCCACGACGGCCACCACCACCGTCACCGCGAGCCACCACCAGCTGTTCACGTAGTCACGCGGCAGGAGCGTCGGGTTGTCGGAGCGTGCGCCGAAGCGGCCCAGCACCGGGATCGCGACGATCGAGACGGAACCGAGCACGACGAACCCGGTCGCTGCGGCCGGGCGAGACCAGCCCGGCAGCGCGCGAGCGGCCAGCCACATGACGGCCAGCACGACGGGTGCGAGCACGGCGTCGTGGAGGAGAACACCGGCCGCCAGCCAGATCCCGGCGCTCACCAGCTGGTCGACGTCCTGACGGCTCAGCAGGAGGTAGGCGCCGTAGAGGCCCACCCCGACACCTGTGGTGCCCAACGCCAGACGCGTGCGCATCACGCCACCTCCAGTCGGCTCAACCACTTGGTCTGCAGGACCCCGGGCCGGTTCGGGGCGATCAACCGGGCGGGCTCCCCGTGGTCGCGTGACAACGGCTCGCCATGCAGCGCGAGCGCGACCAACGTCCGCTCGTCGTCGGCGAAGTTGCCCTGCAGCACCGTGCGCCGAAACGGTCCTGACGGCTGGAGCGACAGCACCTCGACGTCGCGTCCCTGCGGTGCGTCGACGAGGTCGAGCAGGTCACGAACCCGCACACCGGTCCAGTCGGCGGTGGCGCTCCATCCCTCCACGCAGGCGATCGGCAGCCGCTCGGTGCGCTGCGACATCCCCGCGAGGTCGGCGCGAGTGAGCGTGACCGTGCGTCCCCCGTGGACGACCTCGAGCCGGTAGGCGTCGCCGACCATCTCGCCGGTGACTCCCGCAGCCGCGGCGCTCTTGTTGACCGGGACGCCCTGCGGGCCCTCCCCGTCACGCACGGCGAAGACCGAGATCCGGCGGAAGGCGGGGACCGTGTTGCCCACCGTCGCCACGACGACGGCGGCAGCGGCCAGCGCCGCGACGCCCAGCAACCCCCGGCGCGAGACCGGCCCGGGCTCGGTGGCCGCCGGCCGATCGTGCGTGGTGTCGTCGATGTCGTGGGTCAGGGCGTGCCTGATGATCGGCAGCTTGACCGCGATGTGCACGACGAGCGCGCCGATCGTGATCCATGCGAGCGCGAAGTGGGTGGTGCGGAAGGAGAAGTCCCACGGGTACCACTGCGCCGCGTTGGCCACGCCGCTCGCGAGCAGGAAGATGGCTCCGGCCACCAGCACGCCGATGGACGCACGTTCGAGCCCGTCGACGACGAAGGCCCGCCGGCCGCGCGGCGGTCGCTTGAGCAGCTTCGGATAGACGGTCCACAGCTTGACGAGAAGCAGCGGGATCGACGCGTACCCGGTGACGACATGCACTCCCTGCGTCAGCCGATACCCCCACGACGGGCTGGTGGGGAACGGGACCGGCTGGACGACGTTCTGCGCGTAGTGGCTGATCAGCCCGGTGATGAGGGCGATGGTGAAGCAGATGCCGAGCCAGCTGCCGACCCGGGCCGCAACAGCGGCGCTGCGCAGCCGCGAGGTGAACGAGGCTTCCGAGGGAGGGTGCATGGCCGTCAGTGTCATCTCGTGGCCGGATCGTTGCACCGCCGAGCCGATCCGATCAGCGGCCGACCCGTTCCAGTGCCTCACCCGGCTCGCGGGAGGCTCGAGGTGCAGGGGCACTTCGCGGTCGCGGGGCTGCTCCGGAAGGTGGGCGCCCGTGAGTGCAAGTCGTCACGTCGTGCGAGCGTCGTACGTCTCGCGGTGGGCGAGCACCTCGCTCATGTGCGTCTGGGCCCAGCTCCTGAGGCCACGCGTCATGTCATGGAGAGAGAGGCCGAGATCGGTCAGCTCGTAGGTGACGGTGACCGGGACGGTCGGCGTGACGGTGCGGGTGAGCATGCCGTCGCGCTCCAATGACCGCAATGTCTGGGTCAGCATCTTCTGACTGACCCCGCCCAGGAGGCGGGAGAGCTCGGAGTAGCGCATCGCCCTGGGGGCGTTCGTCGATGCGGTTTCGCCAGAATCGTCGCCGCCCAGTGCGCAGAGGATGAGGACCACCCACTTGTCCGAGATCCGGTCGAGCAGCTGGCGGCTGGGGCACACCGCCAGGAACGCGTTGTACTCCACCGCGGCCTGTGCCTTCTTCTGGGCCGACGTCATCGCGGACCCCGTCCTACTTTTGGGTGGGTTACGCACTTCAAGGTGCCTACTTCCTCTCAGAGGGTTTGCTGCTGATACTGGTGCACGACGCTGGAAAGCGCCACCCCGACCACACACGACGAAGGGCACACGTTGAGCACCTCCTCTGCATCACTTCCCGGCGGCACCCGGAACCTCGGCGACCTGACCATCACCCGATTCGGTTTCGGCGCGATGCAGCTCGCCGGCCCATGGGTGATGGGCCCGCCTGCCGATCGGGGCGGTGCGCTGGCGGTGCTGCGCGCCGCCGTCGACCTGGGGATCACCCACATCGACACCAGCGATGCCTACGGGCCACGCATCACCAACGAGCTGATTCGCGAGGCGCTGCGCCCCTACCCAGGATCGCTGCACATCGTCACGAAGGTGGGCGCCAACCGTGACGCACAGGGTGGCTGGCCCACGGCTCGGCGACCCGAGGACCTGCGCCAGCAGGTCCAGGAGAACCTCCAGACGCTCGGGGTCGAGGCGCTCGACCTGGTCAACCTGCGGATGGGCAACGCCGAGGGGCCGCAGCAGGGTTCCCTCTCCCAGGCGTTCGAGACCCTCGTCGAGATGCAGCAAGCAGGTCTCATCCGCCACCTCGGGGTCAGCAACGTCACCGCCGAGCAGGTCACCGAGGCACAGGGCGTCGCCCCGATCGCGTGCGTCCAGAACATGTACAACCTCGCCCACCGCCACGACGACGACCTCATCGACCGGCTCGACGCCGAAGGTGTCGCCTACGCGCCGTTCTTCCCCCTCGGAGGCTTCAGCCCCCTGCAGTCCTCGGCACTCTCGGCAGTCGCCGGCCGCCTGGAGGCGACTCCGATGTCGGTCGCGCTGGCCTGGCTGCTCCAGCGTTCACCCAACATCCTGCTCATCCCCGGCACGTCGAAGACGGCGCACCTGCGGGAGAACGTCGCAGGCGCCGGCCTCACCCTCTCCTCCACGGATGTGGCGGAGCTGGACGCCATCAGCAGCTGAGCACCTCGGGACCGTAGCCGATGTCGCTCACCCAGCGCATTCGCAGGACGACCTGATCCGAGGATCGTCCGCCGAGGCCGACCCACCCGGCGCGGCCCGGCCCGTTCGGCGCCGGCGTCACCACGCACACAGAGTGGGTGGGAGCGAGAGTCCCTGAACAGCGCGATCTGTTTCGGCCATCCTTGGATGCACACCCAAGACTTCGAGCGCGACCGGCGCGGACATCATCGACCTGCAGGAGACCACCGCCATGCCAGAGGCCAACCATCGCTCATGCCGTCCCCTCGCCGGATGAGGCGGCGGTGGATCCGTCGCGCCATGCTCCTGGGTGCCGTCGGCGCCTTGCTCGGCGCAGCTCTCGTCGTCAGCGCCAACGTCATCGTGGTGACGCGTACCGCGATGACCTGACGAGCGACATCGACGACGTCGACGACGCCCAGGTGGTCATCGTGCCGGGCGCAGGGGTGCGCAGCGACGGCTCGCTCGGTCAGCCCGTCGGTGAACGTGTCGCGGCCGCGGTCGCGCTCCACGAGGCCGGTGTCGTGGAGAAGATCCTCCTGTCCGGCGACAACGGCTCCGAGACCTACAACGAGCCCGACGCGATGCGTGAGGCCGTGCTCGAGGCCGGAGTGCCCGCAGCCGACGTGTTCACCGACTACGCCGGCTTCAGCACCTGGCACACCATGCGGCGGGCCCGCGACGTGTTCGGCGTCGACACCGCCGTGGTCGTCACCCAGGGCGTCTACGCCGCCCGCACGGTCGACCTCGGACACGCTGCAGACATCGACGTCCAGGGGTACGTCGTCCGCGACGGCGGACGCCGGGGCCGCGAGTGGCTGGCGCGCGTCCGCGGCCTCGGCGAGGCAACCTGGCGCCCCACGGTCACCTCTGGCCCACCGATCCCGATCACGGGCGACGGTCGGACCTCGTGGTCCGAACCTGTCGACTGAACCCACGCGCGCGAGTCAAGAGACTCGAGCACCACACCACCGAACGCCGCCACGCAGAGTGACGCCCTATCTTCCTGTTGATCTGGCAACCACCGTGTTGCGCAGGACGCCGAGTCGCTCGACCTCGACCTCGACGACGTCGCCGGGTTGCATCAGCCAGGGCGGGGTGCGTGAGTAACCCACGCCCGACGGCGTCCCCGTTGCCAGGAGATCGCCGGGATGGAGAGTGAAGGTGCGACTGATCAGCGACAGGGTGTCGCCGACGGTGTACACCATCTGATCTGTGCTGCCCGCCTGCACCAGCTCGCCGTTGACCCGGGTCCTGAGCTCCAACCCGTCTCGCAGGTCCCCCACGTCCTCCGCGGGGACGAGTGGCCCCAACGGTCCCGAACGGTCAGCATTCTTGCCGAGGGTCCACTGGGACGTCAGCTTCTGCGCCCGCCGTGCCGTGACATCGTTGAACGTCGAGTAGCCCACCACCGCCGAGAGTGCCTCGTCCGGTGTCGCGTCGGAAAGGGTGGTCCCGACGTAGGCCATCACTTCGCCCTCCCAGTCGAGCCCGTCCTCGTCCATGGGTACCGGGATCTCGGCCTCACCGACGGTGAGCGAGGCCGGCCATCGCGCGAACAGCGTCGGATGCGGCGGCACCCCCTCCGCAGCATATGAACCCTCCGCCACGTGCTTGAGATAGTTCAGACCGACGCAGATCACGCGCGCACCGGGCAGGACCGGCGGCACCAGCAGGACCTCGGTCGTCGGCACGGCCCACTGGTCGACCACGCGCTGCTTCATGAAGCGACGCGGATCGGACCAGAACTCGGCCACCCCGGCCAAGGGGACGACCTCCGTGCCGTCCTGCGTGAGGCTGCCGATCATCGTGACGTCATCAGCACCGCGGAAGCCGACCAGACCGACGCTCATCGCGTTCTCCTTGAACTTGAACCCTAAACGTTCTATATGGTTACAGATGTATCATGTCGACGTGATCTCTCGCGCGCCGATGTCCCGATCCGAGCACCTGGCTGCCAGCATCGAGGAGCAGATCCGACTCGATCGACTCTCCCCCGGAGACGCGATCGGCACGCTGGACGAGCTGCGGACAGCCAGCGGCTACTCCAAGCCGACGGTCAGCGAAGCGGTCCGGCTGCTGCGCGACCGTGGGATCCTGACCATCAGGCCCGGTCGCGGTGGAGGGCTGTTCGTCACGGACCGGGGCCCGGTGGTACGACTGCGGCACACGCTCCTGTCGGTTGCTGAGGCCCCGACCACCGTGGGCGACGCGGTCGAGCTGCGCGAGCACCTCGAGCTGCTGGTCGACCAAGGTGCTGCCCGGTGCCGGACCGACTCCGACGTGCGCGAGCTCCGAGACCTGGTCGAGACGATGGGAGACGCACCCGACTGGGCGGGGTTCATGGCGGCGAACTGGGCGCTGCACGAACGGATCGCCCTGATCTGCCCCAACGAGATGGCTCGCGCTGTCTACATCTCGACCCTCGGCCACCTGACCCCGACCACCCCGTCCTTCGACGGCGAGACCGACGTCGACGGATATCGCGAGATGCGGCAGCGAGCACACGTCGACCTGGTCGAGGCGATCTCCTCCGGGGAGGTCGATCGTGTCGCCGGCGCTGTCGCCGCACACGCGGACACGGCGAACGCACCGACGGAGCCGCAGTCGTGAACCCCGCCGAGGCCCGGCACCTGGGCGCGAACCTGCTGCACACCTACACCGAGATCGCCGACACCCAGGACGTCGACGCCGCTGTGGCACTTCTCGGCGACGCCGAGGTGCGCTTCCCGTCAGGTGGCTTCGACCGACCGGAGGACGCACGTCCCTTCTTCGAGCGGATCTGGTCCGCCCGCACGACCCACAGGCACGACGTCACGAACCTCGTCGTGCAGCCTGAGGGACATGACTGGCACGCCCGTGCGCACTACGTGCGATGGATGTACGAGGACGAGCCTGCCGTGCACACCCTCGGTCGCTACGACCTGCTGCTCGCGACCACCCGTGACACTCTCGCCGTCCGTCGCTTCACGGTGGCGAGGGAATGGTCCCGAGCCTGAGGCACGCAGCTCCGACGATCAGGCGAGGAGGGTGAGTGCGCCGCCGGCGAGTGCGGATCCGCCGCCGGTCCATACCCCGGCCCACAGAAGTGATCCGGCGCCGGCGACCACGCAGAAGTGCGTGCGGGTCATCCGGAGCTCACGAGCCATGAGCGCCGTCGGGGTACGCCCTCCGGGGACGAAACGCAGACCAGCAACGCCGACGTCGCGCCACAGCGGCTTCGCGACGAGCGCGCTCAACATCGCAGCGACGCGTGGTCGGTTGGCCCAGCGAGGTCGAGCGCGGTCCAGCATCGGGCCGGCGGCCGCGTAGACCAGGTAGTCGCCGAGGAGCATGCCGATGGCCACGGGGAGGACCGCCACCCACAGTGGCACCAGGCCGGTGTGGGCGAGTGTGCCCGCGGTGACGGCAGCGGCCTCCACCGGGCCGAAGGGGATGATCGTGACGAGGCCGATGAGAAGGAGCGCGGTCATCACGGGAGCATGGGTGTCCAACCTCGTGACATCGGGAGGCAGGCTGAGGAGATCAGCTGGCCAGGTCATAGGGAGTGTCGGCGGTCTCGACAGTGGTCGAACCCGACAGGACGTCTCGATAGTGGTCCAGGAGACGGTCGTTGACGTCCTCCCAGGTTCGGCCCGCGACTGATGCGTGTGCTGCAGCTCCGAGACGTCGGCGAAGGGAGCCGTCGCCGACCAGACGTCGGACGGCGGACCTGAGGAGGTCGGGGTCCCCCGCGGCATATCGGAGTCCGTTGATGCCGTGGTCGATCCGGTCGATCAACCCCCCGGCATCGGGACCGACGACCGGGACCGCGCTCGCCTGCGCCTCCTGCACCGCCTGGCAGAAGGTCTCGTCTGCGCCAGGGTGGACGAAGATGTCGAGGGAGGCGACGATCTCGGCGAGCTCGACCCCTTCCTTGAGCCCGAGGAAGGACGCTTGAGGAAGGGTCTTGCGCAACGCCGCCTCCTCGGGGCCGGCACCGACGAGCACCAGCCTGACTCCCGGCAGGTCCTGGATCGCCCGCAGCTGGTGCAGACCCTTCTCCTTGGACAACCGGCCCACGTACCCGACGAGCACGTCGGCACGAGTGCCTGCCTGCCCCTCCGGCGACTGGAGCAGGTCTCGCCGCAGCTGCTCGTCGCGACGATCGGGGGTGAACCGCACGGCATCGACTCCGCGCGGCCAGTAGTGGACCCGCGGGACACCGAGGGAGTGGAGCTGCTCGAGGCTGGCCGACGAGGGGGCGAGCGTGCGGTCGGTCAACCTGTGGATGCGACGTACGTGGCGCTCGATGGCCGGCGCGACGGCACCTCCGAGGAAGTACCGGCGGACGAACCCGACCAGGTCGGTCTGGTAGATGCTGACCGTTGGGATCCCGAGCGTGCGCGCGGCGCGTATCGCGGCTGCGCCGAGCAGGAAGGGGCCCGCCACGTGCACCACGTCGGGCCGAAGCTCCACCATGACCTCCTGGAGCCGGCGTCGGGTGGCCAGGCCCACCGTGAAGCCGCGGTTCATCGGCAGCTCGACGCCGGCAACGTGATGCACCTGGGCACCCGCGTACGTCGCCGGTCCCGTGGGAGCCACCACGGCGGCGGTGTGCCCCCGCTCGGCGAGGTGCTCGAGAAGCCGGCGCACCGAGTTGGTGACGCCATTGACCTGGGGGAGGAAGGATTCGGTGACGACCAGCACCCGGAGCGGCTGGTGGGGTCGAAGCGCTGTCTTGATCATGCTTTCCACCCTCGCCCTGAGCGGGTCGGCGGAGAATCCGGCTACGGCCCTTCCTGGGGTGGGGTTTTCCCCACCCCAGACGGGAGCTCAACACGATTCCGGGCGCCCCGGGACCTACCTAGGCTCGACATCATGAATCAGATCCAGCCCTGCCAGGAGATGTCATGGACGCGTTGAGCCAGATCGGCGAGGCGCTGTCGGGCCTCGAGACCGCTGTCGTCACGCTCGGCACCTCGCCCCTGATGTTGTTGGTGGTCATCCTGCTGTGCTGGGTGGACGGCTTCTTCCCGCCGTTCCCGAGCGAGTCCGTCGTCATCGCCGTCGCCTCGGCGCTCATCGGCTCCGGCGGATCCCCAGTGGACGTCGCACTGCTCGCTGCGGCAGCGGCCCTCGGCGCCTTCATCGGAGACGTGACCGCCTACGCACTCGGCTCACGCTTCGGGGTCGAGCGGTGGCGGCTGTTTCGCACCACGCGGGGCCGAACGGCGCTGACCGGGGCACGCGCCTCGCTGGACCGGCACGGCAGCTCGTACGTCCTGGCCGGTCGGTTCGTCCCGGTCGGGCGGGTGGTCATCAACATGGCCGCGGGAGCAACCGGCTTCTCCAGGGCGCGGTTCACGGCCCTCGCCGCGGTGGGGTCCGTGCTGTGGGGCGCGTGGGCGACCTTGCTCGGCGTCGCGGCAGGTCAGGTCCTCGGCGACCAGCCGCTCGTGGCAGCGACCGTGGGCGTGGTGTTCGGCGTGCTGATGGGTCTGCTCATCGATCGGCTCCTGCGCGCATTCCAGGCTCTGAGGCGCATCGGTCCGCCCGACGTGGGCTCGCGCCCTCGGGCGATGCTCTCCGCTCACCGCGGCGCCGCGCAGCAGTCGGGATCCCGGGACAACTCGTGGGAGTCGCTGAGGGCGGCCGTCCGCATGCCCGTCGAGTACGTCGAGCTCGATCTCCATCGCACCGCCGACGGAGAGTTCGTCCTTCATCACGGCGGCAGGGTGCTCGGTCTCGATGGACGCCACCGCCGGATCCGGGCGACGACCTACGCCGACCTGCTAGCCACCGGGACCTACCCGCTACCGCGCTACCGCGATGCCCTGGCGCTGCTCCGGGCCCACGGGAAGCGTGCCCACATCGACCTCAAGCTCGTCGACTCGGGAGGACGTGAGGCTGATGAGATCACGGCGGCCGAGATCGCCCTGGACGCCATGGAGGACAGCTCTGCCTTCCTCATCACCACGCTGGCCGACCGGTCCGTCCGGGTGCTGCGGGCATGGGCCGAACGTAGGTCCCCTGGCACCCTGGTGGGGCTCTCGCTCGGACCGCACCGATGGCTGACGGCGCTCTTCCCGGGCGGACGACTCGATCGCTGCGGTGCCACCCTGGTCGCTGCCGACCACCGCATCGGTGGCACCCGTCTGCTGGCCTGGGCACGCCGTCGCAACGTGCCGGTCATGCTGTGGTCCGTCGACGACGTCCCCACGTTGCGTCGGCTGCTCGACGATCCTTGGGTGTGGATGGTGGTGACCAACCACCCGGGGAGAGCGATCCCAGCCGTGACGCCTGTGGACCTGGCGGCGTAGAGGACAGCGGCCGATGAGAGACACTGGTGTGGTGGTGATCGACTGGACCAGGCCTGTCGGACCGCTGCGTCCGCAGCCGGTCAGCGCCGAGGGGATGGTCGAGCGGCTGCGCTTGACCGGCATCTCGGCGGGGTTCGCCGTCATGGCGGTGCCATCCCTGCTCCTCGGCGCGCTGGCCGTCCTCTCCGTGCTTGCGGCTCCGATCGGGCTCGGGCTTGCCGTGGCGCTGGGTGTCGTTCCGGCAGCGCAGAAGATCGCGGCAGCGCATCGGGCCGTGTCCGCGATGTTGCTGGGCGAGCAGATCCCCGCCGCCTCCTACCGCGACGTCGGGGAGCTCTCGCCGATGAGGCGGCCGCTCACGTGGGCGCGTGAGCGCGCCAGGTGGCGCGACGTCGCCGGACTGTGGTTCCGCGCCACCGGCGGGTTCGTGCTGTCCCTTCTGCCCGTGGCACTCCTCGCGGTGCCCACGACCTTCCTGCTCATGGGCGTGACCGCCGATGCCTCAGGCCTCGTGCTCGCCGTCGTCCTGGGTGGGCCGGCGGCGGTCGTGTGGTGGTTGAGCACGCCGGCGCTCGTCAAGGCCCGCGCGCTGGCCGAGCGCAGGATCCTCATCGACCCGTCCGCTCGACTCGCGGCGCGCGTGAGCGAGGTCGAGGAGACCAGGGCGGAGACGTTGGACCACTCGGCCGCGGAGATCCGCCGGATCGAGCGTGACCTGCACGACGGTGCACAGGCCAGGATCGCCGCGGTCGGGATGAGCGTCGGCCTGGCCGAGAAGCTGATGGGAACGGACCCCGACGCTGCCGCGACCCTCCTGCGCGAGGCGCGCCAGAGCACCGTCTCGGCGTTGGAGGACCTGCGTGGAGTCGTCCGTGGCATCATGCCTCCGGTGCTCGCCGACAAGGGTCTGTCCGAGGCGATCGAGGCGCTGGTCGCCAGCCTGCCCCTCCACGTCACGGTCGACCTTCCGCTACCGCGGCTGCCCCAGCCGATCGAGTCGGCGGCCTACTTCGCGGTGGCCGAGTGCCTGGCCAATGCCGTCAAGCATGCCGAGGCCTCCACCGCGTTCGTGCACGGGTCCCACGACGGCACCCGGCTGCGGTTGGTCGTCGGTGACGACGGGCGAGGGGGCGCGGTGGCCGACGGGGGCGGACTGACCGGTCTCGCCCGCAGGTTGGCCGCCTTCGACGGAACGGTCGCGGTCAACAGCCCGCTGGGCGGTCCGACCGAGATCACCATGGAGCTGCCGTGCCAAGTCTGAGAGCCGTGCTGGCCGAAGACCAGGCCCTGCTCCGCGTCGGACTCACCCGAATCCTCGAGAGCGGAGGCGTCGAGGTGGTCGAGTCGGTCGACAACGCTCCTGCGCTCGTTCGCGCGCTCGCACGCGACGACATCGACATCGCGGTGGTCGACGTCCGCCTGCCACCGACCTTCACCACCGAGGGACTCGAGTCCGTCATCGCCGCCCGAGCCCACCGCCCACTCCCCGTCCTCGTGCTGAGCCAGTACGTCGAGCCTCTCTACGCCCGGAACCTGCTGGCCGATGGAGAGGGTGCGGTGGGCTACCTCCTCAAGGACCGGGTCTCCGACGTCGACTCGTTCCTCGCCGCGGTCGACCAGGTGGCCGGCGGAGGGACGGTACTGGATCCCGAGGTGGTCGCACGCCTTCTCACCCGGCGGCAGCAGCCCCTGGACCGCCTCTCCGAGAGAGAGCGCGACGTGATGACGCTCATCGCCGAGGGCCGCTCCAATGCCGCGATCGCGGCCCGTCTCTACGTCTCAGAGGGCGCGGTCGGCAAGCACATCAACTCGATCTTCGGCAAGCTCGACCTGCCCACCGCACCTGACGCAAATCGTCGAGTGCTCGCTGTCCTGGCGTGGCTCGACCACGGTTGACGTGGAGAAGCTGCCACGCGACGTGGCGCGGCGCCCGTTGCGGCCGTGCCCGCGCAGATCACCTTGCAGTGCCGAGATCCTCGGGCGTCCGAAGGTAGGCCAGGACCATGTCGGTCAGCTGGTCGGCGTAGCGGATCCAGTCCTCGGCAGCGAGCCTCCCCGGTGCTCCCTGCGCTCGCATGGCGCGGTGGACGAACGACGCCATGATCGTCTCAGCGACGGCGCGCACGGCATAGCTCACGTCGGACCGTTCGATCGTGGACCAGTACGGCTCGGTGACACTCGCGAAGTAGGCATACGCAGTCTCCAGGGCGGCCTGCCCGCGGTCACTGAGGTTGCGACGGTCCCGACGGCCGAAGAGGTCCGGGAGCACGGCCGAGTCGTTGGAGAAGGCGACCGCGAGTGCGTGGACATAGGCTCGGGTGATGTCGTCCAGGTTCTTGGGAGCGGCGTCGACAGCGGCCACGATGCGGGCCTCGAGATCGCTCAACATGCGCTCCTTCAGGACCGCCAGCAGCTGGTCTCGTCCTTCGAAGCGTCGGTAGATCGAGCCGACCGAGACACCGGCTCGTTCAGCCACGGCCACCATCGTGCACTCCTCGTACCCGACCTCTGCGAGAACTTCCTCGGCGGCGGTCAAGAGCTTGCGGAGCGCTTCGCGACTGCGGGCCTGCTGCGGTGGCCGAAAGCCAACGGCGTCGATGTCGCGGTCCATGCGGGAATTCTAACGTTCGGCCGCCGCATCGTGGCCCCCCAGCCACCGGCTCGCGCCAGGACTTCAGAAAAGGTGCTCGCTGGTGATTGACGTCACATGGTGACACCCCACATACTGACGGCAACGCGAACGCGAATGTCGGTTCGCGTCAGCGATCAGCCACAGGCCTCCCCCACTCGCGTGGTTCGCGTCACGCGGCCGGGCGCTCGCGCTGAGCCCGTGTCGTCATGACCCGACCACTATCGGAAGGTTTCACCCTGATGGAAACTGACACCCAGTCAGCCGCCACGCCACCGCCGTCCAGCCAGGTCGTCCCGCGACTGGCGAAGGTGATCGGGTTCCTCGTCTTCACCGAGATCGTCTACGGCATCCTGCGGGGCTTCTATGGCCCGCTTGTCAGCGACATCTCCGTCCGTCTCGGCATCTCCGACGGCGCATTCAACTGGTTCGAGACGGCCCAGCACACCATGGCGGTGCTCATGGTGATCGTCTTCGCGCGCCTCGGTGACGTGCGGGGGCTCAAGCGGGTGCTGCTCTGGACGACGACAGTCACGGCGGCGGGGGCCTGGATCCTGGTGTTTGCCCCGTCGTTCACCACGTTCCTCGTCGGCTACGTCCTGATGGGCGCATGCGCCGTCTGGCTTCCGCTCGAGATCGCGATCGTCTACAAGCGGACCGCGGGATCAGAGCACCAGCACCGCCTGAGCCGACGTGCGGCAGGCATCCTGGTCAGCGCGTTCTACCTCTCGATCGTCCTGGGGGCCGTCTTCGGCGGCGCCCTGGCGGACGCCGTGCCCCTTCCGGTCGTCCTGTCAATCCCAGCTGTCCTGGCCACCGCCGCCACCGTCGTCGTCTGGTTCGGCATCGAGAACGACGAGCCGACTGCCACTGCGACGAACCTGGACTGGGTGGGGCTCGGGCTCCTGATGGCGTCGCTGGGATCGTTCCTGGCAGGAATGGTCGCCATCCACCTCCAGGGTGTGACGAGTCCGCTCGCCTGGGCGCTCGTCGTCGTCGGCCTCGCCATCCAGATCCCGTTCGCACGCTACGAGTCGCGCCAGAGCGAGCCGATCATCGACGTGCAGCTCCTCAAGATCCGGGCGCAGTGGCCCGTGCAGGTAGCAGGGTTCTTGTACGGGCTCGCTCTCATCGGTGGCGAGATCCCGAACATCACCTACTTCGGGACCGACCCGGACGCCGTGGGATACGGGTTGGGCGTCGGCGCGGGATTCGTGTCCCTCGGGATCGCGAGCCAAGTCGTCTGCATCGCGATCGGCGCGCTCAGCTTCCCGACGATGGCCAATCTGCTCGGAGCACGTCGCGCGGTCGTCCTCGCAGCTTTCGTCGGAGCGCTGGGAGCGGGTCTTTGGCTGCCCTTCCACGACTCGCCGGGCATGGCACTGGTCAACCTGGGCATCACCGGCCTGGGAGCCGGCGCCGTCATGGCAGCTCTCCCCGTCCTGGCAGCCACGGCTGCACCACCGGATCGGACGGGCTTCGCCACGGGCATGAACAGCGTGGTCAAGAATCTCGGCGGCACCATCGCGACAGCCATCTTCGCCATCGTGCTGTCGGCGACCGGCTCACTCGACGCAGCCGCCGACAGGTTCGCGCCCTTCTCGGGATACGTCACCGTGTGGTCGACCTGCGCCGCTGCAGCGCTTCTCGCCGGCTTCGTGCTGATGCTGCTGCCGCGTTCGATCGACCGAGAGCCCGTGGCATCGAAGGCGGACTGATCCGTCGCGCACCCGGGACGTCGCTGATCCCATGGGCCGTGTGCTGCGGAACCACGGCCATGGTCGCCAGTAGAGCTTGGTAGCGGTCACGAAGATGTCGTGCCCGGTCTTCAAGGCATCTTGCCCAGGGTCCCTGAAGTGGCGTCACTCCCGTAGGCCGAAGACGTCCGGGTGAACGGCCGAGCCGCTCGAGAAGGCGACCGCACGTGCATGGGCACAGGCGCGGATGGCCCCCTCCGGGTTCTCGGGAGCGGCATCATCGACGGCGACCACGATGCGGGCCTCCAGCTCGTCAACATCGCTCCTTCAGGGCCAGCAACTGATCTCGCCCTTCGAAGCTTCGGCGTGACGATGCGGGCCGGTCACGGCGGCTCCGTTAGTAGGCGAGTGTCAGCAGGATGACGAAGGCGAGAGCCGCGACCGAGGCCACCGAGCTAGTCAGGGTGACGATCTTCAGAGCACCGCTGGTGCTCAACCCCAACAGCGAACGGACGAGCCAGAAGGCGTTGCTGCTCACGTGGATGGCGAAGAGCGATCCAGCGCCCACGGCCAAGGCGACGACAACGGCAGCTACCTCGCTTGCTGAGATCAACGGCGACACGATCCCGGCCGCAGTGATCGCCGCGACGGTGATCGATCCGATACCGAGGTGGGCGAGGGCAGCGACCGTCCAGGCAAGCAGGACGATGGCAACGGCGCTCGTCGTGCTGGCACCGGTGAACCAGCTGCCGAGCGCACTGGCGATGTCGGTGCTCGCGATGACGGACCCGTAGACGCCACCAGCGCCGGTGACCAGCAGGATGCTGCCAGCCCGACTGAAGGCCTCGTTCACTACCTTCCCGACCTCGACCCTTCCCAGGCGCCGACGCGCGAACACATAGGCGACGAGAGCACCGATGAGGAGCGCAACGGTCGGACTGGACAGAAGATCCATGACGGGCGGGGTGGGCAGGCTGGTGACCTGCAACACCGTGCCGGCGATCATCAGGGTGACCGGCAGAAGGATTGCGACGAGGACGATGCTCTGCGAGAACTGTGTACGAGCCCCGACCGCGACCGTCGAGACGAAATCCACGTCCGACTTCTCTTCCGCAAGGCCGATGACGTCGTTCGGCTCCAGGTCTCGTTCAACGCGCCACATCTTTCCTGTGAGCCACGCCGCCACGAACGTCGTCACGATCACGGTGAGGGGTGCGAGCACGATGCCATGCAGAAGCATCGTCCCCAACGGGACGTCGAAGATCCCCGCAATTGCGACGCACGCCACGCCAGGCACCATCAGGCCTAGACCGACGACTGCGCCGGCCACCATCGCCGTGGCCGTCCTGGGCAGAGCGCGGTCGCCACCGTTCTTGGCGGCCTCGCGGACCACAGGCGAGGCGAGGACGTAGAGCACGTCGGAGAAGACCGAGGGAAACACCGTGCCCAGGGCCGTCCCGAATGCGTACGGGAATCGGCGGATTCCCGTGAGCCTCAGCAATGATCGAACCATCCGTTGGAGCTCGCCGGTGGACACGAGTAGCGACCCCAGCAGGGTTCCGAAACCGATGAGTAGTCCGAGGTCGGCCATGGTCGATCCGAAGCCCGACGTGATCGACTCGACTGTCCCTGAGGCACCGAGGCCTCCCGTGAATCCGAGATAGATCGATCCGAGGATCAGCGAGATGGTCGGGTCCAGATGTGCAACCAGAATCAGTGCGATCACTATCGCCGCGGAGATCGTCACGTGGAGGACGATGAGGTTGTCGAACATAGAAATGAGCTCCTTGATGGACGAGTTGCTAGAGAAGGTGCTGGTCTCGAGATCGGCGATCTCGACAAGTGGCAGGCTCAGCTCTTCCAGCACCTCGTCGGTGTGCTGCCCAAGGGCTGGAACCAGATGATCGACACCGTCGTCTGAGGCGTCGGCGATGCGAGGAACTGGGATCTCTACACGCAGCGAGCCCGGTTCGTGATCCTTCGCATCCACGAAGACTTCGCGCGACATGAACCACCACCTCGCCTTCCCAGTCGAGCGTGTCCTCGTCCGCGGCTACCGGAATGTCGGCCTCGCCGACGGTGAGCGAGGCCGGCCATCGCGCAAGACGCATCGGATGCGGCGGAACGCCCTCGGCAGCGCCGGAGCCCTCTGCCACGTGCTTGAGGTAGTTCAGGCCGATGCAGATCACGCGTGCACCGGGCAGGGCCGACGGCACCAGCACGACCTCGGTCAGGCGGACGCCCACAGCTTCTCCTCTCGCCCGACGGGAACACCCTCAACGTTCTATATGGTTATAGATGTATCATGGCGACGTGATCTTCCGCACACCCAATTTCCCTGGCCGGGCATCTGGCTGCCGGCATCAAGCCGTGGTGCGCGGGCAGGTCGTCGGCTCCGGACTTGGTGCGTTGACAGGCGTGCCGCAAGTCCACGAAACTGAACACGATTTTCGGTTCGCGTTTGCTGAACCCCAGCGGCAGATCGCACTGAGAGCGCAGGGACGCCACCCGGTCACGCGCTCGCCGAACAGCTCGCCCCAGCGCCTCCACAGGCGCACCAGTCCAAAAGAAACAGGAGCCCCCCGTGGCCGTCATCACCCATGCCGAGGTGCATCACCTCGCCGTCCCCCAGCCCCACCCGATCCGGAACCAGTACGGGTTCGCCCTGGACGTTCTGGGTGTGGTGGTGGTGCGAGTCACCGACACCGAGGGACGGGTCGGTGAGGGGTGGACCAACGTCATCGGCGGCGGCGGCGCCTCCGTGGCATCCTTCCTCAGCACCGAGCTGGTCCCGCTCGTGATCGGGACGGACACGGCACAGGTCCGCGACCTGTGGCAACGCATGTTCATGCACTCGGCGAGCCGCGGCCGCAAGGGGGTGGCCATGTACGCCCTCTCGGCGGTTGACATCGCCGTGTGGGACCTGCGCGCCAAGACGGCCGACCAACCGATCCATGCCCACCTCGGCAGCGTGACCACCGAGGTCCCGGTCTACGGGGACGGCTGCTGGGTCTCCTTCACTCACGACGAGCTACGGGCGGCCGCCGAGGCCTACGTCGACCGCGACTTCTGGGGCGTCAAGGTGAAGGTCGGCGCGGACCTCGACGACGCGGTCCGGCGCGTCGAGATCGTCCGCGACGTCGTCGGGCCTTCCGGTCGGGTCATGGTGGACACCAACCAGCGCTACGACCTGCTCACCACGCGTCGGTTCGCCGCGGCCGTCGCAGACCTGGACGTCACCTGGCTCGAGGAGCCGATCCTCGCCGACTCGATCCACGACTACGCCCGGCTCCGTGGCACGGTCGACGTGCCGATCGCCGCCGGGGAGAACGAGTACTCGCGCTACGGGTTCCGCGAGCTGCTCGAGCACGAGGCGCTCGACATCCTGCAGCCCGACATCCACCGGGTGGGCGGCATCACGGAGTTCATGCGCATCCTCGCGCTCGCCGACACGTGGAACATCCCGGTGGCTCCCCACACGTCCTGGGAGCTGCACAGCCAGGTGGCGTGCTGCGGCACCACGACCATGGTCGTGGAGTACTACGACTGGCTGCCGGACGACTTCTTCTCGGTCCGCCCCGAGATCGTCGACGGGATGATTCCGGTGTCCCAGGTCGCCGGCACCGGTGTCTCGATCGACCCTGCCTCGCTCGAGAAGTACCGGGTCACGGAGTAGTCGCGCGGAGAAACACGAAGGGGCCCTCCGTTCGGAGGGCCCCTTCGCCGTTCGCCCCGCCGCCCCAGACGAACGACGGGCACCTCCGCGACCGTGTCGCTGAGGTGCCCGTCCACCGTGGTCGACTTCGTGCCGGAAGGCCTACGACGCCGGGATCGCCGGAAGCAGCAGGTACGAGGGCGCATCGGGACCGAAGTGCACCGTGACCTCACCGCCGAAGATCTCCGCCGGGCGATCCTCCGGGTCGGTGTGGGTGAACGGCCCGACACCCGTCATCGTGTACATCGCGTTCTCGAAGTCCGTGCCTTCGTTGCTGTAGTCACGACCAGCAATGCCCAGCTGGAGGACGTAGCCGGCCGGGACCACGATGCTCATCGGCCAGATCTCGACGTCGACGTCGACGGGCTCGTCCGGGACGAGCAGCTCGATGGCGTCATGGCTGTGCACCGGTCGGTAGGGCTCGGACTTCTCGACGTCGAGACGCCGGTGGGAGGCGCGGAGCCACCCCAGCCCGACGGGCACCTTCGGGTCGTTGGAACCGACGAACGTGACCTCTGTGCCCTGCGGATCGTAGAGCCTCAGGCTCAGGAACAGATCAGCATCGACCGTGGCGGAGGAGATTCTCAGCTTCGCTGCGGACGGACCGGTGAACTCCCGATCGTGATCGACGGGCGGGAGCGAGAAGCGCAGGTCCTCGTGCTCCGGCTCGTAGCTCAACGTGCCCGAGGCGCCCGGCGAGGTGCGCAGCTCCATGGTCCCCGGGCAGAGATGGAGCTCCGTCCACTCGGTCCGGGCGATCGGCCACTCCTGCTCGAATCGCGGTTCGAACCTCTCGCCCGGGTGGCGCACGAGAAGCTCGACGGGAGGCCGCTCCATCCAGCCGTTCTGCTCGTCCTTCAAGAAGGTGCCGAAGAACTGCTTCTGCAGGGCCAGCCCGCGATCGTTGTAGAACGGGCTGAAGTGGGTGTCCCCGTGCATCTCGAGCCACTTGAGCTCGGATCCGGCACCCAGGTACCCCTCGACGTTTCCGCGCGTGTGCAGTCCCATCCCGCCCCAGTTGCCCGAGGACAGCAGGGGCACCTCGATCCGGGAGAGATCGGCGGAGCGCTCCTGGTAGAACGCCCCGTTCACCGGACGCGCAAGGAGCTCGGAGTAGAGGTCGCGTCGGTTCTGCCGCAAGACGTCGTCGTCGAGGTCGACGTCACCACCGACAGGACGGCCGGTGTTGCGGTCAGTCGGTCCCCGGCTGCCCATGCCGTGCTGGACCGTGTTCATCTGGCGCGCCTGTGCGCCCTTGACGAACTCGCACGCGATGCCGCCGTGGCGGCCACCCTCGCGGTAGTGGTCGCAGAAGCCCTCCCATGCACAGATCGCCGCGAGATGAGGTGGCCGCAGAGCGGCCACCTGCCACTGGTTGGCGGCGAAGTAGGAGATGCCGAGGAGCCCGACCTTGCCGTTGCTCCACTCCTGCTCTCCGGCCCACTCGATGCACTCATAGAGGTCGCGGGTCTGCAGCGCAGTCAGGATGTCCATGAACCCCGGAGAGCGCCCACTCCCCCGTGAGTCGACACGCACACACACGTATCCGTCCGGGACCCACTTCTCGGGGTCCGCGACCTCCCAGTTCTGGTACCGACCCGTCGACTCGTGCCCGACCTCCGGGAACGACTCGTGCATGCGTCGCCAGTTGGCCGGGTATCCGTCGGCCAGGTGCAGGCCCTTCCCGTAGGGGCCCATGGCCAGGATCACCGGGTAGTCACCGGCCTGCGTCGGACGGAACACGTCCGCGCGGAGGACCGTGCCGTCGCTGACGCCGATCGGCACGTCCCAGTCGACCGTGATCCCGTCCACCTCGGTGGCTTGCTCTTGCGTGATGGTCATCGTCAGCTCAGCTCAGCTCTCTCTTGAGGATCTTTCCTGTGGACGTCATGGGCAGCTCGTCGCGGAGCTCCACCAGACGGGGGTACTTGTAGCCGGCGAACTGCTCCCTGCCCCAGGCGACGAGCTCGTCCACGGTGACCTCGGCACCGGGCTCGGTCACGACGACGGCCTTGATCTCCTCACCGTGGGACTCGTGCGGGACGCCGATGACCGCGACGAGGGAGATCGCGGGATGCGTCATCAGCACCTCCTCGAGCTCGCGGGGGTAGACGTTGTACCCGCCGCGGATGATCATGTCCTTGGACCGGTCGACGATGGAGTAGTAGCCGTCGTCGCTCTTCTTGGCCAGGTCGCCGGAGCGGAACCACCCGTCGCGGATCGCCTCGGCCGTCGCCTCGGGTCGGCCGTGGTAGGACTTCAGGATGTTGGGGCCCTTGATCGCGATCTCGCCGATCGCACTCTGCCCATCTTCCTGGAGGTCGCCGGTCGGCACGTCGCTCCAGTCGTCGTTGATGAGCTTCATCTCGACGCCCGCGATCGGCTTGCCGACGGTGCCGACGCGTGGTTCGTCGCCGAAGACGCTGAACGAGGCGATGCCCGAGGTCTCCGACAGCCCGTAGCCCTCGAGGATCGTGACGCCGAAACGCTCCCGGAAGTTCTTGTGCACCTCGACCGGCAGGGCTGCGCCACCCGAGGACGCGACGCGCAGGTTGGCGGCGAGCTCGGTGATCGGCACCTCGGGGGTCAGCGCCCCGAGCAGGCCCCAGTACATCGTGGGCACACCCGCGAAGAACGTGACCTTCTCACGCAGCATGAGCTGGATCGCGGACTCGGCGTCGAAGCGTGGCAGCAGCACCATGGTGCCGCCGAAGGCGAACGCGGCGTTCTGGATGACCTGCTGGCCGAAAGCATGGAACAACGGCAGCACGCACAGGTACGTGTCGGGGTGGTCAGCGTCGGCGTCGTACATCGTCTCGCCCGACAGCGCGACGTGGTGCATGTTGCCGTGGCTCAGCTCGGCACCCTTGGGCTGGCCCGTCGTGCCGGAGGTGTACAGGATCACCGCGGTGTCGTCAGCGTCGCGCTCGACCGTCTCGAACACGGGCGACTGCTGTGCCCACGGCGTCGGACCGGCCGTGAACGCCACGAGGTCGACGTCGGTGCCGTCGATCGCCTCGCGCGCCGTGTCGCCGATGGGCAGCTCTGCGGTGCCCTCGAACGCGAAGTAGGCCACGGCGCCGGAGTCCTTCAGGTGGTAGGCCACCTCGCGCGCCTTGAGCAGCACGTTGAGCGGCACGACCGTCGCGCCCGCCTTCAGGATGCCGAAGTAGATGAACGGGAAGAACGGCAGGTTCGGGCACGAGAGCGCCACCTTGTCGCCCGGCTTCACCCCTCGCTCGACCAGCAGGTTCGCCACCTGGTTCGCCGCCCCGTTCACCTGGGCGTAGGTCAACCTGCTGTCGCCGAAGACGACCGCAGTGCGCTCCGGATACGTCTCGGCCGAGCTCTCCAGCAAGCCAGCGAGGTGGCGCTCCGTCATGGGCAACTTCCTTCCGATGGGGCGGACCACACCGATCCGAGGGGATCGTCTGATCCATCAATGTGAACCGACATTCGCGTTCATGATGCGGTATGCCTGCCCCCCTGTCAATGGCCCGGCACGACTCACGACGACCGCAGCCCCCTCGGTCTCATCCCACCCGGACGAGCGCATCCCGGGTGAGGTCCGTGATGCCGGCATAACCGTTGAGGCCCATGGTCAGGTCTGCCTCGGCGAGCAGGCTGGAGAGGACGAACTCGATGCCTGCCTGGCCTCCGACCGCGGCGCCGTAGCCGTAGGGGCGGCCGATGCCGACGGCGGTCGCCCCCAACGCGAGCGCCTTGACGATGTCAGGACCTGAGCGAGGACCGGAGTCGAAGATCACCGGAACGCCGTCGGCGGCTTCGACGACCGCGGGCAGCAGATCGAGGGTGGGGGCGGTGGCGGCCTGTCGGCCACCGTGGTTGGAGCAGTAGATGCCGTCGACGCCACCGTCACGCGCGCGGCGCACGTCGTCCGGATGACAGATGCCCTTGAGCAGCAGTGGGAGGTCGGTGAGACCGCGCAGCCACGCAAGATCGTCCCAGGTCAGGGTCGGATTGCCGAAGATCGAGGCCCAGTGCATCGTGGCGGCACCGGGATCCTCCTCCGGCGGATCCACGAGCCGCGAACGAAAGACCGGATCGCTGAAGTAGTTGGCCAGGCAGTAGCCGCGCAGCTGGGGGAACGTCGCGTGCTGCAGGTCGCGAGGCCGGTAGCCCAGGGTCCAGGTGTCGAGGGTGACCACGATGCCCTTGAAGCCGGCGGCCTCGGCGCGCCGCACGAGGCTCTCGGCGATCTCCCGGTCATTGGGTGTGTAGAGCTGGAAGAAGCCAGGAGTGTCGCCGAGCGCGGCGGCGACGTCCTCCAGCGGGTCCTGCATCAGGGTCGAGGCGACCATCGGCACTCCCGAAGCCGCCGAGGCGGCGGCCGTGGCGAGGTCGCCGTGCTCGTCGTCGGTCATGATGCCGATGACGCCGATCGGCGACATCAGCAGCGGGGTGGGCAGCCGATGGCCGAACAGCTCGATCGACAGGTCCCGCTCGGCCGCGCCGGCGAGCATCCTCGGCACGATTCCCCATCGCTCGAACGCGGCGACGTTCGCGCGCTGGGTGTACTCGTCGCCGGCGCCGCCCGCGACGTAGTCGAACAGTCGGTGCTCCAGCTTCTCCGCCGCAGCCGCCTCAAGGCCGGCAAAGGTCATGGGGAACGGCGGCAGGTTGTCTCCGCCGAGTCCCGCAAAGTAGACACCGAGGTTGAAGTCCGCATAGTTGGCCATGGTTGACTCTCGCTCCTGTTGCCGATTGATCCGCTGGGAATGGTTCGCGGCGTCGGAGGACTCCCGCGAGAAGGCGTCGAGAACGGCCGGCAGAGCCCACCGCTCCATGAGTGCCCCCGTTGGAAGCCGCGCTCGGCGAAGACCTCGGCGGCGCCCTCCAGGAGCCGGGCGGTCGTCACGGCCCGCTGACCGGTTGATCCTCGTGGCACCGCTCCTCCTCTTGGGCGCTCGAGATTCGACACCACATCGTGAAAGCTCCGGCCCCGACGACCGCACACTTGACAAGTCTGACCATAAAGCGAATATTGATTCACGTTAACCGTACAGTAATGCATCTCACAGAGAGGCCCGCCATGAGCAGCACCGTCACACCGGACATCCTGGAGATGGTCCGCGCCAGCATCGGACCGGCTCCCGACGACTTCGAGCTGCCGCTTCCTCCGATCAACCTCACCGTCGAGGAGGAGCGGGAGCACCGCAAGCGTGAGCTCGCAGCCGCGTTCCGGGTCTTCGGCAAGCTCGGCTTCTCCGAGGGAGTGGCCGGCCACATCACCGCCCGCGATCCGGAGCATCCCGAGACCTTCTGGGTCAACCCGTTCGGCATGAGCTTCAACCAGATCAAGGTGTCGGACCTGATCCACGTCGACCACGACGGCACGCTGCTCCACGGCAAGCGGCCGGTGAATCGAGCAGCCTTCTGCATCCACTCCGAGGTCCACAGGGCGCGGCCGGACGCGGTCGCCGCGGCCCACGCTCATTCGATGAACGGCAAGGCCTTCGCATCACTGGGCATCCCTCTCTCGCCGATCACGCAGGACGCGTGCGCGTTCTATGAGGACCACGGGCTCTACTCCGACTTCCGCGGCGTCGTCAACGACACCGAGGAGGGCCGTCGGATCGGTGTCGCGCTCGGCGACGCGAAGGCGGCCATCCTTCAGAACCATGGTCTCCTCACAGTGGGGCAGAGCGTCGCAGCCGCCGCGTGGTGGTTCATCACGATGGAGCGCTCCTGCCAGACCCAGCTGCAGGCGATGGCTGCCGGCTCGCCGACCCTCATCGACCACGACACCGCGGTGGACGTGCGCAACCAGATCGGGAACCCCGTCGCCGGCTGGTTCCAGTTCCGGCCCCTGTGGGACCAGGTCGTCGCGGAGTCACCCGACCTGTTCGACTGACCCCGCCGCTGGTTCTGGAGCGAGCTCGAGCGGGAGGTCGCCGGCCTCCCGCTCGATGCCCGCCGGCGCTGTCACCGGCCCCTTCACCACACCCGCGAGCCCCAGGACGACGACGGCTGCCGACGATCCCCACCCGGCGAACCCGAGTCTCTAGAGTGTCGGCATGACCCAGCCGATCGGCACCCCTCCCCCGCCTCCCGTGGTCAGGACCCGGCTGTACGAACAGGTGGCCGACCAGATCATCCATTGGGTCCACACCCAGGGCCTCGCCGCCGGGGACAGGCTGCCCCCGGAGCGCGAGTTCGCCACCAGCCTCGGCGTGAGCCGGGCGACCCTCAGCCAGGCACTGGTCGCGCTGGAGGTCATCGGGGTCGTCGGCGTGCGGCACGGGGACGGCACGGTGCTCAACCGGACCGACCCGTCCCTACCGATCGTCCACGCCATCCGGGCCCACGCCGACCGGCTTCCCGAGATCATCGACGCGCGCGACGCCCTGGAGACCAAGATCGCCGCCCTCGCCGCCCAACGACGCACGGCGAGCGACCTCGAGGCGATCCAGCACGCCCTCGACGAGATGGAGGCCGAGATCGACGGCGGTGACCGGGGCGTCGTGGGCGACGAGAAGTTCCACGCGGCCGTGACCGCCGCGTCGCACTCGGCGCTCCTGGCCGAGATGATGAGGACGATCAGCGACCTGGTTCGCGAGAGCCGGATCGAGTCGCTCTCCCAGCCCGGGCGGCCCCAGGACTCCTTGGCCGGCCACCGGCGGATCGCGGAGTCCATCGCCGCCGGGGATCCGGACGCTGCCGCGGCCGCCATGCGCGCCCACGTCGCCCAGGTGAGCGACATCGCGCTGCTGCGGGAGGCGAACGACCGCTGAACAGAATTGGCTAGGCCAATGGGCCACTGAGGCTCTATGCTCGGCCCATGACCGGACCCCTGCAGGACCTGCTCGTCGTCGACCTCTCCCGCGCGCTGGCCGGACCCCACGCCACGATGATGCTCGGCGACCTCGGAGCCCGGGTGATCAAGGTCGAGACGCCGCACGGCGGTGACGACACCCGCGGGTGGGGCCCGCCGTTCCGCTGGCCCGCCGACGGCTCTCACGCCGGCCACCGGGTCGATGACGTCCACCCCGAGTCGACGTACTTCCTCTCGGCGAACCGCAACAAGGAGTCCATCGCCCTCGATCTCAAGGACGATGACGACCGAGCGGTCCTCACCCGGCTCATCGATCGTGCCGACATCCTCGTCGAGAACTTCCGCACCGGAGTCTTGGACCGCCTCGGCTTCGGGCAGGCGCACCTGGAGAAGCTCAACCCCCGGCTGATCACCCTGTCGATCTCGGGGTTCGGCCACGACGGTCCGGAGGGCGGGCGTGCGGGCTATGACCAGATCGCCCAGGGCGAGGCCGGCCTGATGTCCCTGACCGGCTCACGCCCCGACGACCCGCAGAAGGTCGGCACCCCGATCTCCGACTTGCTGGCCGGCATGTACGGGGCGTTCGGCCTGATGAGTGCGCTGCACGAGCGTGGGCGCACCGGCCGCGGGCAGGTGGTCCGCACCTCACTGCTGGCGGCGACGGTCGGCGTCCACGGCTTCCAGGGCACCCGCTGGACGGTCGCCGGCCAGGTCGGCCGCGCCCAGGGCAACCACCATCCGTCGGTCTCTCCCTACGGCCTCTTCAGGTGCGCTGACGGCGTCGTGCAGATCGCGGTCGGCAGCGAGGGCCTGTGGCACGACTTCTGCGCCGGCTTCGGCCTGGACCCCGACCTTCCGGGCCTGACCACCAACCCCGAGCGAGTCCCCCGACACGAGGAGGTCATCGCGATCGTGGAGCAGGCGTTCTCCGGATGGAGCGTCGAGCCGCTGCTCGTGCGGCTCGCGGAGATCGGGGTGCCGGCCGGGCGGATCCGGTCGCTCGACGAGGTGTACACGTGGGACCAGACCGCCAGCCAGGGCCTGCTGATCGACGTGGACCACCACAGCCTCGGGACCGTGACCCTGCCCGGACCACCCCTGCGCTTCTTCGCGCCCGATGGCGCGGAGACCACTCCCGGCGGCCACCGTGCACCGCCGGTGCTGGACGAGCACGGAGAGCAGGTGCGGGAGTGGCTGGACCAGTCGTGACCACCGGACCCCGTGCGCACGACGTCATCGACGCCCTGCTCGACCCCGGCTCTCACCGGAGCTGGGACCACCGGATCGATCTGACGACCACGCCCCCCGGAGTACCGGCACGAGCTCGAGCAGGCCGAGCGGGACGCCGAGACCGACGAGGCAGTCATCGCCGGGGAGGCACCGTGAACGGCAGCCCGGTCGCCATCATCGTGAGCGAGTTCGCCTTCTTGGCCGGATCGATCGGACGGACGTCGAATCTTGGTGGAGGTCGACCTGTCGGTCGGCTCAAGCTCTGACGCGATCTTCAACGTCGGCAGATGAGAGTGACTGTCCCACCACGAGATGGACCAGAACATGAACTGACCCGCGACGTCATTGGTGGTCGAGCACTCTTCGGCCACACGGTCGGCGGCGCGTGAGCCGGTTCTAAGTGACCACCGGGGCTCAGCGCCTCACTCCGCGTACGTGCTGCAGCTGGATGGTCCCCCCGCCCTTCCGGCGTAGCCTGGCTTCGAGGCCGACCGCGACCTTGGACAGCGCGTAGTTGATGATGAAGAAGACGGCAGCCAAGAAGATGCCGACCGCAAGTGGATTCCGGTACTCGGGCGATATGTAGATCCGTTCCGCGACGTTCACGACTCCTGGTGCGCCGATGATGTAGCCCAGCGCGGTGTCCTTGAGCACCACCACCAGCTGAGCGATGATGGCGGGCAGCATCGAACGCACTGTCTGAGGCGCCAGGATCAGAACCATCACCCGGGACTTGCGAAGCCCGATCGCATAGCCCGCCTCTGTTTGCCCGCGCGGCACGGACTGAAGTCCCGCCCGGAAGATCTCTGCCATGACAGCCCCGTGGCAGAGCATGATCGCGAGCACAAGTGTCCAGAACGATCCGACCCGATCACCGACGACGCTCAAATAGAGAAACAGGATGAGCAGC
The DNA here is from genome assembly GCF_051262555.1 of Aeromicrobium sp. CF4.19. Taxonomy (NCBI): domain Bacteria; kingdom Bacillati; phylum Actinomycetota; class Actinomycetes; order Propionibacteriales; family Nocardioidaceae; genus Aeromicrobium; species Aeromicrobium sp. CF4.19. The sequence continues at coordinate 106,170 of NZ_JBIMEU010000006.1, read as the reverse complement.
AGGAGCGGCACGGCACGGAAGAATTCAACGATCGCATGGCTTGGCCAGCGCAGCCACTTGTGCTCAGATAGGCGTCCGGCTGCCAGGACCGCTCCGAATATGAGGGCGAGAGCGATGGCAGCCACCGCGGCGCTCAGTGTGTCCACGAGGCCCTCGAGGAGCGCAGAGGCAATGGCAGGTTGCACGAAAGCCTCCCACTGATCCGGCGTGATCTGCTCCTGCTTCCAGAGTTCCCTCAGGATCCAGGCGGCGAGGCCGGTCAACACGATGGAAGCCAGCACGGTGTACCAAAGCTGCCGACGCCTGCCCCGGGGCCCCGTCACGTCGAAGAGAACTGTTGTCATCGCGCAGTCACCAACCGTTGCTCCAAGAGGTGGCCAATGATCGACAATGCGCCCACGATCAATGCATAGCCAAGGGCGATGCCGAGGAAGTTGTAGTACAACGAGCCGGGAAACTCCTCAACAAGCTGTTTGAATTGGTAGGTGGCTTCGGTGATGCCGAAGGCAGCGGCAACCGCGGTGTTCTTGCTGAGTGCCATGTACACACTGACCAGTGGAGGAATCACCGCCCGGACCGCCTGCGGGAGCACCACTAGCCCAAGAGTGCCGCCGAAGCCCATGCCGATCGCTCGCGCAGCCTCGGCTTGGCCGGGCTCAACAGTGTTGATCCCGGAGCGGAGCACCTCGCAGACGAACGCAGCAGTGTAGAGCGACAGAGCTACTACCGCTCGCGAGAAGAAGCTGTCGCGCAGCAGACCCAGCTCCGGTAGCCCCACGACTGCGAGGATGAACAGCACCACCAGTGGGGTGTTTCGGAACACCTCGACGTATGCAGCGCCTGCGGCCCTGAGGGGGGCGATCGGGGAGACCCGCATGGCACCCAGCAGCGTTCCCAACACGGTGGCGAACATCGCCGACAACCCGAGCAGTTGCAACGTCACGAGGAATCCCTCAGACAACTGGTCGACCAGTACCGACAGATACTCGGGATTCAACGTGGCACCTCTTCCTCCTCCCCGTCGGGAGGGCTGGTACGCCCGCCCGACGGGGACGACCGTCGATCAGCAGTTCTCGTCGACCATGGGGGGCTCGGGGGTCTCGACACCGGACTCGCCGAGGGTGGCCTCGAAGGCCTCCGCCCAGCTGCCGTCCTCGTGCGACCGCTGGAGGGCGTCGTTGAGGAACTCGCACATCTCCGGGGCGTCGGGGGAATAGCCGATGCCGTAGCGCTCCTCGCTAAACGGTTCGCCGACCACCTCAAGCTCATCCGGTTGCTGGGCTGCGGAGCCGAGGAGGATGGCACCGTCGGTCGTGACCACGTCGACCGAACCATTGAGCAGCTGCGTCACGCAGTCTGCGTAGCTATCGAATGGCACGGGTTCTGCCCCGTACTCTTCAGTCACGGTCTTGATCGAGGTGGATCCCGACACCGCGCAAACCTTCGCGCCCTCGAGATCCTCGGGGCCCGTGATCCGATCTTTGTCTTCCTCCCGCACCAGCAGCTGCTGGCCGGTCAGGTAATAGGGACCTGCCTGTCCGACGAGCTCTCGCCGCTCGTCACTGATGGAGTAGGTGCTCAACACCAGGTCCACGGCGCCGTTCTGCAGGAACGGTTCACGGTTCTCCGTCACCGCCTGCTCCCAGACGATGTCCTCGGGCGCGATGCCGAGCTGGCCCGCGATGATCTTGGCCATCTCGACGTCGAACCCCTCGGGCGTGTCGGCGCCCGGCGGAAGGTAACCCAGACCCGGTTGGTCGTACTTGACGCCGATGGTGATCTTGCCGGCCTCGGACAGCCCGTTCATGACCGTGCCGGCCTCGAACTCTGGATTCTCCTCAACCTGTACCTCCGTGCCGCCATCGTCGCCGCCGCAGCCGGCGAGAGCCAGCACGAGGCCGCCGACGAGAGCCGCAGCCTTGGTCCGCTTCATGCGCATCCTTGTCTCCATTCTCGGTATGGACATACTTTCTGCGAGCAGGTCGATCCTGCGTCAGTGGTTGAGGATCTTGCCGAGGAAGTCCTTGGCCCGGTCCGAGCGAGGGCTGGTGAAGAACTCGTCGGGGGTCGCCTCCTCGACGACCGCGCCGTCGCACATGAAGACGACGCGGTCCCCGGCGGTGCGCGCGAACCCCATCTCGTGGGTGACGACGACCATCGTCATGCCCTGCTTGGCGAGGTCGACCATCACCTCGAGCACCTCGGCGATCATCTCCGGGTCGAGCGCGGAGGTCGGCTCGTCGAAAAGCATCACCTTGGGGTTCATCGCCAGCGCGCGGGCGATCGCGACCCGCTGCTGTTGCCCGCCCGACAGCTGGGCGGGGTATTTCTCCGCCTGTTGGCCGACCCCGACCCGGTCCAGCAGCTCCCTGGCGCGCCTTTCGGCGTCGGCCCTCTTCAGTCCACGGACCCTGATCGGCCCGAGCGTGACGTTCTCGAGGATGGTCTTGTGGGAGAAGAGGTTGAAGCTCTGGAAGACCATGCCTACCTCAGCGCGCAGGTTCGCAAGCTCCTTGCCTTCCTGCGGCAGGGGGACCCCGTCGAGGGCGATGCTGCCATGGTCGATGGTCTCGAGCCGGTTGATGGCCCGGCACAGCGTGGACTTGCCGGACCCCGAAGGTCCGATCACCACGACGACCTCGCCCCGCTTCACGCTCAAGTTGATGTCCTGCAGCACGTGCAGCTCGCCGAACCACTTGTCCACGTGGTCGAGCACGACCAGCGACTGCGTTCCAGCTCCCGGAGCGGCGCTCGGTACGAGTTCGGGCACGGGACCACCTCCGTCGACGTTGTTCAGCGGCATTGAACGATCACCACGGGCGGGCCATGCGCTACCTGCTGTTGGTCGACCTCCACTGCGGATTGCCGACCTTTCGCTGAGACACACAACACCGTGTACAACTGCATGCATGAGTATGCCGAGCGGTGTGACGAATGTCAAGCAGCGTTCGTTCAGCGCCGGCGCTCGTCTCAGTCTCGCCAGTTCAGCTCTTCGCACTTCCCACCCGTGTGGCGCGCCCGAGCGCAGGTGGAGCCCTCCGCCGGGTGAGGAGATCCAGTGGGACTGGGGCGAGCGGCCCGACCCGCCGAACTTTGACGTTGGGGTCGACCGCGATGCAAGGGCGTCTCGTGGCGGAGGGGACCGGTGCCAGCGCTTCAGCTTTGCTTGACCTTGACCTTGACCTTGACCTTGACCTTGACCTTGACCTAACACCGCGTGGACCTGCTGGAGGTTCATCTCGTCGGTCAGGCTTTGCCAACAACACTGTGTGGCGGCGTGGTGGGCCTCTTCACCACGCCCTTGCGGGATCTCTCGACGCAGCTCGCCCCGAAGCGAGACCGCGCTGACCTGGCAACAGTCCTTCAGTTGAGGAGCTTGTCGAGGTCGCCCCGTTCGTGGGTGACGCCCTCGGCCGCAGCAACCAGGTGCAGGTACTGCTCCAGCTCCGTTCGCGGGATGTTGCGCGCCCACCACACCGGCCCACCGTGATGCCGTGGGAAGCCGAAGCCGTTGACGGCTGCCACGTCGACATCGTCCCCGTTCCTGGCAACCCCCTCCTCCAGCAACAATGCCGCTTCGTTGACGATTGCTGCGACCGCGATCCAAGCGATCGTGTCTGCCGACGGGGGTTCAGCGCCCAGCGTTCCGTGGCGGCGTCGCGCGGACTCGATGACCTTGTCAGTGATCGGATCGTCTTGTCCTTGCGAGAGTCCCGGACCGTACCGGTAGTACCCCGCCCCCGTCTTCACCCCGAGACGTCCGGCCTCGCAGAGTCGGTCCGGAATCTCCACGTACCGTGCCCGAGGATCCCGACCAGCTGACAGTCGCTGCCGCATGGCATAGGCAATGTCCAGGCCCGAAAGATCGGCAACCGCGAACGGGCCCATCGGGAAGCCGAAGGCAAGCATGGCTTCATCAACGAGTCGTGGTGATGCCCCATCGAGAAGCAAGTACTCACAGTGCCGACGGTAGGCCGAGAACATCCGGTTCGCGATGAACCCCTCCCCCACCCTGGCGATGACCGGCTTCTTGCCAAGCTTGCGCGCCATCGTCAAGGCCGTGGCCAGCGTCATCGGCGACGTCGCCTCGCCGCGGATGATCTCCAGCAGGGGCATCCGCGTCGCGGGATTGAAGAAATGCATCCCGAGCAACCGATCTGGGTGCTCGGTGTGCTGTGCGAGCAGGTCGATGTCCAGGTACGACGTGTTCGTCGCCAGCACGGCGTCACCCGTCAACACCCGGTCAACTGAGGCAACCACGTCCGCCTTCACGTCCATGTCTTCCACGACGGCCTCGACGACGAGCTCACATTCGGCAAGCTCATGGACCCGATGGACGGCGTGCATCTGGGCCTCGATGCCCTTCTCGGCCAGGTCTCGACGAATACAGACGGCCTGCTCCTCGGCTCTCCGGTGATCGGAGTCGAGCAACATGACCTCGAAACTTTCGCGCGCGAAGAGCTCGGCAATCGAGGCGCCCATGCTGCCAGCGCCCACCACGCCCACGCGGCGCACCAGGGTCGGCTCGATCTCCGAGAGGTCGGGAGCCTTGCCGGCCGCTCGCTCAGCGAAGAAGAGGTGGCGCAACGCTGCCGCTTCCTCGCTCAGCCGAAGCTCGTTGAAGGTGGCGCGCTCCTCAGCGAGCAACTCGGCCAGAGGTTCGGACCCCGCCCGCACGACCAGGTCGATCGCCTTGAGGGCGGCGGGGCGACCACGGGCGCGTCTGGCGGCCGTCCCCACAGCTGCCGTGACTGCTGCTCCACCCTCGTCCGGACAGGGGAGACCCGCCAACGATGACTTGCCCGGTTGCGCCCGCACCAGATCGATCGCCGTCGACAACAACTCGCTCGCGCTGGTGACCGCCGCGAGAAATCCCCACCGCAGTGCGTCCGGCGCGGCGAATCGGCGACCGGAACAGATGAGCTCGATAGCACGGACACGCCCGACGGCGCGGGGCAGACGTTGGGTCCCGCCCGCTCCCGGCACCATCCCCAGGGTGACCTCAGGCAGTCCCAGTACAGCGGTCGACGTGGCGACACGCGCGTCGCAGGCCAATGCCAGCTCGAGGCCACCACCCAACGCGTATCCGTCGATTGCGGCAACCACAGGCACCGGACACTGCTCAACGGTCTCGATGACCTGCGGCAGCGACGGGTCGGCAATCGCACCGGTGAACTCCCGAACGTCGGAGCCAGAGATGAACGTACCGCCCGCACCGACAAGGACCACGCCCTCCAGGCCGGGAGTCTGACCGGCTTGCTGGAGCGCGTCCGCCATGCCCGCACGGACGCCGTGACCTCCCGCGTTCACCGGAGCATGATCGATGATCACGACCATGACCTGATCTTCCACGACAGTCCGCACCGGCGGCCCGGAAGGCCAGCGGGACAGGTCGACATCAGTCCTCGGCATGGACATCCTTTGTTGACGGCTCGTCCTCTTCGGAGGTCGCCAGGACCGCCAGACAGTCAACACCGAGGACACCCTCGCCCTCCGGGTACACCATCAGCGGATTGACCTCGGCCTCGAGCACGAGGTCGTCGTTCGCAGCGAGCTTGGAGATCGCCACCACGGTGTCCGCCAGCGCGTCGAGGTCGCCCTTGGGAGCGCCACGGTATCCGGCAAGGACCTTGAGTCCCACCACCTCTGCGATCATCTCCTCGGCACTCGACTTGGACACGGGTGCCGGCCGCAGACTGCGATCGTCATGGAGCTCTGCCGTGACGCCGCCCGACGCGAGCATGACCAGTGGCCCGGCCTCCGGATCGAGCCGGTACCCGACCAAGACCTCACCCAGCGGCTTCACCATGGGTTGGACCAAGACGTTGGCGACGCGAATCTGAGCACGTTCTGCCACTGCCGTGACGATCTGAGAAGTGGCCTCGCGCAGGCGCTCTGTTCCGACCACGCCGATGACCACGCCCCCCGCGTCACTCTTGTGAGGCAGGTCAGCGGTCAGGGCCTTGACCACCATCGGACCGTCGAAGGGGGCCGACGTGATCTCGTCGTCGATGCTCAGCACCTTGTTCGGTGAGATGGGTACATGGTGTCGACGGAGCAAGACCGCGGACTGCTCCTCGTCGAGGACGCGCTGCCCCGTCCACTCTCGTCGTTCGGTCACCACCGCCGTCGCCCGGGGTCGACGGCGAGCAAACACCGCAGCCACGGCGTCCGCGCACGACTCAGGGGTCCGGAACGCCGGCACACCGGAACGATGCAAGAGCTCGAGCGCGTCCGGTGCGTGCGGCACCACGAAGGCGGCGAGCGGCGTTCCGATGGACACCGAGTCGGCGATGGGCCTGACGGCGAGCTCAGGATGGTTCCTTGCCGAGGATCCGGCCACTGCGACAACCAAGTCGAACTCGGGAGCCGTGAGGATCACCTCCAGCGCCGCCTTCATGACCTCATACTTGGTGCCGGCAAGCGTCAAGTCGATGAGGGCGCCACTGCCGGCGTCGATGCCGCGCTCGGCCAGCCGCGCGCGCGTCTCGTCCGACGCCCCCACGACGTCGACACCAGCGACGGCGAGCTGGTCCACCACCATGGCTCCACCACCGCCAGTGGTCGTGATGACACCCACGGTCGAAGGACGCTGGGAGTCGTCGGGCAGGGGAACGAGACGTGCAAGCTGCTGTCCTTCCAAGAGGGCTTCGAAGGTGTGCACGCGAGCGATGCCGAGATCTGCGAGCACGGTCGCGGCGACCGCGTCATCGCCGGCGAGGGCGCCCGTGTGCGAGACGGCGAGATCGGCCGCGGCCCTGGATCGGCCGAGCTTGTAGGCGACGATGGGCTTGCCGCGCTGAGCTGCCGCGACACTGAACGCGCGGAGGTCCCCGAGCCCGGCCAGAGACTCGATGAAGAGCGCGTAGCTGGCGACACCGGGATCATCAAGAGTGGCCGCGCAGATTTCACCCAGAGTCAGGTCGACCTCTCCGCCGGTGGAGATCAGACCGGCGAAGCCCACGCCCATTGCCTTCCCGCGCGAGACGAGCGCTCCGATGACACTGCCGGAGTGCGATGCGACGAAGGTGGATCCGACCGGCAAGCCCGTCTCGGCGAACGCGGCGTTGGCCGTCAGGACCAGGTTGCATCGAGGGTTCACGACGCCGAGGCTGCTCGGCCCAACGACCCGCAACGAGCTGTGGGCCACGATGTCCGCGAGCTCGCGGTGGCGGGCAACGCCTTCCGGGCCAGACTCCGCGAAGCCGCTCGCCATCACCGTGGCGACGGTGACTCCGAGATCGGCACACTCGCGCACGGCGTCCAGGGCGAGGCTCGAGTCCGTCAGGATGAAGGCGTGCTCAGGGACCTCGGGCAAGGCTGCCAGGGAGGCCCAGGCGCGCTCCCCCAGCACGGTGTCCCGCCGAGGGTTGACGGGGTAGATCCGGCCTTGCCAACCGGCGTCACGCAGATACTTCAGCGGCCGTGCGCCCACCTTCGCCAGGTCGTCCGAGGCACCCACGAGCGCCACGCTCGACGGAGCGAACAGAGCCCTGTTGAGAGCATCGGCGGAAGGCCGACCGGTGCCGTACGCAGCGGAGGACGTCGGTGATGCCCCATGAACGGTCATGCGTTGGCTCGCTGGCTGAACCTGCGTCCGAAGACGCCCTCCGCGATTCTGTTCTTGAGCATCTCGGTCGAGCCGCCGGCGATCATCCAGCCACGCGTACGCCGGACGCAATACTCGACGAGTGACTCCTGGCTGTAGCCCAGTCCGCCCATGGTCTGCATCGCGGCGTTGGCGACGTCGAAGCCAGCCGCGTTGCACGCGAACTTTGCGAGGGCTGTGTCGTGCGCCGAGGGCAACCCGTTCTCGTCCACCTGAGCGGCAGCGCGGTACAGCAGCAGCTGAGCAGCCTCGAGCTTGACCGCCATCTCAGCGAACATCCACTGCAATCCCTGAAACTCTGCCAAGGGGCGCCCGAACTGATGGCGCTCGAGCACGTGTGCACGCGCCTCCTCGAAGGCATACCGGCCGAGAGCCAAGGACCGGGCCGAGTTGCCGATGCGCTCGACATTGAATCCACTGATCTGCTTCTTGAAGCCACCTTCGCCGAGCAGCAGGTTGTCGAGCGGCACGCGGCAGTTGTCGAAGTACAGCTGGCTCCACTCCTCGCCGCTCATGAAGGCAGCCGGTTTGCCCACGGCGAACCCGGGGGTGTCGCGCTCAACGATGAGGGACCCGATGCCGTTGACCCCGGGCCCGAATCGGACATAGACGAGGAAGATGTCGGCGTCCGGGCTGTGCGTCGAGAAGACCTTGCTGCCATTGACGACGTAGTGGTCCCCGTCGAGCTTGGCCGTGGTCCGGAGCTCAGTTGCTGCCGAGCCAGCCTCGGGCTCGGTCATGCCCAGGGCGATGACCTTCTCGCCCGCAAGCAGCTGCGGGAGGTACCTCGCGCGCAGCTGAGGTTCGGCGTACTCGGCGAAGGTACGAAGCGGCCCGAAGTTGCCAGCCTGCACCACGTCGGCCGCCTTGGGGCAGGCGGTCGCGACGGCCTGGATCGCGATCACGGCGTCCATCAAGGTGCCGCCCTGCCCACCCTTGTCCTCGGGGATCGTGAGGCCGAGCAGGCCCTGCTTGCCCAGTGCTCGCGCGACACCTCGGGGAAATTCGGTCTCGTGCGCGCGCTCGAGCGCGCCAGCTGCGAAGTTGTCGTGGGCGTAGGCGGTGACGATGTCGCGCAGGCTCGCCTGAGTCTGGCTCAACTGAAAGTCCATCTCCACTCCTTGTCTGTATGCAGTCGTATACTACTGCATGGATCAGAATACCGAAAGGCGACCCTGTGGTGGTGGACATGTAGTCGACCGGGCCACCCTCGACGCGCAGCCCTCTCCGCGTCGTGGGCGCGGCTCCGTGGGGACGAGCTCAGTCGGTCCCTGGGCCCAGGCGAAGGGTGCGCACGTCCGGCATGGCCTTCATCGATCGAAGCTGAACCGCAAGCTCGGACCCACAGTCGGGGCCGAGGATCGGGCCCACCAGACCCGAGAACTTCTGGCTCATCTGCACCGGCGAGACCGGGTTCGACGGATCACCTCGCCGGTCGGCCACGACGGAACCCGACAGATGCCCGCCATGCATGTCCAGTGCGTCGACGCGTGCCCCGCGACGATCTGGAAAGGCGTCGACGAAGGTGGGATCGGGTCGCATGACCACGCGCGCCATCAGACGTTGGATGTCGGCATCGTGCAACTTTCCGTCACGAAACGAGCTCGCGTCCACGACGCCATCGGAGAGGGCGCAGGCGACCACGAAGGGGATGCTGAACTTGGCCTCGTACGGTGTACGGGGCGCCGGGTTGCCGGCGACGTCGATGGCCGCCGTATAGGTATGAACCTCCACCCGGGCGATGTCGCCAAGGGACAACCCACGGTTGCTGAGGTCGATCGACGCGTCGATCGCCGCGAAGGTGTGGCCGCAGCACGGGTAAGGCTTCACCGTCGTCTGCTCAACGAGGAACGCAGGTCCGAAGGGGCGAGCTGCCGCCGCCCAGTCGGGCGCCGACGACATGGCCACGCCCATTCCGATCTCGCCGTCAAGAACGTCGAGGGTGCCCGTGAATCCTTCTGCAGCAGCCAGGCCCGCAACGACGCCCGCGTGCGCTGCATGACCACTGTGCAGGGGCTTCCCCATGGAGTCCGACCGCAGAGTCTGCTGCAGTCCGGCGCCCATGGTCGCTGCGACGGCGAGGGCGTTGGCAGACGCTCTCTCGTCCAGTTGCAAGACTTCGGCGACGGCCGCCGCCGCCCCGATGCTGCCAACCGTGCCAGTGGTGTGCCAAGCCTTGTAGTGGTCGGGGCCCAGGACCTGTGCGACGCGGTTGCCAATCTCGTAGCCGACCACGATGGCGCGCAGGAGAGATTCGCCGCCGGTGCCCGCGGCCTGAGCAACCGCCAACGCTGCGGCGATCGTCGGCGCCCCCGGGTGGTAGGTGCCCGGCGAATAGATGTCATCGAGCTCCAGGGCGTGAGCCGCTGTTCCGTTGATCAGTGCTGCCGTGGGAGCTTGCGCACGGAGCGTGGTGCCCACCACCTGGGAGTGGTCGTCGGATCCCGCGAGCGCGGCAGTCAGCATGCGGGCGGGGGGTGTGGCACTGCCCCCGATCGTCACGCCGATCCAGTCCGTGAACGCCGCGGTGGCCGCCTCATAGGCAGCATCAGGCAAGGGCGTGCGACGCGAGCCCACAGCGCTGCCAGCCAGGACCAACGTGATGGGATGGTCGTTCAACCGGCTCAACCCCTCGGGGTCGCGAGCGGCCGCCATCGGCGTTCTTGCGTGCCCGTGCTGGCACGGCCCCAGGGGACGGCAGCTGTCGAACGTGGTGACGAAGGGCGCGATCGCTCCGGTTCGGCACAACTGACTCGCTCACCGCGACGGTCGGCGTAGACGAGCGAGGGGGTCATGGCCTCAGGCATCGGCCGGACCCTCGCCACGGCCAGCGTCACGACCGGCCTCGTTCGGGTTGATGTCGGTCATCCTGGCGTCCGAGGCGACGTCGTGTTGTGTCGTCACGGGAGGCTTCGACCGCTCATCGACGCGCAGGTTGAAGATGTCCGGCCGGGAGTAGTGGCCGGCCACGTCGAAGTCGAACTTGCCCTCGGCGATGCGTCCCAGATCCAAATCGGCCCGCAGAATCGCCTCACCGGACGCTTCCGGACCGGCCATGACATTCCCCAAGGGATCGATGATGACCGACCTGCCAGCGGACACGACGTCATCCTCGATCTCGAACGGGTAGTCGTCTGGATAGTCGGCCCGCTCGGCGTACTGGCAGGCGGACAGTACGAAGCACCGTCCTTCCAAGGCGATGTGCCGCATGCTCGACACCCAGCCTTCGCTGTGGGCCATGGTCGGCGCACAGTAGATCTCCACGCCCTTGCTGTACATGTGCATCCGCAGCATGGGCATGTAGTTCTCCCAGCAGATCACGGTGCCGATCTTTCCGATGGCAGTGTCATAGACCGGCAGCGTCGAGCCGTCCCCGAACCCCCAGACCAGGCGTTCAGCACCTGTCGGCATGAGCTTTCGGTGCTTACCCAACAGGGACCCGTCCGGGCCGAAGGTGAGCGCGGTGCAATACAGCGTCGAGCCACCGCGCTCGATCACTCCGATCACGAGATGCGACCCGTGACGTGCAGCCACACGCCCGATCCGGTCGGTGGCGGGCCCCGGGACCGTGATCGACGACTCCCAATACCGGCGATACATGCGCCGACCCTCGTCGGTCCGCGAACCAACCAACGCGCCGAAGGAGATTCCGCGCGGATAGCAAGAGACAAAGGCTTCGGGGAAGACGATCAGGTCCACGCCGGGCTCCGCGGCCCGCGCCGCGAGGTCCTCGACCTTCGCGAGGGTCCTCTCCAGGTCCAGGGCAACGGGGGCGGACTGAACGACGGCAACTCGCACAGGAGACTTCTTCATCATGCAGCGTCCTCTCTCGGGGCAGAGATCTGTGGCAGGGGAACGTGACATGGCGCCGTCAGATGCGTGGCCTTCCCGGTGCCATGACCCATTTCTGGCGACCCGCCGAGCTCCGCGACGCCCAGCGCGCCGTTTCGAACCGGGCACGAGAGATGGCTACCGGCACTCGCTGAGCCTGGCGTGCCCTGGCGGCCCGCCGGTCCCTGCTGTCGGACGACCTTCACTCCGGAGTGCCCCTACCTTCCGTGAGAAACGACCGCGCGACCGTGTACAACTGCATGCAACAGCATGCGACCCGATCCGACCGATGTCAAGCACCGTTCTCCCGGAGCCAAGGGGCCGCGGGCATCGCGACGCCACCATCCGCCTGCCCGGAGAGACCCCCACACATACCTGTGCAGAGCGTATGCACATGTACACTCGGCCGCGGACTGGTTCGGTCGCCAGCGACGCAGTGTGGCGGCGCCGCTTCGCTCGGGCGTGAGCTTGCCCGGGTATATCGAAAGGGAGACGGTCAGGATGGTTGGTCGCGTGCGCGCCGACGTGTATCCACGGCTCGTCAACGAGATCGCGGACGGAACTCTGGCGCCGGGCACCGCGCTGGTCGAGACGGTGCTCGCCGACCGGCTCGGGGTCAGCCGCACTCCGGTGCGCGAGGCGTTGAACCGTCTCGAGCAGGACGGGCTCATCGAACGACATGAGCGCGGTCTCAGAGTGAGAACGCGCAGCGCGGAGGAAATACTCGAGATCTACGAGATTCGCGTTGCCTTGGAGGTGTTGGCGGCCACTCGAGCTGCCGACCACCGCACGGAGATGGATCTCGTCCGACTGCGGGGGGCACAAGAGCAGATGCGGCAAGCGACCGCCGTCGATCCTGGCACTCGCATCGAGCTGAACCGAGACTTTCACCATGCTCTGTGGCGTTCTAGCCACAACGCCACACTGGTCGACCAGCTGGTGCGTCTGACCCGGCAGATCCACCGCTACTCCTCCACGACACTCAGTACCGCCGATCGGTGGCACGAGGCGATCAGCGAGCACGACGAGCTCATCGCGGCGATCGAAGCGCGGGATGGATCCTCGGCCGGCGCGATCGCACGTCAGCACATCGAGAAGGCGCGCAGCCTGAGACTCCAGATGTTCGTCCGCGATGCGCGCGTGTGAACGTTCTAGACCGTCAGGCGCCGCGTACGCGCGTTGATACAGCGTCCGCCGCCCGTCGCTCGAGCTGAAGCCCCTACGGCTGCGCTGAGGACAGCAGCCGTCCGTACCCTGGGGCAGCTCTCGAGCCCGACGGCGTCACCGTCGACCCGCCCTGCCGGAACCACGCCCATCGCCGAGCTCGAGCAAGGTGAGCCAGACCCTGGTCCAGAGCACGTCGCGAGACTCGGTGCGCCGTCGCCTCATGCCTCATTCAGGTCTGCGACGTTCATCCACACGGTCTTCACCTCGGTGTACTCGTGGACGGCTTCCAGGCCATTCTCGCGCCCGATCCCGCTCTGCTTGAAACCTCCGAACGGTACGGCGTAGTTGGTGCTTCGATAGGTGTTGACCCACACCGTCCCTGCGCGGACGGCCGCGGACACTCGATGCGCCCGGCCAAGGTCATTTGTCCAGATACCTGCAGCCAAGCCATACTCGGTGTCATTCGCGATCCGAATCGCCTCGTGCTCGTCAGCGAAGCGAATCAGTGACGCCACCGGCCCGAACACCTCTTCCCGCGCTATCCGCATGTCCATGCTGACGTCCCCGAAGACGGTCGGCTCGACGAAGAGCCCGTCACCAAGCTCAGCGCCTTCGGCGCGCTTTCCACCGGCCAGGAGGGTGGCGCCGTCGTCGTGTGCGATATCGATGTAGTGCAGGATCTTGTCGTACTGGGTGCGGTTGGCAACCGTTCCCATACGAGTGCTCGGCAGCAGCGGATCGCCCACCTGGATGCCGCGCGCCTTCTCCGTGAGCCCTTGTGCGACTTCGTCGTAGATGCGCTCATGGAGAAGTACTCGGGAACCCGCGACACAGGACTGACCCGTCGCGGAGAAGATGCCCGCCGCGATGCCATCGACCGCGCGCCCGAGGTTCGCGTCGTCGAAGACGATGTTCGGCGACTTTCCGCCCAGCTCCAAGGACACCCTCGTCAAGTTCTCGCCCGCTGTCCGCGCGATGGCGCGACCCACCTCGGTCGAACCGGTGAAAGCGATCTTGTCGACTCCCCGAGACTCGACCAGCTGTCGTCCGACGTCCGGTCCACCCGTCACCACGTTGAGCACGCCGCTCGGCAGGCCGGCTTGTTCGGCCAGCTCGGCGAACAGAAGGCTCGACACCGGAGTCGATTCCGACGGCTTCACCACCATCGTGTTGGCAGCCGCCACGGCCGGCGCGAACTTCCACATCAGCAAGGCCAGCGGACTGTTCCACGGGCATACCGCCGCGACAACCCCGACCGGCTCACGCCGCGTCATGGCCACCGTGTCGGGCACACTCACTGGCTGCGCGATGCCGTGCAATGTCTCGGCGATGCCTGCGAAGTAGTAGCAGAACTGAGCAAGTCCAGCAGTCTGCGGACGCACCTCAGAGTATGGCTTGCCGTTCTCGCGGATCTGAGTTGACGTCAAGATCTCGACGTTCTCCTCGATCAAACGACCCAGCTCGCGAAGAATCGTCGCGCGCCTCGCCGGAAGGGTGGTCGACCAGCCCGCGTCGAAGGCCGCGCGCGCAGCCGCGATCGCCTCGTGCACGTCGTCCCGTGTCGCGTCGGGCACCGTTGCCCACACTCGGCCGTTGAACGGGTCGATGGACTCCAGCAGTGCGCCGCTTCGCGCATCACGGAGATCCCCATCGATCCACATGGGGAAGTGACGCACGGCGACGTCGCGGTCGGCCGCTGACATCAAGCTCACCGGGTCAACACCGCATCCCGGAATCGGACGCGGTTGACCGCCGCATCCATGCTGCGTCGCGCCTTGGGCGGCTCGCTCTCGTCGACCCTGAGCACGACGAAGCTTGCGTGCTGCGAGTCCAGGAGCACGTCGTGGCCGTGCGCGATGTCATCGTCGATGTCGACGGTTGCCGTGGAACGGAATCCGGCGCCAGCAGCGATGCGCTCGAGGTCGACTCCTCGTCCGGTATGGCTGACCTGGTTGCCGGTCTCGCCGTAACGCCCGTTGTCCACCACCAGGATCGAGAGGTTGCCGGGATCAAGGACGGCGATGGTGGCCAATGCACCGACATTCATGAGCAGCTCGCCGTCCCCCGTGACGACGCAGACGCTCCGCTCGGGGCGGGCCAGCGCGAGCCCAAGCCCGACTGTGGTGGACGCCCCCATCGCTCCACCCAGGGCGAAGAGGTTGGGGCTGTCGCCGATGTGGCTCACCACATCTCGGCTCGGCCCACCCAGGCTGCTGATGAAAAGCCTGTCGCGGGGGTCACCAATGACCCTCGGTACCGAGTGCGAACGGTTGAGCCCCCTGGTCGCGGCGGCGCCAGGTCGAGGGTTGATCGTCGGTGAACTCATGGTGCAACACTCCTTAGAAGGCTTTGGCGCCGAGAAAACTCTGGCTGAACAGGACCGCGACCGCTTTGCCGCCCTGGAACGCGGACGTCATGGCGGCGCTGACCGTCTTGATCAGGTCAGCTTCGGTGGAGACCTCGTAGACCATCAGACCCATCGCTTCACACACCTGGCGCGTCGCCTGGCCCATGGGGTACTGCCACGGATTCCCTTCCCCGAAATCGCCTCGCATGCTGACGAGGGTCAGGAAGGGGAAGCGGCCCAGCTGCAGGAGGGACAACAGGTTCACACAGTTGCCGATGCCGCTGCTCTGAACGAGCAGCACCGCCTTCTCTCCACCGAGGTGGGCACCGCACACCAGTCCGATGCCCTCCTCTTCGGTGGTCAGCGAGACCGCACACACGTCCGCGTCGGCGATCGACCGGTTGATCATCGTCTTGTGGCCGGCATCCGGAACGTACGCGAACTGGGTGACGCCCCCTTCGCGCAACAGGTCGTACAACCGGTCAGGCCACGCTGGCACGTCAGGGGCTGTGGTTTGGCTGCTCATCGCTCTCCTTCTTGCTCACATTGTATTCATTCGTATGCTGAGGTCGTGACGGAGGTGTCGCTGCCAGCACCGCCCGGCCGTCGCCTGGGGGGACGTGTGTCACCTGAGCGACGCGAGGGCTGCCAGCAACCGACCCGCGCCTTCCTCCAGCGTCTCCATGTCGACCGAGTAAGAGATCCGGATGTTGCCCTCACCGGCCGGACCGAACTCCCGGCCGGGCCTGACGCGAATCCCACGCGCCTCGAGTTCACGCACCAAGTCCACGGACGCCTGGTTGCCGTCGTACCGAGCGAAGAGATAGAAGGCCCCCTCCGGTCGCTCGAACCGCAACCCCTCCTGGCCTTCGAGCAGCTCCATCAACCGGTCGCGTCGGCGCCGGTACTCGTCCACGTACGGCGCCACCAGCGCGGCACGGTTGCGGACGGCATAGAGGCCAGCGCGTTGGACCGCGGCGTTGACGCCCCCGTTGATCGTCCGGTGAGCGGCACGAACGGCGGGCATCAACTCTGACGGGCCGGCCACCGAGCCGAGACGCCACCCAGTCATGGCGAAGGACTTGGAGAACGTGGTGCACACCAGGAGCCGGGGACGCAGAGCCTCCACGCGCGACGAGGGAACAAAGGTGCCGTCGTAGACCAAGTCGGCGTACGCCTCATCAACGAGAACCAAGACATCGGTGCCGTTGAGCAGATCGGCCAGTTGCTCCAGCTGTGGGCCGGGGATCACCGCCCCCGTCGGATTCCCGGGGTTGCAGAGGATAATCAGGCGGGTCCCGTCGAGGGCCGACGCCACGGCGTCGAGATCCAGGTGAAGCGATCGATCGAGGGGCACGTACACCGGCTCCCCGCCGGCGAGCTGGACAAGGTCGCCATAGAGCGAGTAAGTAGGCTGCGGGATGATGACCCGGTCCCCGGGGCTCACGGTGGCGAGGATCGAAGCCGTCAATCCACCACACCCCCCGTGGGTGATGGCGATGTCTTCAAGACCGTAGCCGCCGCCGGTCTCATCGGCCAGTGCGCTGCGGAGCTCCGGGTCGCCGCTGCTGTCCGGGTAGTGGGTGTATCCCGCGGCCAGAGCCGCGTTCATCGCCTCCACGATGCCTGGCGGCGTGGCAAAGCCAGGCTCGCCGACGGCGAGGGAGACGGCACCGGCGCCGGCGGGAGTGATGCTGGTACGCAGCGACGTACCCATCACCCGCCGCATGCCAGCCGCCACGTGGTACGACGGCGTGTCGTCGACATCGCCAGCCATTGTTCTCAAGGTATCCACCGCTCAAATCGGCTCGTGCCCGCCCGACACGAGAACGGTCACTTGGTTCATTGCGACGCGAGGACTCGCGCCCGAAAGACTTCGACGATCCGACCGTCATCCATGAACACCGCCCTGGCGACCGCTTTGCGGCCGAACCCCAGTTCGTGGGTCACGATCACCATGGTCATCCCAATCTCGGCAAGGTCCTTCGTCCCAGAGCCCTACGGCAAGGCGTTCAGGTTGACAACACTTTCGTATCCGCCTGTACACAACAGTGTACCGCATGGGGCCCTTTGTCAAGGGGGCGACGAGACTCACGAAACTGCTCGCGGAACGGTGAGCGTTTTCGGGTATGAGGGATGAGTTGTCGGTCCGGCGGCGCTCAACGGCTCGACCGCGACGCTCGACGAGGACTCCTCCATCGACGCCGCCCGCGGCCCGTTGCGCGAGACCGCCGCAGCGATCGGCGCGGACCTCACCATCCAGTCGGGCGCCGACCAGCCCGCTGCAGGAGGGGTCGATCCGACCCGCGACCTGGCGCTGTAGACCACCCGGGCGAGCCAGGGACGGCAACACTTCTTCCAGCCTGACTGACTGACTGACTAATCCATTGATCTCAGGTGCTGCTCGCTTGGTTTGCCCTGACGCCTCGACACGGAGGGACATGGGCGCAGGTTCCGGTCCTGAGCCTGTGGCCTGGAACGTGGAGGATCGCCGCCGCGGCGCCCGAGCGCCGGTGCTCCTTGGGTGGTCGGCGGCTTTCCTCCTTGAGCTCACCCGGTGCACTTGCTCTCAAGATGCGTTGACGTCCCCGAACTTCGCCACCTCATCATCACTTCTGTCACGCAGCTTGCGGCGCCTGTTCAACCGATCCAGTACCGGCCCGATCACCATGCCCAGGCCCACGAGGACCAAGATGGTGACAGCTATCGGCGACGAGGACAGCGCGTCGCCAAGACTTCCCCCGTGCAGAAGCATCACTTGGACGAAGTACTTCTCGACCAGCGGGCCCAGGACCAAACCTACGAGTAGCGAGGCAAGGCTGAAGTTCAGCTTCCTGAGAACGTAGCCGATGACGCCCATCACCAGCATGATTCGGATGTCGAGATGGTTGTTGTTGATGCTGTAGGCGCCGATGACGGCAAGCAGCATGACTCCGGCGATCAGGAAGTGCCATGGCGTCCGCAGCACCCTGACCCACATACCCACCAGCGGAAGGTTCAGCACGAGCAGCATCACGTTGGCCACGAGGATGGAAGCGACGACAGACCAGAACAAGTCCGGCTGCTGGGTGATGAGCAACGGCCCCGGCTGGATACCCTGCACCGTCATGGCCGAGATCATGAGCGCGAGGGTTGCCGAGAAGGGGAGCCCCAGCATGAGAACCGGGACGATGCTGCCAATGGCCGCAGAATTGTTGGCGGCCTCGGGACCAGCCAACCCTTCGACGGCTCCCTTGCCGAATTCTTGAGGCTTCTTCGAGATGGCCTTCTCAATCCTGTACGACGCGAAGGTCGAGAGCGTCGCTGACGGGCCAGGAAGGATCCCGAACAAGAAGCCGAGGAGGGATCCCCTGCCCCACGGCGCAGCTGCTCGTCGAAATTCACTTCGCGTCGGCAGGAGTTCTTTCATCCGCACCCTGAGCGGTGCCTTCGGTGCGTCCTTCTCCTCAATCATGTAGAGCAGCTCGGAGATCCCGTAGATGCCGACGGCGACCGGGGCGAGTGCCACGCCAAGTGTCAGATCGAGATTCCCGAAGGTGAACCGGTTCGCGCTCGATGACGGTTCGGTTCCAACTGTTGCCAGAGCAAGGCCGAGGACCATGGGGAGGAGCCCTGAGCCGAGGCTGCCGCCAGTGATTCGCGCAAGAAGCAGAAGTCCACCAGCCGTGATGACAAGAAACTCAACGGCTCCGAACTTCAGAGCCACACTCGAAACGATGGGGATCGTCAAGAGCAGGATGGCGACCCCGATCAGCCCGGCGATGAACGATCCGACGGCCATGATCGTCAGTGCGGCACCTCCTCGCCCAGACTTGGCCATCTGGTGCCCGTCGAACGTTGCCACGATGGCGGATGCATCCCCCGGAATATTGAGCAGTACCGAAGTGATCGATCCGCCGTACTGAGCACCGAGATACACACCGGCGATGATGATGATCCCGATGACGGGCTCATAGGCGAACGTGAGCGGCAAGATGAGGGCCGCCCCTGCGACAGGCCCGAGTCCGGGGAGCACTCCGATCAGGGTGCCCGCGAGAGCGCCCACCAGTGCCGCAAGCAGCAGTTCGGGGGTAAGAGCAAGGCTGAGACCGTACAGAAGCCCTTCGATGGCATTCATGGTGTCCCTCCCCTCACCAGCCGGCCACTGGGAGCGGCACTGCCAGAAGCCACCCGAAGACGAAACTCACTACGACGCCCATGGCGACGCCGTAGACAATCGAACGCACCCACGTCAATGCGCCCAAGAATTTCAGGCATGCAACCGCGTAAAGTGTTGCCGCAATTGGAAATCCAATGAGGGGGAGCACCAACACGAAAACGACCAGAGTTCCCATGAAGATGAGTGCCTGCCGGCGCGCGCGTCCTATCGGCAAATCGACGTCACCGACATCAGCTTTGCTGAACAGGGCTTCCCCCAGCACGACTGCGGACGCCAGCATCCACAGCACGCCGACTCCCATGGGATACATTCCGGGCCCGGGAGACCGCATATCTCCCAACGGCAACTGACCTGCCTGCCACATGTAGCCGACCGCACCAGCGAGACTCATGAAACCCACCACGAGCCGGCCCTGGCTACGTTGATCGAGATGACGCACGCTCTCCATGAGATGCCTTCCTGTCACACGGGGATCCACTACGGGGGATTCAGCCCTCACTGGTATCCGAAGTTTCAATGGCCTGCTTGATCCGCTCGCGCTGCTCGGTCAGGTACCGCGTGAGCTCGTCGCCCACGACAGCAGTGGGCACGTCGCCCTGCTTCTCAGTCCAGCTCACCCACTCATCACCGGAGGCGACCTTCTCCGCAGCGGCCACGATCTTGTCCCGGACATCACCGGAGACGCCAGCAGGACCGAAGACGACGTAGTCCGTACTGAACGGGATGTCATATCCGGCCTCCTCGAATGACACGGCGTCGGGAAGTACATCCCCATAGCTGCTGCCGGTGTAGGCCAGCGCGCGGAGGTCACCGGACTCGACGAGACCCAGCTGGCCCGATCCTGCCGCGATGAGGGCCTCGATCTCGCCGCCCATCGCCGCCAGCGCGGACTCACCCGCACCTCCTGCGGAGGGGATCATCGTCATGTCCACCTCTGCCTGCTCCTGGAGGAAGTTGAACGCGAATCCGTTGTTGCCGATGGTGTTGGCTACGCCGACGCGGACCTCGCCTGGGTTTTCTTTGGCATCCTGGACGAGGTCGTCGACACTCTCGTACGGGGAGTCCGCCGGCACCAAGAGCACGAAAGGTGTGTCTGTCATCTGCACGACCGGCGTGACGTCCTCGTACCCCCCGTACTGGAGGGAGTCGTTGACGAGGGGTTGCGCAAGAAGCCCCGGCGAGGACGCAAGACCCAACGTGTAGCCGTCCGATTCCGCGGCCACGACCTCGCTGATACCGATCGACTCGTCGCCGCCAGGCTTGTTGAAGACGTTGACGCTCGTTCCCATTTCCTCGGCAAGCTGGCGTGAGAACTCCCGCGCCACAGGGTCGGCGCTCCCGCCCGGCGCATACGGCACGATGAACTCGATGGTTTCGGCCGGGTAGTCCGCCGTGGGGGTCTGGCCCCCGAGTGCCGAGCAAGCCGTCAGGGCCGCGCAGGCGCTGAGAGCCGCCGCGACAGCGACCGCCCGGTGCGCAGCACGACGCCGAAGAGCTCTGGAGTTCGTGATCTTCATGATGCGATTCTCCCTGTTGTGGACCAACCACTGAGATTGATCTTTTGAAGGTACATACTCTATAGACTGTTGTCTAGGGTTCTCGACGTCCGACCGAAAGGAAGCTGGCATGAGCGTTGTGTTGGCGTATGTCCCTACCCCCGAGGGCGAAGCCGCCCTCATTCAGGCCCGCACCGAAGCACGATCGAGAGAGTGCAAGATTGTCGTCGTCAATACGTCCCGACAGGACGCATACGTGGACGATCGATGGGTCCAAGACGACGCCTGGAAGGCTCTGGCCGACGATCTGGATGTGTCTGACCTGCCGCACGAAATGGTGCGAGGGAATGGGCACCAGGACACCGCGAGCGAGCTCCTGGATGTCGCCGAGAGGCACTCCGCCGAGCTCTTGGTGATCGGGCTCCGCCGACGCTCGGCGGTCGGCAAGCTCATCCTTGGCAGCACCGCGCAAAAGGTGCTCCTGCAGGCCCCCTGTCCGGTG
This sequence comes from Aeromicrobium sp. CF4.19, assembly GCF_051262555.1. Lineage (NCBI taxonomy): Bacteria > Bacillati > Actinomycetota > Actinomycetes > Propionibacteriales > Nocardioidaceae > Aeromicrobium > Aeromicrobium sp. CF4.19. Next base: position 85,059 of record NZ_JBIMEU010000006.1, on the reverse strand, counting down.
CTGGCAGTCAAGTCCGACTGAGTCTCGCGTCGGCAGGGCGTGTGCGGGTCGACCGGCCCCACGCCCTGCCGTTGCGCGACTCAGACCGCCGCGGTCACTCCTGCAGACTTGGCCTCCGACGGCGCTGCCGTCGCGCGCCCACGTAGAAGTGAGTCCACCGCGACCATTCAGCCACCGACATAGTCAATCCGTGCACCCATCTCCACACCCTCCTGCGTCGGTTGTGCGGGTTACATACTCCATAGACTGTTGTCCACGGCCAATTTTCTATCACCGCACAGTAGGGTTGGTGCTCTGAGCTAGCCGAACGAGAGGATCCGCCATGACGTCCCCACGGGACTCGTCTCCTCCGCAGAGTCGCACGGAGTATGTGGCTGCACGGCTCCGGGAGGACGTTGCCAACGGCGTCATCACACCCGGGGCGCTGATCAAGCAGACCCTCTTGGCTAAGCGGTACGGCGTAAGCCCCACGCCGGTGCGGGAGGCCATGCGGATCCTGGAGGCCGACGGCGTGATCACCTACTCGCCGCATCGCGGCGCTTCGGTGCGTGAAATGACCCCCGAGACGGCCATGGACCTCTATCGGCTGCGTTCGGCTGCCGAGGGTGAAGCCGCTCACATGGCGGTCGGGCGCATGACCCCCGATGGCGTGGCGGCGGTGCAACGGGCATTTGACGCACTGACCACCGCTCTCGATCTTCCCGGAACGACCCCTGCTGAGATGTCCGTGCTCAATCGCGAGTTCCATTTTGCGATCTACGAGCACAGTTCACCCCTGGTGGTGCAGTTCTTGGAGCTACTGTGGTCCAGGTTCACGCCACCGGCGACGCTCTTCGCGGATCGCGCAGTGGCGCAAGAGCTGCACGAGGAGCATCGGGACATTCTCCAGGCGGTCATGGCCGGCGACGCACATGCTGCTCGACAACTGACCTCGGACCACATCCAGGGCGCCTCGCATCGACGCGCGCGAGATCCTCGCCTGCGTGCTGTGGGTACAGATGTCCGAGAGAACTTCGACGAAGCCTCGTCGCAGGACTGACCGCGTGAGACGAGACACGATCAGACTCGCACCTCGTCGTGGGCACCCAGATGGGCCGTCGCAACCAAGGCTTCTTGGGCGCGAGCAGGCCGTCCTCGTCGGAATGCCCATGCGCCCCTCTTCCAGCATCCCGTTCATGGTGGAGAGCCGACGCCGGGACAGCCCAGACATTGCTCGCTGCACCGCGCGCCGACTCGACCGGGCTTGTGATCCGTGAGGCCCTCGGTCTGTTGGAGCTCCCGCCGCGACTCCTTCATGCCGCAGGCCGAGAACAGACGGCTGCGTGAGAACAACGAGATCCTGCGCAGGGCCTCGATTTTCTTCGCGGGGGAACTCGACCCCCGCAACCGCTGATCATGTCCTTCGTCGAGGACATGCGAAGCGAGGGCCACGCCGTCGAGTCGACATGCAGGGTGCTCAGCGAGCACGACTGCATGGTCGCGGCGCGGACGTACCGGGCCTGGCGACAGACCAACCGCCCCGTCGCGACCAGGACCGTGAGCGATGCGCTGGTGATCGACGCGCTGCTGGCCACCCGCGGCACGCCCGAGGGCCTCTACGGACGACGCACGATGACCGCGCACCTGCGCGCCAAGGGCTGGTCGTGGCTCACTGCACAGTGGATCGGTTGATGCGCGATCTGGGCATGGACGGTGTGCGCCGAGGCAAGAAGCTCCGCACCACCACCGCTGGAAAGGACGGACACCGGGCCAACGACCTGCTGGAACGCGACTTCACCGCCCCGGCACCCAACACGCGGGCGGGCAGTCAATACACGTCGCTGCGCTACACCGAGCACCTCGCCCTCGAGTGCATCGCACCCTCGATCGGCACAGTCGGCGACGCCTATGACAACGGCCTGAGGGAATCGATCATCGGCCTGTTCAAGACCGAAGCGATCTCCACAGACGTCTTCCACATCGGCCCATTGAAGACCATCGTCGATGTCGAGTACGCCACCGCCGGCTGGGTCGACTGGTGGAACCACCGCCGCCTGCACAGCTCGATCGGCCACATCCCGCCCGCCGAACACGAGCAGGCCTACTACGCTGCCCTCAACAGAGAGCCGCGCCCCGTATAGGAACGGCAGAGAACCCGTGACGGTTCAACTTGCCAGCTCGAACCAGCGCGAGCCCGAAGCTCTATGGATTAAGCACGGGGCATGGTGCTTTGCCTTCCGAAAAGGCTGCGACTTGGTCACCGAATCTAGAACCTAACCGGTGGGGCAGGTCAGTGTGTCAAAGTTCCCAACAGCAGCCCTGTTTGCTGCGGACCTTCGCGTGGTGGGGTCTTCGGGGCCTGCAGGGGCGGGGGTCGGTGAGGTTGCGTCAACGACCTCTTCGCTGGATGCGGTTTCCTCTGAGGGAGGCTTGCGAGTGGTGGAGTTGCCGTCCTCGCGAGCGATGGACGTTGGGGACCCCTGATGCCGTGTGCCCGGGGATGCTTAGGCGCGTGCATTCAGTAGCACCTTCACCTCGCCGCCCGCGGCCAACCGGGTGAAGGCGTCTTGCACGGCCTCGAGCGGCAGCACCGCGCTCACCAACGAGTCCGCGGGCAGCACCGCCGAGGCGATTAGCTCGATCGCCGCTCGCACGTCGGCGGGTCGGTAGACGTGGGTGCCTCGCACGGTCAGCTCCCGACGCATCACGTCCGGCAGGTCGACAGGGACGGGGTCGCGGTGCAGGCCGACCTGCATCAGCGTGCCGCCGCTGGCAACACGGCCCAGGACGGTGGCCGTGACGGCGGGGTGCGCAGCGCAGTCGTAGACGACGTCGAACCGTTCCCCGGCCCCGACCTCACGGACCTCAAACCCCAAACTCCTCGCCGTCTCGGCCCTCGACTCGCTCGGCTCGGAGACGGAGATCTCCGCCGGGCCGGCCAGCCGGGACGCGAGCGCGACCAAGAGCCCCACCGGGCCGGCCCCAACGACGTGGACCCGGTCGCCCAGGCCCTGGCCGCTCCGGCGGACTGCCCGCACAGCCACGCTCGCCGGCTCGGTCAGGCCAAACGGCCGAAGGTCGACCCCGCGCGGAAGCGGGACGAGACTCGCGGTGGGCACCGCAACCGATTCCGCCGCACCCCCGGATGCGTCGATGCCGGTCAGCCGGACGCGATCGCACACGTGGTCCGCACCCTCGGTACACGAGCGGCAGAGGCCGCAGCCCCGCAGAGGGTTGACGAAGACCGGTGTGCCTGTGCCGAGCTCTCCGGCGGGATGGGTCAACGTCCCTACGAACTCGTGGCCCAGGATGAGGCCAGGCCGCGCCCGGGGGTGGTGGCCGGCCCAGATGTGCAGGTCGGTACCGCAGATGCCGGCGTAGGCTGGCGCCACGAGCACCTCGCCCGGCCCCGGCTCCGGTTCCTCGACGTCGCGACACTCGGCGAAACCGGGACCGGTCCAGACCGCTGCTCTCATCAGTGGACCCGCTCGCCAGACTGTGCTCGGCACCACGTGCTGATGACGTCGTCATAGGTCGCGATGATTCGCTTGCCTGCTTGCTCGTCGTCAACGCGCCCCGCGAACCAGTCGACCGCGACGTCGTGAAAGATCGGCCTGCCGACGGCGAACCCCTTGACCGCGGGCTCCTCGCGCGCTGCGGCGAACTGGTCGGCGAGCATCTCGCGCGACGTGCCGCCGCCGAGTACGAGCAGCCCGCGGCAGTCGGGGTCGTGACCTTCGACGAGCCGCGCGACCTCGTGCCACTCCTCAGCGCTTCGCAGGGCGGGGAGCTTCCACCAGTTCGGGCGCACACCGGCGCAGTACCACTGGTCGAGAAAACCGACAAGCTCGCGCGCGCCGTTGTGCCGGCCAGGTGGCGGGAGGATCTCAATCAGCACGTCGCGACGTAGGTTGCGGGCCACCTCGGTCAACGTCCGCAGCCGCTCCTGGTTGGTGAACCTGAGCACCGCGTCTTGGTCGGGGGAGGAAACGACCAGGACCTTGACCACCTGGTCCCGGGGCCACGAGCGCAGGAACCCGGCGACGTCCGGCTCGTGATGGAACTGAACCGGCGCGCGGCCGCTGACCTCAAGGGCGCGCGCGTTCCAGACGCCGGAGTCGTTGATGCGCTCGCGCGTCGCGGACGAGACGTAGGTGTCATCAACCAGCACTCCGGCACCCTCGTCGCCCGCACGTTCGGCGAGGAAGGCGTTCAACACGACGTCCTTGAAGGTCGCGACGTCGGCCACCGGGCGTCCGGCCTGCTGAGCCAGTCGCTCCAGGTGACCGCGGTGGTCGATGGCGAAGACGAACAGCTTCTCGCGGTCGCGGAAGCGTGTCGCGGTCTGAAACTGCGCGGGCGTGGTCGACCGAACCGGCGCGAGGGAACCGGCACTGCGGGTCATGAACTCCTTCAGCTCGGACATGCTGGGCGAGTCCCCGCAGCATCCCAGTCGCCCGACCACGACCGCGCCCGCGGCATTGGCCCACCGCAGACAGGTCGGCAGGTCCTGGTCACGCAAGTAGCCGCGCAGGAATCCGGACATGAAGGCGTCTCCAGCACCGACGGAATTCACCACGGAGACCGCGAAGCCCGGGGAACGCACCGCGTCGTCGATGCGCGCCGGGATCGCGCCCTCGAAGGCACGGCACCCTTCGGCGCCGTCCTTGCAGACGATCAGCGCGTCAGTCAGCTCGCGGATGCGGCGCAGCGAACTCAGCAGGTCCGGGTCGCCCCCGAGTGCCCGCAGCTCGGCGTGCGTGCCGACGACGACGTCGCAGTCCGCGAGGACGGTCTGGAGCCGTTCGGTCACCTCGGGGGTGACCTCCGACAGATTCTCGCCTCGGGTTGGGTTGACCACTCCCCAGAAGGCCGGGCGGTAGTCGATGTCGAACACGACCGCGGTCCCGCCCTCGCGAGCCGAGTCGAGCGCCCGGCGCGCGGCCCGCTCGAGTCCTGGCCGGGAGAGCAGGGTCCCGGTCAGCACGAGGGCCCGCGCCTGCCTGATCTGCTCGGGACGGACGTCAGAAGCCTCCAGCGCGAACTCCGCCGGGTCGGCGACCAAGAAGGTACGCGGGAAGTCGCGTGCCTCGTGCATCGCGAGTGCGATCGTGCCGGTGGCGCGCTCGGGATCGCGGACGACCCCGGCGGTGTCGACCCCCTCGCGATCAAGCTCGGCGACCAGATAGTCGCCGAACCCGTCGTCACCGACCCGCGCCGACATCGCGACCCGGAGGCCGAGCCGGGAGGACCCGACCGCGATGTTGGCGGCGCTGCCGCCGACGAAGCGGCGGAAGGTTGACGTGCTGCCGAGGTCGGAACCGACCTGCTCCCCGTAGAGGTCGACGCTGATGCGTCCGACGCTCACGAGATCGGCGACGGTGGGGTCTGCGGGTTTCACGAGGTCCCTTTCGGTGGTGGCGGTTTGGTGTGGCTCTGCTTCAGTCCTGGGCGCTCTCGAGCGCTGGCGTGCCGGCCTCAATCAGGGCGTCCACGTCCGGGGCGGACTCGAACACGCCCAGGTCGACGAAGGTGTCGGACAGCCCGTTGAGCGAGTCGGCCATCTCCCCGCTCCGGTACGACTCGAGCGCGTCCGCGGCCGAGGGCCACGTGCGCTGCTCGATCTCGCGCGCGGCGGCCTCCTCGGTCGACTCGATGCCGTTCTCGTCGTAGAACTCGACGAGCATGCTCGACGCCTCGTCCGGGTTGTCGGTGATGTAGTCGTTCGCGGCGTACGTCGCCGCAAGCCACTGGCCGGCCAGCTCAGCACGCTGGTCGGCGAAGTCCGGGGTCAGGGCCAGCATGTTCCAGACCTGCACACCGGCCTTCGAACCGTCGCACAGCGGCATGTACTCGCCCGAGTCGACGAAGGCGGCGTCGAACGGCGGCCAGGTCATCGCCGCGACCCCCTCTCCGGACTCGAACGCACCGGGAATTGCGTCCGCTTCAAGTGGGAGGACGTTGACGTCGCTCTCGTCCAGCCCGATTGATTGCATGCAGGCGAGCATCGAGTAGTGCTGGGTGGAGTTGGTCTTGACGAGGACGTCGCCGCCGCGCAGCACTTCGGCGGTGTCCTCGCCCTCGAAATCCGTGGTGCGGCCCCACATGATCTGCGACTTACTCTCCTCGGCGTCGGCGCCTGTGACGACGAGGTCCCACTTGTCGCTTGAGGTCATCGCCGGGGGCGAGCCCAGCGCTCCGGCGTCCCACGCGCCGGTGATGCCCGATTCGGACATGGCGGCCCCGTTCGGGTAGTAGGTGAAGTCCACCTCTACTCCGTTGTCCTCGTAGTAGCCCTGCTTCTCGGCGAGCCACATCGGGAATCCGGTGGCCGTTGGCTGGATGGCGACCCGGACCACGTCGGAGTCGGCGTCCGGTCCTCCCCCGGCACATGCCGTTAGACCGAGAGTCGCCGTGGCGACAGTGGCGATCACGAGGACGGAGCGTTTCATGGCTTTCTCCTTTGTTTGACTGACGTTCACGGCCGAGCCGTGCTGTGCGACATCTCTTCACGGACTGAGCGCCAGATAGCCGAGTGCAGACTGGCGAATTCCGGGTCCAACATGGCCTCGTCGACGGTGCCCCGCTTCCATGCGGTGTCCTTGGCGATCGCGACCTCCTCCTTGACCCCTCCCGGGCGCGCGGTCATCACGATCACCCGGTTGCACAGATACACGGCCTCGTCCACGGAGTGAGTGACCAGGAGGACGGTGAGGTCGAGCTCGCGCGCGAGCCGCGCGATCTCCTCCTGCATCGTGATGCGGGTCTGGGCGTCGAGCGCACCGAACGGCTCATCCATCAGCAGAACCTCAGGGCGCACGATCAGGGCGCGGGCGAGCGCGACGCGCTGCTGCATCCCCCCTGACAGCTCGTGAGGGTAGGCGTTCTCGAATCCGTCGAGGCCGACCTGCTCGATGAGGCTGCTGACACGCTGCTTGCGCTCGGCCTTCGGAACACCAGCCATCCGAAGCCCGAACCCCACGTTCCCCGCGACCGTCTTGGTGGGGAAGAGTGCGAACCGCTGGAACACGACGCAACGATCAGGTCCCGGGCCACTCATCGGCTCGTCGCGCATGAGGACCTGACCCCCGCTTGGCCGGTCGAGGCCGGCGATGATCGACAGCAGTGTCGACTTGCCGCATCCGGACGGGCCGACGATGCCGAGGAAGTCGCCCTTGGCGATCTCGAGATCGCTGGGTAGCACGGCCGCGACGGTTCCGCGCCGTGTCACGTACTGCTTCTCGACCTGCTGCAGGCGCAGGATCGGGGTTCCCTGTCCGGGGTCATAGGTCGGGCTGGACGTCACGTGCGGCCTCCGGCCGTGGGTCGACATGGTCATAGCTCCTCAAGTCCCTTTCTCCATCGCGTCAACGGTGATGCGGCCAGCACCACGAGTCGGTCCACGGCCGCGCCCAGCAGACCTATTGCGACCATCCCGGCGATCACCGTCGTGGAGTCGTTGCTCTGCTGGCCGGACAAGATCACGTACCCCAGCCCAGAGCGGCCGACGATGAGCTCGGCGCCCATGAGGGCCATCCAGCCGTTTCCCAGGGCAATCCGGAGCCCCGCCACCGACGACGGCGCGCTGGCCGGGATGACGGTGTCGACGAGCGTGCGCGTGCGGCTGGCACCGAGCACGCGACTGGCGCGGATGACCAGCTGATCGACCGTACGGACACCGAGCTCGGCGTTGAGCACGACCGGCGGCAGGACTGCGATGAAGACGATCGCCGCCTGTGCGGCGTACCCGGGGCCGAACCAGAGGATCGTGAGGGGTATCCAGGCGAACGGCGGGATGTACCGCAGGACCTCGAACGCGGGGAGGACCGCCGAGCGGAAGGACGGCCACCACCCGAAGGCGTACCCGAGGGGGAGACCGAGCGCCGCGGCGATCAGGAAGCCGCCGGCCCACTTGCCGATGGACGCGATCGAGTGCCCGCCCAGGGTTGAGCCCGCGAGCGGGGTGACAGTGAGCTCGACGAAGCGTGTGAGAACCTGCAGCGGGCTGGCAAGGGTCGAGCTGTCGACCAGGGTCGAAGCCAGCGCCCACACCAGGACAAAGGCGACGACACCAAGGCTGGAGAACACCGCGGTGCGCGGGTCGAGCCGGCGTCGCCGCGAAGGCGTCAGATCGGTGACGGTTTCGGTGCGAGTCAGGGCGCTCATCGGTCCACCTCCGGCCGCCACTTCGACAGTGCCCGCTCGAGCGTTCGCAGCCCCTCGGAGAAGAGCACTCCCAGAACCCCGATCAGAAGCATCGCGGCAAGCATGATGTCCGAGTCCAGCGTCTGGCGCGCCGTGAGCGCGACGTAGCCGAGACCTCTCGTCGCGCCCAGCAGCTCAGCGGCGACGACCGTCATCCATGCGTTCCCGAGGGCGATCCGGGCACCGCCGGCGAGCACGGGCACGCTGGTCGGCAGCACGATCTCGACCAACGTCCGCATCGGGCTCGCTCCGAGCGTCCTGCTCGCTCGGACCAAGAGCTTGTCCAGGCCCGCCACCGCCTCGTAGGAGTTCAGAACCCAAGGCACCACGGCGGCGATGAAGACCACGAACACCCGCGCAGGATCGCCTAGGCCGAACCACAGGATGGCGAGCGGGATCCACGCGATCGGCGGGATCGGCCGCAGCAGATTGAACAATGGCGAGACCGCCTGGCGGACTCGCTCGTTCCAACCCATCGCCACCCCGAGTGGAAGCCCGACGAGGCTTGCCAACAGCCAGCCCACCACCACGATCCGGACACTGGCCAAGACATGCCCGACGAGGGTCTCGCCCTGGTACGGCTCGGATGCGTACTGGACCAGGCGATCGACAACCGCGGTAGGAGAGGGCAGGAACAGCTCGGAAACCATCTCGGTGCCATCAGTCGCCAGCCACCACAGTCCCAGCAGTGCCAGCGTCATCGCCCCGCCGATACCGAACGAGCGTGCTCGTCGACGCATCACTTGGACCCGCCAGGCCGTCGTTTCCGCCATGCGCGTGCCTCCTCGATCCTGCTCATCACGTCGTCAGATGCTGTGGCAAGCCTCACAGTCGAACTCAGTGGTGTCAAGTTTGATATGACAAACTTTTTGCCCTGTGGCTCGTGCCTGCATAGGGGAAAGCACTGGCGATCAAGGGAGTGAGGGCCCTGGGACGAAGAAAGAATAGGTATGTGCTTACAATGTTCCAAAGGATGGTGGTAGTCATGGCGCCCCGGATCAGCAGGACGGCGCGACCCGAGCACCGGATCGTCGTCGACCGCACAAGCAAGGTCCCGATCCACGGACAGGTCAGCCGGCAACTAACGGCCGCGATCGTCGATGGGACGCTCGCGCCGGGGGACATGATCGAGAACGAGGTCGACCTCAGCATGCGGCTCGGCATCAGCCGCCCAACGCTGCAGAAGGCGATAGCCGAGCTCGTCAGTGCTGGGTACGTAACTCGAAAGCCTGGCCGCGGGACGGTGGTCCTGCCACGCACCATCCCGCGTCGGGTCTCGATCGGCAGCCTCTACGACGATCTCGCCGCCGCGGATCGCGCACCGACCACCTCGGTCCTCGCGTTTGAGCGGTCGGCGTCGCCGCCGCCGCGGTTGGCGACTCGCTCGGGTGGGCCCGTCGATGACCTCGTGTACATCCGGCGAATCCGCACCGCCGACGGGGAGCCGCTCGCGATGCTGCGCAACTGGCTTCCGGCGGGGCTGGTCACCTTCGGTGCGGCAGATCTCGAGCAGCGGGGCCTGTACGACATCCTTCGCGACCAGGACGTGTTACCGCATCTCGCCGAACAGCGAATGGGCTGCCGTCGTGGGGACGAGTCCGAAGTCACCCTCCTTGAGCGCGTCGGAGACCCGGTAATGACTGTCGAGCGTCTGGTCTTCGACGCGAAAGCGTCGTTCATCGAGTACGGCGAACACTCGTACCGTGCGGGTCGCTACTTCTTCGAGACGGTGCTTGTAGGCGATGACCTGCGCGGTGAGCACGTCCCGGCCCCGGAGCGGCGATGAAGGCCCCGGCGGCCACGCACGAGGGTCGGGTCGCCATGGTCACCGGTGGCGCGCGCGGCATCGGCCTCGCCACCGCACGTCGGCTCGCCTGCGACGGCGCGAGCATCGCCATCGTTGACCTCGATGCCGAGGCGGCGAGTGACGCCGCCCGGCAGCTCGGCGCCGAGACCGACGCCGTCGTGCGCAGCTACGGTGCTGACGTTTCGGAGGAGTCCCAGGTTGGGGCCGTGTTCGACGCCGTGGAACGAGATCTCGGTCCCGTTGCCCTTCTGGTCAACAACGCTGGGATCGTGACCCCCGAGTTGCTCCCGGTCGAACAGGTCCCCGCCGTCGAGTTCGACCGAATGCTGGCGGTCCACGCGCGCGGATCTTTTCTGTGCTCGGCGCGGGCGATCCCCGAAATGAAGACGGCCGGGTACGGGCGGATCATGATGGTCTCCTCGCTCGTCGGGCCGTTGGGATTCGCTGACCGCGTCGCGTACGCCACCGCTAAGTCCGGGCTAGTCGGCATGACGCGCGCTCTGGCGGTCGAGGGCGGGCCGTACGGGATCAGCGTCAACGCGGTGGCGCCCGGCTGGATCCTCACGCCTGTGATTCAGCAGCGAGTCGCGGCCGGCACCCTGGACGAGCAGCAGCTGTTGCGGCGGACCGCCCAAGGCAGATGGGGCCGCCCTGAGGACGTGGCGCGTGTCGTGGCGGCGATGTTCTCACCGGCGTTCGACTACGTGACCGGGGCCGAAGTACCGGTGGACGGCGGGTACCGCATGCGCGGCGACGACGCCGAGGTGGTGGCGTGAGCACGTCGCGCCGGCCTGGGCTCAGCCTGCACCCGGCGGTGGCTATGTCCGGGTGGGACGCGGAGCTCGCGGTCGGAGTTTTGGACCGCGCCGCTGAGCTCGGGTACCAGCACGTGATCGTCCCGCTGCGACGGCCCCAAGACGTCGATGTGCCGACCACGGCGCGGTGGTTCGCCGAGCGTGGGCTTACCCCGATCACCAGTGGCAACCAGGTTCACGGAGCGGACGTGTCGTGCGACGACCCTGACGTCCGCGCCGCGGGCCTGGCGCGGCTCCGGTACATGATCGAGATGACGACCGACCTCGGCGGTGACCAGATGCAGGGTGTGCTCTACGGAGTGCTCGGCAAGCCGGCCGGCCGTGTCGCGCCCGAACGGTTCCGGCGAACCGCCGAGCTGCTCGGCGAGCTCGCGGATTCGGTTCCCGCGGGAGTCACGGTCGCGTGCGAGATCGTCAACCGCTACGAGACGGCGATGATGAACACGGCCGCGGACGGGCTGCGGTTCCTTGAGGCCTCCGGCTCGGACCGCCTTGCTCTGCACCTCGACACGTTCCACATGAACATCGAGGAGACTGACCCGACCGAGGCGGTGCAGGCCGCGCTGCCACGGCTGGCCTACCTCGAGATCGGCCAGAGTCACCGTGGGGAGTTGTCTCACGGCACCGCCCCGGTAGAGCAGGTGCTCGACGCCGCGCTAGCCGCCGGTTACAGGGGCCGGGTCGGCGTCGAGGCGTTCAGCGCCGCCGTGCTGGACGAGGAGGTCGCCGGGGGGTTGGCTATCTGGAGAGACGTGTTCGGTGCGGACAACCGCATCGCTGAGCAAGCTTCGGCCCTATTGAAGGCAGCGTGCGACCGAGCGGGTATTGACTGACCGGTGGCGGTGGCAACGAGCATCCCTAGGGCCGGGCCGCACCGAGCGAACTGGGCCAACACGCGGGCGTCAATCGAAGCCTGGACTCAGCGCCATCGACCAAGCCCCACCGGCAAGAGACGCCCGGATCCACTCATGTCCGCGGTCAAAGCGATCGCACCTGCCGAGCGCGATCCATCAACACCACGTCAACCCGATCGGCACCGCCAAGGCAAAGCGAAGGGCCCTGATCAGCATGTCTGCTGATCAAGGCCCTCCGGGTGGTAGCGGGGACAGGATTTGAACCTGTGACCTCTGGCCGAAACCCTCGTGTGAGGCGCAGGTCCGGGCGGTCGGCAATCGACGACCCGAGGTCCAAGCGAGCACCCCGCGGGTCTGAAACCTTGGGTCGACGCATCCCAACTTCGTAACACCCCCTTGACCCACTCCCTGTCCCCTTCACACCTGCATCAATCATTAGGCAAAACCTAATGGTGTTAGTTTCGCTGCTAGTGTGAGTGCATGCGGATCTTCGAGCCCCGGATGTGGTCGCGGACCGCCAACGAGACTCGTCACAGCGGTGCCGCTCGGTTGCCGCCCCTTCCCCTCACGGGACGTGAACGACTCCTACCCTCTGAGCCGGCCAGCAGCCTCGAGTCCCAGAAGGGGCACCACGTTGTTCTCGTCGGCCACGCTAGAGCGGCCTAGATCGTGGCGAGGGCAGGACTGACGACTGGCAAGGTGGCCCGGGCCGGCGCGGACCTCGCCGACGAGGTCGGCTTCGAGCGGGTGACCATCTCAGCGCTGGCGCGGCGGCTCGGCGTCCAGGTCGCCAGCCTCTATTCCCACGTACGAGGCTCTGAGGACCTTCGGACACAGATCGCTCTGATCGCGCTCGAGGAGCTGGCCGACCAAGGGGACGAAGCACTCGCGGGACGCTCCGGTCGGACGGCACTGAGTGCTCTGGGCGAGGTTCACCGCAGGTACGCCACGGAGCATCCTGGCCGCTACGACGCCGCGAGGCACCCGCTCGAGTCCGCTGTCGCCGCCTCCTCCGCCGGACCGCGACACTCGCGCATGCTGCGGTCGGCTCTTCGCGGCTACGAGCTACCCGAACCGGAGCAGACGCACGCAGTACGCATGGTGGGGAGCCTCCTGCACGGCTACATCACCCTCGAGCGCAGCGGCGGCTTCGACCACAGCGAGCCCGACTCCGCGGCATCGTGGATGAGCATCCTCGATGCACTCGACGCACTGCTGCACGATTGGCCCACACCTTCTCATCCTCACCCCCTCCGCTCCGGGCAGGACCCATGACCACCGACCGACTCCCGTTCGCCACACCCATCACCGCCGACTTCCTTCGGGGTGCGCTCGACGTCGAGCGCACCGAGCTGGGCATCCTCCCCCACCGCCTGCCGGCCAATGCTCGCGCCCAGCTGCCGGACGGCCAGGTTGCGATGGCGGAGTCACTACCGTCCGGCGTACGGCTCGTCCTTCGCACCTCCTCGACGGTCATCGAGCTGGAGACCCGGCCCACGAAGGTGGTCTACGAAGGGGCGCCCGCGCGACCCGACGGGATCTACGAGCTGCTCGTCGACGGCGAACCGACCGCGCAGGGGGTCGTCCCGCAGGGCAGCACGATGACCATCGACCTGCAGGCGGGATCCGCGCGGACGACCGAGGGCCCGACGGGCACCGTGCGGTTCGATCGACTTCCGGCCACCGACAAGATCGTCGAGGTGTGGCTCCCCCACAACGAGACGACCGAGCTCGTCGCGCTGCACACCGACGCGACGGTCGAGCCTGCCCCTCGCCCGACGGGTCGCACTTGGCTCCATCACGGGAGCTCCATCAGCCACGGCTCGAACGCGACGCATCCCACTGGCACGTGGCCGGCCGTCGCCGCCGCCCGTGCAGGAGTCGAGCTGGTCAACCTCGGCCTGGGCGGAAGCGCCCTCCTCGACCCCTTCACGGCCCGAGCCATGCGAGACGCTCCGGCCGACGTCATCAGCGTCAAGATCGGGATCAACATCGTCAACACCGACCTCATGCGCCTGCGAGCCTTCGTGCCGGCAGTCCACGGGTTTCTCGACACCATCCGCGAGGGCCACCCCGACACCCCCCTCCTGGTGGTGTCCGCCATCGGCTGCCCCATCCACGAAGGCACACCTGGTCCGTGCGCCCCGGACTTCAGCGACGGCACGCTTCGGTTCGTAGCGACCGGCGATCCGGACGAGGTCCCGGCCGGAAAGCTGACGCTGCGCGTCGTCCGAGATCAGCTCGAGCGCATCGTCGCCCATCGGGCGACAACCGACCCGGCCCTGCGACATCTCGACGGAACGGACCTCTACGGCGACGCCGATGCGTCAAAGTTCCCGCTGCCGGATGCACTCCACCCCGACGCCGCGACCCACGTCCTCATCGGCGAGCGATTTGCCAACGTCGCATTCGGCGACGGGGGCGCCTTCGATCACGGCTGATCACCGGTCCCCGCGCCCGGACGCCGAACGCCTCCCTCTCGGACGGCTTGCCGAGCGCAGACTCACGAGTCGAACGCCCAAGCCGCCCCTTCACCTCGATCCACCTGACCATGTCGAACATCTGCTAGCTGAGGAGAACCGAGATGACTGAATCGCAGCGACGACGGACCCGATGGCCCGACCGCCCGACCCACTTTCCACGCCCTGATCGTCCTGCAGCAGACAGACTCGTCGCCGGGAAAGGCACCGGCAGCACCTACACGTCCGACCGTCGGTGGACGCCTGTGGCGATCATCCTCGCCACCATCCTCGTCCTGGCCGGATGCTCTCAGAGCATCGACGGCGCAGACGATCCTGCACCGCAGGACGATCTCACGACCCGGCTCGAGCAGCTCGAGGCCAAGCACGACGCACGGATCGGGGTCTCCCTGATCGATGTCGACGAGGACGTCACCCTGGGCTTCAACGAGGACGAGCGGTTCGGCTTCGCCTCGACCATGAAGGCCTACGCGGCCGCCGCCCTCCTCGACGCGACGAGCGCCGAGGAGCGAGCCGAACTCGTCCGGTGGACGTCCGACGACGTGGCGGCGGCCGGCTACTCACCGGTCACCGAACGCTCCGTGGACACCGGCCTGAGCCTTGAGGAGCTGGCCGAGGCTGCGGTGAGGGAGAGTGACAACACCGCGATGAACCTGGTGCTCCGGCGCCTCGGAGGACCCGAGGGCCTCGCAGCCGCTCTCCGGAACGCCGGTGACTCCACCAGCCAACCGGTTGATATCGAGCCCGGCCTCAACGACGTCGTGCGCGGCGAGGAAGCCAACACCAGCACCGCCGCCGCCTTGGCCGCCAACTTGGAGCGCATCATCACCGGCGAGTGGTTGGCCGCCGACGACCGCGCTCTCTTCCTGGACTGGATGAGCGGCAACGCGACCGGCGACACACTCGTCCGCGCCGGCGCGCCGGCCGAATGGGAGGTGGCCGAGAAGTCCGGGGGCGCGGGGCCGATGCGCAACGACGTCGCCATCCTCCAGCCTCCACGGGGTGGACCGATCGTCCTGGTGGTCCTCACCGAGCGCAACGACCCCGAAGACACCTACGACGACGTCCTCATTGAAGACGTCACCCGGGCAGTGCTGTCGCAATACTTCTGAGGTGCGACAGCACCGACACCGGGCTCGTCCGCCTCAACGTCGGCGGGCCACCGCCTCCAGCACGGCCGGCGCCGCGTCGTTCTTCTCACCGGGCGCGAGGTCGACACCCGGGGGCACGATCGCATCGATCGCGTCCAGGACGTCGCCGGACAGCGTGATGTCGGCTGCGGCGAGCTGGGAGTCCAGGTGCTCCATCGTGCGTGGTCCGATGAGGGCGGCGGTGACGCCGCGATGGGCCGTCACGAAGCCGAGCGCGAGCTGGATCAGGGTGAGCCCGGCATCGTCGGCGACGGCGACGAGCTTCTCGACGGCGTCCAGCTTGGCGCGATTCTGCGGGTCGTCGAGGTCGAAGCGCGACGTCATGAAGCTCGATCGACTGGTAGCGATCTCCTGGCCCTCGCGCACTGCGCCGGACAGCCATCCGGAGGCGAGGGGGCTCCACACCAGCACGCCCATGTCGTACTCCTCGGCGACGGGGAGCACGTGGGCCTCCGCGCCGCGTTGGAGGATCGAGTACCCCGGCTGCTCGGTGACGTACCGCGTGTGGCGACGCTCGCTGGCCACCCACTGTGCCTGGACGATCCGGTAGGCCGGGAACGTCGAGCTCCCCGCGTAGCGAATCTTGCCCGCTCGCTGCAGGTCGGTCAGTGTCGCGAGCGTCTCGTCGTCACTGGTGGTGGGGTCCCAGCGGTGCATCTGGAACAGATCGATGTGATCCACGTCAAGGCGACGCAGGCTCGCCTCGACCGCGGTGGTCAGCCAACGACGCGACCCGCCGCGGTGGTTGATGTCCTGGCCCATCGGCAAGGATGCCTTGGTCGCCAGCACGACCTCGTCGCGACGACCGGCCAGCGCCTTGCCGAGCATCTCCTCGGACTGGCCGCCGCTGTAGACGTCGGCAGTGTCCACGACGTTGACCCCCGCGTCGAGTGCGGCACCGACGATGGCGGTCACCTCATCCTGGGTGGTCCGGCCGATCTGGCCGAAGTTCATCGCGCCGAGCGCGAGAGAGCTGATCTGGACGCCCGTGCGTCCTAGCGGTCGATACTGCATGGTTCTCGAGTCCTTTCCCGAGTCGGGGCCCGGCCAGTCGGTCTGTCCGGGGGCGAGGCTCTGGCACAATGAACCGGAGCGGCGTTCCGCATGAAACAATACGGAGCAGTGCTCCGTTTTGCAAGCTCTCGAAGACGGTGGAGATCGTGGATGCAACATCAGGTGCAGGGTCGAGGGCGAAGCGCTCCGACGCGGCGCGCAACGAGAGGGCACTGCTGGACGCCGCAGCGGCGGTGTTCGGCGCCTCGGGGGTCGACGCGCCGGTGCGCGAGATCGCCGCGCGTGCCGGCGTGGGGATGGGCACCATCTACCGGCACTTCCCCACGCGAGCCGACCTCATCGTCGCCGTTTACCGGCACCAGATCGCCGCCTGCGCCGACGCCGGGACCGGCCTGCTCGCGCGACACACCTCGCCCCTGGCGGCGCTGGTGAGCTGGGTCGACCTCTTCGTGGACTTCCTCGCGACCAAGCACGGTCTAGCAGCTGCCCTGGGCAACGACCAGGCCAGGTTCGAGGCCCTTCACGCCGAGTTCATCGAGCGGCTCGTGCCGGCCTGCGAGGACCTGCTCGACGCGAGCGAGGCCGCCGGTGAGCTCACGACGCGGATCAGCGCCTACGAGCTGATGCGTGCGATCGGCAACCTGTGCATCCACGCCGGCGACGACCCACGGTACGACCCTCGACGCCCCGTCCACCTGCTCGTCGCCGGCATGAGCGCCCGACCCGAGGACGACGACGCACACGAGCGCGAGGCCTGACAGCGCGAACGACGTGCGCCACAGGTCACGTGCTCACCAGGGCGTGCCAGACCCCCGCGTGGCAGCCCTGGGAGATGGCGGCAACGCTGATGAGCATTCTCCGGCGGAGTCTGACGCGCTCTTCATCGATACACGAGGCCATCTGAGACATCAGCCTGCGGCAGTGCGGTTCGCTCGTGGTCGTGCTCGTGCATGTGCGTCCACGGTTCACGATCGCCTTGGCGGAACATCTTGTGCTGCGACCGCTGAACGTAGCCGGCGTTGAAGTTCTCCGCCGGCATCCAGGGCAGCAATCGCATGTCCGCGTCTTGCGAGCGCACGGTGGGTGTGACGACGGACGCACCCTGCTCACGCATGTGATGGAAGATTCGAGTGGTCACATCGAGGATCAGGTCGAGGCGGAGAGTCCAGCTGTGGCGGAAGTACCCGAACGCGTAGGCCATGTTCGGGATGCCGCTGATCATGAGGCCGCGCCATGTGATGCGGGTCGTGAAGTCGACCTGGGCGCCATCGACGATGAAGGGGATGTTACCGAAGACCGCCAGGTTGAAGCCTGTCGCGGTGACGACCACGTCCGCGGGCAGAAGATCTCCGGACGAGAGTCGGACGCCATCTTCGACGAACTCCTCGATCGTGTCGGTGACGACGGAGGCTGTTCCTTTTCTCATCTCGGCGAAGAAGTCGCCGTCCGGCGCCATCGCTATTCGCTGCTGCCAAGGTCGGTATTTCGGCATGAAATGCGTGGAGACATCGATGCCCTCCGGCAGCAGCGGCCGTATGGCATCCATCAGGAACTCGCGCATGGAGTCTGGATCGTCCCGGCTCGTGGTGGCGAACGTCTCCAGCTGCTGCACGTAGGCGCGGCGCATGATCTCGTGTCTCCACTCGGCCGGGAGCCCGAGCGGTTCCAGCAGCACGTCCAGCTCGTGCTTCGTCGGGAGCGGGAACCAGTAGGACGGTGAGCGCTGCAACATCGTGACGTGCTCTGCGTCCCGAGCAAGAGCAGGGACCAGCGTCGCCGCGGTAGCACCGGAGCCGACGACGAGTACTCGCTTGCCTGTGACATCCAGGTCCGAGGGCCAGGTCTGCGGATGAACCACTGGGCCGCCGAAGCGCTTGAGTTCCGGCCAATCTGGCGTGTGTGGTGTTTCGTGATCGTAGAAGCCCTGGCACATCCAGAGGAAGTCCGCAGTGACCTGCAGCTGCTCTCCGGTGTCAACGCAGCTGACCTGCGCAGTCCATCGCTCGTCGCTGGAGGACCACCGCAGTTCCGTGACTCGGCGGTGATAGTGGATGTGTGGGGTGAGATCGTCCTCGGCGATCACCTCGTCGAGATAGTCGAGGATCTCCTCCCCGTCCGCAATGGCCGGGCCCCGCCAAGGCTTGTGTCGATAGCCGTAGGTGAACAGGTCGCTGTCCGAACGGACCCCGGGGTATCGATGCGTCCACCACGTGCCGCCCTGATTGCCTTGGGCCTCGAGAACCACGAATCCGAGTTCCGGGAAGTCAACCTGCAACCGGTGGGCGGCACCTATGCCGGAGATTCCCGCGCCGATCACCAGGACATCGGTGTGACTGCCGTGCAGGCGATGGGGGCCATCGCCTGCAGCCGGCTTGCTGTGGGTCGGACTGTCGGGGTTCACGGGTTCTCCTCGTGTCGTCGTGGCTGCCGGCCCTCCGAGCACCATCGGGGGCGGTGGTCACCATCACGCGTCATCGAGACGTTCTCGATGACGCCTCGCTGCGGTTCCTGGGCGGGCGCGATCAGAGGCTGCATCGGGATCCGGCGGGCGGCGTCTCGAGCTGGAGCAGGTAGTCACTGACCACTCGGTCGACGCACTCGTTGCCGCCTACGAGATAGGCGCCATGCTGCTTGCCCTCGACCGTGAGCAGACTCCCGCCGAGGGCCTCGGCCAAAGCGATGCCACCCTCGTGCGGAGTGCCAGGGTCACCGGTGACGGACACGATGAGTGTCTCGGGCAGGTCGGTGCCACCCTCGAGCCAAGGCTCGTCGCGTGTGGGCGGTGCGGGCCATGCCTCGCACTCATGGTGGTACTGCCCACCAGTGAGCGCCTCAAGGTCGAACATCGGCGCGATCTCCCCGAGCTCTCGTGCGGAGTCGGTCCTCTCCTGCGGTGTCAGACGGGGCCAGTCCATGCAACGCACGATGGTGTTCGTATCGAGGTCGATCGTGTGGACGCCGTCCGCAGTACGGCTGTAGAAGCTGTCGCGCAGAGCGAGGATCTCGTCGGGGTTCCCCTCCTTGAGCTCACTCAAGGCAGAGATGATCGTGGGCCAGTTGGCCTCTGAGAACAGCCCAGCGTTGATCCCGTTGTAGACATCCCAGATGCTCACCTCCCGGCCGTCCGTGCTCTGTGCCGGGGAGTCGACGAGCGGCTCGACAATGTCGTGCAGGCGGTCGTTCACGGCGGTGGGATCGAGGCCGAGCACGCATTCGGGCGATTCTGCACAGAGCGCGGCGAGCTCGTCGAAGCGGTCCTGGAGGACCGCGTACTGGGCAGCCCGCAACTCCGTCGGTGTCATGTCGGGCGAGACAGCGCCGTCGAGCACGACAGCACGGACATTCTCGGGATAGGTCTCGGTGTACATCGCGCCGAGCTCGGACCCGTAGCTGTAGCCGAGGAAGGTCAGCTTCTCGTCGCCGAGGACCTCACGCATGAGGTCCATGTCGCGCACGACGTTGGTCGACCCGGCGTTGACCACATTCTCCACACCGCCGGAACCGTCGATGCAACGCTCGGTGAACTCCGTCGCCTGCTCGGCATCAGCGATCTCGTTCACGGCACCGAATCGCAGACCGTTCCCTGCGTCGTACTCCTCGTCGGTGTAGCAGTCCAGCGCCGGGGTGGATCCTCCGATTCCGCGCGGGTCGAAGCCGACGATGTCGAAGCTCTCGAGGACGGGGCTGTCCTGCCACAGAGGAAGATTGGCGGCAACGAAGCTGGTGCCGGCGCCCCCAGGTCCGCCCGGGTTGATCAGCAGGGACCCTTGGGCTTCACCCGACGCGGGAATGCGCAGCAGCGCGATCTGCGCCCTGTCGCCGTCCGGCTCGTCGTAGTCGATGGGAACCTCCACGGACGCACACTCCAGAGCAGGGTCCGCGAACAGCTCGGCGTCCACGCTGTTCGTCGCGGTGTCCTCGCACGTGTCCCAGTCAAGCGACTGCTCGAGGTAGCCACCGATCTCTGCATTATCTTCTGACTCCTGTGACGCCGAGGTGCAGGCGGCGAGCAGGAGTGCTCCGGTGATGGCCGCGATGACTCCTCTCGCAAGGCGTCTGTGCGCGTTCCGGTACCGGTGCTGCGTTCGCATGTTCTTCTCCTTGGTTCGACGCCTCTCGAGCACGAGAGACGGTGCGACGTGGCGATCATGGGGACTTTCTCGAAGCGGCCATCCGCGCTTCGAGATGCGGGGAACGTCAGGCCTCGATCCCGTCGGTCTCGACGTCCAGGACCCGGTGGTGGCGGAAGGTGAGCGCTCGTTCGATCCCCGCGAGCCCAGCAGTGACGGTCAGGACGGAGTTCGTCCATGCCGGCAGGCTGACGGGTGAGCGGAACGGCTGGAAGCGATCCGACCAGAGCGGCAGATGGGTGAGCAGCTCGAGCATCTGCGGTGCGAGCAGGATCAGGTTGATCGTCAGCACCATGACGGCGCAGACGGACAGGGCTCGGCTGATCCTCGGGTGTCGACGGGAGAGTCGGGCGCGCCAGAACTCAGGAGTTCCGGGCGCCGGGTCGAGGCGCCGCCGGCTGCCGTCAGCCCCGACCAGGTGGATCCTCTGCATGCCGTACCTGCTCGCGACGACGTCGATGCTGTCCGATCCGAGCGGGAACCGGACCGGCATGTCGGAGGTTCGCGTGTGTCGACCGTCCCGGTAGAGCGATGCTCTGCCCAACGAGTGATCGACATCGACTGTCGCGATCGACGCGTCCGGTAGGTCGATGGAGAATCGGGTGCGCTGCAAGGACAGCGAGGGGCGGAACCGCGGCAGCGCCGCGCCCGGCGCCGGAGCGGACGCGGACCATTCCTCGCCGCCCTCGAGGTCTTCGAGCCCATCGGAGCCACCGACACCGCCAAGTCCGTCGACATCGCGAGAACCGTGCTGTGATGCCCTCCCCCAGGGATCGAGCCAGTCACTCATGTCTCGCCCTCTCCGGCATCGGTGCGACAGGTGCATCGTCCCGAGATCTCTCTAGCATGAACATGCTAGAAACAGTAGCACGTTCATGCTAACTACCGCTACGCTGGGAAAATGCCTCAACGAGTCGACCCAGACACGCGCCGGGAACAGGTCGCCGACGCGGTGATCGACGAGATCGCCGAGCATGGCCTCCCGTCAGTGACTCTCGCCCGCATCGCCGCGCGCACTGGCTTGGCCATCGGGAGCATCCGTCACTACTTCGGCAACAACGTCCGAGAGCTCATGCGCTTCACCTTGAGCGTCCTGATCCAACGCGCAGAACAGCGCGCCCCGACCCTGTCCGACGACCCAGCGACACGGATCGTGGACGTGATCACCTTCACCGCTCCGACCAGCGAGCAGGAGCGCAAGGAGAACGTCGCCCTCGTCGAGTACCGGGTCATGGGACGGGCGGACGCTGAGATCGCTGCCGAGATCGCTGCCGCGAACGACGCGGCAGCAGCCGCGATCGGCTCGCTCCTGCGCGCCGCGCTGACCGACCGCGCCATCGACAAACAGGCGCTGCAGCGCGAGACGCTTCTGCTCATCACCCTGGTCGAAGGATTCTCGCTCAGCTCCGCCCTTGCTCCTACTCCGTTGCACACGGCAGATGTCCGAGCCGTGGCGGAGGCCACCATGCAACGCCTCCTTGATGCCTACCCACCATCGCCGAGGCTTCACGAGGCCTGACGCGTGAACGTGTCCGGGAAAGCGCTCACGAGACTGGCGCCCGTCGGGTGCGGCGATCGTGAGTGGCGCTGTGCATCTGAGGAGGTACATGCGAACTGATTCATAGTCAGCAGCCCCTTGGGTCCTCATCACTAGATCACCGGAGATCACATGCCTTCCAACTCACCCGGTCCCCTCACACGGCCATCCACCACCTCAGACCTGGTCGCTGACCTGCGGGCCACTGTCCGCGCTGGTTCGGTCCACACCAGGGGCGCTCATTTCGCCAGCGCAGCGAACCTCTTCAATGCGGCCGCCGAGTCCGAGCCGTACGTCGTCGTCAGGTGCACGAGCGCGGCCGACGTGCAGGCCTCTGTGCGAGTGGCTCGCGAACACCAGGTTCCGCTATCGGTACGCGGCGGCGGACACGACTTCTGGGGACGTGCGATCCGCGCCGACGGCGTGGTCATAGATCTGGCCGGCATGCGGGAGGTCCAGGTCGACGCCACCGGGCACCAGGCCGTCATCGGAGGAGGAGCGCTGTCCTCAGATGTCGTGTCCGCTGCCGAAGGCGTGGGACTCACCGCTGTCACAGGCACGGCCGGAGCCGTAGGGATGGTCGGTCTGACCATCGGTGGCGGCTACGGTCCGCTGATCGGACGCTTCGGTCTCGCGGCTGACAATCTGCTCCAAGCAGAGGTCGTTCTCGCCGACGGGACACTGGTGCGAACGGACGCCGAACACCATCCGGACCTCTTCTGGGCCCTGCGGGGCGGCGGCGGGAACTTCGGCGTGGTCACCTCAGCGAGGATCCAGCTTCACCCGGTCCCCACCGTGGTCTCCGGCACCATCCTGTATCCCGCCGAGCACAGTCGTCGCCTGCTGGCCGATCTAGGCCAGGTCCTCCACGAGAGTCCTGACGAGCTATCGGTAGACATCGGATTTCTCCCCGGCCCGAACGGAGATCCTGTGGTCTACGTGGCCCCAACCTGGTCCGGTGACGTCGAAGCGGGGAACTCCGATGATGGTCCGGTACACGCGCTAGCTCGCCTAGCGACACCTTTGAGCGCAGAAGTTGGGCCAGTGGCACGATCCGCAACCTTGGCCGCAACGGACGCCATGTTCCCTGTCGGTCGACGAGGGGCCATCCGAACGAGGAGCGTACGAGACATCACCGAACCGATCGGCGGCCATCTCGGACGAGCTGCGGACTCCTTCAGCTCGCCGTTCTCGGCCATCGTCGCTCATGATTTCCACGGAGCAGCAACACGAGTGGGCCAGGCAGAGACCGCTTTCGGCCATCGCAATGCTCACCGGATGGTCGAACTCATCGCGATGTGGGAGAACGATGGCCGCAGCGACGAACAACATCTACGGTGGGTCGACGGGATCCACGAGGCACTTGCCTCACACTCCCTCCCGGGTGGATACGTCAACTTCCTCGGCCCCGAACATCAGGACCAGGTCTGCGCAGCCTACGGCGCCAATGCAGACCGGCTGCTCACCATCAAGTCGGCCCTCGACCCGGACTCAGTTTTTGCTGCCACCCCGTTGCCCTCCGATGAGCGGACACGAACAGCCTGAGCTGGGGGAGACACCTCCCGAAGGTTTGGACCTTGGAAGGGGTCGCGGCGAGCCGGCATCTCCTACCGGGGGCGCCCTAGGGACGCCCCCGGCTGAGTCCGTCCGGCGGCAAAGCCCAGGTGCTGGTTCGGTTCATCGGAGGCCGTCTGACCAGTGGCCTGCATGTCTCGCAAGTCCCGGTGCAGCCCACTCATCACCGTCACGGCCACGAGCTCATCACGCCCCGGCTCCGATCAATCCATCTCACGCAGCATGTTCAGTGCCTCCGTGCGACGCTTCGGGCGTCGGGCGGGTCAGCAGGCTGACCCCGATCAGGCACGCGAGGGCGACCGGCAAAGACACCAACACCGAGTTGACGCCCCCCGGCTGCCCCAGTTGCTCCCAGGTGATGGTCACGACGGTGCCGAGGATCATGCAGCTCAAGGCACCGGCCTTGGTGGCACGACTCCAGAAGAAGGCGGCGAGGACCGGTGGCGCGAGCGCGACGCCGTAGACGGTGTACGAGTACAGCTGCAGCTCCAGCACGGTCGGGAAGAATCGACCGAGGATGTACGCGCTCGCCGCGATCACCAAGACGGTAATGCGATGAATCCACAGTCGGCGGCTGCCCGAGAGCTCCTGGCGGGAGAAGCGGGCGAAGCCGTCGTACACGACGTTGCTGGCGCCGGAGAGCAGGAAGGACGATCCGGTAGTGATGACGAAGGCCAGCGCTCCGGCGAGGACGAGGCCGCCGATGATCGCCGGGAGGTAGTGCTCGGAGGCCAGCGAGAGGATCGCCGTGTCGGGGTTGATGTTCGGCATCAGGATCGCAGCTGCGGAACCAAGGATCGCTACTGGAACGATGATCAGGAAGCTGCTGAGAAAGAAGCCCGCCGTCGAGCTGCGGGCCGTGCCTTCGTCCTGCGCGGCGGTGAGTCGCTGGTACATGTTCTGGTCCGCGAGGATCAGCAAGAACAGCGGCAACGTGTACCCGAGCAGTTGGACGGCACTCAAGCCGCCGGAGAAGGTCTTCGACGTCTCGGGCAAGCTGCTCGCGTAGTTGCCGAGCCCTCCAAGGTCGCCGCCGATGACAAGCGGGATGGCGATCACCAAGCCGAGCACGATCACCAGGGCCGACACGAAGTCGGTCCACGCCACCGACGACAGTCCGCCACTGACTGCGAGGAAGGTGACGAGCACAGCGGCGATGACGGCGCCCTGGCCGGGCGACAACGGGGTGATCAGACTGAGGACGTAGCCTCCGCCGGTGAACTGGAACGCGGTGATGCCGATGTAGGCGAGCAGGGTGATTCCGGCGGCGATGAGCCGGGTGGACAGGCCGAAACGCTCTTCGAGCAGCTCCGGAACGGTATAACGCGAGGCCGCACGGATCTTGCGAGAGATGAAGTACAGCGCCAGGATGCCTAGCGGGGTGCCGGCGAAGAAGAAGATCGAGGCCAGCGGACCGTAGGTGTAGGCGAAGTTGGCCCCACCGATGATCGTGCCGGAGCCGACCCAGGTCGCCAGGAGGGTACCGATGAGAACCGGCAGGGGGAGCTTCCTGCCAGCGAACATGAAGTCGTCGCCGGAACCGACGTGGCGGCGCCGGCTGAACCAGGCGCCGACCAGGACCATGACCGCGAGGTAGCTGATCAGGATGCTGATGTGGACGGTTTGCATGAATACCTCCAGTTGAGTGTCATCCGCTCAGAGGGGACAACTCGTTCACAGCCCCTGCTGTTGGGTCGATGGACGATGTGAGAGTCGCTCGGGAAGAGCGCCTGGCCCCTGCACAGTGGGCCCATCTCCTAGACCTCTCCTTGTCGAGCCGGTGGGTCAGGTTCAGAGTCCCGGTGATCAGGGAAGGGACTGTCGCGCCAGGTCCGTTCGATCCGGTCGTACACATCGCTCCCGTCGTTGAGCGTTGCGACGAGGTGCCGCCGTTCGACTCGTTCCGACGCCGTGCGCGGGAACTCATCAACAAAGACCCAGTAGCGTGGCACCTTGAATCCGGCGAGGCGTTCGGCTGTGTGTTCCGCGAAGATGTCGGGGCTTGGCAGGGACGTGTCCTGGAGCCTCAAGAATGCGAGAACTTCCTCACCGCGAAGCTCATCCGGAACCGGCACGCATGCGGCCTCGATCACCGCTGGATGAGCCACCAGGGTCGTTTCGACCTGGGCCGCTGAGATGTTCTCCCCCGCACGACGGATCATGTGCTTCTCACGGCCGACGAAGTACACCCTGCCCTCGCCGTCCATCCGGGCGATGTCTCCGGTTCGCACCCAGTCATCGACCAACGTCCTCGCGGTGGCCTCCTCGTCGCGAAAATAGCCCGACATGGTCCAACGTCCCCGGATGGCCAGCTCCCCCACCGTGTCGGCGGGTAGTTGCTCGCCGGTGACCCCAAGGATGGCCACGTCGCGGTCCGCGGCCGGGCGGCCAATGCAAGCGCTGCCCAGCAGGGCGTCATGCTCGGAAGCTCTCATGCGGATGTCCACACCGGTCTCTGTCATGCCGTACAGCTCGTACCAACGGACTCCCCACCTCTGCTCGAGGACCTCGTGGAGCTGGGGCGGGATCGCGGAGCAGAGAATGGCGCGCACCTGATGGTGACGTTCTTCCGGGGTTGTGGGCATCTTCAGCAGAAGGGTTGGCATGGCGCCCAGGCAGTAGAAGATCGTGATCTGGTGCTTGCGGAGCTCACGCCAGAAGCTGCTGGGGTGGAACCCGTCAAGGACAACCAAGGTGGCGCCGGACATCAGCGCGGTGGCCAGGTGCCACTGCGGGTCCATGTAGTGCATCGGTTGTGCTGTCAGAAAGCGATCGTCGTGCTGGATCGTGACCGTGGTGTCTCCGTCGGGATCCGGCCGAGTCAGCTCCTCGGCTATGCGAGTCCAGTAGCCATGGGGAAGCAGACACCCCTTGGGGCGGGCGGTCGTTCCCGAGGTGTACTGGATGTTGAGCGTGGTGTCCGGATGGACGCTGTGGCGCACGGTCGTCCTGCAGGCCAGGTCTTCCGGGCTGGGAATCGGGACGCTCCTGCAGTCCATGATCGGGACGGACACGCCCGCGAGTACCTCCGCGTGGTCCGGCTCGGAGATCACGAGAACAGCACCCGAGTGCTGCACGACGTACTCGACCTCAGGTTGTGTGAATCGAGTATTGATGGGTACCACTCGCGCTCCGAGCTTCGCGGCTGCCAACCACGCTCCCGCGAACTCGGGACGATTTCGAAGCAGCAGGGCCACGCTGTCGCCGGCGCCGACTCCGCGGCGACCCAGTTCAGCAGCGAACAGGTTCGCCGACCCGTTGATCTGGCCGAAGGTGAGCTCGACACCCTCACGGGGGAACACCAGTCCCACCTTCTCCCGCCACGACGCGGCCGCCTGCTCGACGAGATGATGCAGATCCTCGATCGGGCCAGCTGGTCCAGGTTCGAGATGCGTCGCGGTCACTGAGCGAGCCCCGACCCCTGGACGTCGCCGCGTCGCGCCCCGGCGTCCTCCGAGGACTGCGTGGCGATCGCATACCCGCTCTCTATGGCGTAGGCGGTCTCGAGGTCACCGGGTGCTGCGCCATTGAGGGTCGCCTTCGCGACCGCCATCGAGAATGCTGGCTTCCCCGCCAGTCGCATCGCGAGCCTCTGCGTCTCTTCGTCGAGGCTGTCGTCGTCCACGAGGAAATTGACCAGGTGGAGATCCTTGGCCTGGGCCGCGGAGAGGTGATCGCCCAGGAGCACCAACTCCTTCGCCTTCGCCAGACCCACCGCGAGAGGCAGCAGGGTGGAGATGCCACCGGTCACCGACAGATTCACGTCAACCTCGGGGAAGCCGATGCGCGCTCCTTGAGAGGCAATGATCAGATCACAGCAGAGCGCGAGCTCGGCTCCTGCGCCGAGTGCATGCCCTCGGACGCTCGCGATGACCGGAACCTGGGCACGTCGGATCGAACGTGTCACGTCATGCAGGAGCTCCACCTTCGCTGCGAGCTCGAACTCGTTCGCGGTGCCTTGGTCGACCTTCAGGTCGAAGCCGGCACAGAAGGAGCGACCCGCTCCGGAGATCACGACGACCCTGACGTCGCCATGTGACGAGACGTCCGACAGGGCGACGACGAGTTCTGAGAGCAGCCCCGGTGTGATCGCGTTCAGTGAAGCAGGGCGGTTCAGGGTGATCGCGTAGACCCCGTTCTCGAGTGCCGTCGTGACCGACGGTTCTTGTGGAGAATGCTGTACCACTGACACATCCGACCCCTTCTGCTGTGAGCTTGCTCAGACCGCGCTGTCTTGAGCGATTGCTGGAT
The DNA here is from genome assembly GCF_051262555.1 of Aeromicrobium sp. CF4.19. Lineage (NCBI taxonomy): Bacteria > Bacillati > Actinomycetota > Actinomycetes > Propionibacteriales > Nocardioidaceae > Aeromicrobium > Aeromicrobium sp. CF4.19. Next base: position 57,261 of record NZ_JBIMEU010000006.1, on the reverse strand, counting down.
CGTATGACGCTGCCCTGATTCCAGAGGGATGCAACTGTGTAGGGTTTGCCCCCTATGTTTGACGCTTCTGCATCACTTGAGTCCTACGATCCTCACGAGTCGATCCTGCCCACCGTCCGCGAGATCCTCGAGATGCCAGCCGTGGTCGCGGGCGGACCAAGGCTGCTCGTCGACGACGAGAGGGCGGGCAACCGCGTGCGGTGGGTCCACGTGTGCGAACAGCCGGATCTGGCTCGCTTCATTGATCCCGGCGATCTTGTCCTCACCAGTGGCATGGGCCTGCAAGACCACCCCGAGGATTGGTTACCGGTGCTGGAGGTGCTGGCCGAACGAGGGGCATCCGGGCTCTTTCTCGAACTCGGGCTCTTCTTCGACCACATCTCACCTGAAGTCGTTCGCCGCGCTGACGAGCTGGGCATCGCATTGGGCGTCCTCGAACGGTCGACGCGGTTCGTCGAGGTGACTCACAGCGTCCATCGCTTGATCCTGTCCCGTCATACTCGCGAGCTCGAACGTATGACCCGGACTCACACGGCGTTCAACCGGCTCAACCTCTCGGACCCGACGCCGGACGACATCCTGGGGCACGCATCCGGACTCCTGCGCAGCCCGGTCTTCCTGGAGGATCGAGCCCATCGACTGATCGCCTTCGCGGACTCCGGCGACAACGCCGCAGAACTGGTGGCGCGCTGGAGAGAGCTGTCGGTGCGCTGGGGGTCCGAGGCGGACTCTTCCTACGACCGCAGCACGGGAACGCTCCTGGTCTCAGTACGGACCCGCGACGACCAGTGGGGACGCGTGGTCGTGCCACTCGGCCATGACCCGAGCCCTTCCGAGCGGCTCGTCGCCCATCGGACCGCCGACGCCCTGGCCCTCCATCGACTCCTCGAAGCCGATCACCACGCTCTGGAGTGGCGTGCACGCGAGACGCTGCTCGACGTGTTGTACGAGCAGCAGTACGACGGCGAGGACGACGTCTTGGCACGGTGCCGAGCGCATGGCATCCAGCTCGAGGGCCAGCTGCTCGTGGGCGGTTGCGTGCGGCTCAGGAAGATGTCCGACGCCAAGACCCGGACATCGGCCACGGAGGTGCGCGACAGCCTGGCCTGGGTGAACCGCATCATGCGCAATCACCATCTGCCGGGACTTGCAGGGCTCATCGCGCCCGGCCAGATCCGGCTGCTCCTGTTCGGGCCCCACGAGAAAGCACTCGAGAAGACGATGACACGGTTCGCCGAGCACTGCCGCGACGACGAGTTCCCCGCTGAGTCGGAAGCACCCGTGATCGGCTTCGGTTCCACCACCGTCCGGGTCGGCGACGTCCGGCGATCGTGCGACGAGGCCGGCGACGTCGTGACGGCGGCCCGTGCGGCCGAGCCACAGCTGTACTACCGGCTGCACAACGTGCGGCTGCACGGCCTGCTCCAGCTCATGCAGGAGGACTCCCGTCTGCAGACCTACACCGAGCGGCAGCTCCTGCCCCTCATGCGATTGGGGACTGCCGAGAGTGACCTGCTGATGACGACCCTTCGCACCTACTTGGACCTGGGCCGGAACAAGGCAGCAACGGCGCGCGCCCTGCATCTGAGCCGGCCGACACTCTACGGACGGCTGGACACCGTTCAACGCGTTCTCGCTGTGGACATCGAGGAACCGCAGACGGCGTTGTCACTGCAGTTCGCGATCCACGCTCACGACATCATCAGCTCAGCCGACTAGGTGTGGCAGTCGGGCCTGGGGATGAGCCCGGCGGCGACGCCCCGTGAGCAGCGGTGCACTCGTCCACGTCGGACGAACGGCACGACGGGCGACTCGTCGCAGACGGGCCTGCACCGCAGGGGCGAAGGCAGAAGTGTCAAGAATCTCCGGCGGTGCTGCACAGGATCGTAGGGGCGCGGGACGCTACGCCGCCCTAGGCTACTGACGTGTCAATGTTCTCCGTCGTCCCACGAGCGCAGCACGCACCCGCGTGAGGTCGGTCCGTTGCCTGGCTCTCAACGGGCGACGCCGCACCGACCCTGATAACGAGAGTGCCTGAACCGACAGCGGTCCCTACGCTCCGCACGACGGGCGCCGCGACCCTTGGCAGATCTGAGGAGATCCATGATCCAGACAGTGCTCGGACCCACCGTGGCCGATGATCTCGGCTTCACCTTGCCCCACGAGCATGTGTTCATCAACCTGATGCCCGAGTACCGAGGGGACGGACTCCTCAACGATCCGGATCTGATGGTCCACGAACTCGAAGCGTTCCGTCGCGCCGGCGGAGCGTCCATCGTGGAGACCACGAGCAGCGGGCTCGGCCGCGACCCAGAGGCACTGAAGGCGATCTCCGAGCGTTCGGGGGTCAGCATCGTCATGGGATCCGGCTACTACAGGGATCCGTACCTGCCGGACGACCAGATCGACCGGACGAGCTCCGACGGGCTCAGCGAGCTCATCGTCCACGATATCGAGATCGGAGCGGAGGGCACGGGTGTGCGCGCGGGGATCATCGGCGAGGTCGGCTGCGACAAGTCGTACATCAGCGCCCGAGAGGAACGGTGCCTTCGGGCGGCCGCCCGCGCCCAACGCCGTACCGGGCTCGCCATCACCACCCACGCGGCCAGGTGGCCCGTGGGCCACGCGCAGCTCGACATCTTCGAGGAAGAGGGCGTCGATCTCCGTCGGGTCATCGTCGGCCATTGCGACTCCGTCCCCGATCCCGCCTACCACCTCGCGCTGGCCGATCGCGGTGCCTACGTCCAGTTCGACATGCTCGGCATCTACACCTCCGAGTACGAACAGGCCAAGCGGGCACGGTTCGTGCTCAACCTCGTGGAAGCAGGCTTCCACGACCGGATCCTCCTCTCGCACGACGTCTGCCTGCGCAGCGCGCTCACTGCCAACGGCGGGGTCGGGTACAGCCACATCGCCACGTCCTTCCTGCCGCGGCTCCGGGCGGCAGGTGTGAGCGAAGACCTGATCGAGGAGTTCACCGTGCACAACGTCGCCCGCGGCATCGACCAGCAGTGAACACGGCCGAACCGGCGTAGCAGCCCTCGCCACGCAGGCATGCCCGCTCCGCGAACCGATGCTGGACTGCCCGGTGCCAGGTCAGCGCCGATCACGGCGCAGACATGCCCCCAGACGATGCAGGCGCAAGTCCCATCGGACGGGATGCAGAACAGTCAAGACAGCGTCGGAGAAGGTACAGAACTGTACGAGGCTGGACCAGGGCGCGACCGTATCGTCAGCGATGCGTAAAACTCGTGGCCGGCGGGTCGCCGTACTGTTCCTGCCGCCGTCGCGGACCAAGGAGTCACGCCATGTCCGAACCGGTCACCTTGCCATCTCGTGGATCGCCGGCGCATGGCTCGAACGGTCTCTCCCCTACCGACTCGTCCTGGACCCGATCCCCGAGAACCGACCCATCATCACCGATTCATGCAGGAGGATTCCTCGATGGCTTCATCATCGCCTGACCGGCTCGTGGTGCTCGACGCCGCCGTGCTCGACCCGATCGACGGCAGTCGCAGCGAAGGCTGCGTCGTCGTGGAAGACGGTGTGATCGTCGACATCGCCGACGTCCCACCAGACCTGACCGATGCTGAGGTGATCCGCGCCCGCGGACGCACCGTGATGCCAGGTCTGATCGACTGTCACGTGCACGTGCTGAGTGTCGAGACCGATCTCGGTCACGCGACCGTGGGTTCTCCTCTCTACCTGGCAGCCCGGGTCTCCCTACTGCTGGGAGACATGCTGGGGCGCGGGTTCACCACCGTCCGCGACGTCGCCGGCGCCGACTACGGCATTGCGCGGGCCGTCGACGAGGGACTCGTGGCCGGACCACGGATCATCTACGGCGGTCCCTCCCTGTCGCAGACCGGCGGTCATGGCGACTACCGCGAGACGGGTGAATTCTGTTGCCACTCTCTGCCCGGCGGGCCCGCCATCGCGAGGGTCTGCGACGGCGTCAGCGAGGTACGTCGCGCCTGCCGAGAGGAGATTCGCAACGGCGCGGAGCACCTGAAGCTGTCCGTCAGTGGTGGCATCTCCTCCCCCACCGACCGCATCGACTCCCTGCAGTTCTCGAGCGAGGAGATCTCGGCAGCCGTCGAGGAGGCCGACAATGCCAACATCTACGTCACCGTCCACGCCTACACCGCACGGTCGATCAGTCGAGCGCTTCACCTGGGAGTGCGCTGCGTCGAACACGGGACGCTCCTGGACCAGGAGTCCGCCGAGCTGCTGCGCTCCAAGGACGCCTTTCTCGTGCCCACCCTCGGCATCGGACGCCTGCTGGCCTCGCCCGAGAGCGCCGAGCACGGTGTGACCCCGGATCTCAGGGAGAAGGCCGAGTACGTGGTCTCACGCGGGCTGGAGAGCCTCGAGCTTGCGCATCGGAACCAGGTGAACATCGCCTTCGGCACGGACTTCATCGGTTCCATGCACCCCCACCAGCTTGACGAGTTCCGGGTCCGAGCCGAGGTACTCAGCCCGCTCGATCTCGTGCGTTCAGCCACCACCACCGCAGCCGAGCTGGTCCGCAAGACAGGCGAGATCGGCACAGTCGCTCCCGGAGCCCGTGCCGATCTCCTCGTGGTCGACGGCAATCCCGCGGAAGACATCTCAGCGCTGCTCGACCCCGAGCACCGCCTGCTCAGCATCATCGCCGGCGGACGGGTCGTGAAGAACCTGACAGAAGAGGACCGGTGAACCGGACACGCTGACCCTGTCGGCCCGCCTCGTCTCGCCGTGGACATCGGTGACGCTGAGCACCGGGCACCTGTGGCGGAGTCGTCGCTATTCCGCCCGTGTGATGCACTCTGGTGCGCTGGTGCCGTCGGTGCTCACAGGATCCCTCGTGACAGTTCGTCGGGTGTGCCGAATCGGTGGGCTGTGATGCTGATTGCCTGCTCACGCAGGAACGGAAGCATCTCCAAGCGACCGGACTCGGTGACCGGGCTGGCGTGCAGGGCAATGTCTGGACGTGACGCGAGGCGCTGGGCGACCGCTGTGGCGTCTGCAGCGATGAGGCGTACGCGACCGACAGGACGGGCGAGAAGTCCGTCGATCCACAGGTCATCGGACTCCACTGTCACTTCTCCGACCGCCCGCTCGATCTCCGGTGAGAGAGGCACGGCCGACGACACGTGCGGGGAAGCGCCCGCACGACGCGCCGTACCAATGACCCGGACCAGGTCGGCCGGGTTCCCCTCGCGTGCGAGCCGCACCTCGACCTTGGTCGGGAGATAACGGAAGATGTTTCGCTCGGCACTGAGCTCGCTCACGTCGCGCGTCCGCCCGAACTCTTCCTCCCAGGCCCGAGCATCGCTGAGGAAGGACCGCCGGACACGCTCGACCTCGTCTGCGGGAAGCAACTGCAGCAGCTGCATGACCGAGGGGTCGAGGACCCTTTCGAGCGGTGGGTGTTCGGCTGAGACCCAGTCTCCCAACCCGAGGAGGTAGTTGGGCCCGCCGGCCTTGAAGCCGGTACCGACAGCCGACTTCTTCCATCCGCCGAACGGCTGGCGCTGGACGATGGCTCCCGTGATGCCGCGGTTCACGTACAGGTTCCCAGCCTCAACACGGTCGAGCCAGGTGGCGAGCTGCGTCGGCTCCAGAGTATGCAGGCCAGCAGTGAGGCCGTAGTCGACCTCATTCTGGATCTCGATCGCCTCGTCGAGATCGCGCGCCGTCATGATGCCCAGCACGGGACCGAAGAACTCGGTGAGGTGGCGACGCGATCCGCGCGTCACGTGGTCGACCACGCCCGGGCTCCAGAGGCGTCCGGTCTCATCGAGCTGCTCGGGCTCCAGGACCCACCGCTCCCCCGGGTCGATCGTCGTCAAAGCGTCAAGCAGCTTCCCGGTCGCGGGCTCGACGATCGGGCCCATCTGAGTCGTGGGGTCCTGTGGATAGCCCACCGTCAACGATCCGACCGCGTCGATGAGCTGGTCACGGAACCTCCGCGACCTTGCGGCAGAGCCGACAAGGATGACCAGAGAGGCGGCGGAGCACTTCTGACCTGCGTGTCCGAAGGCCGAGTATGCGACGTCCTTCGCGGCCAGGTCCAGGTCGGCCGACGGCGTGACGACGATGGCGTTCTTCCCGCTGGTCTCCGCAAGGAGGGGGAGGTCAGAGCGGAACGTGCGGAACAGTTCGGCCGTCTCATAGGCACCGGTGAGAATGACGCGATCGACGGACGGGTGAGCAATCAGCTCGCGTCCTAGGGCGCCTTCGTCGACGTGGACGAGTTGCAGCACGTCGCGAGGTACACCCGCCTCCCAGAGCACCTCTGCCACGAGCGTGCCACACCGGGCAGCCTGGACGGCGGGCTTGAGGATCACTGCGGAGCCAGCCGCCAGGGCCGCCAGCGTGGAGCCGGCCGGGATGGCCACAGGGAAGTTCCACGGTGGCGTGACCACGGTGAGAGCGGACGGCACGAAGGTTGCACCGTCGATCGCATGGAGCTCGAGCGCGCGTGCTGCGTAGTACCGGGCAAAGTCGATGGCCTCGGAGATCTCCGGGTCGGACTGATCAAGTGTCTTGCCGGTCTCCGACGCCATGACCTCGGCGAGTTCGGCGCGTCGGGCCTGCAGGGTCTCCGCGACGCGGTGCAGGATCGCAGCACGGTGCTCGCCTGTGGTGCGTCCCCAGGTCTGCCCGTGCTCGGCTGCCGACACGACGATCCTGTTCAACGCCGCGGCGTCGCTGACGGTGTGCTCCGCGGTGCCGCTACGTCCCAGGTCGGAGTCGGCGATCCGCGCGACGATGTCGCGGGCCCAGGCCCGATTCGCCGGCAACGACGGGTCGGTGTCCGGCGTGTTGGCGAACTTCGTGGACAGCGTCTCCGGCACCGCCGTGCGGTCCTGTGTTCGCCGCGGAGCCGGCACCGTGCCGTCCAGCGCCCTGAGGGAGGCCAGGAACCGGTCGCGCTCGCGCGCGAACAGCGTGTCGTCCTCGTGCAGCTCGAACACGGCCGACATGAAATTTTCGTGACTTGCTCCCTCTTCGAGGCGCCTGATCAGGTAGGCGATGGCGACGTCGAACTCCTGGGGCCGGACGACCGGGGTGTAGAGCAGGAGGTGGCCGACCTCGCGTCGGATGACGGCAGCCTGCCCCTGTGCCATGCCAAGCAGCATCTCGATCTCCATGTCCTGGCGTACGCCTCGCTCGCCGGCGAGAAGCCAGGCGTATGCGAGGTCGAAGAGGTTGTGACCGGCGACGCCGATGCGTACGTTTTCGATCCGCGCCGGGCGGAGCGCGTAGTCAAGAACGCGCTTGTAGTTGGTATCGGATTCTTGCTTGCTGGGCCACGTCGCCAGAGGCCAATCGTGCAATGAGGCCTCGACCTGCTCCATGGGCAGGTTTGCCCCCTTGACGATGCGCACCTTGATGGCCGCCCCGCCGCGGCGACGACGCTCAGCGGCCCATTCCTGCAGCCGGATCATGGCTGCCATCGCATCCGGAAGGTACGCCTGCAGCACGATGCCCGCTTCAAGCTCGAGGAACTCGGGCTTGTCGAGGATCCGGGTGAAGACCTCCATGGTGAGGTCGAGGTCCCGGTACTCCTCCATGTCCAGGTTCACGAACTTCCGCTCACTCGCGGCAGCTGCGATCTCATAGAGCGGCGTGAGCTTGGCGACGACGCCCGTCACCGCCTCGTCGAACGCCCAGGGCGAGTGGGGCGCCACCGTGGACGACACCTTGATCGAGACGTAGTCCACATCGTCGCGCGCCAGGAGACGCAGGGTCCCGTCCAGCCGACGATCTGCCTCGCGTTCACCGAGAACAGCCTCGCCAAGCAGGTTGAGATTCAACGCCGCGCCATGTCGCCCGATCCTGGCGATCGACCGGCCGATACGTGAGGCGGTCGCATCGATGATGAGGTGTCCGACCATCGACCGCAATGCCCGGCGCACGATCGGGACCACCAGCCGCGGGGCCAGCAGGCCGGCTCTCGACCCGAGTGCGACAGCAGCACGCAGGTGGAACGGCAGGAACTCGGGGACGTCCCGCGCCAGCACGGCGAAGTTCCTCGCCGCAACAGCATCGTCTTCGGGGCGGATGACACCGTCGATGAAGCCCACAGTGAAGGGAAGTCCACGAGGGTCCTTGAGTACGCCGGCCAACCGGGTGGCGGCCTTGTCGGCAGGCTCCTTCGCCGCCTCGGACACCCAACGCTGCACGAGCGTGATGGTCTCGTCGGCAAGGGGAAGGTCGTCGGTTCGGGTGAGAGTCGTTGGGGTGTTGCTCGCCATCTGGATCGCTCCTCATCGGGTACAGGTGATGAGTGTTTCCTTAATCATTGGGTAAGGTAAAGCGAACTCTTTTGACGATTACTCGTTACCGAAACTGAAGGGTGGTGGAGTTCGTTGCTCGAGGTCCGCCGCCTCCGCCTCCTGCGTGAGCTGAAGTTGCGCGGGACGCTCGCTGATGTCGCTCTGGCGCTGCACCAGAGTCCGTCATCGGTCTCGCAGCAGCTGTCACTGCTCGAGAAGGAGGTGGGCGTCGCACTGCTGCGCAAAGCCGGGCGGCGCGTCCAGCTGACACCGCAAGCCGAGATCCTGGTCGAGCACGCGAGCCTCGTTCTCGACCAGCTCGAGCGCGCGGAGTCTGAGGTCAACGCCTCGCTGGAGGTCGTGACCGGCCACATCCGTCTGGCGATCTTCCAATCGGCGGCATTCGCACTGCTCCCGTCCACGCTGACCACCCTGTCCGAGGCCCATCCCCTGTTGCGGGTATCGATGAGCCAACAAGAGCCTGGCGCCGCGTTGTCCGAGGCACGAGCACGAGACTTCGATCTCGTGGTTGCCGAGCAGTACCCGCATCACGCCGCCCCGTGGTTGGTCGAGCTCGACCGAGCCGACCTGTTGACAGACGCCATCCGGCTCGCGGTTCCTCCCGGCGGTCCTCTCGGTCGCATCGGGACCATCTCGCAGGCGCGGGATGCTCCGTGGGTCATGGAGCCCGACGGCGTGGCCTCGCGTCACTGGGCCGAGCAGGCCTGCCGGCAGGCGGGCTTCGAACCGGACGTACGGTTCGAGACGGCCGACCTGCAGGCCCACATCCGACTGGTTGAATCAGGAGCGGCAGTGGCCCTGCTCCCTGATCTGCTTTGGGAGGGACGTCGACCGACCGTCGCGCTCCGCGACCTGAACGGCGACCCCCGGCGGACGGTCTTCACCGCCACGCGACACACAGCGGCTCGGTCGCCGGCTGTCGTGGCGGTACGGCGCGCTCTGGTGAGTGCGGCCGATTTCGCATCGCCCTAGCCGGACGCCCGCAGTCGGCGGGCGCGGTGCCATCACCCCTCGATCGCCACGCGAACCACCGGCGCACTCATCGGGCGCTGAGGCCATCCGCCGCTGGCGCCACCTGCACCGGACACTCCGCAGGCGCATCGTGGCAGCTCACCGCTGCAAACACAGGCCGGTCGTACATGGTGGCGAGACGCGGGTACGGCGAGGCACCTGTCATCGCAGCCCGATCACGCCGGGCCCTTCACCGGCTCAGAACACCAGAGGGGGTAGTACTCGCCGGGTTGATCGTATCCATTACGGTTACATCAAGTAGATATCGCTAGCGGCCGGAGGAGGAGACGTGAGCGCGAACAGCAGGCTGACCGTGGCAGCCCACACCCTGACCTGGATCGGGCTCTACCAGCGGCGCGGCCATGAGGTCGCCACCTCCGAGCAGATCGCGACGAGTGTCAACACGAACCCCGTGGTGATTCGGCGACTGCTGGCTCAACTTCGCAAGGCCGGACTGGCTGAGTCCCGACGGGGAGCAGGTGCGGGCTGGGGGCTCTCACGAGACCTGTCCTCAATCACGCTGCTCGACGTCTACCGGGCAATCGAGCCTGGACAGGTCTTCGGGATGCACCGGTCGACCCCAGATCTCGAATGCGTCGTCGGCCGGGGCATCAAGCCGGCCATGAAGACGGTGTACGACAGAGTCGAGTCCGCCCTGAGTGAGGAGCTGTCAGCAGTCACGCTCGAGGACCTCCTGCGTGAGGTTCTCGCAACGGCCTGATGCCGTCGTTTCGTCCCGTCGACGCGATACCACTGACGTAACAACAACGGTTACCTCCAGTTCTAGAGGGATCCAACTACCGATCGAGAGGAAGAGGTACACGTGAAGTTCGGAACGATCGGCACCGTCGGGGCAGGGTCTGCTGCACAAGCTGTCGCCGCTCACGCTGTACGCGCCGGGCACCGGGTCTTGCTCAGCAACAGCCGCGGCCCCGAGTCACTGTGCGCCATCGCCGACGACCTCGGCCCCGGGGCATCGGCGGCCACCTTCGAACAGGCCGTGGATGCCGACGTGGTGCTGCTCGCCGTCCCGTTCGGCCAAGTCCCCACCGTCGGGCGACGTCTCGGGAACTGGACCGGTCGCGTCGTGCTCGACCTGACCAACCAGTTCGCCGAGTCGAACCCCTACCGCGGCTACGCCGATGTCGCGCCGCTCACGGGCAGTGAATGGGTCGAGCAGCGACTGCCTGGAGTCACTCTGATCAAAGCGTTCAATGCGATGTTCGCCCGCCTCATGGCGGCCGACCCTCGCCACGCCGAGGGCACCCAAGTGGTCTTCTACGCCGGGGACGACGAGACGGCCAAACTCGCCTTTGCGCACATGGTGACCGGGGTCAGCTTCGCGCCCGTCGACCTTGGTCGCTTGCGCGAAGGCGGCGCTCTCATGCAACTAGGAGGCCCCTTGAGCGGCAAGTACTTCCTGCTACAGCAATGACACCACGCGCCCCGTCCAGCGGTCGCGACGACAGAACACACGACACAAGAAAAACAGGAGAGGGCACAACAATGGCAACAGACACAGAGACCTCGCGCGCCGTGATGGAGCGCTTCGTGGAGCGATTGGGCAGGCAGGACGCTGATGAAATTCAAGAGCTGTTCGCAGCCCAGATCGACTGGTACGTCCCGGGCAGCGACAGACTGCCGTGGACCGGCCGTCGCGCCCGACGCGAAGACGTGGCTACCTTCTTCACCACCATGTGGCCCTACTACGTGCCAGGCAAAAGCATCGTGGCCTTGGAAAGAACCGTCGTCGATGAGGGTGACGTAATTTTGCTCGGGACCTTCACCCACACCATCGCGTCGTCCGGCAGGGAATTCACCACCCCGTCGGCAATGCACCTGGCAGTCGAAGACGGCGAGATCGTCCGGATGCACCTCTATGAGGACACCCTCGTCATAGAGCAGGCGTTCACCGCAGCGTGAGCGCAGCAAGGCCGCTCATTCGCGGGCACCAGAAGAGCCGGACCGCCCCCGCACGACGTTCCCACGCCCGCTCGATCAGCTTCGCACCCACTCGATCTGGGTGCATCCCCCACGAGCTGCTCGCGATGCCACGCCGAACCGCAGTCACGGAACCAGCCATCGTCGCCCTACCCCATGCAGTCGACATCATCGACGGAGAACATCATGATCGAACGCAACCTCAGCCAACTGAACGACCTCGAGGACATCGCACAGCTCAAAGCGCGCTACTGCCGGCTCATCGACCAGAAGAAATGGCGAGAGCTGGAAGACGCCTTCCTTCCCGGAGCTTTCATCGAGATTGCCGGCGCACCAGGGGGCCCCGACGACACTCGGACCTTCCGCGACGCGCACAGCTTCATCGAGGGACTGCGTCACCTCATGGACCCCCTCATGAGCGTGCATCAGGTACACGCTCCCGAGATCGCCCTGCTGGACCGGACCCACGCTCGAGGAACCTGGGCCGTCTCCGACCGATTGGTCTTCCCTCAGGGCGGCCCGCTGCGCATCCTGCAGGGCTGGGGCATCTATCACGAGCGCTACGAGAAGGTTGACGAGGCATGGCGCTTCGCTGAGATTCACCTCGAGCGCCTACTAGTCGAGCCCACGCCAAGCGAACTTGCTTGAGCGACCGCGTTGTGCCGTACCGGACTGCTGCCCCAGGCGGGAACGGTGTGGAGTCACGGCCCCCCAACCAGAAGAGCACCGGGTGGGGTCGCCGGGGACTGCTGCACGAGTAGCTGACATCTGATCTGTGGTGCCAGAAGGTGCCGCTGGAAGGATGCACCATGCGCAAGCCCAACCCCCCGAGTGAGGACATCGTTCGGGTCGCTGGTGGTCGCGAAGCCGGGAACCGAATGGCAGATAGCGCCCAACTGCGTGAAGCGAAGAAGCGGATCCGGCTGTTCGAGCAGGAGAACGACGTCCCGTGCCGAGATCGCTATCCATCAGCACCGCGCCAAGTCGAGTTTCTGCCCAGGGAAAGGCGGAGGGCCCTGACCAGCATCTCTGCTGATCAGGGCCCTCCGGGTGGTAGCGGGGACAGGATTTGAACCTGTGACCTCTGGGTTATGAGCCCAGCGAGCTACCGAACTGCTCCACCCCGCGTCGCTCCGTCTACCTTACAGACCACGGACCCGGGGTCCAAATCGAGTCGCTCAGCGTCCGGGGTCGCCGTCGCGGATGACCGAGTTGGCGCGGAAGGAGACGGCCTCGCCACGTCTGGCGGGCCGGATCAGGTCGAAGCCGGCCGTGGTGACGACGGCCGCCCCGCGTCCAGCCGCCAGGACGTCCTTCGCGCAGTCCACGTGGGCCGGTGGGAAGGCGAACACCTCGGCCGCGAGCTCGACCTCTCCCCCGACGAAGGCCAGCGGCCTGGACAACGGGTGCCCGCAGACGCCACAGATGCGGCTCAGGGCGCACTGGATCGCGCGTGGCTTGAGGACGACGTCGGGGTTGCCCGTGCCATCCTCGCGGCGGCACGCGAACGGCAGCTCGACGTCGCCGCCGACGCTGAGGTTGTCGACCGGTCCGGAGCCCACGGTCACACTTGGGCCGGGGCCGGCGACCACTTGCCGAGCTCGGAACGACGTCCGGGACGCTCGTGGTCGTGCAGACGACGGCTCCGGGGCGACGGGGCCTCCGGGTTCTCCTTCGTCCGCCGGTTGGGCAGCGAGAGCTTCATGATCGTGCGCAGCACCTGGCCGTACTGGCGGTGCAGCGGCCCGGTCGTGTACGGGATGTCGTACCGCTTGCACAGGTCCCTGACCTTCACCGAGATCTCCGCGTAGCGGTTGCTCGGCAGGTCCGGGAACAGGTGGTGCTCGATCTGGTAGCCCAGCTGACCGCTCATGACGTGCAGCAGCTTGCCGCCCTCGAAGTTGGCCGACCCCAGCATCTGGCGCAGGTACCACTCCGGACGCGTCTCGTCCTCGAGCTCCTCCTCGGAGAAGTGCACCGCACCGTCGGGGAAGTGGCCGCAGAAGATGATCATGTAGGACCAGAAGTTGCGCACGATGTTCGACGTGAAGTTCGCCGACAGGGTGTGGAAGAAGGCCGGTCCGGTGAGGGCCGGGTAGACCACGTAGTCCTTCAGGCCCTGGCGACCGATCTTGTCGGCGATCTGCTTGAGCTGCTTCTTCAGGACCTTGGGGTCCTTCTCCCGCTTGCGGATGGCCTCGATGTCCAGGTCGTGCAAGGCGACGCCGTACTCGAAGAACGCTGCGAGCAGGAAGTTGTAGACCGGCTGGCCCAGGTTGTACGGGGTCCACTTCTGGTCCCGCGACATCCGCAGGATGCCGTAGCCCACGTCGTTGTCGTGCCCGAGCACGTTGGTGAACTGGTGGTGCACGTAGTTGTGCGAGTGCTTCCACTGCTCGGCTGGCTGGGTGGTGTCCCACTCCCAGTTGCTGGAGTGGATCTCGGGGTCGTTCATCCAGTCCCACTGGCCGTGCATGGTGTTGTGGCCGATCTCCATGTTCTCCAGGATCTTGGCCGTGGAGAGCAGGGCCGTCCCCAGCAGCCACGCCGGCGGGAACATGCTCGCGAACAGCGTGATGCGACCGGCGGCGGCCAGACGCCGCTGCAGGGTGATGATCCGCAGGACGTAGTCGCGGTCTGCCTGGCCTCGGGAGGCCTCGACCTCGGCGCGGATCTCATCGAGCTCGCGCCCGATCTCCTCGACCTCTTCGTCGCTCAGGTGGGTGTACTCGCGGACGTCGGCGTAAGCCATGGTGCCTCCTTGCGATGGGGTGCGTGGGTGTCGGGGTGGGTCAGACGGTCAGGGTGACGTCGGTGGCGGCGACGGTGATGCAGGTCTGGACGTACTCGCCGGGCGAGTCGTGCTCCTCGCCGCTGCGCAGGTCCTTGATGCGGCCTGCGGCCAGCGGGACGTCGCACGTGTGGCAGATGCCCATGCGGCAGCCGAACAGCATGCTCACGCCGGCCTTCTCCCCCGCCTCCAGGAGGGTGGTGGCGCCGTCGACCTCGATGGAGGGACCTCCCTCGCCGAAGGTGACGGTGCCGCCCTCGGCGTCGCCGCCGCTCAGGTCGAGAGAGAAGCGCTCGACGTGCAGGTGCTCGTCGAGTCCGTGCTTCTCGTAGTGCTCGACGACGGCGTCGAGCATCGGCGCCGGACCGCAGGCCCAGGTCTCGCGCTGCTTCCAGTCCGGGCAGACGTCGTCCAGCTGGTCGGGGGTGAGGATGTCCTCGTCGTCGGTGAAGCGCTCGTAGAAGGTGAAGGTCTCGTGCTTCTCGGCGTAGGCACGCAGCTCCTCGACGAAGAGCATGTCGTCCTCGTTGGTCGAGGAGTAGGCGAGCACGACGTCGGGAACGGTCTCGCGACGATCGAGCGTGCGCAGCATCGACATGACCGGCGTGATGCCGCTGCCGCCGACGACGAACAGCATGCGCTCGGGCGGCGGGTCGGGGAGCACGAACTCCCCGCGGGGCGCGTCGAGCCGCACGATCGTGCCAGGCTCGAGCCCGGCGACCAGGTGCTCGGAGAGGAAGCCCTCCGGCATCGCCTTGACCGTGATGGCGACCGTCCCGTTGGACTCCACGGGGGCGGAGGACAAGGAGTAGGAGCGCCAGTGGAAGCGGCCCTCCATCTCCACACCGATGCCGATGTACTGGCCCGGCTGGTAGTTGAAGGACCAGCCCCAGCCCGGTCGAATGTGCAGCGTCGCGGCCCGATCGGTGACGGACTCGACCCGCTCGACACGGCCGCGCAGCTCGCGCGCGGACCACAGCGGGTTGATCAGCTTGAGGTAGTCGTCGGGCGCCAGCGGTGTGGTGAGGACCTTGCCGGCTGCC
This sequence comes from Aeromicrobium sp. CF4.19, assembly GCF_051262555.1. NCBI lineage: Bacteria > Bacillati > Actinomycetota > Actinomycetes > Propionibacteriales > Nocardioidaceae > Aeromicrobium > Aeromicrobium sp. CF4.19. Next base: position 42,187 of record NZ_JBIMEU010000006.1, on the reverse strand, counting down.
CTGACGCGTCGCAGCAGTCCGGATGTCTCGATTGCCTTAGCCATGTGGCCTCCTAGCGACGTTCACCCAACTGTGACACCCGTTTACACCTACGGCAACCGCTATGACCGTTGTTCGTGCCACAGGCTATCCGCGACACGCTCAGCGCGCCCGTTCCGTGTGGCCACCCACACACGTCGTCACCCCTGCCCAAGGTTCCGATGTGGTGAAGTCCGGCGGTCACCGACCGTCGACCTCTGGCCAATCCGGCCTCGCCAGTCCAGACTGACGGCACACATTTCCGTCCCACGGGGGGACGCCGGGCTCTGCCCGGACGTAGAGAGGACGCTCCATCCATGCGCACTCGTCGCACCGTCATGCTCCGAACCGGAGCATCCACGGCCATCGCACTCGCGTTGGCCCTCAGCCTCACCGCACCATCGTCCGCCGCACCGGACGACGACCCGCAGCCCCGGCTGTCCAAGGCACCTGTCGCCTCGGCGACCACCGACGAGGCCAAGAAGGCCCCCACCGATGAGACAGCCGACGACACGCTGGGCCAGCAGGACCGCGAGCTGCTCGCCGACGCCAAGCGTGAGGGCACCAAACGGGTGACCGTCATGCTCGCCACCGACCGCAAGGCCACCGCGAGCGTGGTCTCCTCGCTGGAGTCCGAGGGTGCCTGGGTCGGCAAGGTCGACGACAAGCTCGGCTACGTCCGAGCGAGCGTCCCGACCGCCCAGGTGCAGAAGATCGCCGGACTCTCCCGGGTCGAGGCCGTCGACCTCGACCAGACCGTCCCCATCGACGACCCGCAGCCCGGCAAGGCCTCCGGAGCCGGCTCGTCACCCTCGAGCGCACCGGGCCGCAGGACGCCCGACGCCAACCCGTACATGCCGACCCGCGAGACCGGCTCGATCGCCTTCAAGAAGTCGAACAAGAAGTACGACGGCCGCGGCGTGACGATCGGCGTCATCGACTCCGGCGTCGACCTCGACCACCCCGCCCTGCAGGAGACCACGACCGGCGAGAAGAAGATCGTCGACTGGGTCACCGGCACCGACCCGGTCCTGGACAGCGACCCGACGTGGCGCCCCATGGTCACCGACGTCGAGGCCGACCCGACCTTCACCTACCGCGAGGACTCCTGGACCGCTCCGGCAGAGGGCAGCTACTCCGTCAGCGTGTTCAGCGAGGAGATCACCGCCGACAGCGAGCCGGCCGGTGACGTCAACCGCGACGGTGACACCACGGACACCTTCGGCGTCCTCTACGACGCCGAGAGCAACGACATCTGGGTCGACGCCGACCAGGACCAGAGCTTCACCGACGACGAGCTGATGCGTCCGTACGGCGAGGACCAGCAGGTCGGGCACTTCGGCGAGGACGACCCGTCCACCGACGTCGTCGAGCGCACGCCCTTCGTGGTGGAGTACCGCGAGGACGTCAGCCTGGCGCCGTACGGCCTGCCCGGCACCGCCGACTTCGTCAACATCGGCATCACCGAGTCCGCCCACGGCACGCACGTCGCGGGCATCACGGCCGCGAACTCCATGTTCGACGGGGCGATGGACGGCCAGGCGCCCGGCGCGAAGGTCGTCTCCTCCCGTGCCTGCACCTGGGGCGGTGGCTGCACCGCCGCAGCCCTCATGGACGGCATGATCGACCTCGTCGCCAACCGCGGCGTCGACGTCGTCAACATGTCCATCGGCGGACTTCCTGCCCTCAACGACGCCAACAACGCTCGCGCCGTGCTTTACGACCGACTCATCGACGACTACGGCGTCCAGCTGTTCATCTCCGCCGGAAACTCCGGACCGGGCCTGAACACCATCGGCGACCCGTCGGTGGCCGGCGACGTCGTGAGCGTCGCCTCATCCATCTCCAAGCAGACCTGGAAGTCCAACTACGGCTCGGTCGTGTCGGCCGCCCTGGAGCTGCACCCGTTCTCCTCCCGCGGACCGACGGAGGCCGGTGGCTTCAAGCCGAACGTCGCCGCGCCAGGCTCGGCGGTCTCCACCGTCCCGCAGTGGCTGGAGCAGCCAGGCGTCCCGGAGGCCGGCTACGAGCTGCCCGTCGGGTACGCGATGTTCAACGGCACCTCCATGGCCTCACCACAGGCCGCCGGCTCCGCGGCACTGCTGCTGTCCGGCGCCTTCGACCAGGAGATCCCCGTGACACCGAAGCGGCTCCGCGACGCGATGTACACCGCCGCGAAGCCCATGAAGGGTGTCTCCGTGGCCGGGCAGGGCACCGGCCAGGTGGACGTGCCCGGCGCCTGGAAGCTGCTGCGCAAGAAGGCGACGACGCAGGACTACACGACCGACGCCCCGGTCTGCACGCCGCTCTCGGGGTTCCTGGCGACCCCCGATCGCGGCACGGGCGTCTACAACCGGTGCGCCGCCGACGAGGGCGGCCACGTCCAGGGCAAGGCCAAGACGTACGACGTCGACGTCACCCGGGCCACCGGGCCCGCCAAGGCCGTGAGGCACAAGGTCCGCATCGTCGGCAACGACGGCACCTTCAAGGCACCCAAGACGGCCACGCTGGCCAAGGGCACGGCGGTCACGCTGCCGGTCACGGCCACGACCCGCAGCCAAGGTGCCAGCTCGGCGATCGTGGAGATCGACGACCCGTCCACGCCTGTCGTCGACCACCGGGTCATGGTGAGCGTCGTGCAGGCGACCGACCTGGCCGAGCCGGACTTCGGCACCTCGGCGCGAGGCGAGGTGGAGCGCAACCGGTCCACGTCGTACTTCGTGTCGGTGCCCGAGGGCGCCAAGGCACTGCAGGTGAACCTGTCCGGAATCGCCACGCGGAGCCAGACGCGCTTCATCGCGAACAACCCGTACGGCGTTCCGGTGGAGTCGACCGCCTCGACGGCCTGCTTCACCAACTACAGCAGCACATCGGGGTGCAACCCGAACTCGCGCAGCTACGCCGACCCGCTCCCGGGCATCTGGGAGATCGAGGTGGAGTCGCGACGCACGTCGCCGCTGCTGGAGAACCCGTTCACGCTCAAGGCCGCGGCCCAGGGCGTCGAGGTGGACCCCGCCTCGCAGGAGGTGGAGTCGGCGGTCGCCGGTGAGCCCACGGAGCTGTCGTGGGAGGTCGAGAACACCTTCGGGCCGGTCACCATCGAGCCCACCGGTGGTGACCTCGGCAGCGCGGTCTCCGAGCGCCGGACCATCGCCGACGGCGCGCAGGAGACCTACGAGGTGGAGGTGCCCGACGGTGCCTCGAGCCTCACCGCCACGATCGGGTCGACCGACGACCCGGCGGCCGACCTCGACCTCGTCGTGCTCGCGCCCGACGGCTCCCAGGCCGGCATCTCGGCCGACGGCGACTCCGAGGAGAGCGTGACGCTGGACGCCCCGGCGGCCGGGACCTACACCGTGGTGGTCGACGGGTACGCCGTGCCGGCCGGCTCCACGGAGTACGACTACCTCGACGTGTTCTACTCCCCCGGTCTCGGCACCCTGGACGTGGCGGGGACGGCCGTGGAGCTGGAGCGTGGCGAGACCACCGAGGTCACCGGCTCGCTCACCGCGGACGGCACGCCACAGGACGGTCGCACCCTGTTCGGCGAGATGCAGGTGGTCTCGACCGAGGGTGCCGTGCTGGGGGCCGGGACGGTGCGGGTGCTGGCCGTGACCGACACCGCGCCCGAGGCGGCCGAGCCGGAGGAGGAGTCCGAGCCGGCGCCGGAGAGCACCGAGTCGCCGGCACCCGAGGAGGAGGCTGACGGCGGCGAGGGCTGATCCGCCCACCGCACCACGGACCGGCGGCCCGTCCCCAGCAGGGGGCGGGCCGCCGTCATGCGTGCAGCAGCAGGAGGAAGGTCAGCGCACCTCGACCTGATCGACCACGAAGACCGGCCCACGCTGGCCCGTGGTCGTGGCACCCGGGTCGGGCCGACCCACGACGGTGACCTCCGCGCCGTCCACCAGGCCGCCGACAGCACCGATGAGCACCCAGGTCCGTGCGGATCGCCCGGCACCGGCTCGCGCCTCGAGCACGATGCTGCGCTCCTCGGGGCTGCGACGCACGACCCCGCTCAGACGCACCTGCGTGGAGGGCGCCGAGGGCTTGAGCGTGGGGTCCGGGCGCTCACCCCCGGACGACGGCACCGCCCCGGACGGAGACGGGGACGGCGTCGTGGCGGACGGACTGCCGTCGTCGCGGTCGGCAGGACCGCCGCAGCCCGTGGTGGCGACGATCATCACCACCAGGCCCGCGACCCCCCGCCAGCCCACGACGACCGCCTCACTCCTCGTCCGGTCCGAGCGCGTCCTGGGCGTCCTCGAGCGCGCCGTTCATCTGGTCGATGCGGCTCTGGTACTCCGCGAGGTCGCCCTCCTCGAGGGCGTCCTGCGCCTGGCTGTAGAACTGCGAGGCGTCCTCGAGGTACTCGCTCGTGGTCTGATCGGCCGGCTCGCCTCCGGCGTCTCCCTCCTCGGGGTCGACCCCTTCCTCGGCATCGGGCACGGAGCCCTCCTCCAGCCCGAGGGCCACGTTCAGTGCCTCGTCCAACGTCTGCCCGAACCCGACCTCGTCACCGAAGGAGGCGGCGACGAACTGCAGCAACGGATAGGAGCCGTCCTGTGCCGTGCGTCGGATGTAGACCGGCTGCACGTACAGCAGCGCATCACCCACCGGCAGGGTCAGGAGGTTGCCGTTGAGCACCGTCGCGTCAGACTGACGGAACTGCAGCAGCGCCTGGGTCACGCCTCGGTCGGAGCTGAACTGGTTGGCGATCTGGCTCGGACCGGGAACCTGGGTCTCGCTCGGGAGCTCCAGGATCTGCATCGTCCCGTAGTCCTCGTCCGTCGCCTCGGAGTTCACCGACATGAACGACGCCAGGTTCTGCCGGCTCTCCGGCGTGTAGACGCTGGTCAGCGAGAAGGCCGGCGTCTCCTGGCCGGGTCGTGCAACGGACAGGAAGTACGGCGGCTGCAGCGTGGTGTCCTGGCCGGCCGGGTCCTCGGGGACCCGCCAGCGCTCGCCGTCCTCGTAGAACGTCTGGGCGTCCGTCACGTGGTAGCGGGTGAGGACGTCGCGCTGGACCTTGAACAGGTCGACGGGGTAGCGCAGGTGCTCCATGAGCCCCTCGCTGATCTCGTCCTTGTCCTTGACGACGCCGGGGAAGACCTTCTGCCAGGTCTCCAGCACCGGGTCCTCGGTGTCCCACTCGTAGAGCTCGACCGTGCCGTCGTAGGCGTCGACGACCGCCTTGACCGAGTTGCGCATGTAGTTGACCTGGTCGGTCGGCAGGGCCGCCTGGGCCGGCCCCTGGGTGAGCGTGTCCGCCGTGGCGTCGCGCAGCGAGCGGTGCTCGGAGTACGGGTACGCGTCGCTCGTGGTGTAGCCGTCGACGATCCACACGACGTTGCCGTCCACGACGGCCGGGAAGACGTCGCCGTCCACGGTCAGCCACGGGGCGACCTTCTCCACCCGCTGGCGGGGGTTGCGGTCGTAGAGGATCTTGGACTCGGAGTTGACGCGGTTGGACAGCACGATGTTGGGCTCGGCGAACTTGAAGCCGTAGAGCACCTTGCGGAAGAGGTTGTCGACGTCGACGCCGCCCTCACCGTCATAGGTGTTCTGGGTGACGTTCTCGTCGCCCTCGCCCTCGCCCTCTGGCTCGGGCTCGGGGGTCGCCTCGGCGTCCGGATCGACCTCGGCGTTCGGGTCCGCGTCCGGGTCGACCTCGGCCTCGGGGTCGGGCACGACCTCGGGGTCGGGCTCCTCGCCCGCCGCACCACCCCGGGGGATGTCGACCTCGACCGGGGCAGCGCCCTCGGGACGTCCCACGATGGAGTACGACGGTGAGTTCTCGCCGTAGTAGATCCGTGGCGGCCGGGTGGTGTTGAAGGCCTCCTCACCCGTCGACGGAATGTCCCGCTGCACCCACACGGGCTCGCCCTGAGCGCCGCGCTGGTTGCCGCGGGCCGCGATGATGCCGTACCCGTGGGTGTAGACCGTGTGGTCGTTGGTCCAGTTGCGCTGGTTGGGCTGCAGGCCGTCGAGGGCGAGCTCGCGAGCGGCGATGATGACGTCCTGCGGCTGCGGGTCGTCGTCGAGCTGGTAGCGACCGACGTCGAGCGTCTCGGGCACGGTGTAGTAGCCACGCACCTGCTGCAGCTGCTGGAAGGCCGGTGAGATGAGGGTCGGGTCCAGCAGACGCGTGTTGACGCGGGACTCGGCGGACTCATTGAGCTCGCCCGGCGTCAGGGTCGTCGTGGCCGTGTAGTTCTCGGTCTCGACGTCGGCCACGCCGTAGGCGTCCCTCGTCGCCTCGATGTTGCGCTCGAGGTAGGGGCCCTCACGGTCCGGCTCGGAGGGGCGGACCTGGAAGGACTGCATGACGGTGGGCCAGATGCCCCCGATGAGGATGGAGGTCAGCAGCAGCAGGCCGAGCCCGATGCCCGGGAGCACCCAGGAGCGGATGGCAGCCGTGGCGAAGAACAGCACCGCGCACAGGATCGCGACGCCGATCAGGATGTTGTTGGCCGGGATGCGGGCGTTGGCATCGGTGTAGCCGATGCCGTGGAACAGCCCGGAGGCGTCGATCGCCAGGCCGTAGCGATCGAGCCAGTAGGAGAAGGCGCGCAGCAGCACGCCGACGCCGATCAGGACCGAGACGTGGACCTGGGCGGCGCGGGTGAACTTCAGCCCACGGCCCCGCAGGCTGATGCCGCCGTACACGTAGAGCACGAACGCCACCAGCAGCACCGTCACCACCACGGCGGCGAAGGAGTACGACGCCAGGAAGCGCAGCCACGGGTAGTCGAAGACGAAGAACCCGATGTCACGCCCGAAGTGGGCGTCCTCCTGGCCGAAGGGGGTGCCGTTGCGCCACAGCTGGAAGGTCTCCCACCGGCCGGAGGCCACGGCACCGGCGAAGATCGTGAGCAGCAGGGCGACCACGGCGAAGGCCGGCTTGAGGATCGGCGAGAGCGCCTGTCGGTAGCGTGCCGCGGGATCGGCCCGGGTGGCCATCGGCACGGACACGGGACGGAAGCGATACGCCAGGTAGAGGTTGACCGCCGCGAAGGCACCGAAGGCGAGCCCCAGCACGAGGAAGAGCCCCACCCGGCTCAGGATCACGGTGTTCCAGACCTGCGCGTAGTCGACGGAGCGGAACCAGAGCCGCTCGGTGTACACGTTGGTGAAGATCGAGCCCAGGAAGAGCAGGATCGCCAACGTGACCAGCGTGGGCACGAGCACGCGACGACGCCTGTCGACGCCACCTCCACCACCCCGGGACGGGGGCTCGGGTTGCTGGCGGGGGGTTCCGAAGATGTCGCTCACGGTGCTCCTGGTGCGGGGCTGGGCTGGGCCGAACGGGTGTGGGCTCGGCGGGGGTGGGCGGGGTGGGACATGAGCCTATGTCAGGGTCCGGTGGAGGTGGTCGAGCAGGCTCGGGACGAGGTCCGGTCCCTCCAGCAGCGATGAATCGTCGGCGCCCCGTGCCCGGACGGTGCTGTGCCGGGCGCCGGCCCGGGTCACGGCCGCGACGATGCGCACCTCGCGCCGCAGTGGGTGCTCGGTCACGGCCGCACGCAGCGCCTCGGGGTCGTCGGGCAGGTCCTCCTCGGCGTCGGGAGGAAGCATGACCCGCTCCACCACGACGGCGCAGCCGCTGACGGCCTCGGGCCACTCGATGGCCTCCAGCAGCTCCTCCAGCCCGCGATCACGGGGCAGCGAGTCCTGCTCGACGGGGGTCAGCCCGTCGGGCGCGGCCTCCAGCTGGGCCCCCAGCTCCTCGGCGAGGGCGGGCTCGTGCTCCAGCAGCTGCGCCGTGGGGACGAGGGCGTACAGACGAGGGTGCTGGTCCCAGCCGTCCTCACCGACGTGGGACTCGATCTCCAGCGCCACGTCCCGCAGCGGCGTCGTCGGGTGCAGCGCGTCCAGCGGTGGATCTACCGACATGTGGGCACCGTCGCCTCGGGGTCGTCGGCCAACGTCTCGAGCGCCTCGATGGCATCGTCGAGGTCCTCCACGCTGACCAGGGTCATGTCGTGGTCGTCGCCGCGGCTCGCCTCGGCGCAGTTCTCGGCCGGGACGAGGAAGACCGTGGCCCCGTCGGCCGCGGCTCCGGCCATCTTCTGCCGGATGCCGCCGATCTGCCCGACCGTGCCGTCGCCGGCGACCTCGCCCGTGCCGGCGACGGTCAGGCCGCCGGTGAGGGGGCCGGGGGTCAGCCGGTCATAGATGGCGAGGGCGAACATCGATCCTGCGCTCGGGCCGCCGACCTGATCGCCGAGGTTGTTCTCGATCTCGACCGGGAAGTCGTAGGCGGTGCCGATGGTGATCCCGATCAGGGGGCGCTCGGGGTCGTCCGGCGAGGGCTGGGTGGTGAGGTCGACGCTGCGCTCCTCGCCGTCGCGGGAGATCCGGAGGGTGACCTCGTCGCCGGGCGTCACCGCGCCGATCGCGTCCACGACGTCGGTGGAGGTCTGCACGTCCTCACCCTCGGCCGTCAGGATGAGGTCCTCGGGCTCCAGCAGGTCGGCGGAGGCACCGTCCTCGACCACGTCGACGACCTGGGGTGTCTCGGGGACCTCGAACCCTGCTGCGCGCAGCCCGGCGGCCCGCGAGGAGTCCTTGGAGCTGGTGAGCTGGGCCGCGCCCTGCTCGCGGGACTCATCGGCGGACTCACCGTCGGGATAGACGACGTCACGCGGGACGACGGCGACGTCGCGCGAGAAGTAGGCGCCGACGGCGTCGGCCAGGAAGACACGACCGTTGGCCCGGGTGACCGAGACCGTCGTGAAGTCCAGCACCCCCTCGGTGTCGTAGGTCTGGACGTCCTCCCCGAAGGTGAACATCGGCGAGCCGTCGATCTCCCCGAGCGTGTCGAACGCGGGTCCCGGACGCATGGTCACGTAGGGGACCGGCACGAGGAAGGCAACGCACGTGAGTGCCACGAAGCTGACGGCGGCCACGATGATCGCGACGTAGCCGCGACTCAGCCGTGAGACGTCGCCGTCGGAACGCGCCGGCGGGGTGGGGTCGGACACACCGACAGCCTAGAGAACTACGACAACCACGGCCGATCGAGGTCAGCGGCTCACGGGCCGGGGTGGACCCACTCCGGCTCACCGGACGCGAAGGCCTGGTGCTTCCAGATCGGCACCTCGGACTTGAGCTCGTCGATGAGCCGGCGCCCGGCCGTGAACGCTGCGTCGCGGTGCGCGGCCGAGGCAGCCACGACGACCGCCAGGTCGCCGATCGCGAGGTCCCCGACGCGGTGGACGGCCGCGAGGGCGGTCACCTCCTCCTGCTCGGCGATCCGCTCGGCCACCCGGCGCAGCTGCGCGGCTGCCGTGGGGTGGCCGGAGTACGCCAGCGCCTGCACGTCCCGCCCACCGTCGTGGTCGCGGACGACGCCGGTGAAGAGCACCACCGCTCCGGCACCGTCGTCGCGGACGGCGTCGAAGACCTCGTCCAGGCTCAGCGCCTCGTCCCGGACGTCCGTCAGCCGCACCGTCTCCATGCGCCCACCCTAGGCCGACGCCCTCGCGCCCGACGCTCTGCTGGCTCGGGGTCGCTAGGCTGGTGCCATGCCTGATGACCGGAACCCCGACGAGCCCGACCCCCGGGAGAACCCGTTCGCGGGCACGCCCATGGAACCGCTCTTCAACGCGATGGGCGGGCCGAGCGGCCAGGCGCCGGACCTCAGCGCGCTGTTCGGTCAGATGCAGCAGATGTTCAGCGGGGCGCAAGACGGATCGGTGAGCTTCGACGTCGTGCGGGAGACCGCTCGCAAGGCGCTCGCCGCCACCGCCGACCCGACGCCGCACGCGGGCCAGCAGGGAGCGGTGGCCGATGCCGTGCAGCTGGCCGAGACCTGGCTGGACCGCGCCACCGATCTTCCCCCCGGCGCCACCACCTCCGCGGCGTGGAGCCGCGCGGAGTGGGTCGAGGCCACCGCGGGCACCTGGCAGCAGCTCATCGAGCCCATCGCCGACTCGGTCGTGGGCGCCATGGGCGAGGCCATCCCGGACGAGGCCCGCGCCATGGCCGGTCCGCTCATCGGGATGCTCAACCAGGCGGGCAGCGCCATGTTCGCCCAGCAGGTCGGACAGGCGCTGGCCGCGCTGGCCGCCGAGGTGGTGTCCTCCACCGACGTGGGCATCCCGCTCACCGCCAACCCCGTGGCCGCGGTCCTGCCCCAGAACGTCGAGGCCTTCGGCGACGGCCTGGAGCACAGCCCCGCGGACGTCCTGCTCTACGTGACGCTGCGCGAGTGCGCCCATCACCGGCTCTTCGCCCACGCCTCGTGGCTGCGCTCAGCCCTCGTCAGCACGATCGAGGAGTACGGCCGCGGCACCCGCATCGACCTCTCGGCCATCGAGTCCCAGGTCCGTGACCTCGACCCCTCCCGCCCGGAGCAGATCGCCGAGGCGATGCAGGGCGGCATGTTCGAGCCCGAGCGCACGCCGGAGCAGCAGGTGGCCCTGGACCGTCTGGAGACCCTGCTCGCGTTCATCGAGGGCTGGGTCGACGACGTCGTGGCCGAGGCCACGCGCGAGACCATGCCCGCCGCCGCCGCCCTCGCCGAGGCGGTCCGCCGTCGCCGGGCGACCGGCGGGCCCGCGGAGCAGACGTTCGCCTCGCTCGTGGGCCTGGAGCTGCGGCCGCGTCGCATGCGCGACGCCACCACCCTGTGGGCGGCCCTGCGCGACCGCAAGGGCCCCGAGGCCCGCGACGCCGTGTGGAGCCACCCGGACCTGATGCCCACCCGCGCGGATCTCGACGACCCGCTCGGCTTCTCCTCCGACGAGGCGACCACCCCCGCCGACCCCGACTTCGACGCCGCACTGGACGAGCTGCTCTCCGAGGGCGACTCGTCCGCCGCGACCGAGGAGCCCGACGAGGACGGGTCCACGCCGGACGCCGACCGCTGAGGCGGTGGCCGGCTCCTCCGAACCCGTGCTGCACGGGGACGCTCGGATCCTCCTCGCGCGCTGGGCCGCTCCCGACCCGGACCAGGAGAGGCTGCGCGAGACCTACCTCGCCCACCTCCGTGCCCGGCCGGACGCGATGTGGCGCAGCTGTCGACCCGACCACCTGACCAGCAGTGCGCTGATCGTCGATCACGACGAGCGAGTCCTGCTCGTGCGGCACCGCAAGGCCGGGTTGTGGTTGCAGACCGGCGGCCACTGCGAGCCCCTGGACGTCAGCCTGGCCGGAGCGGCGCTGCGCGAGGCCACGGAGGAGTCCGGCATCCCGGAGCTCGTGATCGACCCGGAGCCGTTGCGGCTCTCACGTCATGAGGTGCCGTTCTGCGGACCGGTGCAGCCGGCGCACCACCTCGACGTGCAGTTCATGGCCATCGCCCCGGCCGGGAGCTTCCCGGTCCGCGCCCCGGGCGAGGACCATGCCGCGTGGTTCACCACGAGTCAGCTGCCCGCCGAGACCGACGACGACGTGCGTCGCCTCGTCACCGCTGCCACGACACGCCTTCGAGGAATCCCTTCGCCCTGAGGTGGTGGGGGTACCGCTCCACCAACGCCTGGAAGCGCGGCCCGTGGTTGGACTCGATGAGGTGGGCGAGCTCGTGCACGAGCACGGCGTCCAGGACCCAGGGCGGCATGCCGACGAGCCGGTCGGAGATGCGGATGGTCCGATCCACCGACGTGCAGGATCCCCAGCGTCGGGTCTGGTTGGCCACCCAGCGCACCGACGCGGGGTCGGCGAACCCCTCGAGGTAGGTCTGCGACAGCTGCTCGGCCCGTGCGAGGAGCTCGTCGTCGCCGGGGTGCCGGCGGCGGTCCTTGGCGTCCAGCCTGGCCACGAGCGCGGTGACGTGACGCTGCTCCTCCTCCTGCGAGAGGTGCGCCGGCATGAGGATGACGGTGCGGCCCTCCTCGCGGCGAGCGGTGATGTTGCGCTTGCGGCGAGTGCTGCGCCGGATCTCGACCTCCATGGGGGCCAATCTAGTCCGCCCCTCGGACACCCTCCGGAGCCCGCATGCCATCCAGCGGGACACCAGGGATCGGCGGGACGTCGCCGCAGGTCAGCGGGGGCCTGCGCCCCACCCCCAGCGGCGGGTCCACCGGCCGTCCACCGAGTGTCCACACGGCCCTTCGGCGATTCGCACACGATGTCCCCATGGTTGTCCACAGGCGTGGACAACCATGGGCGCTCCGGTGTTGACGCTGCCTGCACCGCTCCCCTACCGTGACGTCGCCGGGCTCCCGGCCGAGGTCCGCAGGGGAAGGCTGACCCGGCCGGGGGCCCGCACTTCGTGCCGGCGTGCCGCGACGTTCGCCACCCGTGCCGAGCGCACAGGGCCTATCGTGGGTGTGATCGACGACACACACTGGGAGGCACCATGGCAGAGACCTGGAGCGGCGAGTTCTACTGCGTGAAGTGCAAGGACAAGCGCGAGGCCTCCGGCGAGGTGCAGGTGAGCGACAAGGGCACCCGGATGGCCAAGGGGACCTGTCCGGAGTGCGGCACCAGGCTGAACCGGATCCTCGGACGCGCCTGATCCTGCGCGCCGCGCGCCGCCGTCCCTGTGGACGAACGGCTCGTCAGGCGTGCCCGTGGCCACCACCATGCAGGGATGGCCGTCCGCCCCTGCCTCGCCCCGGGAACCGTCGTGGTGCGCCACGACGCCCGACGCCTGCGGATCGGCATCGATCCCGGCTTGGTCGTCCCTGACCGGCCCGGCCTGCTGGAGCTCCTGCGGATGGTCGACGGGATCCGTTCCACGCAGGGCCTGGCAGAGCTGGCCGACCCCTGCATCGCGCCCGACGTGCTCGCGGTGGTCGACGACCTGCTGGCCCGCGGGGCCCTCATCGACGCCAACCGGCCACGCCACCGCCCGCGCCTGGACGTCGCCGTGCGCGCCGACCGGTCCGCCCGCGACCTGGCCGCCGCCACCAGGACGGTCGTCGACGGCCTCGCGCTCGCGCCGGCCGGCCCGTCCGGACCCGGGCTCGTCGTGCACGTCACCGGGAGGGAGCCGGCGCGCAGCCTGCTCGAGCCGCTGGTCACCGCACGCCTGCCACACCTGCTGGTCACCGTGCTCGAGACCGGTGTGAGGGTCGGCCCCCTCGTCGTGCCCGGACTCAGCCCGTGCGTGTCATGCCTGGACCTCGCTCGCGGCGAGCGGGACCCGGCGTGGCCGGCCGTCCTGGCCCAGCTGGAGGGCCACCACCTCGCGACCGGTCCGACGCGCCTGCACGCCAGCACCGTGTGGTCCGTCGCCGCGGCGGCCGCCCGCGAGGTCTGGGACGTCGCCCGGGACCGGCGACCGTCCACCGCCGGGGGCACCGTCCTGCACGGTCCGGCAGGCGGACCGCCCCGGCGTGAACCACTCGCCTTCCACCACCGGTGTGGATGCTGGTTGCTCGACCGGCCCCGATGAGGGCCTGCGCGTACCCTGAGCCCATGGAGGACGAGGGTCGCGAGTCGCGCCGAAGGGATCGCTCGTTGCCCGCCTCGGCCATCGGCCGCGGGGCCCGCCTCGCCTCGCTTCCCGTCGGATTCGCAGGGCGCACGGCGCTCGGCGTCGGCCGGCGAATCGGCGGAGCGCCGGCCGATGCCGTGATGACCGAGGTGCAACGGCGCACTGCCGAGCAGATCTTCAGCGTCCTCGGCCAGCTCAAGGGCGGTGCGATGAAGTTCGGGCAGGCCATGAGCATCTTCGAGGCGGCGCTCCCCGACGAGATCGCCGGGCCGTACCGCGAGACCCTCACCAAGCTGCAGGATGCCGCTCCCCCGATGCCCCCGGCCGTCGTGCACCGGGTCCTGGCCCGAGAGCTCGGCGACGACTGGCGCGACCTGCTGGTCGAGCTCGAGGACACCCCGGCAGCCGCTGCCTCCATCGGGCAGGTGCACCGCGGCCGGTGGCACGACGGCCGCGAGGTGGCCGTCAAGATCCAGTACCCGGGGGCGGCCAAGGCACTGCAGTCCGACCTGCGCCAGCTGGCCCGCCTCTCACGGCTGTTCGGCGTGCTCGCACCGGGCCTCGACGTCAAGCCACTCATCGCCGAGCTGCAGGAGCGGGTCGCCGAGGAGCTCGACTACGAGCTGGAGGCCGCGTCCCAGCGGGTCTTCCATGCCGCCTACGTCGACCATCCGGTGGTCAGCGTGCCGGCCGTCGTGCACGCCAGCTCCCAGACGCTCGTGACGGAGTGGATGGACAGCCGCGCCTCGTTGGCCGAGATCATCAGGAGCGGCACCACGCAGGAGCGGGACCACTACGGCGAGCACTACGTCCGGTTCCTGCTGGAGGGACCCGAGCACGTCGGCCTCATGCACGCGGATCCGCACCCGGGCAACTTCCGGGTGCTGGAGGACGGCCGCATGGGGGTGGTCGACTTCGGTGCCGTCGCGCGGCTCCCGGACGGCCTCCCGCCGGCCATCGGACCCCTGCTGCGGATCGCCATCGACGGGGACGCCGAGGCCGTCAGCGCGGGACTGCGTGCCGAGGGGTTCCTGCGCCCCGGCACCAGCATCGAGCCGGAGGTCCTGGCCGCCTACCTCGGGCCGTTCTTCGAGCCCGCCGTCGCGGGAGAGTTCACGTTCACCCGCGAGTGGCTTCGTCGCCAGATGCAGCGCCTCAGCTCGCCCGGGGTGGAGGGCATGGCGACGTCGCTGCGGATCAACCTGCCGCCGGAGTACCTGCTGATCCACCGGGTCTGGATGGGTGGCATCGGCGTCCTGAGCCAGCTGGAGGCCACTGCACCGTTCAAGGCGATCCTGCAGGACACGCTGCCCGGGTTCGCCGAGTAGCCGGCTAAGAGATCCCGCGGATAGGGAGGTCGCCTGACGAGCAGAACGCTCCCTTGAACGGCGCCCCTACCCGCGGAACCTCCAGGGGTGCGCGGGCCCCGGAACGAGGCCCACGCACCCCTGCACTCAGACCGGCCGGTCCACGAGGTCGGGGATCTCGCTGTCCGCCTCGATCTGCTCCAGGTCCGATCGCCGGATCATCATGCAGCACACCGCACTGATGATGGCGACCACCACGAAGTAGGCGATCACGAGCGACGTCCCGCTGCCCTGGTCCAGCAGGTAGACCAGGATCAGCGGCGTCAGACCGGACGCGAAGATCCCGGAGAACTGGTAGACGAACGAGATGCCGGTGTACCTGACGTGGGCCGGGAACAGCTCGGAGAACAGCGCCGCCTCGGGCCCGTACATGATCGGGTAGATGATCCCGAGCGCCAGGACGAGCGCCAAGGTGATGACGACCGGGTTGCCCGTGTCCAGCAGCGTGAAGACCGGGTACGCGGTCAGGGCGGTGAGCGCGATGCCCACCGTGTAGGTCCGGCGCCGATCGAAGCGGTCCGAGAGACGTCCGGCCAACGGGATCGTCACGCCGAGCACCACCGCCGCGATCATGACGGCGACGAGCATCGTCTGTCGGGAGGTGCCGACGGTGTCGACACCATAGGTGATCGCGAAGACCGCGAAGGCGTTGAACGCCACGCCCTCGATCCACCGAGCGCCCATGCCGAGCCAGATGTGCCGGCGGTTGCGCTTGTCCTTGAAGAGCTCGACGGCCGGGACGGCCGCCTTCTCCTCACGCTCCTCGAGCTTGCGGAAGGCCGGGGTCTCCAGCACCTTGAGCCGGATGTAGAGGCCCACGAAGACGAGCACGGCACTGAGCAGGAACGCCACGCGCCAGCCCCAGGCCAGGAAGGCCTCGTCGGTCAGACCGAGCTCGAGCAGGGCGAAGACGCCGGTGCCGAGGATGAGTCCGAACGCGAGTCCCATCTGCGGGAAGCTGCCGAAGATGCCCTTGCGGTCCTTCGGCGCGTACTCCACGGCCATCAGCACCGCACCGCCCCACTCGCCGCCGATCGCGATCCCCTGCATGATGCGCAGGCAGATGAGGATGATCGGTGCCGCCACCCCGATCGACTCGTACGTCGGGATGAGGCCGATCAGGCAGGTCGCGAAGCCCATGATGAGCATCGTCATGACGAGGGTCTTCTTGCGACCGATCCGGTCCCCGATGTGGCCGAAGATCAGCCCGCCGATGGGACGCGCGACGAATCCGACGGCGAAGGTGGCGAAGGCGAGCAGCGTCCCGACGACCGGGTCCTCGCTGGGGAAGTACAGCTGGTTGAAGACGATGCCGGCCGCGACACCGTAGAGGAAGAAGTCGTACCACTCGACGGTCGTGCCGACGATGCAGGAGAGCAGAACTGTCCGGATCTCCGAGCGGGTGACCTCGGTGGTGGGGGCATCGCCCGCGCCGGGCTCGTTCTGCTCCACCGCGCCCTCGCGCGCATGATCG
The DNA here is from genome assembly GCF_051262555.1 of Aeromicrobium sp. CF4.19. Classification (NCBI taxonomy): domain Bacteria; kingdom Bacillati; phylum Actinomycetota; class Actinomycetes; order Propionibacteriales; family Nocardioidaceae; genus Aeromicrobium; species Aeromicrobium sp. CF4.19. The sequence continues at coordinate 25,938 of NZ_JBIMEU010000006.1, read as the reverse complement.
CCGGACATCAGAACGACCCCCGGTAGATCGACGCGAGCGCCTCGGGGGTGACCGGGCGCGGCACGACGGAGAGCTGACGCGTCTGCTTCATGCTGCCCGCGACGAGCGTGTCGACGTCCGCGTCGACGTAGCCGAAGTCGCTGAGGCTGCTGGGGATGCCGATGTCGGCCATGAGCTCCTTGAGCACGTGCGCGAGCGCATCGGCCCCGTCGGTGTGGGTGAACGTGCGGCCCGAGAGCAGCTCGGCTGCCCGCAGGTGCCGATCGGGGTCGCCGGGGTAGGTCCAGGCGAAGACCTGGGGCGCCGTCACGGAGACGGCCTGGCCGTGCGGGACCATCGGCATGTCGGGGTAGCCCTTGGCCTGGTAGTCCTTGACGGCACCCGCGATCGGGTAGGCGTTGGCGTGGGGCAGGTGGGTCCCGGCGTTGCCGAACCCGGTTCCCGCGTAGGTGGAGGCCAGGGCCATCTGGTGGCGGGCGTTGAGGTCGCGACCGTTCATCACCGCACGGCGCAGGTTGGCACCGACGAGCTTGAGGGCCATCTCGCACCAGACGTCGCTGATCGGGTTGGCGCCGCAGAAGGCGGGGCGCTTGCGGGGATCTGCCGGTGCGGGCTTGGCGTCGTAGGCGACGCTCGTGTAGCTCTCCAGCGCGTGGGAGAGCACGTCCATGCCGCTGGCAGCCGTGACCTCCGGGGGCAGGGAGACGGTCGTCGCCGGGTCGACGATCGCCAGGACCGGCCGCAGGGACGGGTGACTGATGCCGGCCTTGAGGTGCAGGCTCAGCATGTCGACCACGCAGATGGTGGTCGACTCCGAGCCGGTGCCCGCGGTGGTCGGGATGGCGATGAGCGGCTTGAGCGGGAGCCAGGGCGCGGTGCCCTGCCCGATCGGCGGCGTGATGAAGTCCAGGAGCTCACCCGGGTGCGTGGTGAGCAGGTTGACGGCCTTGGCTGTGTCGATCGCCGACCCGCCACCGATGGCGATGTAGCAGTCCCACTCCTGCTGACGCGCGTAGGAGACCGCCGCATCGATGCTCTCGTCGGTCGGCTCGATCGCCACACCGTCGAAGACCTCGGCCTTGATCCCCTCGCTGTTGATGCGGTCCGCGACCTCGTCCGGGATCCCGGTCTCCCGCACGCCGGCGTCCGTGATGATCAGGCAGCTTCTCGCACCGGCTGCGGCCACCTCGTGCCCGACCTCGTCCAGCGCGCCGTTCCCGAACTTCAACGGGGGGGCGGCCCACGTGAACACCGATTCGTTCGTGGATTGCATCACTAGCCTCGTTTCACATTGTGGCGTATCGAACTACTATGTGGCGGACACGTTACGACAGATTTCCGACGCTGTGAACCAGGTCACGGCAATAACCTTCGAGGACACCAGTTTCCTGACCACCACGTGATGGAGATCCGTGAGGCGCATAACGTCAGCTTCACCACATTGTGAGGACACTTCATGAAGAACTCGACACTTCTCGAATCCTGGATCGACCGGATCGCGGGCCGGGACGTCCGCATCGCCCTGGCCGACGGAGACGACCCCCGGTCGCGGGACGCGGCCGAACGACTCGCCTCGCTCGGCATCGCCTCGGTCCTGCTCTCCGACACCGAACGCTCCTCCGCTCGCGGTAGCATCTCCGTGATGAGCACCCGGGACCTCGCGGCGAGCGACGTGGGGCGCGAGGTCGTCCACGTGCTCCGGGAGCGGGGCAAGGACGAGGACTTCGCCCACGCCCGGGCCCACGACGCCACCTACCTCGCCGCCTGCCTGACGCGACGGGGCGAGGCCCACGCGACGGTGGCGGGGAGCAACCGGCCGACCTCCGACGTGCTGAGGGCCGGCCTGCACGTCGTCGGGCTGGAGCCGGGGACCGCCACCCTCTCCAGCTGCTTCATCCTGCACACGCGGGACGACCGCGTGCTCTGCTTCGCCGACTGCGGGGTCATCCCCGAGCCCACCGACGAGCAGCTGGCCGACATCGCCACCTCCAGCGCGCGGACCTTCGCCGGCCTGACCGGCGACCGGGCCGCGGTGGCCCTGCTCTCCTTCAGCACCAAGGGCAGCGCCACCCACCCGAGCCTGGACCGCCTGCGGCGTGCCCGCGAGATCGCCGGTGCACGTGTCCCCGACCTGCTCATCGATCACGAGCTGCAGTTCGACGCGGCCCTCGTCGAGTCCGTCGCGCGCACCAAGGCCCCGGGCTCACCGGTCGCCGGCCAGGCGAACGTGTTCGTCTTCCCCGACCTGGCGTCGGGGAACATCGGCTACAAGATCGCCGAACGGCTTGGCGGAGCCCGGTCCTACGGCCCCCTGCTGCAGGGTCTGTCCCGCGTGGTCAACGACCTCTCCCGCGGTTGCGACGTCGAGGACGTGGTGAACGTGGCCGTCATCAGCGCCGTGCAGGCACTGGACCAGGAGGACCCAGCGGCATGAACCAACGCGCGGCGTCCCAGGCTCCCCATGGCACCCAGGCCATCCAACGAGCGGTCTCGGTCCTGAAGCACTTCGCCGACCAGGAGGGCGAGGTGACGACCGCCCGCCTCGCGGAGGTGCTGGGGCTGTCGCAGGGCACCGTCAGCCGGATCGTCAAGGCGCTGCTGGCCGAGGGTCTGCTGGCCCGCAACCCGATCACCGAGGCCTACTACCTCGGCAGCACTGCCGTCCTGCTGGGCCAGGCCGCACAGCGCGCCTTCGGCCTCGACCGGGCCCTGCCGGTCCTGGAGGACGTCAACGCACGGACCAAGGAGTCGGTGAACCTCGCCGTCCGCGACGACGACGAGTCCGTCGTCATGCTGCGGGTCCAGTCCACCCTGCCGCTGCGCTTCGAGCAGCGCACGGGGGCCAGGTTCCCGCTGTACACCACGGCGTCGGGCAAGGCGATCCTCGCCTACTCCGACGATGCGGCCCGGTACCTCAAGAGCCTGCCGGTGACTCTGGAGAAGCTGACCCCCCACACGCTGGGCAGTCCCGACAAGGTGAGCCAACAGCTGAGCTCGACGTTTCGTCGCGGCTACAGCATCGACGCCGAGGAGAACGTCGAGGGCGTCCGGTGCGTCGGTGCACCGATCCTGGACGCCGACAGGCTCGCCCAGGCGGCCGTCGTGATCCAGGTCCCCACCGTCCGCATGTCCCGCGAGCGCGAGCGCGAGCTGGGTGCCATCGCGGTCCAGGCGGCTCGCGAGATCAGCCGCCTGATCCCCGTCAACCGGGCGATGTCGCTGTGAGCGGTCGGTAGGTCCACGCCATGGTGTTCACCCGCATCGAGATCGAGCGGGGCTCCGGGAAGCCCCTGTACCGCCAGCTGCGGGAGGCGCTCGAGCACGAGATCGCCATGGGAGCGGTGGACCCCTCCGAACGACTCCCCTCCTCGCGCGAGCTCGCGCACGAGCTCGGCCTCTCCCGCAACACCGTGAACGCGGCCTACCAGGAGCTGGAGTCCGAGGGCTTCATCGACGCCGTCCCACGCTCCGGGCTGTTCCTCAACCGCGAGATGGTCAGTGAGCTGCGTCGCGGCTCGGTGGCCGGCAACGAGTCCCGAGCCGTCTCCTGGTCGGATCACCTCAACGCCCTGCCGGACGCCGCGATGCCCGAGATCGAGAAGGTCGTCGACTGGCACACCCACCCGTACCCCTTCGTGGCAGGCCAGGTCGACGCCTCGTTGTTCCCGAAGCTGGCCTGGAGCCGGGCGCTGCGCGCGGCGCTGGAGCCACCCCACCTGCACTACAGCCTGCGCGACGGGGTCGACGAGGACGACCCCGCGCTGGTCGAGCAGCTCTGCCTGCGCGTCCTGCCCGCTCGTGGCATCGAGGCGACCCCCGAGCAGGTCCTCATCACCCAGGGCACCCAGCAGGGTCTTGACCTGCTGGCCCACGCGCTGGTGCGCCCGGGCGACGCCGTGGGCGTGGAGGACCCGGGCTACCCCGATGCCCGCCACATCTTCTCGCGGGCCGGCGCGCGCCTGGTCCGGATGCCGATGGACTCCTCCGGCGTCGTCCCGCCCGAGCACCTGGACGGGATGCGCCTGCTGCACCTCACGCCCAGCCACCACAGCCCGACCAACGTCACCTTGTCGATCGGCCGCCGCCACCAGCTGCTGGCCCTGGCGCACCAGCACGACAGCCTGATCATCGAGGACGACTACGACAGCGAGTTCCGCTACCAGGGCAGCGCGACACCCGCCCTGAAGGCCCTGCGCGGCAGCGAGCGCATCGTCTATCTCGGCACGTTCTCCAAGTTTCTGGCCCCCGGGCTGCGGCTGGGCTACCTGGTCGGCGAGCCGGAGCTGATCGCCGAGCTGCGGCGCCACCGCCGCTACCGGGTCCGGCACGGCGTGGGCCAGGTCCAGCGAGCCATGGCGCTGCTCATCGAGTCCGGCCAGTACGCGCGGACCGTCCGCCGGCGACGCACCCACCTGGCCCGACGCTGGACGGCGTTGCGCGAGGCACTGCGCGAGCACGTGGACCCGACCATCGACCCGCCACCGGGCGGGGTGAGCATCTGGATCCGTGGCACCCCGGACCTGGACTGCCGGGTCGTGGCCTCCGAAGCACTCGACCACGGCGTGGTCGTCGAACGGGGTGACGTCTTCTTCCTCGACTCCGCCGCGCATCGCGAGTACCTGCGCCTGGGGTTCGCCGCCATCGACCTGGAGTCCATCGAGCCGGGCGTCCGGGCGCTGAGCACGGTCTTGCGCCGGCACAACTGGACCCAATAAAGTCATCCTGATCTGGCTCTGGTCTGGACCCAGCCTCGGGCCCACAGTAGTGACTCACCGAACACCGCACGGTCGAGAGGAGTCACCCCCATGAGCCGGACCGACGTCAGGACGCTCGCCCAGCAGCATCTCTTCCCCCACTTCACCCGCGGCGACGTCTGGTACGGGGAGTCCGTCCCGATGATCGTCCGCGGTGACGACTGCTACCTCTACGACGACTCCGGCCGTCGCATCCTCGACGGGCTCGCCGGCCTGTTCTGCGTGAACATGGGGCACGGGCGCCACGACGTCCCGGCGGCCGTCGCCAAGCAGATGGACCAGCTCTCCTACTGGACCAACTGGGGCGCGGCGCACCCGTCGGCGGTGGAGGCCGCGACGCTCATCAGCGGCCTGGCCCCGGACGGCCTGGAGACGGTCTTCTTCGTCAACTCCGGGTCCGAGGCCGTGGAGTCCGCGATCAAGCTCGCCCGGCAGTACCACGTCAGCCAGGGCGAGCCCGGCCGCACCAAGATCATCTCGCGCGACATGTCCTACCACGGGACCACGCTCGGAGCCCTGGCCGTCACCGGCATCGCCAAGTTCAGGGAGCCGTTCGGCCCGCTGATGCCCGGCGTCTTCCACGTCCCCCACACGCACGGCGAGTCGGTGCCCGAGGGTGGCAGCGCGGCCGACCTGCCCAGCCTGCGGGCGATCGTCGAGGTCATCGAGCGCGAGGGTCCCGAGACGTTCGCGGCCATCTTCGCCGAGCCGGTGCAGAACTCCCGCGGTGCGCTCGTCCCGCCCCCCGGCTACTGGCAGGAGCTCCGCTCGATCTGCGACCGGTACGGCATCCTGCTCGTGTCCGACGAGGTCATCTGCGCCTTCGGCCGCCTGGGCGACTGGTTCGGCAGCGCGAAGTACGGCGTCACGCCCGACCTGCTGACCTTCGCCAAGGGCGCGACCTCCGGGTACGCCCCCCTCGGCGGCGTGCTCATCCGCGAGGACCTGGCACGGTCGGTGCTCACCTCCGAGCGCACCGGCGCGTTCACGCACGGATCCACCTGGGGTGGACACCCCGTGAGCACCAGCGCCGCCGTCGCCAACATCACGGCCATGCGCGACGAGCACGTCCTGGAGAACGTCCGCACGCTGGAACCGGTCTTCCAGGAGGGACTCACCGGCCTCACCGAGGCGCACCCGAGTGTCCGGGAGTGGCGCGGCACCGGCTTCTTCTACTGCCTGGAGCTGACCGGCGACCGTGACAGCGGCCGCGAGCTCACCGACCGACAGGCCACCGAGCTGGTGCGAGAGGTGCTGCCGGCCGCGATGCGTGACGTCGACCTGATCACCCGGCCGGACGATCGCGGCGCCACGATGCTGATGATCTCGCCGCCGCTCGTGGCCGATCGTGAGGTCCTCACCGACCTGTTCACCAAGCTCGACGCCGTCCTCTCCGCCGCCGACCACCACGTCGCCGGCTGACCCGGCCCACCCTCCAGGAGCACGCACCATGCGCATCGCCGTCCCCAAGGAAGTCAAGAACCACGAGTACCGTGTCGCCCTGACCCCGGCCGGCGCCCACGAGCTGGCCGGTCGAGGCCACGACGTGACGGTCGAGGCCGGAGCGGGCCTGGGCTCGTCCATCACCGATGCCGAGTACGTGGCCGCCGGGGCGACGATCGCCGGCACGGCCGACTCGACGTGGGCGGAGGCCGACCTCGTCCTGAAGGTCAAGGAACCGGTGGAGCAGGAGTACCACCGGCTTCGCGAGGACCTGACGCTCTTCACCTACCTGCACCTGGCCGCCTCCCGACCGTGCACCGACGCGCTGCTCGCCGCAGGAACGACGTCGATCGCCTACGAGACCGTGCAGCTGCCCGGTGGCGGCCTGCCGCTGCTCTTCCCGATGAGCGAGGTCGCAGGATGCCTCGCACCCCAGGCCGGGGCCCACGCCCTCATGAAGGCCCAGGGCGGTCGCGGTCTGCTGCTCGGAGGGGTCTCCGGGGTGACGCCCGCCAAGGTGGTCGTCATCGGCGCCGGAGTCTCCGGGACCAACGCCATCGCCATGGCGGTCGGGCTCTGGGGTGACGTCACGGTGCTCGACACCGACGTGGACAAGCTGCGAGCCGTCGACCGCCGCTACGACGGCCGGGTCAAGACGGTCGTGTCGAACTCCCTCGAGCTCGAGCGACACGTGCTCGACGCCGACCTCGTGATCGGCGCCGTCCTCGTCCCGGGCGCACGGGCACCGCGGCTCGTCACGAACGACACCGTGCGCAGGATGAAGCCGGGCAGCGTCCTCGTCGACATCGCCATCGACCAGGGTGGCTGCTTCGAGGACTCCCGCCCCACGACGCACGACGATCCCACGTACCGCGTGCACGACTCGGTCTTCTACTGCGTCGCCAACATGCCCGGAGCCGTCCCCGCGACCTCGACCCACGCGCTCACCAACGTGACGCTGCCGTACGTCACGAGGATCGCCGACCTCGGGTGGGCCGAGGCCCTGCGCCGCGACCCGGTCCTGGCACCCGGCCTCAACACGCACGCCGGCCGGGTCACGAACGCTCCGGTGGCGCAGGCCCACGGGATGCCGCTCCTACCACTGTCCGAAGCGCTGGCGGGAGTACTGGCCTGACATGAGCCACGCGACCAGCACGCACGTGGACCATCCGATCCTCGCCCGCTGGGCGGAGCGACGAGATGAGGCACGTCCCGTGCGGGTCGCCCTGGCCGACGGTGACGACCCCCGGGTGTGGGAGGCGGCGCCCCGTCTGCTCGAGCTCGGGATCGAGCCGGTCGTGCTGGTGCGCGAGCGCACCGGGTCCCCCGGCCGAGGGGTCGAGGTCGCGGAGCTCGGCGCCGTCGCCGCGGGACCCGCGGGTGACCTGCTCACGGACCTGGCCGATGCCCGCGATCTCAGCGCCGACGCGCGGACGACCATGCTCGAGAGCCCGGCACACGTCGGCGCCGCGATGCTCCGGACCGGATCGGTGCAGGCCTGCGTGGCCGGCAACGTCACCGCCTCGGCGGAGGTGATCCGCGCCGGCGTGCGGGTCCTCGGGCTCGCGGCCGAGCCCGGCCTGGTGTCCAGCTCGTTCCTGCTGGTGACCGAAGGTGGTGCCCTGCTGGCCTTCGGTGACTGTGCCGTCGTGCCCGAGCCCGATCCCGCACAGCTCGCCATGATCGCGGTGGCGACCGCGGAGACCTTCGCCCGGCTCAGCGGTGACGTCCCGCGGGTCGCGATGCTCTCCTTCAGCACCATGGGCAGCGCCGACCACACGTCCGTGAGTGCGGTCCGCGAGGCCACGGCCCTGGCCCGCGAGCTGCGACCCGGGCTCGCGATCGACGGCGAGCTCCAGTTCGACGCCGCCTCCGTCCCCGCCGTGGCGGCCGCGAAGGCCCCCCACTCCGAGGTCGCCGGCACCGCGAACGTCTTCATCTTCCCGAGCCTCGTGGCCGGGAACATCGGCTACAAGATCGCCGAGCGGCTCGGGGGTGCCCGTGCCTTCGGGCCGATCCTGCAGGGCCTGGCACGACCCCTGAACGACCTGTCGCGGGGATGCAGCCCCGACGACATCGTCAACGTCGGCGTCATCAGTGCCATTCAGACCCTGGACACCACGGTGACGGTGGATGATTCCGGCATGCACGCTCGGACGAGCGACCAGCGAACCAGGAGAACTCATGGCTGACCACCCCACGCAGACGACGACCGCCTCGACCGAGGGGTCATCGGCCGGGGCGCCCTCCGAGCGGCCGGAACGCTCCCGGGGACCCGGTCGATCCGCAGCGCCGACGTTCCTCACCCGCGACCGCCTGACCCGCACCGGGCTGACCGTGACGACGCTCATCGGCCTCGTGCTCATCTGGTGGGCCGTCACGGCGATCCTCGACGTGGACCCCATCCTCTTCCCCGGTCCCGGGAGTGTCTGGGAGGCGTTCCTGCGTGCCAACACCACGCACCCCGTTGCCGAAGGCATCTCCCGGGAGGTCAGGGGCGAGTACAACTACTTCCTCTGGGAGCACCTCATCGCCAGCCTGCAGCGCATCGGGGCAGGCGTGGGACTCGCGATCCTCGTCGGGATCCCCCTGGGCCTGGCCATGGCGTCCTTCAAGTGGGTCGGCATGATCATCGACCCCTACCTGAACTTCCTGCGCTCGCTCCCCCCGCTGGCCTACGTCGGCCTGCTCATCGTGTGGTTCGGGATCGGCGACATGTCGAAGATCTGGCTGCTCTTCCTCGCCGCGTTCCCGCCGGTCACGATGGCCACCATCAGCGGTGTCCGCGGTGTCCGCGAGGACCAGATCAACGCCGTCCTCTCGCTCGGTGCCTCCAAGGCCCAGGCACTGCGCACCGTCATGCTGCCGGCCACCCTGCCCGAGATCTTCACCGGAGTCCGGGTGGCCGTCGGCTTCGCCTGGACGACGGTCGTCGCCGCCGAGATCCTCAACGGCATCCCCGGCATCGGCGGACTGGCCTACCTCGGCGGAACGCAGAACCGCAGCGCCCTGGTCATCGCCTGCATCATCGTCATCGGTCTGACGGCGATCCTCCTCGACCTCGGCATCAAGCTGCTGGAGAAGATCCTCATCCCTTGGCGGGGCAAGGCCTGAGCACGAGCCCACCACCCATCCCACCCACCTGTAGGAGACCAGCATGAACACACACATCTCATCTCGGCGGATCGCCCTCGCCGCCTGCCTGCTCGTCCCCATGGCCCTGGCGGGCTGCGTGAGCTCGGACCGGTCCCAGTCCGGTGGGGAGCAGGTCGAGGACTGCCCCTGGGAGGCGGACGACTCGATCGACTCCAGCGTCACCATCGGGTGGCAGCGCATCCCCAACGGCGACCTGATCGTCCAGGACCAGGGCCTGCTGGAGGCCTGCATGCCGAACGCGACGATCAGCTGGACCGCCTACGACTCCGGGGCCGACGTCGTGAAGGCCTACTCCGCGGGATCGATCGACCTGGCGCTCATCGGCAACTCCCCCACCACCACCGCGATCTCGCCGAACAACGAGCTCGACGTCGACGTGGTCTGGATCCACGACGTCATCGGTGAGGCCGAGTCGCTGATCGTGAAGGACGAGGCCGACACGTCGCTGGAGGACCTGCGGGGCAAGACGATCGGGACACCCGAGGGGTCGACGGCGCACTACTCGCTCATCCAGGCCCTCATCGAGGCCGACATGGACCCGAGCAACGACGTCAACGTGATCAACCTGCAGCCCGACGCCATGCCTGCGGCCTGGTCCAGCGGCGACGTCGACGCCGCCTGGGTGTGGGACCCGACGCAGGCCAAGCTGTTGTCCTCCGGCGGCGCGCGCATCATGTCCTCGGCCGACACGGCGGAGGCGGGCTTCCCCACCTACGACCTGGGGACGGCCTCCTCGGCCTTCGTCGAGGAGAACCCCGACTTCATGGCGCAGTGGGGCAAGGCGCAGGACCACGCCGTCTCGATGATCAAGGACGACCCCGAGGCTGCCGCGGAGATCATCGGGGCCGTCCTGACGCTCCCCGCCGAGGACGTCGCCCAGCAGCTCGAGGGCTACACCTATCTCAACGCCGAGGAGCAGACCGGCCCGGACTACCTGGGCGGCGGAATGGCCGACGACCTCACCAGCACCGCGTCGTTCCTCGTCGACCAGGGCTCGATCTCCAGTGCCCTGTCCGACGAGGAGTACGCCGACCGCGTCGACGCCGGACCGGCCGAGGAGGGAGCCAAGTGACCTCCCCGGCGGCATCGCCTGACGAGGCACACACCCGGTCGGTCGTCCTCGACGGGGTGAGCCACGACTTCCACGTCAAGGGCAAGGACGTCCGGGCCCTCGACACCATCGACCTGACCATCCAGCCCGGTGAGTTCGTCTGCCTGGCCGGCCCCTCGGGGTGCGGCAAGACGACGCTGCTGCGCCTGGTGGCGGGCTTCATGAACCCCACCGGCGGGCGCATCACCGTCGGGGGCGAGGAGGTCCGCCGGCCGGGCGAGGAGCGGGGCGTGGTGTTCCAGCAGCCGACGCTCTTCCCGTGGTTGTCGGTGCGCAGGAACATCGAGCTCGGGCCCAGGCTGCGCGGGGTGGCCTCGGCGGACCGCTCGCAGCTGGCCGACACGTACATGCAGATGGTCGGGCTGAAGGACTTCGCGGAGCACAAGCCCTACGAGCTTTCCGGCGGCATGCAGCAGCGCTGCCAGATCGCCCGGGTGCTGGCCAACGACCCGGACATCGTCCTGATGGACGAGCCGTTCGGCGCCCTGGACGCGATCACCCGCGAACGACTGCAGAACGAGCTGCTGGACATCTGGCGCGCCACGGGCAAGACCATCCTGTTCATCACCCACAGCGTCGACGAGGCCGTGTTCCTCGGATCGCGTGTCATGGTGATGAGCCCTCGGCCCGGGCAGATCGTCCTCGATGAGTCGGCGGTGCTGGCCGAGGGCGAGGAGCAGCTGGCCCCGGAGCAGATCAGGAGTCTCCCGGCCTACACCGAGCTGCGCGACCGGGTGCGTCGGGCCATCCACGAGACCCCCCAGGGGGCGACGTCGTCCTGAGCAGACCGAGCCTCGCCCGACGCGCGCGGCTCATGAGATCGTCTCCCCCGAACCCCGTACCCGCCCCCGTCCCTGAGAACCCCGTGCGGCGAGAGCCCCACGCCACAGAGAAAGTCGGTGCGTGACCCATGAGCTGGTACCTGATCTGGATCCTCTCCTTCCTCGTCGTGCTGTTCGCCGTCAGCATCAGGTCGTCCCAGACGGTCAAGACGGCGGACGACTACGTCATGGGCGACTTCAAGATGGGGTTCTTCCCGATCTGTGGCTCCATCATCGCGACGGTGACCGGTTCGGCCGTCCTCATCGGTGGGGCCGGGCAGGGCTTCGAGCTGGGCGCCTCGTACGCCATCACGGTCATCAGCCTGACGGGCTTCACCATCGTCACCGTGCTGGTCCTGGGGCCGGTCATCCGACGCCTCAGGCTCTACACCGTGCCGGAGCTGTTCGCCCGCCGGTACGGGAAGATCGCCGCCCTCGTGCCCGCCCTGGTGGTCGCCCTGCTCTACATGACCCCCACCTTCGCCTTGCAGCTCGTGGGCATGAGCTCCATCCTGTCCTCCATCACGGACATTCCCTACTTCTGGGGAATCATCCTCGGCTTCATCGTCATCATCGCCTTCACCCTCATCGGCGGGCTGCCCAGCGTGGCCTGGACCGACGCCGTCCAGACGGTCGTCATCCTCGCGGGAGTGGTCCTGACGCTCATCCTGGGCATCGCCTACGTCGGCGGTCCAGCCGAGGTCGCGCGGTCCACCCCGGATGAGCTCCTGAGCTTCGGCAGCATCGGGTTCACCGGGATGCTGAACTGGTTCCTGGTGTTCGGCCCCTTCTACATCGTGTGGCAGACCACCTGGCAGCGGCTCTCGGCCGCCAAGTCGACCCGGGTCGGGATGTCGGCCGTGATCGTCGGCTTCATCATCTCGGGCGTGATCGGGATCCTGGCCATCGTCATCGGGATCACGGCCGTCCAGCAGTTCCCGGCGGGGACCAACCCGGACTCGATCTACACGTCGTTCATCACCGAGGTCTTCCCCGGCTCGATCGGCGGACTCTTCATGGTCTCGTTGCTGGCCGCCCTGATCACCGGAGGGACCTCCTTCCTGCTGAGCGGAGCGATCAACATCTCGATGGACATCTACCGGGGCTGGATCAACCCGGACGCACCCGATCAACGGATCCTGCGGGTGTCCCGTCTCTCCGTCGCCGGCATGGCCGTCCTGGGCCTGCTGATCGCGGTCCTCGTCGAGGACATCATCGCGATCTACCAGGTCGCACTCTCCTTCACCGCGGCTGCGTTGGTGATGCCGGTCCTCGCGGCGATGTTCTGGAAGCGCGCCACCAAGACGGGAGTCCTCGTCAGCACGATCGGCGCCCTGGTCGTCACACTGGGCTGGCGGTTCGCGGGGCAGCCGCTGGGCATCCACGAGATCGGGCCCGGCCTGGTCGTCTCCGCCGTCCTGCTCGGCGTCGTCAGCCTCATGACGGCCCACTCCTCGGACGAGCAGGTCGTGGCCTACTACCACGACCTGAAGCAGGAGCGTCGGCTTCGCGCGGCCGCCGAGGCCTGACCAACCCGATCGATCCGGAGAGGACATCCATGGAAGCGACCACCGTCTACCCTGCCCGCACGATCCACACGATGGACCCGGCCAACCCCACCGCCGAAGCCGTCGCCGTGCGCGGAACGAGGATCCGCGGCGTGGGCAGCGTGGCCGAGCTGATGACCCTGTCCGGCGCGACGCTGGACGAGCGGTACGCGGGTGCGGTGCTGATCCCCGGACTCGTGGAGGCCCACGCCCACGCCGGGTCCGGGAACGTCTGGGCCAGCACCTATGTCGGCCTCGTGGACCGCACGGACCCCGGCGGACGACACTGGCCGGGGTGCAGGACCATCGACGCGGTGCTGGACCGGCTGCGGGAGGCAGAGAAGGCCCTCGACGATCCCGACGAGCCCCTGCTCGCCTGGGGCCTGGACCCCATCCACTTCCCGGGAGAGTCCCTCGCGGCGGCCGAGCTGGACACGGTCTCCACCAGCCGGCCCATCCACGTCCTGCACGCCAGCGTCCACGCCTGCGTCGTCAGCACCGCGGCACTGCGTCGGTGCGGCGTCGACGCGTCGACCCCGACCTCCGGGGTGGTCAAGGACGACTCCGGCCAGCCCACCGGGCAGCTCCAGGAGTTCGCGGCGATGGCCCTGGTGCAGGACCTCGTCCGCGGGTCCGGTCCGCTCGACATCAACGCCGATGCCCTGCGCGCCTTCGCACAGGACGCGGTCAACACCGGGACCACGACGCTCACCGACCTGGGGTCGATGGTCCTGATGGACGACGAGGGAGTGGACCTCTACCGCTCCGTCGTCGGGCCGGACTTCCCGGCACGCCTCAACGTGTTCCACTTCGGGGCCGGGGTCGGCGAGGTCTCCCGAACCCTGCCCGAGGCGGCCGAGCGACTGACCCGGCTGCGGGAGCTCTCGACGCCGACGCTGCGCTTCGGCAACGTCAAGCTCATGCTGGACGGGTCCATCCAGGGCTTCACCGCGCGGCTCCTCGAGCCGGGCTACCTCGGCGACCAGCCCAACGGCATGTGGAACGTGAGCCCGGAGGAGTTCCGGGAGGCGTTCGAGACCTTCCACCGCGCCGGATCGCTCATCCACGTGCACTGCAACGGCGACCAGGCCACCCAGCTCTTCCTGGACACGCTCGAGGCCGTCCTGACCGTGGCTCCCCGGCCGGACCACCGGCACACGTGCACGCACTCGCAGCTGAGCACGACGGCACAGTACCGGCGCATGGCCGCCCTGGGCGCCTGCGCGAACATCTTCGCCAACCACATCTGGTCCTGGGGCGACCAGCACCTCGACGTCACGGTGGGGCCCGACCGTGCCAGGCGGATGAACGCCGCGGCGACGGCACTGCGACACGGTGTCCCGATCTCCCTGCACTCGGACTCCCCCATCACCCCCCTGGGCCCGCTCCACACGATCAAGCACGCCGTCACCCGGCTGACGATGTCCGGACGGGTGATGGGAGAGCACGAGCGGATCGGGGCCCGCGAGGCCCTCGAGGCCGTCACCCTCGGCAGCGCCTACATGCTGAAGATGGACCACGAGGTCGGGTCGCTGGAGTCCGGCAAGCTCGCCGACATCGCCGTGCTGTCCGACGACCCGCTCGAGGTGCCGCCGCAGGAGATCGGGGCCATCCAGGTGCTCGGCACGGTGGTCGGTGGGCGGCACCACTCCAGCCGCATCCCCGCCCCGGCGGAGGACGCCCACCGGTGAGCGCCCGGCTCGGCCTCGTCGGCGGGTACCTCGGGTCCGGCAAGTCGACCCTGGTCAACCGGCTGCTGGCCGGCGTGCTGCCCGGGCGTACTGCGGTCGTCGTCAACGACTTCGGCAGCGTCAACATCGATGCCGCCCTGATCGCCTCCGCGTCCGAGGACACCATCGAGCTGACGAACGGCTGCGTCTGCTGCCAGATCACCGACGACGTCACCCGCACCATGAGCGCCCTCGCCGCCCGGACGGACCTGGACCACGTGGTCTGCGAGGTCAGCGGCGTCGGCGATCCACGTCAGCTGGCGAGCTGGCAGGAGTTCCCGGGCTTCGTGCCGGGCCCCCTCCTGGTCTGCGCGGACGCCACCTCCATCCGGCGCCTCCTGACCGATGAGTACGTGGGTGACACGGTGCAACGCCAGCTCACGGCCGCCGAGGTCGTGCTCGTCACGAAGACGGACCTCACGTCCTCCTCGGAGGTGCAGGAGAGCGCCACGACATGCCGCGTGGCGGCCCCCGGGGCGCGGGTTGTGCTGCAGGACCCCGCTGACCCCGACGCCACAGCTCTGGAGGCCTTCGGCACCGAGCCCGGGAGGTCGGCAGCAGAGCGTCCCTCTCCCGCCGAGCCCGACGACCACGCCGAGCTGCACTCGTCCCTCACCCTGGACGGGTTCGGTCCCATCGACGTGGACCTCCTCGCCCGGGCACTGGGCCGGCAGGTCCGTGTGCTGGTCCGGGCCAAGGGCGTGGTCCTGGATCCGGACGGCCGGTGGCACGACCTGCAGCTCTCGAGCGGTCGCGTGGACCTGCGACCCCACGCGGTGGACCGCCCCGCCCCGGAGCGTCCCGCCCTGGTGCTCATCGCGGCCGGACCGGACGCCGAGGACGACCTGGCGACCGCGGCAGCCGAGCTCGGCCGGGTCCTGGGACGGACCTGAGGGACGTCAGCCCACGAAGGCCCTGACCAGCACGGCGACCCCCAGGACGGCGAGGGTGGCCAGCACGACCGGACGGAATCCCCGCCCGCTGGTGCGCTCGAAGAGGCGGTGCCCGAGGGCGATGCCCAGCAGCGCCACGGGAGCACACACGGCGGTGTGGAGCAGGACCTCGCGATCCACCAGGCCCACGCCGGCCATCATGGCGAACCCCGCCGCGTCCGTGCCCAGGAAGTAGGCGATCAGGGTCGCCCGCCCCACCGCCTCGTCACCGCGGTCGGAGAAGTACAGCAGGACCGCCGGTGGGCCACCGATACCGGTGGATCCGTTGACCACCCCGCTGATCCCTCCCGCACCCAACGCCGTCCCGACACGCTCGCGGCGCCCGAAGGAGACCCCGACCGCCATCGCGAGGGTCGCGACCAGGATCGAGACGGCGACCACGACCCGCATCGGCTCGGCCGGCAGCCAGGCGAGCAGGGCGATGCCGATCGGGGTCGTGGCCACGGTCGCTCCGAGCATCCACGACATCGAGCGCCACTCCACCTGGCGCCACACGGCAGGCAGCAGGCTGATGCTGGCCACCACCTCCAGCGCCAGCACGGTGGGCACGACCGTTGCCGGCGGGTAGAGCAGCGTCAGGCCGATGACCCAGAACATCGACGCGCCGAAGCCGCTGTAGCCGCGGACGACCGCGCCGATCGCCACGACCACGGCAGCCGCGACGATGGTGATCATCGGGACCTCAGCAGCGGCACCAGTGCGCTCAGGACCCCGGCTGCGTCTGCGGTGCTCACCTCCGTGCAGCGGTCGTAGAACGGGCTCAGGTCCACTCCCGCCTCGCCGCCGATCCCGAGCCCGACGATCTCCACGTCGCCGCGCCGATACTGCTCGGCCACGACCTCGCGCAGGTGGTGGTCCAGGTAGTGCTCGTCGTTCGTCTGGTGGGTGGCCGTGTCCATCGGCGAACCGTCCGAGACGACCACGAGGATCCGTCGCCCCTCCCGCGATCGCAGTCGCTCGCAGGCCCACTCGACGGCCTCCCCGTCCAGTCCCTCGCGGAACACGTGTCCCTGCAGCAGCCCGGCAAGACCACGCCGCGCCCTGCGACGTGGCACATCGGCCTGAGCCAGCACCAGGTGCAGACGCTCGTTGAGGCGACCGGGCTCGGCCGGCCGGCCCGCGCGACGCCAGTCCTTGAGCGCGCGGCCACCGGCCCAGGCCCGGGTCGTGAACCCGAGGACCTCGCAGGACGCGTCCACGAGCTCCAGGGCGCGCATGAGGACGTCGAGCGCGACCGCCAGCTGCGGCGCGTGGGCCCGCATCGAACCCGAGAAGTCCAGCAGCACGGTGACACAGGTGTCGACCCGCGGCTCGGGGACGCGGTCGCGGTGGATGAATGGGTCCCCCGGGGCGGTCACGACGCGTGTCAGCGCCCGCGGATCGAGCACGCCGTCCTCCATGCCGCCACGCCATGCCGTCGCGGCCGGAGTCTCCAGCGCGGTGCGCAGGTCCCGGGCGAGATGGGACACCGACAGCCCGCTCGTGCGCAGCAGGTCGTCGATCTCGTCGCGGGCCCGGTCCAGGGCAGCGGGCCGAACCGTGTCCTCGACGTGGCTCTCCAGGTCGTGCTCGCGGGTGAAGACGGCATACCCGGCGAGAGCCGGTCCGAGCTCTCCGTGCGCCGCGGCCGTGCCGGCGGGCTCCTCGTCGAGATCGAGCTCCTCCAGCAGCATGGGCAGTCCGCGCGAGGCCGCGCCGCGGTCGTCGACCAGGCCGTCCGGCGCCGCGGCCTCGACGAGTGCGGCGACCCGCTCGGCCAGCGCCCGGGCCTGCTCCAGGAAGGCCTGCTGGTCCTCGACGAGTCGCGGGAGGGCGCGCAGCGAGGCTCCGATCTCGGGCGCGAGCGCGAACCGGGCACCCTCGATGAGGTCGCTGACCCGATCGTCCATCGTCCTGCGGCTGATCCGAGCGCGGGCCATCTGCAGGGCCGCGAGGACCAGCATCCCGGCCTCGGAGTCCAAGGCTCCGGTCCGCTGCCACGTCGCGACCCACCCCTCGTGCAGGGCGTCCAGGTTGCTCCGGGCCCCCGGCCAGGCGACGAGCGTCTCGACGCGGATCTGCTCCAACGTCTCGACGATCATCGCCGCCACCGGCTCCGTGGGCATGCCGGCCGCGTGCACGGCCGGGTCGGTGTGGCGCGCGTGCTGGGCCCACGCATCCACTCGGCCCCGCGCCGCCGCTCGGCCGTCGACCTCGTGCAGGTGGGGAGCGCGGGCGAAGAGCCTGCGCTCACCGCGGAACGGACGATCGCCCCGCAGGCGAAGGGCAGGGTCGTCGGCCAAGGCCCTCAGCGTGGCCGAGGCGACCTCCGTGCCGCCGGCCATGTCGTTCACAGCGAGGCCGAGAGCCGCACGTCGGTGAGCAGCTCGCGGTCGAAGCAACGCTGGAAGTACTCCCCCAAGACCGTCCGCTCGGGCTCGTCGAGCTTGTTGACGAAGGTGAGGCGCAGAGCCGTGCCGAGGTCGCCGAAGACCTCCACGTTCTCGGCCCAGGTGATCACCGTGCGGGGGGACATGAGCGTCGAGAGGTCGCCGGCCCGAAAGCCCTTGCGGGTCAGGTCGGCCAGGGCCACCATGGCGCGGACCGTCTCCGGCCCGGCGCCCTCGGCGAACCCGGGGACCCGGGCGAGGACGATGTCGGCCTCCTCGGCCGCAGACAGGTAGTCCAGCGTCGCGACGACGTTCCAGCGGTCGATCTGGGCGTGGTTCAGCCGCTGGGCCCCGTGGTAGAGGCCGGACAGGTTGCCCTGTCCGACGGTGTTGGCGGTGGAGAACAACCGGAAGGCCGGGTGGGGGGTCAGCACCCGGCTCTGGTCCATCAGGGTGAGCCGGCCGTCGCGCTCGAGGACGCGCTGGATCACGAACATGATGTCGGGACGCCCGGCGTCGTACTCGTCGAGGACCAGCGCCACCGGCCGCTCGATCGCCCACGGGAGGATCCCCGGCTGGAACTCGGTGACCTGCTGGCCGTCGCGCAGCACGATGGTGTCGCGCCCGATCAGGTCCAACCGGCTCAGGTGGCCATCGAGGTTGACCCGCACGCAGGGCCAGTTGAGACGGGCGGCGACCTGCTCGACGTGCGTGGACTTCCCGGTGCCGTGCAGACCCTGGACCATGACGCGGCGTCCGTGCGTGAAGCCGGACAGGATCGCGATCGTGACGTCGCGGTTGAAGCGGTACGCGGGGTCGATCTCGGGCACGTGCTCGTCTCGGGTCGAGAACGCCGGGACCTTCATGGACGCCTCGATCCCGAAGGTCTCGGCGACGTCGACCATGGTGTCCGGTGTCTCGATCGGGTGGTTGCTCATCGGGGGGCTCCTTCGGACTCGATGTCGGCGATGGCCGCGGCCGCACGGCGCAGTGCGGGCAGGACCCGCTCGGCGTCCTCGACCTCCAGGCGCATCTTGGGCGCCTGCACCGCAACGGCGAGGTTGGAGGGCCGGCTCTGACGCGGGACGAGCACGGCGACGCAGACCAGGCCGGTCTGATACTCCTCGTCATCGACCGCGTGGCCGACCTCGCGGGTACGGCTGATCTCGGCCTCGAAGTCGGTCAAGTCGGTCAGCGTGTGCAGGGTGAGCTGCTCCAGGGCGGTGTGTCCGAGCAGGTTGCGTCGCTGGGCCGGCGTCAGCTGCGACAGGATCATCTTCCCACTCGCGCTGGCATGCACCGGGACCTTGGCCCCGGGGCGCAGGTGGAAGCGCAGCGGCTCGCTGGACTCGACCCGGTCCAGGTAGATGACCTCGTTGCCGGACAGCGCCGTGACGTTGCAGGTCTCCCCCAGCTCGGCCGCGAGCGCGCGCAGCACCGCGTGCCGGGCCCCGTGCTGCGTGGCGTTGAGCAGGATGGCCTCGGCCAGGTCGCGCAGCCTCGCTCCGGTGCCGAAGTGCCGGCCGTCGCTCTGGCGGATCAGCAGCCCTGCCGACTCCAGCTGCTGGATCATCCGGTGCATGGTCGGCTTCGGCACGCCCGTCTCGCTCACCAGGCCGGCAAGGGAGACGAAACCGTCCTTGGCGGCGATCAGCTCCAGCAGGCTGAACATGCGCATCGCCGGGGTCTCGTGGTCGGTCTGGGTCTCCAGCGCCATGGGATCACTGTCCTGTCTGCGTCGCGTGTCCGTGTCGATCATGCCGTTCGTTGACCGAACGGTGAGGACGGGGCTACCATCACCGTATCTCACAAAAAGAGATATTTCGTCTCATTTTCTAGAACCAAGGAGTCACGATGAGCGAGCGGCGCAACCAGGACGGACGCCCCGTGGTGAGCGGTGTCCAGAAGATGACGCCATCGGAGGCCTTCGTCGAGACGATGGTCGCCAACGGCGTCACCGACATCTTCGGGATCATGGGCTCGGCCTTCATGGACGCGATGGACATCTTCGCCCCGGCCGGGATCCGGCTCGTCCCCGTCGTCCACGAGCAGGGCGCCGCGCACATGGCGGACGGGTACGCCCGCGTGAGCGGACGCCACGGCGTCGTGATCGGGCAGAACGGCCCCGGCATCTCCAACTGCGTCACCGCCATCGCCGCCGCCTACTGGGCGCACAGCCCCGTCGTCATCGTGACGCCCGAGAGCGGGACCATGGGCATGGGCCTGGGCGGGTTCCAGGAGGCCCACCAGCTCCCGATGTTCCAGGAGTTCACCAAGTACCAGGCTCACGTCAACAACCCCAAGCGCATGGCGGAGTTCAGCTCCCGGGCGTTCGACCGGGCGATGAGCGAGATCGGCCCCACGCAGCTCAACATCCCGCGTGACTACTTCTACGGGGAGATCGAGGCCGAGATCCCCGAGCCCGCACGGCTGGACCGTGGCCCGGGCGGGACCCGGAGCCTGGACGAGGCTGCCGAGCTGCTCGCCAACGCGAAGTTCCCGGTGATCGTCTCCGGTGGTGGCGTCGTCATGGCCGACGGCATCAAGGAGTGCGTGGCCCTGGCCGAGCGGCTCGGTGGGCCGGTGGTCAACAGCTACCTGCACAACGACTCCTTCCCGGCCAGCCACCCGCAGTGGGCCGGTCCCCTGGGCTACCAGGGCTCGAAGGCCGCGATGAAGCTCATCAGCCAGGCCGACGTCGTCCTGGCCCTGGGCTCGCGCCTCGGCCCGTTCGGCACGCTGCCCCAGCACGGCATGGACTACTGGCCCACGGACGCCAAGATCATCCAGGTCGACGCCGACCACAAGATGCTCGGGCTGGTGAAGAAGATCTCCGTCGGCATCTGTGGCGACGCCAAGGAGGCTGCCGTCGCGCTGCTGGAGCGCCTCGACGGCCGCGAGCTGGACTGTGACGCGACGCGCGAGGAGCGCGCCACCACCACGGCGCAGCACAAGCAGGAGTGGGAGGACGAGCTCGACGCGTGGGTCAGCGAGACCGACGACTACAGCCAGGACATGCTGGCCGAGGCCGAGGGCGAGGAGGGCAGCTGGCTCAGCCCCCGACAGGTGCTGCGTGAGCTGGAGAAGGCGATGCCGGAGCGCGTCATGGTCTCCACCGACATCGGCAACATCAACTCCGTCGCCAACTCCTACCTGCGGTTCGAGGAGCCCCGCTCCTTCTTCGCCCCGATGAGCTTCGGCAACTGCGGCTACGCCCTGCCGACCATCATCGGCGCCAAGGCCGCCGCGATGGACCGACCCGCGGTGGCCTACGCCGGCGACGGTGCCTGGGCGATGAGCTGCGGAGAGATCATGACGGCCGTGCGCCACGACATCCCGGTCACCGCCGTCGTCTTCCACAACCGGCAGTGGGGTGCGGAGAAGAAGAACCAGGTGGACTTCTACAACCGGCGCTTCGTCGCCGGGGAGCTCGAGAACGAGAGCTTCGCTGCCATCGGACAGGCGATGGGTGCCGAGGGCATCGTCGTGGACAAGCTCGAGGACGTGGGCCCGGCCCTGCAGAAGGCGATCGACCTGCAGATGACGGAGGGCAAGACCTGCATCGTGGAGATCATGTGCAACCGCGAGCTGGGCGACCCGTTCCGTCGCGACGCCCTGTCCAAGCCGGTCCGGATGCTGCAGAAGTACCAGGACTACGTGTGATCCACCTCGTCGCGTCGTCGCTCGCGCTGCGTGCCGACGGCGACGTCGACGAGGTCGGCCAGCACGCCTGAGGGGGCTTCGTCCCTGCGCCAGATCGCTGCCAGCGGTCGGCGCAGGGACGCCTCCAGTGGCACCCGCACCAGTCGGCCGTCACCCAGCGGCCCCGCCAGGGCCAGCTCGCTCAGGACCACGGCCCCGAGGCCGGCGAGCGCCGCCGACGCCAGGGCGGTGTTCGAGGGCATCTCCACCGCCGGCTCGAACGTCAGCCCCGCCTGGTCAAAGGCCCGGTCGATCGTCTCGCGCGTGCCCGAGCCCGGCTCACGCACCGCGAGCCGGCGCCCTGCCGCCTCGGCGAGCGTCACCGGGTCGCCCCGACCGGCCCACGGGTGCGAGGGCGGGACCGCGACCACCAGGTCGTCCCACCCGACCCGTCGTCGACCGAGGCTCTCCCGCACCGAGGGCGCCTCCACGAAGCCGAGGGCCACCGCGCCACGATCCACCTGCTCCGCCACGTGCGTGCTGTTCAGGACGATGAGCGAGATCGAGACACCGGGGCGCCGCGAGCGCAGCGCCGCCAACCAGCTGGGCGCGAAGTGCTCGGCGATGGTCATGCTCACCGCCACCTCCACGCTGAGCCGGTGACCCCGCAGCGACTCGACCGAGTGGACGAACTGCTCTGCGGCGGCCAGCAGGCCCGAGGCCCAGTCCACGACCACCTGGCCCTCGGGAGTGAGGGACGTTCCGCGGCGCGAGCGGTGCAGCACCTGGACCCCCAGCCGGCGCTCGAGCGCCCCCATCCTGCGGCTCACGCTGGGCTGGGACAGCTGCAGCTCGGCAGCGGCCCGACCGATGCTTCCCCGATGCGCCACGAGCACGAGGATGGCGAGGTCGTCCAGGTCAGGCTGGTCAGGCATGCGCTCAGCGTATGACGTGATGCCGCATCGACGGCTACCGGACCCGGGGTCGAGCGCCGACGCTGGGCAGGTGAGCACATCGGACCAGCAGGCGACGACGCCGCCGCGGCAACGCGGAGCGGTCGCTCAGCGCGTCGTGCACCTGGGCCCCGGTCTGCTCGTGGCCATCCTGGGGGTCGCGGCAGCCTGGGCGGCGCACGCCCTCGTTCCCCAGGTCGGCATCCTCACGTGGGCCGTGCTCCTCGGGGCCGTGGTGGCCAACCTCCGCCTGCTGCCGGCCGCCGCCCGGCCAGGTCTGAAGATCAGCCTGAAGAAGCTCCTGCGCGTCGGCATCATCCTCCTGGGCTTCTCGCTGCCACTGGCGGCCATCGCCGCCCTCGGCCTGCCGGTGATCGCCCTGGTCGTGGGCACGTTGCTCGCGACCCTGCTCAGCACCTACTGGCTCGGCCTGCGGATGCGCCTGGGCCGGCCGCGCAGCCTGCTGATCGCCACCGGGTTCGCGATCTGTGGCGCATCAGCGATCGCTGCGATGGAGGACAACGCCGAGGCGGACGAGGACGAGGTCGCCACGGCCATCGCCATGGTGACGATCTGCGGGACCGTGGCCATGGTGGCGCTGCCCCTCCTGCAGGTCCCCCTGGGGCTCGACGACCGTCAGTTCGGCGTGTGGGCCGGCGCCAGCGTCCACGAGGTGGGCCAGGTCGTCGCCGCGGCGGGACCCGCCGGAGCCGCGGCCGTCGCCGTCGCCGTCGTCGTGAAGCTGACCCGGGTGCTCATGCTGGCCCCGGTCGTGGCCGGAGTGAGCCTGGTGAGACGCCGACAGGCTGCGCGCAACGGTGGGAACCTCTCTGGGTCCTCCCGCCCGCCGATCGTGCCGCTGTTCATCGTGGGCTTCCTGGTCTGCGTGCTGATCCGTAGTGCCGGCCTGGTTCCCGAGTGGTTGCTCGACCCGATCGCCACGGCGCAGACCGCGACGCTCGGCGCTGCACTGTTCGCCCTGGGGACGGGCGTCGACCTGGCCGCGCTCGTGCGCCACGGCGGTCGACCACTCCTGCTGGGGACCGTGTCCACCCTCGTGGTGGGATCGGTCTCGTTGGCAGGAGTCCTCGCCCTGGCCTGAGCCGCCGGGCACTCGATCAGGGTGCGAGGAGGGCCAGGACGTCGGCGCCGTACCGCTCTCGCTTGCTGGCACCGATGCCCGGGATGGATCCCAGGGACCTCTCGTCGGTGGGCTTGTGCTCGACGAGCGCGAGCAGGGTGGCGTCGGCGAAGACGACGAAGGCCGGGACCTTGGCCTCGGCGGCGGTCTCGGTGCGCCACTGCTTGAGCTTCTCGAACAGCGCGCGGTCCTCGGGCTCGAGCGCGTCGAGGACGGCGGAGGTGCGGCGCTTGGGGCGAGGCGCGTCCGGGGTGCCGCGCGAGGGGTGGTCCGAGGGCAGCAGCGTGTCGAGGAAGCGGGTGGGACGCCGCGTCTGCCGGCCGCCGACCTTGCGCGCCCTGGCCCAGGAGATCGAGAGACGTCGCTTGGCCCGGGTGACGCCGACGTAGAAGAGCCGGCGCTCCTCCTCGACGGCCGCGGGCGTGTCGGCGTGGACGGTGGGGACCATGCCCTCGTGCATGCCGACGCAGAAGACCGCCTCCCACTCCAGTCCCTTGGCGGAGTGCAGCGTGGCCAGGGTGACGCCGTCGGCCGTCGGCGCATGGGCGGTGGCGGCGCGGCGGTCGAGGTCCGCCACCAGCGAGCCGAGCGAGGCCGCGGGGTCGTCGTCCAGGAGGTCGACCGCCATCGAGACGATCGCGTTGAGCGACTCCCAGCGGTTTCGCGCCTCCCCGGCACCGGCCGGGGGCTTGGCGTCGTAGCCCAGGCTCGCCAGGACGGCTCGGACCTCGGCGT
The DNA here is from genome assembly GCF_051262555.1 of Aeromicrobium sp. CF4.19. NCBI lineage: Bacteria > Bacillati > Actinomycetota > Actinomycetes > Propionibacteriales > Nocardioidaceae > Aeromicrobium > Aeromicrobium sp. CF4.19. Next base: position 1,583 of record NZ_JBIMEU010000006.1, on the reverse strand, counting down.
CGAGCGAGCCGTCGGCCTCCTGCTGGCCCCCGTGCGCCGCTCCCCGCAGCAGGGTGACGGCCTGGCGCACCTCGGCACGCTCGAAGAACCCGGTGACCCCGCGCAGCGTGTAGGGCACGCCCCGCTCACCGAGGGCCTCCTCGAACGCCTCGGACTGCGCGTTGATGCGGAACAGCACCGCCATGTCGCGGTAGGGCATGCCGCCCGCGTGCAGGGCCACGATGTCGTCGGCGGCGGACGCGGCCTCGCTGGGCTCGTCGGAGTGGCCGAGGTAGCGGACGGGCTCACCGGCCGGGTTCTGCGGCTCCAGCGGTCGACCGGGCGTGCTGCCGCGGGGAAAGACGGCGTTGGCCACCGAGACGACCTGGGGCGTGGAGCGGTAGTTGCGGACCATCTCCACTCGCTCCGCCTCGGGGTACCGACGGCCGAACTCGGTGAGGATGCGCGGCGAGGCCCCTGCGAAGGAGTAGATGGTCTGGCGCGGGTCGCCGACGACGCACACGTCCTCGCGGCCACCGAGCCACAGGTCCAGCAAGGTCGACTGCAACGGGTTGACGTCCTGGAACTCATCCACGACGAACCAGCGGTACTGCCGCCGCACCTGGGCCGCGATCCTGTCGTCGTCGCCGAGGATGGCGGCGGTGACCAGGAGGATGTCCTCCATGTCGATGCGGTTGGCCTCCCGCTTGACGTCCTCGTAGGAGACCATCAGGCCGGCCACCTGCTCCGGCGTCAGGTCCGCGACCTCCCGTCCCTGCTTCGCGGCCTCGGTGACGTAGTCGGCAGGCCGGACGTTGCTGACCTTGGCCCACTCGATCTCCGCTGCGAGGTCGCGCAGCACCGCCTGCTCCAGCCGGGTGCCGCCCCGCCGGGCCGCTCCCGCCACCAGGCCGAGCTTGGACGCCACGATCTGCGGGAACTCGGTGCCGTAGACGCTGGGCCAGAAGTACCGGGCCTGGCGCAGCGCCGCGGAGTGGAAGGTCCGGGCCTGGACGCCCGCGGCGCCGAGCCGGCGCAACCGGTCGCGCATCTCGCCGGCGGCCTTGGTGGTGAAGGACAGCGCGAGCACCTCGGTGGGCTCGTACACGCCGGTCGCGACGCCGTAGGCCATGCGGTGCGTGATGGCCCGGGTCTTGCCGGTGCCCGCGCCAGCGACGATGCAGACCGGCCCGCGCAGGGCGACGGCGGCGGCGCGCTGCTCGGGGTCGAGCGGCTCGAGCAGGGCGTCGGCGGAGGTGGTCGACTCGGTCACCGGTCTCCTGAGGTGGGAATCGTGGCGGTCTTTCAGACGTTGACCCCGACAACACTAGACGTCGAAGGAGACACACGATGAGCGGCCAGTTCACGATGTACTCGACCCCTTGGTGTGGCTACTGCCACCGCCTGAAGGGGCAGCTCACGCGCGAGGGCATCGAGTTCGACGAGGTCGACATCGAGGCCGATCCGGACTCCGCGCAGCTGGTGGAGCGGGCCAACGGCGGCAGCCAGACCGTCCCGACTCTCGTCTTCGCCGACGGCAGCGCCCTGACCAACCCCTCGGTCGCGCAGGTCAAGGCCAAGCTCGCCGGCTGAGAAGTCCCGCT
>NZ_JBIMEU010000005.1:0-290420 GCF_051262555.1 Aeromicrobium sp. CF4.19 | reverse complement strand
TTCCTGGCCCGAGAGCCACACATCCCACATCCGCTGCTGCAGATCCAACCGCATCCGCGGCGAGAACCGTTCACCGGCCATCATCATCAACACCTTCACATCATCAGGTGTTGCATCCACGCTGCGGACCCGCCATGGGAATCAGGACTGCTGCACGACTTTCTTGCGTTTGCATGGGTTGCAACCCGTGCAAACGCAAGAAAACCGTGCAGCTGCACGGGTGCGGCCTCGGGTCAGAAGGGACGGCCGTGCAGGTTCGCGCGCACGGCCTCCATCACCCGGCCGAGGGCTCGGAAGTCGTCGGGCTCCACGACCTGCACGAGGTACTCCTGCACCCCGCGGACGTGGGTGTGAGCCGCTTCCTGCAGCAGGGCGAAGCCGGCATCGGTGAGCTCGGCCACGACGCCACGTCGGTCGTCGACGGCCTTGGTCCGGCTGACCAGGCCGTGCCGCTCCAGCCGGGCGATCGTGTGCGTGATCCGGCTGCGGGAGTGGGCGACGGAGGCGGCGAGCTCGGCCATCCGGATGGAGCGCTCGGGCGCCTCGGAGAGGCGGACGAGGATCTCGTACTCGGGCATGGAGATGCCGTGCTGGGTCCGCAGGTCGCGATCGAGGCGGTCGTTGAGGACCGTCGTGCCGCCGAGCATGGCGCGCCAGATGCGTTGCTGCTCGGCGTCCAGCCAAGGGGTCTCGGGCATGGTGGGATCCTAGTGGTCGTCGGGAGCGTCGAGCCGGAGCCCGGTGGCGTGGAGGGAATGCACTCGTTTGATTGAGTGTTCAACCAAAGGTACCGTTCCCTGCAGGGCGTACCACGACCCCGCAGACCACCCGACTTCTTTCACAGGAGAGACATGAGCACCACCACCGCCATCACCGCCGGCACCTGGAACCTGGACCCCACCCACACCGAGATCGGCTTCTCCGTCCGCCACCTGATGAGCAAGGTGCGCGGCAAGTTCGAGACCTTCGAGGGCTCCCTGACCACGGCCGAGGACATCAGCGCCTCCAGCGCGACCGTCACGGTCGACCTCAGCTCGATCAACACCGGGACCGCCGACCGTGACGCCCACCTGCGCTCCAGCGACTTCTTCGACGTCGAGACGCACCCGACGATGACGTTCCGCGCCACCGGCGTCACGCAGAAGGGTGCTGATGAGTTCGTCGTCACGGGCGACCTCACCATCAAGGACGTCACCAAGCAGCTCGAGCTGGCCGTGGACTTCCTGGGCGAGGGCGGCGACCCGTGGGGCGGCACCCGTGTGGGCGTCGAGGCCACCGGTGAGATCAGCCGCAAGGAGTTCGGCATCGACTTCAACATCCCCGTCTCCGGCGCCAACAAGGCCATGATCGGCGACAAGATCACCATCACGATCAACGCCGAGGCCGTGCTCGCTGCCTGAGCAGCTCGTTCCCGCACACGGCGCCGTCCCTTCGGGGCGGCGCCGTGTCGCGTTCCCCGGGGGTCAGCGGTGCTTGCGTGTCATCCGCAGGGCCAGGTCGGCGTGCAGGTCGGCGATGTCGTCCGGTCCCTGAGCGCCGTGCGGGGAGAACCAGCGCAGCAGATCGATGCTCAGGGAGAGCAGGGCCCGCGCCGTGCCGGACACGTCGGCCACGTCGAGCACCCCGGCGTCGACGCCCGCGAGCAGGGCCTGCTGCATGCGTTGCTCGATCTCCCGGCGCACGGCGGCGACCTCCGAGCGGTGCTGGGGGGTGAGCGCGTCGAACTCGTACTGCACGATGCGTCCGACGCGGCTGTTCTCGGCGTGCCAACGGCTGAAGTCGTGCACCATCGACCGCACGCGCTCCTGCGGGTCGGGCTGGCCGTCGGCGGCGCGTTCGATGACCTCCAGGGCCGCGCGATGCCCCTGCATGCTGACCGTGAAGAGCAGGCTCTCCTTGGTGTCGTGGTGCACGTAGACCGCGGCGGGACTCATCCCGGCCCGGGAGGCGATGTCGCGCGTCGTCGTGGCCGTGAAGCCCTTCTCGGCGAAGGCCTCCACGGCGGCCTCGATGAGTCGCTCGCGCGCGGTGACGGTCATCTGCCCCCTCTCGTCCGGTTGACAGCATGACCCATGCGGGGCACGCTAAGCAAGCGCTTAGTCCCGGTCGGGCGGGTCCGCTGTCGTCGGGCTCGTCCCGTCGAAGGGGTCGGCTCCGGCGAGATGTGAAGGAGCCCGACGGCCCCGGTCTCGGCTCGTGAGCACACCGCACGACACACCAGGAAGGCAGCACCATGCCCGAAGCAGTCATCGTCTCGACGGCCCGGTCACCCATCGGCCGGGCCAACAAGGGGTCACTGAAGGACATGCGTCCGGACGACCTCGCCGCGCAGATGGTCGAGGCCGCCCTCGGCAAGATCCCGGCCCTCGATCGACGCCACATCACCGACCTGCACCTCGGCGTCGGCCAGCCGGCAGGGGAGTCGGGCCACAACCTTGCCCGCGCGGTGGCGGTGCTCTCGGGCATGGACCACCTGCCCGGCGTCACGGTGAACCGCTACTGCTCCTCCTCCCTGCAGACGACCCGCATGGCCTTCCACGCGATCAAGGCCGGCGAGGGCGACGCGTTCATCTCTGCCGGGGTGGAGACGGTGAGCCGCTTCCAGAACGGCTTCGCCGACGTCCCGGGCTCGGAGAACCCGCGCTTCGCCGAGGCGATCGCGCGCACGGCTGCCCGCGCCGAGGGAGCGGCCGACACCTGGGCCGACCCGCGCGAGAGCGGTGACCTGCCCGATCTCTACATCGCGATGGGCCAGACGGCGGAGAACGTCGCCCAGCACCTGGGCATGAGCCGCCGGGAGCAGGACGAGTTCGGCGTCCGGAGCCAGAACCTCACCGAGCAGGCCATCGCCGACGGCTTCTGGGCCAAGGACATCACGCCCGTCACCCTGCCTGACGGGAGCATCGCCTCGACTGACGACGGCCCGCGCGCAGGCGTCACGCTGGAGGCGGTCAGCCAGCTCAAGCCCGTCTTCCGTCCCGACGGCACCGTGACCGCCGGCAACGCGTGCCCGCTCAACGACGGCGCCGCCGCCCTCGTCATCATGAGCGACACCAAGGCCGCCGAGCTCGGACTCACGCCGCTCGCCCGCATCGTCTCGACCGCCGTCACGGGCCTCTCGCCGGAGATCATGGGCCTGGGACCGGTCGAGGCGATCCCGGCCGCGCTGGCCAACGCCGGCCTCTCGATCGACGACATCGACCTGTACGAGATCAATGAGGCGTTCGCCGTGCAGTCCTGGGGCTCGGCCAAGGTGCTGGGCATCCCGATGGACAAGCTCAACGTCAACGGCGGCGCCATCGCGATCGGTCACCCCTTCGGCATGACCGGCGCCCGCATCACGAGCACGCTGATCAACTCCCTGCAGCACCACGACAAGCGGCTCGGTGTGGAGTCGATGTGCGTCGGTGGTGGCATGGGCATGGCCATGGTCATCGAGAGGCTCTCCTGATGGCCGGGAACGAGCAGAGGTTCGACGGGCCCGCGGCGGGTGGCCGCTTCCAGGGCAGGGTCGCGATCGTCACCGGCGCGAGCCGTGGCATCGGCCTCGGGATCGCCGAGCGCCTGGTGGCCGACGGCGCACAGGTCATCATCACTGCTCGCAAGCCTGAGGCCCTCGCCGAGGCCGCCGACTCGTTGGGCGACGGCAGAGCCCTCTGGGTCGCTGGCTCCGGCGACGACCCGGCCCACCAGGACGAGACCGTCGCGACGGCGCTGGAGGCCTTCGGCCGGATCGACTTCCTGGTCAACAACACCGGCATCAACCCCGTCTACGGACGGATGATCGACGTCGACCTCGACGCCGCGGCGAAGATCTTCTCCGTCAACGTGCTGTCGGCCGTCGCGTGGGCGCAGAAGGTCTACCGGGCGTGGCAGGAGGAGCACGGCGGCGCGATCGTCAACGTCGCCTCCGTCGGTGGGCTCAAGCCGGCCCCGAACATCGGCATGTACGGCGCGTCGAAGTCCGCGCTCATCCACGTGACCGAGGAGCTGGCCGTCGAGCTGGGCCCGGACATCCGGGTCAACGCCGTCGCGCCGGCGGTCGTGAAGACGAAGTTCGCCAAGGCGCTCTACGAGGGCCGCGAGGACGAGGTGTCGGCGCCGTACCCGCTGAAGCGGCTCGGTGTGCCCGAGGACATCGGCGGCATCGTGGCGTTCCTGCTCTCCGAGGACGCCGCTTGGCTCACCGGTCAGACGATCGTGGCCGACGGCGGGCTGTTGCTCACCGGCGGAGTCTGACCCCGGCGGTCAGCGCAGGACCCGGACCGCGGCGGGGACGACCTCGATGCGGACCGGGTCCGGGCCGAGCGCGCCCAAGGGCTCCCCGTCGCCCCCCATCGAGACCTCGGGATCGGCCGTGAGCGCGATGACACGTCCGCGGAACAGATGCACCTGGTCAAGCGCGACGTGGGCCCCGTCGTAGACCTTGGGGAACGACCGGATCATGTCGAGCCGGCCAGCGGCCTCGATGACGACGACGTCCAGCTCTCCGTCGTCGACGCTGGCCGGCGGGGCGATCAGCATCCCCTTGCCGTAGTAGCCCGAGTTCGCCACGACCACCGTGGCGCCGGTGAAGTGACGGCGCACGCCGTCGATGTCGAGGGTGTAGCGCGCAGCCCTGAACGTGGCCAGGGCGCGCACGGTCGCGACGGGGTACTGCACCTTCTTCGGCACCCACCGCATCCGGTTGACCAGGTCGGCCGTGCGGGCATCGACGCCGGCGTAGACGGATCCGGCCACGACGCGCACGGAGCCGTCGGGCAGCGTCGCGGTGATGAGGTCGGTCGGAGTCGGCTCGGCCTCCAGCAGGATCTCGGCCACGGCGGCCGGGTCGTCCGGGAGCCGCAGCATCCGGGCGAAGTCGTTGCCGCGTCCGGCCGGGACGACGCCCAGGGTGCCGCCTCGACCGGCGACCTCTCCGGCGATGGAGGAGAGCATCCCGTCACCGCCGACCGAGACCACGACGTCGCCACGGTCCACCGCGGCGGTGACGAGGTCGAGCGTCGCCCGGGGGCCCGGTGAGTAGGTCACCTCGACGCTCGCGCCACGGTCGCGCAGGATCCGCGCGACGGGGACGACGGCACCCGGCGCCGCACCACCTCCGGAGGTCGGGTTGACCAGGAAGGAGAAAGAGCGTGTCACGGGATCATCACCCCCGGGTTCAGCACGCCGGTGGGGTCGAGCTCGGCCTTGACCGCCCGCAGGATCGAGACGCCGACCGGGCCGATCTCCTGCGCGAACCACTCCCGGTGATCGGTGCCGACCGCGTGGTGGTGGGTGATGGTGGCGCCCGCGTCGATCATCGCCTGGCTGGCGCGCGCCTTGGCGGCTCTCCACTGCTCCAGCGGGTCCTCGGCCTGGGGGGTGGCGACGGTGAAGTAGAGCGAGCAGCCGGTCTCGTAGACGTGGGAGATGTGGCACAGGACGATCGTCCTGTCCCCGAGCTCGGCCGTGAGCGCATCCTTCACCGCCGTGTAGAGCCGTTCTCGGTCGGCCCAGAAGGTCGCTGTCTCCAGGGTCTCGGCGAGGACGCCGACGTCGAGCAGGGAGTCGCGCAGGTAGGGCGCGTGGAAGCGACCGGCGACCCAGGCGTCGCCGCGCTCCTCGCCGAGGGGCGTGCCACCCAGCCCCTCCAGAGCCGCCGAGACGAGGGCGCGTCGACCGGCGACGTCTGGGCCCTCGTGGCCGACGATCATCAGGCACCCACCCGTCGTCCCGCCGCCGACGTCGGACTGCGAGGCCAGGTTCAGGGCGGTCTCGGTCTCGTCGGAGAGCCGGAGCACGGTGGGCATCAGGGCGTTCTGGGCGAGGTGGCGCATCGCGTCGGCGCCCTCGGAGAAGGAACCGAACTGCCAGGCCTCGTAGACCTTCTGCGCGGGGAGCCGCCGCACCCGCACCCGGACCGCGGTGATGATGCCGAACGCCCCCTCGGAGCCGAGCACCAGCTGGCGCAGGTCGGGCCCGGCGGCGTTGGCGGGGGAGCTGCCCAGCTCCAGGGTTCCCTGTGGGGTCGCGAGGGTCAGACCGACCACCATCGCGTCGAACCGGCCGTACCCGGCCGACGACTGCCCACTCGAGCGCGTCGCGGCGAAGCCGCCGATGCTGGCGTACTCGAAGGACTGCGGGTAGTGGCCCAGCAGGAGTCCCTCCTCGGCGAGCAGTGCCTCGGCCTCCGGTCCGCGCAGTCCTGGTTCCAGGACCGCAGTCATCGAGACGGTGTCGACCTCGCGCAGCGCCTTCATCCGCACCAGGTCGATCGAGAGCACCCCTGCGAAGCCCTCGCGCCGTGGGGCCAGCCCGCCGGTGACCGAGGTCCCCCCGCCGAACGGGACCACGGCGAGGTGGTGGCGGACCGCGAGCGCGAGGAGGGCCTCGACCTCCGCATGGCTGCCGGGCCGGACCACCGCGTCGGGGGCGTCGGCCACGTCTCCGGCGCGTGCGCGGAGCAGGTCAGGAGTGGACTTGCCCCGGGTGCGCAGCCGGCGCTCCTCGTCCCCGGTGAGCACGTGGTCCGGGCCGAGGAGGACGCGCAGCTCCTCCAGCTGCCCAGGCGACAGGCTCGGTACCGGCACGGTGACGTCGACGGCCGCGGGCGACTCCCGGATGCCGAACGCGAGCTCGACCAGGTCGCGGGTGGCGTCGGGCAGGGGGCCGGCCGAGGCCGGGTCACCCCATCGGGAGGCATGCATCTCGTGGCTCGGGGGCTCGTGCGTCATATGTTACAGTGTGACACATGACGTCACCTCGTCACAACCAGTATCTCGACGCCGCCAGGGAAGCCATCCTGGACGTCGGGTGGAAGCGGACCACGCTCACCGACGTCGCCCGGCGTGCGGGCGTCTCGCGCATGACGATCTATCGCACGTGGCCCGACATGCAGACCTTGCTGGCCGACCTGATGACCCGGGAGTGGGCGGGCATCGTCACGGCGGTGCCCGCGCCCATCGACGACGAGCCGACGCCCGAGCGGATCGCAGCCGGCCTCCTCGCCGCGATCGAGGCCCTACGCGCGAACCCGCTCTTTCGACGGATCCTGGACCTCGACGCGGACCTGCTGCTTCCGTACCTGCTGGATCGTCGGGGCCGGTCCCAGCAGGCGATCCTCGACTTCCTCACCCCGCTCATCGCCGCGGGGCAGGCGGCCGGGACCGTCCGCGCGGGGGATCCCGAGCTGCTGGCCCGCACGCTGGTCCTGGCGGCACACGGCCTGGCCCTCTCCGCGCACACCATGAGCGATCCGGACGGCATCGACGAGACCGACCTCGCCCGGTCCTTCGTCGACCTGGTGGCGCGGGGGCTGGCCCGATGAGCCCAGTCCCCGAGAGTGCTGCTGCTCCCGTGCTCGGTCATGGCGCCGACGGCCTGCCTGCCGAGGTCGACGTGCTCGTGGTCGGCCTCGGTGTCACCGGGGCAGGGGTCGCTCTCGACGCCGCCTCCCGTGGACTGAGCGTCGTGGCGATCGACGCCTTCGACGTCGCCTTCGGGACGTCGCGCTGGTCCAGCAAGCTGGTGCACGGCGGTCTGCGCTACCTGGCCAAGGGGCAGGTCGGTGTCGCGCACGAGAGCGCCGTCGAGCGCGGCATCCTGATGGAGCGCACCGCCCCTCACCTCACCCACGCCATGCCCATGCTCCTGCCGCTGATGTCCAGCGTCTCGCGCCCGCAGGCTGCCGCGGCGAGGCTGGGCTTCGCCGCCGGGGACGCCTTGCGTCGCGGCGCCCACACCAGTCCGGAGACGCTGCCCGGTCCGCGTCGGATCTCCAGCACCGAGGTGCTGGCGCTGGCGCCGGGGCTGCGCCGGGCGGGCCTGCGGGGTGGCCTGCTGTCCTGGGACGGCCAGCTCGAGGACGACGCCCGCCTGGTGATCGCGATCGCCCGGACGGCGGCGGCCCATGGTGCCGTCGTGCGCACACGGGTCCGGGCGACCGCGGTCACCGGCAGCTCCGCGCAGCTGCGGGACGAGCTGACCGGAGCGACCTCGAGCATCCGGGCCAGGAGCGTCGTCAACGCCACCGGCGTGTGGGCCGGTGACCTGGTCGACGTTCGGCTCAAGCCCAGCCGGGGCACCCATCTCGTGCTGAGGGCGCAGTCCCTGCCGGGTCTGACGACGGCCGTCACCGCACCGATCCCCGGGGCCAGCAACCGGTTCGTGCTGGTGCTCCCGCAGCCCGACGGGACGATCTACGTCGGGCTGACGGACGAGGAGGTCGAGGGCGAGATCCCGGACGTCCCCGAGCCGTCGGAGCCCGAGATCGGGTTCCTCCTCGACGTCGTCGCCGCCGCGTTCGACCGGCCCCTGCGCCGCGACGACGTCGTCGGTGCGTTCGCCGGGCTCCGCCCGCTCCTGGACAGTGGCGGCTCCACCGCGGACCTCTCGCGCCGGCACGCCGTGCTCGTCTCGGCCGAGGGCGTGGTCACCATCGTCGGCGGCAAGCTGACCACGTACCGACGGATGGCCGAGGATGCCGTGGACGCGACCGGACTGGCGCCTGGGCGGTGCCGCACCCGTGACCTGCCGCTGGTGGGTGCGGCGTCGAGGGCAGAGCTGGCGCGGCTCGAGGAGCCTGCCCGGCTGGTCCGCCGGTTCGGCACCGAGGCGCGGCTGGTGCTCGAGAACGCCCGCCGGGTCACCGGGGCGACGGACACGGAGCTGCTGGCCCCCGTCGCCGCACATCTGCCGGTGACCCTCGCCGAGCTCGTCTTCGGCGTGACGCACGAAGGTGCTGTCGACGTCACGGACCTGCTGGAGCGACGCACGCGCATCTCGCTGGTCCCCGACGACATCGAGGCCGCGAGACCCGCGGCCGAGCGGGCGCTGCGCCTCGCTGCGGCGCACCCGGCGCACGCGGCCACCGCGGGGTCGGTGTGACGAAGAAGATGAGGACTCCCTCATATAAAACTTGAGGTATTCCTCATGTTTCGCGATGATGGGTGGTGACCCCCAGTCGCCGAACCCTAGGGATGCATCGCGTGACCACGTTCGACACGACCCCCACGACCCGCCCCACCCCCGAGTCCACGACGGCCCCCCGGGCCGATCGTCAGGCTCTGGTCGACCACCTCCGCGAGGGGGTGCCGTACGCCGTCCTGCTCGGCGGCCAGGGAGAGCCGTGGCTGGAGTCGTTGGCGGACCTCGTGCGCGACTTCGCGCTCGAGTCCGACCTGGAGCAGCTCGTCCGACGTGCCGATCAGCTGCTCGCGCCCGTGGCGGCCGAGCTGCTGCGCACCGGCGCCGACGTCACGCCGCTCGCGTGGGTCGACGTGCTGGCCGTGGGGGAGTCGGCCGAGGACGACGACGCACCGCAGCTGCCCTCGGCGGCCGCGCTCGCTGCGCCCGTCCGCTCCGTGCCCGGCATCCTGCTGACCCAGCTCGCCGGGCTCCGCGCCTTGCGCCAGCAGGGGCTGGACACGTCCGTGAACCGTCCGGTCGCCGTGGCCGGCCATTCCCAGGGAGCGCTCGGCGCGGCCGCCCTGGACGGGGTCGACGGGAGTGGGGTCGACGAGGTCGAGCTGTACGCCTACGCGCGCCTGATCGGTGCCGCGGCGCAGGTCGTCGGACGTCGCCGGGGCCTGCTCGGCGAGACCATGGTCAGCGTCTCCGGTGAGCGCCCCGAGCGCGTCGCCGCAGCCCTCGCCGACCTGCCGGACTCTGCCCGCGTGGTCACCCACCTGCACAACGGCCGTCGGGCTGTCGTGCTCTCCGGCCCCGAGGCGGGCCTGCGGCGCGCCGTGGGCCTGCTCGAGGAGCATGCCGAGGCCGAGAAGGCCGAGCGCGGCCGCAAGACCACCGGGGGATCGGCCTTCGCGCCGGTCATCGAGCCGGTGGCCTCCGGCCTGGCGTTCCACCACCCCGACCTCTCCGAGGCCGCCGACCTGGTGGCCGACTGGGCCGCCCGGGCGGGCCTGGACGCCGAGCGTGGCCGTGATCTCACGATGCGCTCGATCGTCGAGCCCGTCGACTGGGTCTCCTCCCTCGAGCGGGTCATGGACGCGGGTGCCGACTGGCTGCTCGACATCGGCCCCGGCGCCCTTGCCGCCAAGCTCAGCGCCGCCGAGGCCCGTGTCCGCGGCGCCGGCGTCGTCGCCGTCGCCACGAGAGGCGGTCACCGCGAGCTCACGGCGCCCGGGGCAGCGCCGCGCCGCTCGGCCCCCTGGGCCTCGTTCGCGCCCACCGTCGTCTCCCTGCCCGACGGCTCAGTCCGGGCCGAGACCCGCTTCACGCGCCTGACCGGTCGTTCCCCCGTCCTGCTGGCGGGCATGACGCCGACGACCGTCGACGCCCGGATCGTCGCGGCCGCCGCGAATGCCGGCTTCTGGGCCGAGCTCGCCGGTGGTGGGCAGGTCAGCGAGCCGATCTTCACCGACCGCGTGGCCGAGCTGGAGTCCCTGCTGGAGCCCGGTCGCACCTGGTCCTTCAACTCCCTCTTCCTCGACCCCTACCTGTGGAAGCTGCAGCTCGGTGGGCAGCGTCTGGTGCAGAAGGCGCGCGCCGCCGGTGCGGCCATCGACTCCGTCATCGTCACGGCGGGCGTCCCCGAGCTCGAGGAGGCCGTCGCGCTCGTGGCCGAGCTCCGCGAGGCCGGCATCGAGCACACCGTCTTCAAGCCGGGCACCGTCAAGCAGATCAAGCAGGTGCTCAAGATCGCCGACGAGGTCGCCCCGCACCCCGTCATCGTCCAAATCGAGGGCGGCAAGGCCGGTGGCCACCACTCGTGGGAGGACCTCGACGAGCTGCTCATCCGCAGCTACGCCGACCTGCGTGCCCGCGACAACGTGGTGGTCTGTGTCGGCGGTGGCGTCGGCACGCCCGACGTGGCCGCCGCCTACCTGACCGGTGAGTGGGCCCGCGCCCACGGTCACCCGGTCATGCCGCTGGACGGCGTGCTCGTCGGCACGGCTGCGATGGCGACCCTGGAGGCGACGACGTCCCCGCAGGTCAAGCAGCTGCTCGTCGACACCCCGGGCACGCCCGACTGGGTCGGTGCCGGCCGCGCCGAGGGTGGCATGGCCTCCGGGCGCAGCCAGCTCGGTGCCGACATCCACGAGATCGACAACACCGCCTCCCGCGCCGGCCGCCTGCTCGACGAGGTCGCCGGTGACGCCGATGCCGTGGCGGAGCGACGTGCGGAGATCGTCGAGGCGCTCGACCGCACCGCCAAGCCGTACTTCGGCGACGTCGCCGAGATGACGTACGCCCAGTGGCTCTCGCGCTACGTGGAGCTCACGTACGGCCATTCCTCCATCACCGGACACGACGAGGACGGCTCCGTGGGCGAGGACTGGCTCGACGTGACGCTGCGCGACCGGTTCCACGAGATGGTGCAGCGTGCCGAGGCGCGGCTGGTCGACGCGGACCACGGGACCGTGCCGACGAGCTTCGCGACCCCCGACGACGTCGAGGACGCGACGGCCGCGCTGGCGACGCTCCTGGCTGAGCACCCGCACGCCGCCGACGTCGTGCTGCACCCGGCCGACGTGCCGTTCTTCGTCCAGGTGTGCCGCCGCCCCGGCAAGCCGGTCAACTTCGTGCCGGTCATCGACGCCGACGTGCGCCGCTGGTGGCGCTCGGACTCGCTGTGGCAGGCCCACGACCCGCGCTACGGCGCCGAGGCCGTGTGCGTCATCCCCGGCACGGTCTCCGTCGCCGGCATCACGCGTGCCGACGAGCCGGTCGCCGAGCTGCTGCAGCGCTTCGAGGACGCCGCCGTCGACGCGACCCTCGCCGGTGGTCGCTCTGCGCTGGCCGTGCCCGGCCGACGCCGCACGGATGGTGTCTCCGACGCCGTCTCGCTGGTGCTCGCCTCCTCCGACGCCGTGTGGGCCGGACGCACCGTCCGCAACCCGGTCCACCGACTCGGTGAGGGCTGGGTCATCGTCGACCCGTCCCGCGCCGAGCACGCCGAGACCGGCGCGACGCTCCTGGCATCTGCCACGGGCGCCGCACGCCTGTCCGTGCCGCTCTCGCGCGGCGGCCACACGCTCACGCTGGACCTCGAGGTCGGTGACCACGTCGCCACGGGTGGCGTCCCCGTCGTCGCGGCCGACGGTGCCGCGGCCGCCATGCTCGAACTCGTCACGACCGCCGCGGGCGGCGAGCTGCCGTCGGTCGACGGGACGAGTGTCGGTGCCACCGCCACGACGCAGGTGCGTTGGAGCCCCGACCTGGCCGCCGACCACGCCGGTGTGACCGCAGGCACCGGCGAGCGGCCCGTGCCGGACTCCCTCGTGGGCCCGGCCTGGCCCGCCGTCTTCGCCGTCATCGGCGCCGCACGGACCACCTCCTCGGACGGTCGTGCGGACGAGGCGGTCGTCGAGGGCATGCTCGACCTGGTCCACCTCGACCACGTCACCCACGCGACCCGCCTGCCCGACGCCGAGACGTCCCTGCACGTCACCGCCACGCTGGCCGGCATCGAGGCCACCGAGCTCGGCCGTGTGGTGAGCGTCGACGTGACGATCACCGACGGCGGTCGCGCCGGCGAGGGGGCAGCCGTCGCCTCGCTGACCGAGCGTTTCTGCGTCCGTGGTCGGCCCGGCTCCGCCCCCGTGGCGGACCCGGCTCGCGCCGGGGGCACGCTCGACGACCCGCGGGACACTCCGCGGCGCTCCCGCGCCGCGGCGACCCTGCAGGCCCCCACCGACATGGACGCGTTCGCCGCCGTCTCCGGCGACCACAACCCGATCCACACCAGCACCGCCGCCGCCCGGCTGGCCGGGCTCGAGGGCCCGATCGTCCACGGGATGTGGCTCTCCGGCGCCGCCCAGCACGTCGTGGCCGGTGAGACCGGCCGCCGCATCGTGGGCTGGACCGCCCGCTGGCTGAGCCCGCTGCGGCCCGGCGCCACGGTCGAGATCCGCGCCGACCGGGTCGGCCTGGAGTCCGGCGACGAGGTTGTCGACGTCACCTGCCGGGCTGACGGAGAGCTCGTCATGTCCGCCACCGCCCGTCTTGCCGCACCGCGGACCGCCTACGCCTTCCCGGGCCAGGGCATCCAGCACGCCGGCATGGGCATGGCCGGCTACCAGCGCTCCAAGGCCGCCCGAGAGGTCTGGGACCGCGCTGACGCCCACACCCGCGAGGCCCTCGGGTTCTCCATCCTCACGGTCGTCCGGGACAACCCGACGCTCCTCGTGGCCGACGGCGTCAGCCACAAGCACCCCGACGGCGTGCTCTTCCTGACCCAGTTCACCCAGGTCGCCATGGCGGTGCTGGGCGCCGCCCAGATGGCCGAGCTCCGAGAGTCCGGAGCGTTCGTCGAGGGCTCCGTCCTCGCCGGCCACTCCGTCGGGGAGTACAACGCCCTCGCCGCCGTCTCCGGCGTCATCCCGCTGGAGGCCGTCGTCGAGGTCGTCTTCCAGCGTGGCTCGGTCATGCACGCGCTCGTCCCGCGCGACGCGGACGGCCGCAGCGACTACCGTCTCGCCGCCATCCGTCCCTCGCAGATCGGCCTCGCCGACGACGAGGTGCGTGACTACGTCGAGGGTCTCGGCGAGCGGTCCGGGGAGTTCCTGCAGATCGTCAACTACAACCTGCGCGGGTCGCAGTACGCCATCGCCGGCTCCGTGCGTGGTCTGGAGGCTCTCGAGGCCGACGTGACGCGCCGACGGGCCGAGCACGGTGGCAAGGCCGCGTTCATCCTGGTCCCCGGCATCGACGTGCCGTTCCACTCCCGGGTGCTGCACGGCGGCGTCCCGGACTTCCGCGACCGCCTCGAGGAGCTGCTGCCGGCCGAGATCGACCCGTCGATCCTCGAGGGCCGCTACGTCCCGAACCTCGTGCCGCGCCCGTTCTCGCTGCGACGCGAGTTCGTCGCCGAGATCAGCGAGCTGGTCGGTGAGTCACCGCTCGACGCGGTCCTGGCCGACTTCGAGGCCTGGGCGGCCCGGCCCAGCGCCCTGTGCCGCACCCTGCTGGTCGAGCTGCTGGCCTGGCAGTTCGCCAGCCCGGTGCGCTGGATCGAGACCCAGGACCTGATGTTCACCGCGGAGTCCGAGGGTGGGCTCGGCATCGAGCGCTTCGTCGAGGTCGGCGTGGGCCAGGCTCCGACGGTCGCGAACCTCGCGTCCTCGACGCTGAAGCTCCCCGCCGTCCAGCGGACCCTCGGTGCCCCGGTCGAGGTGCTGAACATCGAGCGCGACGCCGGTCCGGTCTTCGCGACCGACGAGGACCCGGCCCCCGCCGAGGACGAGACGGCGCAGGACGACACGGGCGACGCGCCCGAGCCGGCTCGGGCCGAGGCCCCCGCTGCTGCAGCCGCTCCTGCGGCGACGAGCACGGGGCCGCGTCCTGACGACCTCTCCTTCGATGCCGCCGACGGCACGAAGACCCTCGTCGCCTGGTGGACCAAGCTCCGCCTGGACCAGATCGGCGCGGCGGACTCCATCGAGTCGCTGTGCGACGGTGCGTCGTCACGACGTAACCAGCTTCTCGTCGACCTCGGTGGCGAGCTGAACCTCGGCGCCATCGACGGTGCCGCGGACGCCGACGTCCCGACCCTCGCCGCGCAGGTCACCGGCCTCGCCCGTGGCTACAAGCCGTTCGGGCCGGTGCTCACGACCGCCTTCGCCGATCATCTCAAGAAGGTGCTCGGACCGACCGGCCGCAAGCAGTCCGCCGTCACCGAGCGGGTGAGCGACGTGTGGCAGCTCGGCCCGGGCTGGGCCAGCCACGTCCTCGCCGAGCTCGCCCTCTCCACCCGTGACGGGGCGAGCGTGCGCGGGGGAGACCTCGCCACCATCGCGACGCCGACCTCGGGCACCGAGGTCGATGCCGCCGTGGACACGGCAGTGCAGTCCGTGGCCTCCCGCCACGGCGTGAGCGTGGACCTTCCCGCCTCCGGTGGTTCGGACGCGACGGTCGATGCAGCCGCCCTCGCGGAGATCACCGGTGAGATCACCGGCACCGACGGTGTGCTCGCCAGCACGGCGCGTCACCTGCTCGGACGGCTCGGCCTCGCCGAGGCCGCGCCCGAGAGCGCTGGCGTCGATGCGTCGGACCAGCGAGTGCTGGAGCGCGTCGAGGCCGAGCTCGGCCCCGACTGGGTCGACCTCACCGCGCCGGCGTTCGACGAGCGTCGCGCCCTGCTGCTGGACGACCGCTGGGCCACGGCGCGCGAGGACCTCGCCCGCATCGCCCTCGGCGGAGACGACGTCGCCCGCGACGTGACCTTCGCCGGCACCGGAGAGGCCGTGGCCAAGCAGGCCCGGTGGTGGGCCGCCCGCACCCAGGACGTGGAGCTGTCCGCCCGACTCGACCGCATCGCCGAGGAGGCTCTCGACGAGTCCGCCGGTGAGTGGGCCGACGAGGTCGCCGTCGTGACCGGCGCGAGCCAGGGCTCGATCGCCGCGTCCGTCGTGGCCGGGCTGCTGCGCGGTGGTGCCACCGTCGTCACGACGACGTCGCGCCTGGATGCCAAGCGCCTGCACTTCTACCGTGACCTGTACCGCTCGCACGCCCGGGCCGGTGCGGTCCTGTGGGTGGCCCCGGCCAACATGGCCTCCTACACCGACGTCGACGCGCTCGCCGCGTGGATCACGTCGGAGCAGTCGCGCACGGTGGGCAGCACCAAGCACGTCAGCAAGGCCGCCCTCACGCCGACGATGCTCGTGCCGTTCGCGGCCGGTCGCGTCATGGGTGACCTGACCGACGCCGGAAGTCGTGCCGAGGTCGACACCCGCATCCTGCTGTGGTCGGTGGAGCGGCTCATCGGCACGCTCGCCGCGACCGGCCGGGACCACGACCTCGCTGCCCGCCTGCACGTCGTGCTCCCGGGCTCGCCCAACCGTGGCATGTTCGGCGGGGACGGCGCCTACGGCGAGGCCAAGGCCGCGCTGGACGCCATCGTCGCGAAGTGGTCGGCAGAACGGACGTGGGCCGACCGCGTCACCATCGCCCACGCCATCATCGGCTGGGTCAAGGGGACCGGACTGATGGGTGCCAACGACCCGCTCGTCGACGCCGTCGAGGCTGCGGGGATCCAGACCTGGACCACCGGTGCCATGGCGGAGAAGCTCCTGGAGCTCAGCACTCCCGCTGCTCGGGAGTCGGCCGCCGAGAAGCCGCTGACCGCCGACCTCACGGGCGGCCTGGCCGGGGCGGACCTCGATCTCAAGGCCCTCGCGGCCGACGTCGAGCCGCCGACCCGCGAGGCGGACGAAGGACGCGAGGGCATCGCCGCCCTCGCCCCGTCGCCCGCGCAGCTCCCCGAGGGCGTCACCCCCGCGTGGGGCGACGTCACCGCACGACCCGAGGACCTCGTGGTCGTGGTCGGGACCGGTGAGCTCGGCCCCTACGGCTCGGCCCGGACCCGCTTCGAGATGGAGGTGCACGACGAGCTGTCGGCAGCCGGCGTCCTGGAGCTGGCATGGTCCACCGGGCTGGTCACGTGGGACGAGACCAACCACGGTTGGTACGACGCCGAGTCCGACGAGCCCGTCGACGAGGCCGACATCCACGCGAGGTACCACGACGTCGTCGTCGAGCGCTGCGGCATCCGTCGCTACGTCGACGACGGCTCCATGGTGGACAACACCGCGCCGCTTCTGACGTCGGTCTACCTCGATGAGGACCTGACCTTCGCCGTGGGCAGCGAGACCGAGGCCAGTGCGATGAAGGACGCCGATCCCGGGCGCACCTCGATCGCCCAGAGCGCTGACGGGGACTGGAGCGTCACCCGACGCGCCGGCACCGAGATCCGCGTGCCGCGTCGCATGTCGCTCAGCCGCACCGTCGGCGGGCAGATCCCCACGGGCTTCGACCCGGCGGTCTGGGGCGTCCCGGCCGAGATGCTGGAGTCCGTCGACCGTGTCGCCATCTGGAACCTGGTGAGCACCGTGGACGCGTTCCTGTCCAGCGGGTTCACCCCCGCGGAGCTGATGCGCTGGGTCCACCCGGCGTTCGTGGCCAACACGCAGGGCACCGGCATGGGTGGCATGAGCTCGATGCACTCGCTGTACATCAACACGCTGCTGGGGGAGAGCAACCCCAACGACATCCTGCAGGAGGCGCTGCCGAACGTCATCGCGGCGCACGTCGTGCAGTCCTACGTCGGCAGCTACGGCGCGATGATCCACCCGGTGGCGGCCTGCGCGACCACCGCGGTCTCCGTGGAGGAGGGCGTGGACAAGATCAAGGTCGGCAAGGCGGAGTTCGTCGTGGCCGGTGGCTTCGACGACCTCAGCACGGAGGGCATCATCGGCTTCGCCGACATGTCCGCCACCGCCGACACCGGCGTCATGACGGCCCAGGGCATCGACGAGCGGCGCGTCAGCCGCGCCAACGATCGTCGTCGTGGTGGGTTCGTGGAGTCCCAGGGTGGCGGCACGCTGCTGCTGGCCCGTGGCGACGTCGCGGCCCGCATGGGCCTGCCGGTGCTGGGTGTCGTGGCCTTCGCGGCCTCGTACGCCGACGGCGTCCACACGTCCATCCCGGCGCCCGGCATCGGTGCGCTCGCGGCCGGCATCGGTGGCGAGCAGTCGATGCTGTCGCGCTCCCTGGCCTCGATCGGTCTGTCGGCCGACGACATCGGTGTCGTCAGCAAGCACGACACGTCGACGGACGCCAACGATCCCAACGAGTCCGAGCTGCACGAGCGGCTGGCGGCGGCCCTGGGCCGCAGCGAGGGCAACCCGCTGTTCGTGGTCTCGCAGAAGTCGCTCACCGGCCACTCGAAGGGCGGTGCCGCGGCGTTCCAGCTCAACGGCCTGTGCCAGGTGCTCGGTGGGGGAGTCCTGCCGCCGAACCGCAGCCTGGACTGCGTCGATGACGTGCTGGCCGAGAACGAGCACCTGGTGTGGCTGCGCGAGCCGCTCGCGACCCCCGGTCTCAAGGCCGGGCTGGTGACGAGCCTGGGCTTCGGTCACGTCGCGGGCATCATCGCCCTCGCACACCCGGCAGCGTTCGTCGCCTCGCTGGAGGAGGCCGACCGCGAGGAGTACCTGGCCGCGTCGCGTCGGCGGGTCGTCGAGGGTCGGATGCGGCTGGCGCGCACCATGACCGGCGGCGCCCCGGCGTACGAGCGTCCGGCGGACCGTCGCCTCGGCTCCGGTCAGGGTGTGCGTCCGCTGGAGGCGTCGGTGCTGCTGGACCGTGGTGCCCGTCTGGGCGAGGACGGTGTCTACGCGTGCCGGTGATCGGCGTGGGCACGGACCTCGTGCACGTGCCGTCCTTCGCCGAGCAGCTGCAGAGACCGGGCACCCGGTTCGCGCAGGTGTTCACGGCGGGCGAGCGACGGGACGCTGAGGGACGGCCTGAGTCCTTGGCGGTCCGCTGGGCCGCCAAGGAGGCACTGGTCAAGGCGTGGTCGGGCTCGATGTTCGGGTCGCCGCCCGTCATGGGGGACGAGGTCCTGGGCCTGGTCGAGGTGGTGCGCGACGCATGGGACCGCCCACGCCTCCGTCTGCATGGTGACGTCGGCAAGCACCTGGACGGGGTGGACGTGCACGTCAGTCTCAGTCACGACGTGGACCACGCCCTGGCCCACGTGGTCCTCAGCACTCCCTGACGTCGCTGCAGGCACCGATCATGTGGCTCCCCGGGTCGGGGCAGAGCTCTCCTGTGGTGGTCAGGTCTGGTGGTGGAAGCGGTCGTGCAGGCGGGGTCGTCGTCGTGGGTCGAGCGCTGCGGGTGGGATGAGGGCGGGGTGGCCACGCTCGTTGAACGTGATGTCCCAGCCGTCGGCGTGGAGGATGCGGTGGTGGTGGGGACAGAGCAGGACCCCGTCGGTGAGATCGGTACCACCGCCGTCGGCCCAGGTCCTGCGGGCGTGGTGGGCGACGCACCAGCCGGGTGGTCGGTCACAGCCGGGGAAGACGCAGCCCTGGTCGCGGAATTCGAGCCCGCGTCGTTGGGCGAGGCTGAACAGCCTGCGGTCTCGTCCGAGGTCCAAGGGGAGTGACTCGCCACCGAAGACGGCAGGCAGGAGCCGGTGCTCACACGCCATCCGTTGGGCCTGACCGGCCGAAAGCCGTTCTCCGGTGGAGAGCGTCGCCACTTTGACCTTCTCGATGAGCGTCTGGTGGTCGAGGTTGATGGTGAGGATGGGTCCGAGGTTGTTGGTCTCGGGGAGCTTCTCGGTCGGCAGGAGCTCGCAGAGGTAGGTGAAGGCCCAGCCCTGTCGAGTCCGGTAGGAGGGTCGCTCGTCGAGCAGGACCTCGCCAGTGCGGCGGGAGAGGTTGGTGGGGCTGGTGATCTCCACCTGTGGTGCACACAGGGCGTCCATTGCCACGCGGAGCTGTGCTGCTTGGGCCTCGGGGATGGCGAATCCACCCTTGACCAGACCGTCGGTGGCGGGTCCCATCCAGAACTCCGCCGCGGCCCATGCCTTCTTCTCGCGCTGCTCGACGAGGTCGTTCTCGGCCGCGTCCAGGGCATCATCGTCCTCGGTGGTGGTGAGGAAGTGGCCCACGACCCGGTCGGCGTGGCGCTCGAACTGCTTGAGGTCCATCCGGGGTGCGTCCTCGACGAGCTGCGTCTCGCACGCCTCACGCTGGGCGGCAGTGATGGTTTTGGGGAGCTGGTCCAGGGCTCGGCTGATCGCCTTCACCTGCCGGGTCGAGAGCCTGCCGTTGGCCATCGCCTGGTGGGTCTGGGGCGTCGTGGTGATCTGCTTGGCCTGTCGCACCACGGCATCGGCACCACGACGGTCTCGACCGAAGTCACCAGCCAACAGGGAGCCGGTGCTGCTCGCGCCCTCGCGGCGGGCCGCTCCGGAGGACTCCACCGCGGCCACGGCAGCCAGCTCATGCGCGGTGACCCGCGCCTTCAGTCTCGCCAGCGAACCGGCCGCCTCACGCTGCTCCCGACCGGCCAGTCGGGCGTAGTCGGCCGTGCTGATCGAGCCCAGGATCTCGTGCACCCGCGCGAGCTTGGCCACCACACCATCAGTGACGGTGGCCGGTTCCGGCAGGGGTGCAGTCACGGGACTCTGCCTCCAGACGTCCTTTATCGAGTAGATGTTCCCATCATAGAACCGACTACCGACACCCTCAAGAGAGACGAAACCGACCTGTGGGCGGCACCCGCCTGGACGCGACCCTCAGGCGCCGCCCACGAGCGTCGCCGTCTGGGTCGTCAGCAGGCGACGGACGACGAGCGCGGCCGCCGACGGCTGGCTGTCGCTGCGTTGGACGAGGCACAGCTCCACCGGGGCTGCGCCGGCCAAGGGGATCCAGCGCAGCCCGAGCTCGTCCGTGGGGGAGTGCGTGGAGGCGAGGATGCCGATGCCGGCTCCACGACTCACCAGGACCCGCATCGATCGGGCCGACATCGCCTGCACGACGATCGAGGGGCCGTCGACGTGGTCGTGGAGCCGGTCCCAGAGGACGGTGCCTCGGCGCATGGTCACCACGGGCCACGGGGCGATGTCGCCCCAGGTCAGCTCCGTACGATCGGCCAGCGGATGGTCCGGACGGGCGACGACCCCGACCGGCAGGCTGACGAGGACGCGGCGCCTGAGACTGGGGGCCGCCGCGGTCGTGGGCACCGTGACGATGCCCAGGTCGAGGTCGCCGGAGGCGACTCGCTGCTCGACCTCCGTGGTCGACCCCTCGGTGATCCCGAAGTGCAGACCAGGGTGCTCCGCGTGCATCCGCGCGACAACCGGGGCGACGACCGTCTCCACCACCGCCGAGACCGCCCCGATCTCGACCCGCCCCTGGGTGACCCCTCCTGCCGCGACGGCCGCGCGCCGCGCGTCGTCCTCGGCCTCGACCAACCGGGTCAGAGGCTCGAGCATCGCCACCCCCGCGGGCGTGGGTCGCACGCCGGTACGGCTGCGGGTGAGCAGGACGACGTCCAGCTCCTCCTCCAGCATCGCGACCTGCTCGCCGAGCGCCGGCTGACTGACGGTGCACCGGGCGGCAGCGGCGCGCAGCGACCCGGTCTCGACGGCGGCGAGGAAGTAGCGCGCCCGCTCGACTCTCATGCCGCCAGGTTAGAGGCTTTGCCTTTCACCGGGTCAAGGTTCCACGGTCTTCCTGCCTGCGAAAGAGGCTGCGAGGCTGCCGTGAGGCGCATCACGAGATGCGCTTCATGCTCATCGTGAAAGGCATTCGCTCATGTCAGTCGGCCCGCTGCACGGCATCCGCGTGCTCGACGTCTCGACCATCCTCGCCGGTCCGCTCACTGCCACCCTGCTGGGCGAGTTCGGGGCCGACGTCATCAAGGTTGAGGCGCCGGGGACGGGCGACCCGGCCCGGCACTACCCCCCGCTCGACGGTGAGTCGTCGGCGGAGTGGGCATTGCTCGGTCGCAACAAGCGGAGTGTGACGATCGACTTCCACGCCGACGGAGGGGCCGAGCTGCTCGGACGGCTCGCCGCCACGAGCGACATCGTCGTGACGAACTTCCGTCCGGCCACGCTGCGCCGCTTTCGCATCGACTTCGACGACCTGGTCGCGCACCGGGCCGATCTCGTGATGGTCCACGTCAGTGCCTACGGCCGCACGGGCCCCTACGCCGACCGGCCCGGCTTCGCTCGGGTCGCCGAGGCGTTCGCCGGGCTCACGCACCGGACGGGGGAGCCCGACGGCCCACCGGTCTTCGCCGGGTACCCGGTCGCGGACGGCGTCACCGGCATGTACGCCGCGTTCTCGGCGATGCTCGCCCTGCGCCAGCGCGACCTCACCGGCGAGCCCCAGCTCGTCGACGTGCCGCTCTACGAGCCCCTGCTGCGGATGATGGAGGACTTCATCGCGGACCACTCCGCGACGGGCGAGAGCATGGGCCGCCAGGGCAACCGCAACCCACACATCAGCCCGAACAACCTCTACCGCACCCGCGACGGTCGCTGGCTCGCACTGCCGGCGTCGACGGAGCAGATGTGGCAGCGACTCGTGGTGGCCATCGACGCACCCGACCTGTCCCGCTTCGACACGATGGCCGCACGCATCGAGCACCGGCAGGAGATCGAGGAGCGCGTCGCGCAGTTCGTCGCCGCTCGCGACCTCGACCCCCTCATGCGGCAGCTGACGGCCGCCGGCGTGGCCGCCGGGCCCGTGAACGACGCGCGCCAGATCTGCGAGGACCCACACATCCGTGCCCGGGGCTCGGTCGTGGAGGTCGAGAACGCCGTTGGCGGGCGCCGCCTCGTCCAGGCCCCGGCAGGCCGGTTCTCGGGGTTCGACACGGTCGTCGGCGGCGTTGCGCCACGCCTCGGCGAGCACACCGACTCCATCCTGCGTGACGAGCTCGACCTGTCCGACGACCAGCTCGCCGACCTGCGCCAGCACGGCGTCATCTGAGAGGGCCTGCCATGACCATCGCCGACCTGTCCATCATCGTCCTGCTGCTGCTCTTCGTCGCCACCACGCTGCGTGGCTTCAACCTCGGGCTGGGGGCCTTTGCCGCCGCCTTCTGCATCGCCCTCGTCGACGGGGTCCCGACCGAGGAGGTCACGGGGTTCTTCCCCGCGGACTTCTTCGTGCTCGTCGTGGGCGTCACTGCGCTGTTCGCCGTCGCGCAGATGAACGGCACCCTCGGCTGGATGCTCGACCTCCTGCTGAGGCTGGTCCGCGGGAAGGTGGTGCTGGTGGCACTGGTGCCCTTCGTCGCGGGCGCCCTGCTCGCTGCGGTGGGGACCCTGCCGGCAGCTGCCACGGCGATCGTCGCCCCGATCGCGCTGGGTCTCTCGGCCCGGTACGGCCTTCCTGCGCTGATGATGGCCGTGCTCGGCATCATGGGCATCCTCAGCGGGCTGCTCTCCCCGCTCGCCGTCTACGGCGTGACCGCGCGCCAGCAGGCGGAGTCGCTGGCGGTGGGCCTGCCCGACTCGGGGCCGCTCACGCTCTTCGCCGGCTCCCTGCTCGCCGGTGTCCTCGTGTGTGCCGCCGCCCTCGTGACGGCGCGCGTCATGGGCCTGCTGCCCTCAGAGCTCTCGACGGCACCCGTCGGGGGAGGCGCGACGTCCGTCGGCAGTGGTGGCGAGGCGAGCCCCGGCGAGCACGGGGATGGCACCCCGGAGCTGGACGGCTACACCCGCGTCGTGACGCTCACAGGGATGGCCGCGGTCCTCGGGCTGGCCGTCGGGCTCGATCTCAACATCGGATACCTCGGGATCACCGTGGCCTGCCTGCAGATGGTGCTGCTCCGCATGGACCCGGGGGCCGCCGTCGCCAGGCTGCCGTGGGGAATCGTGCTGCTCATCGGTGGTCTGCTCACCTACATCGGGCTCATGCAGGAGCTGGGTGCCTTCACCCGGATCAGCGAGCTCCTGACGATCGAGAGCTCAGCGATGCTCACGCTGCTCCTGCTCTGCTACATCGCCGGGATCACGTCCTTCGCGGCGAGCTCGATCGCGGTCTTCGTGACGGCGATGCCCCTGGTGCCGGCCGTCGTGGAGGCGGGGGTGTCCCCGGTGGGCGCGGTGCTCGCGGTGGCGCTGTCCTCGGTCGTCGTGGACATCAATCCGCTCGGGATCACCGGAGGACTGATCCTGGGCGCGGCCGAGGAGGACGCCCGCCCGGCCCTCTTCCGCCAGCTCATGACCTATGGGCTCATCTCGGTGCTGGTGGGCCCGCTCATCGTCTGGGCGGCCTTCGGCTGGTGGTGAGGGCCGAGGCGGTCTGGCTGCCACGGCTGCGCCGGCCGGCTCACATCTTGCGGAAGCGGATCCACTTCACGGAGTGATCGGGGTCCTTGCGCAGGACGAGGTCCGCGCGGCCGCGCGTGGTCTGGATGTTCTCGCGCAGGTTGGGCCAGTTGATGGAGTCCCACAGCTGCTGGGCACGCTCGACGGCCTCGACGTCGGTGAGGGCGCTGTAGCGGTGGAAGTAGGAGGCCGGGTCGGCGAAGGCCGTGCGGCGCAGCGTGAGGAAGCGCTCGACGTACCAGCGCCGGATGTCCTTGCTCGACGCGTCGACGTAGACGGAGAAGTCGAAGTAGTCGCTCACCGCGAGCCCGGGGCTGCCGTCACCGCGGTCCTTCGCGGGTGCGAGCACGTTGAGCCCCTCGACGATGACGATGTCCGGCCGGTCGACCACGACGGAGTCCTCGGTGCGGTCGTAGGTCAGGTGTGAGTAGACCGGCGCATGGACGGACTCGACCCCCGACTTCACGTCGACCACGAAGCGCAGCAGCGACTTGCGGTCGTAGGACTCCGGGAAGCCCTTGCGGTCCAGGAGGCCGCGCCGCTCCAGCTCGGCGTTGGGCCACAGGAAGCCGTCGGTCGTGACCAGCTGCACCCGCGGGTGGTCGGCGGAGTGCGAGAGCAGCTCGCGCAGCAGACGTGCGGTGGTGGACTTGCCCACCGCCACCGATCCGGCGATGCCGATGACGAACGGCGTACGCTGCGGCTGGGGCTCCCGCAGGAACTGCTCGGTGGCCCGCCACAGCTCCGTGGCAGCCCGGACCCGCAGGCTGATCAGCTCGGTGAGCGGCAGGTAGACCTGCCGGACCTCCTCGATGTCCAGCTCCTCGCCCAGACCGCGCAGGCGGGTGATGTCGTCCTCCGAGAGCGGCTGGGGGACGTCGTCGGCGAGATCGGCCCACGCCGATCGCTCGAGCTCGACGTACGGCGTGTGGTCGCGGGCCATGGCCTCATCCTGCCGGTAGCCGGGCCGGTGCCGAGCACGCGGTACCCGGTGCGCAGCGGTGCGTCCTGCCCGCCGGTGACGCTTGTAGGCTGGCAGGCATGTGCGGAATCGTCGGATACGTCGGCCACCGGTCCGCCCTCGACGTGGTGATGGGTGGGTTGCGTCGACTGGAGTACCGCGGCTACGACTCCGCGGGCGTGGCGCTCCCCCACGAGGGGCGGATCGCCTCGGCCAAGAAGGCCGGGAAGCTGGTCAACCTCGACGGCATCCTCGCCGAGCATTCGCTGCCCACCGTCGGCAGCGGCATCGGCCACACCCGCTGGGCCACCCACGGCGCCCCGAACGACCGCAACGCCCACCCGCACCTGGACGCCGGGTCCCGGGTGGCCGTCGTGCACAACGGCATCATCGAGAACTTCGCCACCCTGCGTGACGAGCTCGAGAGCAGCGGGCACGAGATGCTCTCGGAGACCGACACGGAGGTCGTCGCCCACCTGCTGCGTGACGAGCTCGACCGGACACCCGTCGCGTCAAGCGACGAAGCTGAGGGTACTGCCCTGCCCGACGCGGTGCGGGCCGTGTGCCGGCGTCTGGAGGGCGCGTTCACCCTCGTCATCACCGACGCCGAGCAGCCCGACGTCGTGGTGGGCGCCCGCCGCAACTCGCCTCTCGTGGTCGGTCGGGGCGACGGCGAGAACTTCCTCGGCTCCGACGTCGCCGCCTTCATCGAGTACACCCGCGACGCGATCGAGCTCGGCCAGGACCAGGTCGTGGCCATCACGAGCGACGACGTCGTGGTCACCGACTTCGACGGCCGTCCTGCCGAGACCACCGAGTACCACGTCGACTGGGACGTCTCCGCGGCCGAGAAGGGAGGCTTCGACTGGTTCATGCTCAAGGAGATCGCCGAGCAGCCGCAGGCCGTCGCCGACACCCTGCTCGGACGGCACTCCGCCGCAGGGCTCCTGCAGCTGGACGAGATGCGGCTGTCCGACGACGAGCTGCGCAACGTGGACAAGATCATCGTCATCGCGTGTGGCACCTCCTTCTACGCCGCGATGGTCGCGAAGTACGCGATCGAGCACTGGACCCGCGTGCCCTGCGAGGTGGAGCTCGCCTCGGAGTTCCGCTACCGCGACCCGATCCTGGACCGCTCGACGCTCGTGGTGACCATCAGCCAGTCCGGCGAGACCATGGACACCCTGCAGGCCATCCGCTACGCCCGGCAGCAGCGCGCGCGGGTGCTGAGCATCTGCAACACCAACGGCTCCACCATCCCGCGCGAGTCCGACGCGGTGATCTACACCCATGCCGGGCCGGAGATCGCGGTCGCCTCGACCAAGGGCTTCCTCGCCCAGGTCGTCGCCTGCTACCTGTTGGGCCTGTACCTGGCCCAGGTCAAGGGAACCAAGTACGGCGACGAGATCGGCGCGATCATCGCGGAGCTGGAGAGGATCCCCGCCGGCATCCAGCGACTGCTCGACGACGCCGACCAGGTCCGCACGCTGGCCGCCGAGCTCGTCGACTCCCGCTCGATCCTGTTCCTGGGCCGGCACGTCGGCTTTCCCGTGGCGCTGGAGGGCGCGCTCAAGCTCAAGGAGCTCGCCTACATCCACGCCGAGGGGTTCGCCGCCGGTGAGCTCAAGCACGGCCCCATCGCACTGATCGAGGAGGGCGTACCGGTCTTCGTGGTGGTCCCGCCCCGTGCGCGCGACCAGCTGCAGGAGAAGATCGTCAGCAACATCCAGGAGATCCGGGCCCGCGGTGCGCGGACGATCGTCCTGGTCGAGGACGGCGACGACGACGTCGTGCCCTACGCCGACCACGTCATCAGGCTCCCCGAGGTGCCGACGCTCCTGCAGCCCCTGGTCGCCACGGTGCCGCTGCAGATCTTCGCGTGCGAGCTCGCCGGGCTGCTCGGCCACGACGTCGACCAGCCCCGCAACCTCGCCAAGTCCGTCACGGTGGAGTGAGGGGTCCCGTGACGACCGGCATCGTCGGGATCGGGGTCGACGTCGTCGACCTCCAGCGCTTCGCCGCCTCGCTGCAGCGCACCCCCGAGCTCGCCTCCCGCCTGTTCACCCAGCAGGAGGCCGGCCGGTCCACCGAGTCGTTGGCGGGCCGCTTCGCCGCCAAGGAGGCGTTCGTCAAGGCGTTGCGCTCGCCGGCCGGCCTGTCGTGGCAGGACATCGAGGTCGTCACCGACGAGCACGGGGCGCCGTCGTTCGCCCTGCACGGAACGGCCCGGCACAGGGTCGAGGAGCTCGGCCTGGTGCTGCACCTGTCGATCTCCCACGACACGAGCGTGGCCACGGCCTTCGTCGTGGCCGAGGGTACCGGCTGATGCTGCGGGCCCACACCGTGGCCGACGTCTGCGCGGCGGAGAAGGCTCTGGCCACCGAGCTCCCCGAGGGTGAGCTGATGCGCCGAGCGTCGGGTGGCCTGGCCGAGGCGCTGGGAGACGTGCCGGTCGGAGAGGTGCTGCTGGTCCTCGTGGGGCCCGGCAACAACGGAGGGGATGCGCTGTTCGCAGCCGTGCACCTGCTCGACCGAGGCGTCCGGGTGGACCTCTGCCTGCTCGACCCCGGCACGGTGCACGATGCCGGACTCGCTGCAGCACGGGCGGCCGGTGCACGTCTCGTGGACGCCCCCGCAGGACATCGCCACGTCCTGGACGCCGTGCTCGGCATCGGGGCCAGGCCCGGCCTGCCCGACCGGGCCGTCGAGTGGGCGGCGTGGATCGATGAGCATCGCCCCCACGTCGTCGCCGTCGACGTGCCCTCGGGGATCGACGTCGACGGTGCTGGGTTCGACGGTCCGCACGTGCGAGCCACGACCACCGTCACGTTCGGCACGCACAAGGTCGGCTCGCTCGTGGACCCGGCCGCAGGTTCCGGGGGCGACGGCCCGCCGCGAGTCGTCGACATCGGGCTGGGGCCGTACCTGTCGACGCCGGCGGTCGAGGCGATCGAGGACGCCGACGGCCCCGGCTGGAACACCGCGATCGGCCCGGGCCGTGCCGACCAGAAGTACTCACGCGGCGTCATCGGCATCGCTGCCGGCTCCGAGCAGTACGCCGGGGCTGCCCACCTGTGCGTCGCGGGAGCGCAGGCCGGGGCCGCCGGGATGCTGCGCTTCCTCGGCTCCGCGGCGCTCTCGGCACGCGTCGTCGACCGCGCGCCCGAGGTGGTCGCCGGACGAGGGCGTGTGCAGGCGTGGGTCGTCGGCCCCGGCGCGGGCGACGACGTCGCGGACCACCTCGCCATGGCTCTCGATGACGGGGTCCCGGTAGTGGTCGACGCCGGAGGACTGGCCCACCTGCCGGCGACGCTCCCCGGTCCGGCCCTGCTGACCCCGCACGCCGGCGAGCTCGCCGCGATGCTGCAGGTCGAGCGGGAGGCCGTGGAGGCTGCCCCCCTGCGGCACGCGCGCGTCGCCGCCGAGCGGTGGCGGGCGACGGTCCTGCTCAAGGGCAGCCGGACCCTCGTCGTCGCGCCGGGGGAGCGGCCCGTGCGCGTCAACCTCTCGGGCACCCCGTGGCTGGCGACCGCCGGAGCCGGCGACGTGCTCGCCGGCCTGGCCGGCTCGTTGCTGGCGTGCGGTCTCGACCCCCTCGACGCAGGCTCCCTCGCGGCCTTCCTGCACGGCCGTGCCGCCGAGACGGCCAACCCGGGTGGCCCGATCGTCGCCTCCGACGTCGCCCGGGAGCTGCCGCGCACCCTCGCGGGATTCCTGCGGGGACCGGGTGTGGGGGAGTGAGCACGACGATGCCCCCGCAGGCCGAGGCCGTCGTCGACCTCGACGCCTACCGCCAGAATCTCGCGGCTCTCGCCGCGTGCGCCCCCGGCGCCCAGCTGATGGCCGTGGTCAAGGCCGACGGCTACGGCCACGGGATGCTCGAGGTCGGCCGGGCCGCGCGGGAGGCAGGCGCGACGTGGCTCGGGGTCGCCACGCCCGAGGAGGCCCTGGCGCTGCGCTCCGGCGGCGACACGGGCGACGTCCTGTGCTGGTTGTCGACGCCGAGGCGTGACTGGGCCCCGCTCGTGCGGGCCGGGGTCGAGGTCACGGCGTCGTCCGTCGAGCAGCTCGAGGAGATCGTCGCGAGTGCGCCGACCCGGCCGCGCGTCCAGCTCAAGGTCGACACCGGGCTCTCCCGCAATGGCGCCTTCGGCTCCCAGTGGGACGCCTTGGTCACCGCTGCCGCCCTCGGGCAGGCGTCGGGTCGGCTGGAGGTCACGGGCGTGTGGTCCCACTTCGCGTGCGCCGACGAGCCCGACCACCCCGCCAACGACGCCCAGGAGACCGCCTTCCGCGCGGCCCTGGACGACGTGCTCGCCGCCGGCCTCGAGCCGGGCCTGCGGCACATGGCCAACTCCGCAGCGGTGCTGACGCGACCCAGCGCCCACCTCGACCTGGTCCGCGCCGGCATCGCCTCCTACGGGTTGGCGCCGAACCCGCAGCTGCAGCACGACGTCCCGTTGCGGCCCGTCCTGACACTGCGGGCCCGGCTCGCGGCGGTCAAGCGCGTCCCCGCGGGGACGTCGGTCTCCTACGGCCACACCTGGACCACGGACCGGGAGACCACCCTCGGCCTGGTGCCCCTCGGGTACGGCGACGGGGTCCTGCGCGCGGCCTCCGGCGGGGCGCAGGCGGCCGCCCGTGGGAGCCGTGTGCCCGTGGTCGGTCGCATCTGCATGGACCAGCTGGTCGTCGACCTCGGTGACGCCCCGGCCGACCGTGGTGGCGTCGTCACCCTGTTCGGTCCGGGGGACGACGGTGAACCCACCGCCGACGACTGGGCGAGCGCCGCCGGTACGATCGGGTACGAGGTCGTCACCCGTCTCGGCGGCCGCATCCAGCGCAGTCACCGAGGAGCATGATGGTCCGGCCCACACAGCGCGCCGCCGTCCTCGCCTCCACCGCCGGGGCGTTCGTCGCGGCCGGGGTCGCGGCCCGCGTCCTCAACACCCGCCAGCGTGGCCGGCGTCGCTCCCGTCGCGGGGAGCACGTGGAGTTCGGGTCCGTGCGAGGCACGCAGCACACCGTGACCGCCTCCGACGGGGTCGCCCTGGACGTCGAGGTCGATGCCGGCCCCCCTGATGCCACTGCCGACACCCCCACCCTCGTCTTCGTGCACGGCTGGCTCTGCTCGATGGACACCTGGCACTACCAGCGGCTCGCCCTGCGGGACGAGCACCGGATGGTCTTCATGGACCTGCGGTCCCACGGTGGGTCCGGACGGTCCAAGCCGGGAGCCGCGACCTTCGAGCAGCTGGCCGACGACCTCCTGCACGTGCTGGACGAGATCGTCCCGACCGGGCCGGTGGTGCTCGTGGGGCACTCCATGGGTGGCATCACGATCCAACAGCTCGCCGCGGACCACCCCGAGCTGTTCGGGGGCCGGGTCGTCGGCGTCGCGCTGCTCAGCACCAGCTCTGGGCGGCTGCTGCGCGGGAGCCCCGGTCTCAAGCGGCTCGCGCCGGTCCTGCGGATGAGTGGCGCCGTGCTGGACTGGGGGCGCTCCTTCAACAGCTACTCGGTGATCGAGCGCTGGGCCGTGGGTCCGGACGCGCACGAGCGTCACGTCGACATGGTCGACGAGATGATCCTCGCGACCCCGACGCACGTGCTGCTCGACTTCTACCCGGCTTTCACCGCGCTCGACGTCACCACGGGGCTCACCGGCCTGGGGGAGGCGCACACCGTCGTCGTCTGCGGGACCAAGGACATGCTCACCCCCCTCAAGCACAGCCGGCGGCTGGCGGAGGCCGTCCCGGGCGCCGGGCTGGTCGTCGTCGAGGGTGCCGGCCACATGGTGATGCTCGAGGAGCACGAGCGCGTGACCGAGGTCCTCGCCGAGCTCGTGGAGAAGGTCCGATGAGGGCGCTCGACGTCATCGACGCCGGACCCGAGCACGCTGTGTCGTGTGCGGTGTTCGAACCCGGCGTGGGGGGAATGCGATGAGGGCGCTCGACGTCATCGACGCCGGGCCCGAGCATGCGGGCGCCATCGTCGACATCATCCGGCGTTCCTTCGGCAGCCGGCCCACGTTGGACCCGCCGTCGACGGCGATGGACGAGACGGCTGAGTCGGTGGCCGAGGTGCTGGCGGATGCAGGTGGCCTGCTCGTGGAGCGGCGCGGGCTGCCGATGGGCGCTCTGCTCTTCGATGAGTCCCGACCGGACAAGCTGGGCCTGCGGCGGGTCGCGGTGGACCCGGAGATCCAGTCGCGCGGCGTCGCGTCGGCCATGGTCGGCGTCGCGGAGGACACCGCCGAGGAGCGAGGCAAGGACGGCATCTGGCTGCACGTGCGCGAGGAGCTGCCCGAGACGATCCAGTTCTGGAGCCGTCGCAAGTACCACCCGGTGAGCCAGGACGGTCCGCTCATCGAGTTCGGCAAGACGCTGTGGCTGGCTCGGGAGGTGCCGACCCCGGACACCATGCAGGACCTCGCTGCCCGCGTCGCGCAGCTCGTGCGGCCCGGGGACCTGCTGGTCCTCGCCGGTGACCTCGGAGCCGGGAAGACGACGTTCACCCAGGGCCTGGGTGATGCGATGAGCGTGCGCGGTCCCATCACCTCGCCGACCTTCGTGCTGGCGCGCACCCACCCATCGCTGGAGCAGGGGCCCCCGCTGGTCCACGTCGACGCCTACCGGCTCGGCGGGCCCGAGGAGATCGACGACCTCGACCTCGACGCCACCGCCGACGAGGCGGTGACGGTGGTCGAGTGGGGCACCGGCCTGGCCGAGCAACTGAGCGAGAGCTGGTTGTCCCTCTCCATCGAGGTGCGCGGCGCCCGCCCCATCGACCCGCTCGGCACCAAGGCCGACGGCACGCACGGGGAGGGCGGCGACGACGACGCCGAGCCCCGGGTCGTGACGATCAAGCCGCACGGCCCGCGCTGGGTGGACGTCCCCCTGCGCTCCACCCTGCTCTCCTGACCCTCGCGAGTCACTCCGGTGGCCCCGCGAGTCACTCCCTCGCCCTCGCGAGTCACTCCCGTGCTCTCGGGAGTCACTCCGGTCGGGCTCGCTGGGCGGAAGTGACTCACGGCACCGTGGGAGTGACTCGCGAGCGAGGACTAGGCTCATGTCGTGCTGCTGCTCGCCCTCGACACCGCCGGCCCCGTGGTCACCGTCGCCGTGCACGACGGCACGAGGATCGTGGGGGAGGCGCGCGGCGAGGGAGCGATGGCCCACGGCGAGCTCCTGGCTCCCGCCATCCGAGACGCCCTCGCCTCGGCGGGCCGCGCGGTCGGCGAGCTGACTGACATCGCGGTCGGGGTGGGCCCGGGTCCCTTCACCGGCCTGCGGGTGGGCGTCGTGACGGCGCTGAGCCTGGCCTCGACGCTCCGGCTCACGACGCACGGTGTGTGCTCGCTCGACGCCGTCGCCCCGGACCGGTCCGACGAGCACGTGGTCGCCACGGACGCTCGGCGCAAGGAGGTCTACTGGGCGCACTACGCCGACGGCCGCCGGATCGACGGCCCGCACGTCGACAAGCCGGCGACGGTGGCGACCCTGCACCCGGACCTGCCCGTCGTCGGGCGCGGCGCGCACCTCTACGCCGACGTCCTCGGGAGGGTCACCCCCGAGGACGCCCCGCTCGACCCCTCCGCGGCGCTCCTCGCCGACCTGGTGGCCACCGGGCGCGCTGCCCGGCTGCCGCTGGAGCCCCTGTACCTGCGTCGTCCCGACGCGAAGCCCGCGGCGCCGCTCGTGGTCCCGGGAGCCGTGGCGCCGGCCCACCTCTCCGAGTGATGACGACCAGGACGGCGGCGCCGGTCGACGCGGCCGCGCTGGCCGAGGTCGACGCCGCGGCGTTCGGGACGCACGCCTGGTCGGCCGCCGCGGTCGAGTCCGAGCTGGCGGCCCACGGGCGCATCGTCCTGGTGGCCGACGGCACACCGCTGAAGGGCTGGGCGAGCGTGGCCGTGTCCGGTGACGCCGCCGACCTGACCCGGCTGGGGGTTCGCCCACAGGCACGCAACGCCGAGGTGGCACGGTCGCTGCTGGAGGACGTGGCCGTCCGGGCACGCGAGGCGGGAGCGCGACGCATCCTGCTCGAGGTGGCCGAGGACAACCACCCCGCCCTCCGGCTCTACGAGGACACCGGGTTCGTGCGCATCGCGACGCGCCGTCGCTACTACCCCGGCGGTGTCGATGCCCTCGTCATGGAGCGTGCCCTGTGAGCGACCTGATGGCGCAGATCACCTCCTGGCCGTGGGCCTGGGCGTGGGCGACGCTGTTCGCCATCGTGCTGCTGCGTGCCGGTGCGACCTACGGGATCGGGCGAGCTGTCGCCGCGGGTCTGCTGCGGCGGGGTGAGCCGGGCCCACGGGTGCGACGGGCGATGGATCGGGTGGAGCGCTGGGGGCCGCCGGTGGTCACGGCCAGCTTCATGACCGTCGGGGCCCAGACCGTGGTCAACGCCGCTGCCGGCCTGAGTCGCATGACGTTTCCGCGCTACCTGCTCGGGCTGCTGCCGGGCGCTGCCATCTGGGCCACCATCTGGAGCACTATCGGGGCGGGAGTCTTCCTGGCGGCGACGCGGGCCGGCAACGATCGGGACGAGGCGGTCGTGCTGGCCGTGGTGACCGTCGTCCTCGTCGTCGCCGTCGGTGTGGTTGCGTACCGGACCCGGCGTGACAGGGTGGTCACATGAGCGAGTCACCCATCGAGCCGGATGCCACGACGCACGACCAGTCCGAGGACCTCGACCAGCTCCAGCCCGACGACACGCTCGTCGACCGGGGTGTCGAGGACGTCCTCGACGAGGGCTACTCGCCTCCGGAGAACTGGGGCCCCGGTGAGGGCTTCGGCTCCACCGCGAGCGAGGTGGCCCAGGGCGAGAACCTCGACCAGCGCCTGGCCCAGGAGGTCCCGGAGCCCGATCCCTACGGCGACGAGGACGCGCAGGCGCCCGTCGGCAACGAGGTGGGCGACGAGCGCTCCGGTCGTCTGGTCGCGCCGGACGAGGGCCTCGCGGAGGACACCGAGAAGTCCCTGGTCGGCGACGACGTCGGCATCGACGGGGCCGCGGCCAGCGCGGAGGAGGCCGCAGTACGCGTCCGTGACGACGAGCCCGAGGACCTCGCCGGGGACAGCACGCCCGACCAGTCCTGACCCCTCGGCCGGGGGGTGGGCCGACGCTCGGCTGGGTGCACAGGTGTCCACTACCCTGACCGCATGCGTGACATCACCTACCCCGTCGTCATCGTCACGGCCAAGACGTTGTTCCGTGTTCTCGGGATGAGGTTCCAGATGTCCGGGACCGAGCACGTCCCGCGGCGTGGGGGAGCGATCCTCGCGTGCAACCACATCGGCTACACCGACTTCGTCTTCGACGGCCTCGCCACCCAGCCCAGCAAGCGGCTGGTGCGCTTCATGGCCAAGAAGGAAGCGTTCGACCACTCGATCGGCGGGCCGCTCATGCGCTCCTTCCACCACATCGAGGTCGACCGCGACAACGGCGAGGAGTCCTACCGCAGGGCAGTGGAGTACGCGCGGTCCGGAGAGGTGGTCGGGATCTTCCCCGAGGCCACGATCAGCCGGTCCATGGAGATCAAGGAGCTCAAGACCGGGGCCGTGCGGATGGCGGCCGAGGCGGGCGTTCCCTTGGTCCCGATGGTCACGTGGGGGACCCAGCTGCTCAAGACCAAGGACCACGAGCCCGACATCCTCGGCCGCGGCAAGACCATCGGGCTGCACGTCGGCGAGCCTCTCGACGTGACCGGTGAGGACCCGGTCGCCGAGACGGCGCGGCTTCGCGAGGCGATGTCGGCGCTGCTGGACAAGGCGATCACCGAGTACCCGATCCCGCCCGAGGGCCAGTGGTGGGCGCCGGCACGGTACGGCGGTCTCGCGCCGACGCCCGATGAGGCGGCCCGCCTGGACGCCGAGGAGAAGGCCGCCAAGGCAGCTCGACGCGCCGCCCGCTCTACCGACTGATTTCCCGACCTCCCCGAGTGGCGCAGCTTCGCGATTCTGGGACGGTGTGTCGCGCGAATGTGCGCCACTCGGGACCGGGTTTGCGCCACTCGCAGTTCTGCGCGGCTCGACCCGGATGAGACGATGGCGCGGTGAGCGAACCCCTCGTCCTCGGCATCGAGACGTCGTGCGACGAGACCGGTGTCGGGATCGTCCGTGGCACCGAGCTGCTGGCCCACGCGGTGGCCTCCAGCGTCGACGCGCACGTCCGCTTCGGCGGGGTCGTCCCGGAGGTCGCGAGCCGGGCCCACCTGGAAGCCATGGTCCCGACGCTGGAGCAGGCCTACGCCGAGTCCGGTGTCCGGGTCCAGGACGTCGACGCGATCGCGGTCACCTGCGGGCCGGGTCTGACCGGCGCGCTCCTGGTGGGGGTCGCCGCCGCCAAGGCGCTCGCCCTCGCCCACGACAAGCCGCTCTACGGGCTCAACCACCTCGTCTCGCACGTCGCGGTCGACCAGCTCGAGCACGGGCGGCTGGACCGCCGTGTCGCTGCCCTGCTGGTGAGCGGCGGTCACACCGAGATCCTGCTCGTCGACGACCTCGCGTCCGACGTCACGATGCTCGGCACCACGATCGACGACGCGGCCGGTGAGGCGTTCGACAAGGTGGCCCGGCTCCTCGGGCTGCCCTATCCGGGCGGGCCGCACGTGGATCGGGTCGCCCGCGAGGGTGACGGCACGGCGATCGCCTTCCCGCGGGGGCTGACGGCGGCCAAGGACGCCGAGCGGTACCGCTACGACTTCTCCTTCTCCGGGTTGAAGAGCGCCGTCGCCAGGCACGTGCAGCGTGAGCAGGCCGCAGGGCGGGACGTCGCGGTCGCGGACGTGGCGGCATCCTTCCAGGACGCCGTCGTCGACGTCCTCACCCGCAAGACCATCCAGGCCTGCCGCGACCACGACGTCGACACCCTCGTCGTGGGCGGCGGCGTGGCCGCGAACGGCCGCCTGCGCGAGATGGTGCGCGAGCGTGCCGATGCCGCCGGCGTCGAGGTCCGGATCCCTCGGCCGGACCTGTGCACCGACAACGGGGCCATGGTCGCCGCGCTGGGCGCCGAGGTCGTCAGGCGCGGGACGCCTCCGTCGTCGTTGGACCTGCCGGTTGACTCCGGCCTGCCCGTCAGCGCCATCGTCACCTGACCGGACGCGTGACCGCCGCACGCATGGCCGGTGCGCGTGACGCGGGTCACGTACACTCCGACCATGGGGCGAAGCGACGACTTCGCGGTCCCTCCGGGCGCGGACCCGGACCGGCTGACGCGATACCTGCACCGGGCTCACGACGACTTCGTCAGCTCGGGTCGTGCCGACCCCGCGCTGCGCTCGCTCGTGCTGGACTCCTGGCGTCGCAGCATCGACGGCGGCCTCAACCCGGAGATCGACCTGCCGGGCATCGCCCTGGACGACGACGCCCTCGCCGAGGTCCGTGAGACGCATCCGCTCGCCGCGGGCATGCCGGTCATCCGCAAGCTGCTGGTGGAGAGCGCCGGCGACGCCGGACTCCTGGTCGCCGTGAGCGACGCGGCCGGTCAGCTGCTGTGGGTGGAGGGGGCGAGCTCGTTGCGCTCCCGCGCGGAGGGCATGCACTTCGTGGAGGGCGCCGACTGGAGCGAGAACAGCGCCGGCACCAACGCGCCCGGCACGGCGCTGGCGCTGGATCGGCCGGTGCAGATCCTGGGGCCGGAGCACCTCGCGCGGCCGGTCACTCCGTGGAGCTGCTCGGCGGCCCCCATCCACGATCCCGACAACGGCGCGATCCTCGGTGTCCTCGACCTCACCGGCGGCCCCGAGGTCGCCACGACGCAGAGCCTCTCGCTCGTGCGGGCCACCGTGGCGGCGGTGGAGGCCGAGCTGAGGATCGCCCGCCTGGGCGGCCAGACGTCCTCCCGCGTGACCAGCGCCGGCTGGTCCGCCCCTCGGCTGGACGTCCTGGGGACCCACGGCGCCCTCCTGCGGTCCGGTCCCACCTCCTCGCGGCTGAGCCTGCGCCACAGCGAGCTGCTGGTGCTCATCGCGCAGGCGCCGGACGGACTCACCGCTGCAGAGCTCGGCCTGGGGCTCAGCGACGACGAGCAGGCGCCGGTCACCATCCGTGCGGAGCTGTCCCGGCTGCGCTCGGTGCTCGGGCCCCTGCGGCTGGCGTCCCGTCCGTACCGGCTGGAGAACGCGGTCCGCACCGACGTCACCGATGTCCTGGAGCATCTGGCCGCGGGACACCTGCGCCAGGCCGTCGCGGACTACCGGGGTCCCGTCCTTCCGTCGTCGCAGGCCCCGGGCGTCGCGGACCTGCGTGACGACGTCCACGAGCGGGTGCGCTCGGCCCTGCTCTCGGGCCACGACCCCGACGCGACGCTGTCCTTCGCCGACACCCCCCACGGCCGGGACGACCTGGCGATCTGGCAGCACGTCCTAGCCGTCCTGCCGGCCTCGTCGCCGCGGTACGCCCAGGTCGTGGGGCAGGTCGAGCGTCTCGATCGCGAGCTCGCCGGCTGACCCACGAGGGGCGCGACCTCAGCGTCGCGCAGGCCTCCATCGCCACCCACAACCCTCAGACCACAGCGTGAGCACACCAGCGGCAGTGGGATGACGGCGAGGATCCCGTGACCGAGCCGGTCGACGTGATCGGCGCGGACCTCAACTCACCCTGACACGCAGGGCGACCTCGAGGAACCCACGGTGCCTCCATCAGACGATGATGATCCACCGCCGCCGCGGTACGCGACTCTGGACGCGTCGTGGTCGAGTTCCTGACCGAGATCTGCTGGGTCGACGTCAGCGGCTCCTCCCGTATCTGGTGCCCCGAGTTGTGGGCGCCACCCCGCCGCGATCCTCGGCATCGAGGCGCTGCACCGCTCCTTTGAAGCTGCGCCGGGAGGCGGCCCCTGGCATCTCGGCCTGGCTCCACGACCAAGCGGATTACCACATGAACGTTCTCACCGACCCTCGCGGACGGTTCAAGGGCTGCTCTCCAAGTAGGGCCCACGACGCGAAGAGAGCACGCATTATCCCCGCCGACGAGTCGGCTGTCGGGTTCTTCGAGCCTGCAGATTAGATACGACGGCCTCGGATGAACGTCTGAATCATCCGTTTTGCCCGTGACAGGCACCGTCTTTCAGAACTAGGTTCGTGGCACATGAGACAGGAGCTTCTTCATGGAGATGAGGTCTGGACTGAAGAGCATCGGGGTGACTGCGGCTGTCCTAGCGCTGATGGTCAGCGCGACGTACGCGGCGCCGAACGAGCCGGGAGGCCCCGGCGGGTCTAGTTCGGCCGGGCCGCTTGGAGTGCTCAAGCCGCCACCCGAGGTCTCGGCCGAGAGCCCGGCCGCGAAGCAGTACTTGGAGTTCGACCGCGACCTGTCCGACGCAAGCGAAGCGTTCTCCCTCGTGGCTGATCAGATCGGCGCGTACGGCGAAGGCCGAGGTCTAGCTGGTCTCATCACTGATCAGAAGAACAACCAGATCACCGTGTACTGGAAGGGTGAGGCTCCCGCTGACCTCCGCGATCGCTTTGCCAAGTCTCCCTACGGAGTAAAGATCGACCTTCGGGAGGGGGCGCGATACTCCAAGGTAGAGGCTCGCGACGCCGCGCACAGGCTCGGCAGTCATCCGGACGCAACGAAGTGGGGCATCACGACGACGGCGGCGCAGCCCGGAGGCGGCGGGATCGAGGTCAACGTAAAGAAGAGCGCGGACGGGTTAAGTCAGGCGCTGCGGCAGAGGATGGCCGACGTGGCGCGACTCGATGAGTCCGCGCTGCGATTCAACGAGGTGGAGGTCGGAGTCGAGTTCCTCTCATCACGGGTCAACGACTTTTCACCCTGGAAGGGTGGGATTCGGACCTACAATGTTGGTTCATCCCAGACAAACGCCTGCAGCACAGGGTTCGCGGCGACGATCGGGGGTGCCGGTCGACTGCTATCTGCCTACCACTGCAACAAGAAGAACAGTCCTGTTGACAACGGTGACCGTCGCATCGCGCCGGGCAGCAACGTACACGAACGGCCAACGATTGATGCGCTAGGCATAGATCCCACCGCGTCGCCGGCCACTGCAGGCAAGGTCTACGTCGGAGCGTGGAACTCAGGGCAGTACCGCGGGGTGAAGAACTGGGCCCGCAACTACATCGGAGACAGCGTGTGCGGGTCCGGGGCCACGTCCGGCACGAACTGCGGCACCATCACCAACGACTCAGTCATGGTTCCCGGTCTCTCGGGCGCGTTCTACGTCGCCGTGCGAAGCGGCGGAAATCGCATGGTGGCCAGCGGTGACAGCGGTGGAGCTGTCTATGACACCTACTCCAACGGAGGAAAGGAGGCTCGAGGCGTCATTCTCGCTGGTGACACTAGTTACACGTCGTGCGGCACCCACAATCCCGATGTCTCTCCCTCCTGTTACTCCACGCTCATCTACGTCCCTATCAGCGTTGCGCTCAACATCTTCGGATACACCCTCGAGCTGGGCTGAGGGGGCAGCGCTCAACTGGTCGCTGCGAGTCCGCTGGCTCGTTGCACCGCGCCGTCGGACCCTCTTCTGCGTCCGGCCGGTGTGGCGTCCCTAATCGGCTTGGCGGTGGCGGCTCGTACTCGGCTCTCGGCGGCGTCGACGTCAGCGCCGCCGGCTCGTGCGCGTTCGGCGAGGGCTGCGCGTCGCTCGTTGTCATAACCCGCCGGTCGGCCGATGCATCCAGGTCGGCAGCGTCGTGCGCCTCGGTTTGGCTGCGGTAGTGTGTCGGCCCCAGTGCGTCAACCTCCGCACCCGTGTCGGACAGGACGGCCCCAGCGCTGACCTGGTCGCCACTGCGGTGGGCGTCTTCGCTGCGGGCCTTGCTGCTCGACATCGGCCCCACGTTGCAGACTGGTCTCGTCGCCGTCGACCCGAACGTCAACCCCCACCGCTCCGAAATGCCCCAACGAAGACGCTCCTCGTCCTCATGGAAGGACGGGTTGACTTGTGACTAGGCCCGATCCGTCGCCCATGCCTGGGCGGCGCCCTCGGGGGAAGCGTTCTGCATCCACCGCTCGTCGGTGCCCTGCACCTGGGCGCGAGCAGCGCTCTGCTGCGCGACGAATCACTCCTGCAGGCGCGCCGCTTCGGCCTCCTGGACCAGGCGCCGCTGCTCGACCTGGGCCCCGCAGCTCATCCGCGAGCCGACGGGCCACCAGGGCAGCGGCCATCAACGTGGCGGGGGTATTGCATCCCAGCGCGTCATCGGTCGCGTCCTCGATCTGCTCGCTCAGGGTTCCCCTTGCCTATCGGCCGACGTCGCGGCCGTCGTGACCCCGTGCTGCTCGTTCTTGCGTGGATCTCGTTCGGCCCGCCGGAACCGGCGTACGCTGCGCGGCCGGCTGGCCGGCGAGCTGGTCGATCGTCGCGCCGTCGCTCATACGCGCGCCGAGC
Organism: Aeromicrobium sp. CF4.19; assembly: GCF_051262555.1. NCBI lineage: Bacteria > Bacillati > Actinomycetota > Actinomycetes > Propionibacteriales > Nocardioidaceae > Aeromicrobium > Aeromicrobium sp. CF4.19. Next base: position 250,506 of record NZ_JBIMEU010000005.1, on the reverse strand, counting down.
GCGCGAGCATGTCCGAGGCGGCCGCGAGCTCCCCGGGCGTCAGCTCGGTAGGTAGGGTCCGCGCCGCCAACGCGTCGGATGCCTCGTGCGCAGCCTGCGTCCAGGTCGCATGGTCACTGGTGGGGATCGTCGTCAGTGCTTGTTCAGCCACGACAACGTCGTTGCAACGTCCCTGTGACTACCGTCACGTGCACGTGTTCCCCCTATGCCTCGAGGAGTCCCCATGAGCGTCTTCGCCCCACCCGGAACCGACGGCAGCGTCGTCACCTACAAGTCCCGCTACGACAACTGGATCGGCGGCGAGTACGTCGCGCCGGTCAAGGGCCAGTACTTCGAGAACCCGTCACCGGTCAACGGGAAGGTGTTCTGCGAGATCGCCCGCTCCACCGCCGAGGACATCGAGCTCGCCCTCGACGCCGCGCACGCCGCCGCCCCCGCCTGGGGCAAGACGGCCGTGAACGAGCGAGCCGTCGTCCTGAACAAGATCGCCGACCGCATCGAGCAGAACCTGGAGATGCTCGCCGTCGGTGAGACGTGGGACAACGGCAAGCCGGTCCGCGAGACGATGGCCGCCGACCTTCCGCTCGCGGTCGATCACTTCCGCTACTTCGCCGGTGCCATCCGGGCGCAGGAGGGCAGCCTCTCCCAGATCGACGACGACACCGTGGCCTACCACTTCCACGAGCCGCTCGGCGTCGTCGGGCAGATCATCCCGTGGAACTTCCCGCTGCTGATGGCCACCTGGAAGCTCGCCCCCGCGCTGGCGGCGGGCAACGCGGTGGTGCTGAAGCCGGCCGAGCAGACCCCGGCATCGATCATGCTGCTGATGGAGCTGATCGCCGACATCCTCCCGGCGGGCGTGCTCAACGTCGTCAACGGCTTCGGTGCGGAGGCCGGCGCACCGCTCGCCTCCAGCAGCCGCATCCGCAAGATCGCCTTCACCGGTGAGACGACGACCGGTCGCCTCATCATGCAGATGGCCAGCCAGAACCTCATCCCCGTCACGCTGGAGCTGGGCGGCAAGAGCCCGAACATCTTCTTCGAGGACGTCGCGGCCAAGGACGACGCGTTCTACGACAAGGCGCTCGAGGGCTTCACGATGTTCGCCCTCAACCAGGGTGAGGTCTGCACCTGCCCGAGCCGCGGCCTGATCCAGAACTCGATCCTCGAGCAGTTCCTGCCTGCGGCGACCGAGCGCACCAAGGCCGTCAAGCAGGGCAACCCACTGGACACCGACACGATGCTCGGCGCCCAGGCCAGCAACGACCAGCTGGAGAAGATCCTGTCCTACTTCGAGATCGGTGTGCAGGAGGGCGCACGCATCATCACCGGTGGTGAGCGCGTCGACCTCGGCGGCGACCTCTCCGGCGGCTACTACGTGGCGCCGACGATCTTCCAGGGCCACAACAAGATGCGGATCTTCCAGGAGGAGATCTTCGGACCGGTCGTCTCGGTCACCGGCTTCGACGACTACGAGGACGCGATGAGCATCGCCAACGACACGCTGTACGGCCTCGGTGCCGGTGTCTGGTCGCGCGACACCAACACCGCGTACCGCGCCGGGCGGGACATCCAGGCCGGTCGCGTGTGGACGAACTGCTACCACGCGTACCCGGCGCACGCCGCGTTCGGTGGCTACAAGTCCTCCGGCATCGGCCGCGAGAACCACTCGATGATGCTCGACCACTACCAGCAGACGAAGAACCTGCTCGTCTCGTACTCCGAGAACGCCCAGGGATTCTTCTGAGCCGGAAGGATCACCATGACGCACGACTCGACGGAACCGGCTGACGACCCGGTCCGGCGGGTGGACATGACCCCGAAGGCTGCGGACCTCCTCCGCAGCCTTCGGGCGTCCCATGGCCAGCCGCTGATGTTCCACCAGTCCGGCGGGTGCTGCGACGGGTCCGCCCCGATGTGCTACACGCAGGGCATGTTCCTGACCGGGGCCGCCGACGTCCACCTGGGCGACCTGGACATCGGGTCGAGCGAGGAGGACGCCGAGGGCATCGTCCCGGTGCACATCTCGCGTGAGCAGTTCGCGTACTGGTCCCACACGCACATCACGATCGACGTCGTGCCGGGGCGTGGCGCGGGCTTCTCGATCGAAGGTCCGACGGGCCATCGCTTCATCATCCGCTCGCGGGTGTTCACCGAGGACGAGATGAGCACGCTGGCCGCCGCCGGGGCGCCCTGAGCCCCGCGAAGGGGGTGTCGCCGGCGCGGACGAGTCTGTAAACCCCTGTTACGATCGCGACGTCCGGCGCTCGGCGAACAGGGTCCGGTCGGGATCGGGACCACGGAGCGAGGAGCGACATGGGTGACATCGGGTTCAAGCTGAAGGTCCTGCGCAGGATCGGGATCCTCAAGCCGGTGGCGCCGCACCGCGGTTACCGGGCGATCAAGGCCCTGCGGACCTGGGGACCGGGCCTCCCGTCCGGCGTGGCCGCCTCCGCCGCCCGGAGCCCCGAGCAGCTCGCCATCATCGACGACGCCGGTGAGATCACCTGGGCGCAGCTCAAGGCCGACATCGACCGGTTGACGCAGGCCCTGAAGGACCGCGGCGTGGGCCCCGACGTCTCGGTGGCCGTGCTGTGCCGCAACCACCGCTTCCTGGTGATGACGCTCGTGGCGATCATGCAGGCCGGCGGGCGCGTGCTCCTGCTCAACACGATGGCCAGCGCGAGCCAGCTCACGGAGCTCGCCAAGCGCGAGGACGCCAGCCTGGCGATCATCGACGCGGAGTTCCTCGAGGTCGCCAAGGACATCGACCGCGAGTCGATCGTGCTCGCCTGGACGGGAGCGGACGCCGGGGACGACGCGCCCGAGGACCTGCCGACGGTGGCCGGCCTGCTCCAGGACCACCCGGACACCCCGCACGCCAAGTCGGCCAAGCCGGGACAGATCATCATCTTCACCTCGGGCACGACCGGCCTGCCCAAGGGCGCTCGACGGGAGGAGCCCAAGGACCTCAAGCCGCTGCTCGCCTACTTCGGCTCCATCCCGTACCGCGGCAACTCCACGGTGGTCCTCGCGGCACCGCTGTTCCACTCCTGGGGCCTGATCAACTTCGGGTTCGGCCTGTCGACGACACCGACGTACGTCCTGCGCCGCAAGTTCGTGCCGGAGAAGGTGCTCGAGGACATCGAGACGTACCGTGCACGGGCCCTCGTCGTCGTGCCGTTGATGATCCAGCGGCTCGTGGACGCGTCGTCCTCGGCGATCGAGAAGCGGGACGTCTCCTCGTTGGAGATCACGGCGAGCAGCGGCTCGGCGCTGGCGGGCGACCTCGCCAACCACTACATGGACCTGTTCACCGACTCCGTCTACAACTTCTACGGCGCGACGGAGACCGGCTGGGTCACGATCGCCTCGCCCGAGGACCTGCGCGTTGCTCCCGGCACCGCCGGCCGGCCGCCGTGGCGCACGACGGTGAAGATCCTCGACCAGGAGTCCGGCAAGGAGCTGCCCCAGGGAGAGACCGGCGTCATCCACGTCGGCAACGACATGCCGTTCGGTGGCTACACCGACGGCAACTCCAAGTCCTTCGCCGACGGCCTCATGCACACCGGCGACCTCGGCTACTTCGACGAGGAGGGCCGGCTGTTCGTGGCCGGTCGTGACGACGACATGATCATCTCCGGCGGCGAGAACGTCTTCCCCCGTGAGCTGGAGGACGCCCTCATCGAGCACCCCGCCATCGCCGACGTCGTCGTCACCGGGGTCGAGGACCCGGACTGGGGCCAGGCGCTCGGCGCCTACGTCGTGGTCAAGGACGGGGAGTCGCTGGACGAGGCCGATGTCGTGGCGCACGCCAAGGAGCACGTCGCCCGGTTCGCGGTGCCGCGCGCGGTGATGTTCCTCGACGAGCTGCCCCGCAACCCCACCGGCAAGGTCATGAAGCGCGAGCTGCCCGACCTCGACTGACCCCGCGGCGCGCCTCGCGTGCCCAGTCAGCCCTCCGGCGCTGTGGCAGGCTTGCCATCGTGCAGACGAGCGACGACCCGCATCGCGATGGCCGCCGGGCCCCGGACGAGGCCGGGCGGACCGAGGCCACGGGCAGGCAGCCGTGAAGGTCGTCAACGTGCTGGACCGCTTCCAGCGGCGCCACCGCATCATCGGCTTCCCGCTCGCCGTCATCTACAAGTACTTCGACGACCAGGGCCCCTACCTCGCGGCGATCATCGCCTACTACGGCTTCATCGCGATCTTCCCGATCCTGCTGATCTCGACCTCGGTCCTCGGCTTCTTCCTCGACGGCGACCCGACGCTGCGGGACCGGCTCCTGGAGTCGGCCCTGGGGCAGTTCCCGATCGTGGGGGACCAGCTCGGCCAGCCGGAGGGGCTCAGCGGCAGCACGGGCGCGATCATCGCCGGCTCCATCGCGGCGCTGTACGGCTCGATGGGGCTGGGCCAGGCCAGCCAGAACGCGGCCAACATCGCCTGGGCGGTCCCGCGCAACAGCCGGGCCAACCCGTTCCTGATGCGGTTGCGCAGTCTCGTCTTCCTCGCCATCGCCGGGCTGGGAATCCTGGTCCTCGCGGGCGCCACGTCGGTCCTGGCCAACATCGACATCCTGGGCAGCTCCGACCAGCCTCTCGTGCAGTGGGGCGTCCGCGCGGTGGTGCTCGTGCTGACGATCGGGATCTTCGTCGGCCTGTTCCGCCTGGTCAGCGCCGGCCGAGCAGGCACCCGCGCGGTCCTTCCCGGGGCGGTCGTCTCGGCGCTCGGGTGGCAGCTGCTGCAGCTCGGTGGCAACGCATACGTCACGGGGGTCATCGGCCGGGCCAGCCAGATGAACCAGACGTTCGCGCTCGTCCTCGGCCTCGTCGCCTTCCTGTTCGTCGCCGCGATCATCGCCGTGATGGGCCTGGAGGTGAACGTGGTGCTGCGCCGCCGGCTGTATCCCAGGGCGCTGCTGACCCCCTTCACCGACAACGTCCAGCTCACGCGGGCCGACGAGAAGGCCTACACGATGTACGCCAAGGCCCAGCGGCACAAGGGATTCCAGCACATCGAGGCGACGTTCGACTCGGAGTGGAACACCATCGAGCAGCCGGCGGTGCCCAAGGAGCCCACGCCCGCCGACGCGCCACCGGCCCAGCCCGCGCCGTCGGCCCGGGCTGCGGGGGAGGGCCCGCCGACCTCCGAGAAGGTCCCTGGCCCGACGTCGCACTAGGGTGGGGCCAAGAACCCCCGCGACAGAAGGACACGCTCATGCCCACGGGCAAGGTCAAGTGGTACGACGCCGAGAAGGGCTTCGGCTTCATCACCTCCGACGAGGGAGGCGACGTCCACGTGCGCTCGGACGCGCTGCCCGACGACGTCGAGGCCCTGAAGTCCGGCACGAGGGTCGAGTTCGGCGTGGCCCAGGGACGTCGCGGGGACCAGGCGCTGCAGGTGCGGGTGCTCGAGCGCAGCGGGACGGTGTCGCGTCCCCAGGCGCAGGCCAAGCGCAAGGACCCTGAGGAGATGGTGACGATCGTCGAGGACCTCATCCGGGTCCTGGACGGCCTCGGTGAGGGGTATCGGCACGGCCGGCACCCCGACCGCAAGGCGGCCCGGCCGGTGGCCCAGCTGCTGCGCGGCCTCGCCACCGAGCTCGATGCCTAGGCAGTGTCTGCCGGCGGCGGTCAGGCCTGCTGGTCCCGCGTGACGTAGGCGTCGCGGACGACGTAGGCCAGCCAGGCCAGCAGGAGCACCGCCACGGCGATCATCGCCACCGCGACGTCGATGCTCGCGGTGAACAGTCCGATGCCGATCAGGCCGCCGATCACCCACGACAGCTGCAGCAGCGTCTCCGAGCGCGCGAACATGCTCGTGCGGACCTCCTCGCGCACGTCGCGCTGGATGAGGGCGTCGAGGCTCAGCTTGCCCAGGGACTGGCACAGACCCGCCGAGAGCCCGAGCAGCGCAGCCACCGGCCAGACGAAGAACAGTGCCGTCACGACGAGCACGGCGACGTCCAGCACGAGCACCGCGAGCACCACCCGGTGCGGGCTGCGTGACCTGGTGAGGTTGCCGATGACGATGCCGAGGGTGTTGCCCGCCCCGGCGGCCCCGATGACCAGCGCCATGAGGACCGTCGCGTTGCCACCCCAGCCCAGGGAGGCCGGAGGGTCGCGCAGGGTGAAGGCCATGAAGATGGTGAGGAACCCGGTGATGAGGCGCAGCCCCGCGTTGCTGCGCAGGGCGTCCACCACGTGCCGGGTGATCGCCATGCCGCGCCGACGGCCGCCGAGCTCGGCGAGGTCGACGCTCTCCTCTCCGGCACTGGAGTCGACCCGCGGCGGCAGCAGGACGGCCAGGATGGTCCCGATGACGAAGAGCAGGAAGGCGTACCGCAGTGACCACGGAGCACCGATCGTCGCGGCACCGACGGCGATGGGGGCCGAGATGGCTGCGGCCCCGGTCCCGGTGAGGGAGATGCGTGAGTTCGCCTTGACGAGGGTGAACTCGGTCGGGAGCAGTCGCGGGACCGTGGCGGCCCGGGTGACGCCGTAGGCCTTGGACGCCACGAGGCAGCCCAGGGCAGCGAGGTAGAAGGCCGGGGACTCATCGACCACCGCGCTCGCCAGCACCCAGCAGCAGAAGGCCCGGATGGCCAGCGTGCTGCCGATGGCCCAGCGCCGTCCGCGCCGGAAGCGGTCGAGGAACGGTCCGAGGAGGGGCGCCACGACGGCGAACGGCAGCATCGTCAGGACGAGGAAGAGCGCCACCTGTCCGGCCGCCTGCTCCGTCGGGACGGTGAAGAACAGGGTCCCCGCGAGCGAGACCGCGATCGCCGCGTCTCCGGCGGTGTTGAACGCGTGCAGCTCGAGCAGCCGTGACAGCCCGCTCTCCCCGGCCCCGCCGGAGTGGGTGAAGCGGCGGGCGCCGGTGAACGCGCCCGTGCCGCCCCGGGCGACGAGCCGACCGGTGCCCGTGGAGAGCCGGCGCGCGGCCCCGGCGGTCCGGGAGGCGGCCGAGCCGCGGCGTCCCGCCGGCTCGGTGCCGTCCTCTGTGCTCTCCTCTGGGGGCTCCGGCGGGGGGTCGCCCGCCGAGGAGCGCGAGGGGGGCTCGAGTCGTTCCCAGCCGCCGGACCCGTCGCCGGCGGTGTCGTGGTCGGGCATGGGCCCATCCTGCCCCACCCCGGGCAGGCGCCAGGCCGCGACATGGGCGAGAATCGGGGCATGACCATCGATGCCGTGCTCGCCGAGGCCGCCGACGTTGCCCGGGCCGCGCTCGACGACGTCGCCGATGCCGGCACCGTCGGGGAACAGCTCCGCGCCGTGGACGACGGCGAGCGCCTCCTCACGCACCTGTTCGTCTGCACCCAGCCCGGGTACCGGGGGTGGACCTGGGCGGTGAGCCTCTCCCGCGGGCCTGAGGACGAGCACGTCACCGTCAACGACGTCGTGCTGCTGCCCGGCGAGGGCGCTCTCGTGGCCCCGGACTGGACTCCGTACCGAGAGCGCATCCAGCCCGGCGACCTGAGCCCCGGGGACGTCCTCCCGCCCGAGGAGGACGATGCTCGCCTCGTCCCGGGGTGGTCGGCGGGCGACCACCTGGAGACGCTCGATCGTGTCTACGCCCGCGAGGTCGGTCTGGGGCGCGAGTGGGTGCTCTCGCTCGAGGGCCGCGACCTGGCTGCCCAGCGGTGGCAGGAGGGCGACCAGGGCCCGGACGCCCCCATCGCCAAGCAGGCGCCCGGCACGTGCCACTCGTGTGGCTTCCTGGTGAGCCTGGCCGGACCGTTGGCCGATCGCTTCGGCGTCTGCGCGAACGGCATGGCCAACGACGACGGCCGCGTCGTGGCGTTCTCCCATGGTTGTGGTGCGCACACGGGCGCCCGTCTGAGCCGCTCGGCGAGCCCGCAGAAGCTGCCGCCCCCGGTGCACGACACCGTCATGATCGACGACGTCGCGGACCTCTGAGCGTCGGCGAGGTCACACCGCTCGGGGGTTGGGGCTGCGCTCCCATGCCCGTATGGTTGCAAGGTGCAACGAAACAACAGTGCTGATCGGGTCCAGACGTTCGTCGAGGAGACGGCGACGGAGGGTGGCGCGCGCTCCGACGATGCGTCTCCCGACCGTGAGCTGAGCCACCGCGAGATCCTGCGGATCCTCGTCGGCCTGCTCGCCGGCATGTTCACCGCCCTCATCAGCACGACGATCGTCGCAAACGCCCTGCCCACGATCATCGCCGACCTGCAGGGCTCGCAGACCCAGTACACGTGGGTGGTCACCGCCTCGTTGCTCGCGATGACCGTCTCCACGCCGGTGTGGGGCAAGCTCGCGGACCTGATGAGCAAGAAGCTGCTCATCCAGGTGGCGCTGGTGCTGTTCGTCATCGGTTCGGTGCTCGCGGGGCTCGCGCAGGACGTGCCGCAGCTCATCGCGATGCGTGTCGTGCAGGGCCTGGCGATGGGCGGGCTCACCTCGACGGCGATCGCCATCATCGGCTCGATCATTCCCCCGCGCCAGCGCGGCCGGTACAGCGGCTACCTCGGTGGCACGATGGCCGTCGCCACGGTCAGCGGACCCCTCATCGGCGGCGTCATCGTCGACTCCCTGGGCTGGCGCTGGTGCTTCTTCGTCTGCGTCCCGCTCGCCGTCCTGGCGCTCGTCATCCTGCAGCGCACCCTGCACCTCGCGACGGTGCGCCGACGCGTCCAGCTCGACGTGTGGGGCGCCCTGCTCATCAGCACCGCCGCCTCCCTGCCGCTGCTGTGGGTGACCTTCGCCGGCGACGCCTACCCGTGGCTGTCCTGGCAGACCGCCGTGTTCCTGGGCGCGACTCTCGTGCTCGGCGTGACGGCCGTGCGCGTGGAGGTGCGCCACCCCGAGCCGATGGTCCCGATCTCGGTCATCACCGCTCGCACCACGGCGCTGGCCATCACCGGCAGCATGGCCGTCGGCATCGCGATGTTCGGCGGATCGGTCTTCCTCGGGCAGTACTTCCAGGTCGCGGGTGGTCACAGCCCCACCACGGCCGGGTTGCTCGGGATGCCGCTGATGCTCGGCTCGCTGGTCGGCACGGTCGGCTCGGGCCAGCTCATCACCCGCACAGGGCGCCTGAAGCCCTTCCTGGTCACCGGCTCGGTCCTGCTGGTCCTCGGACTCGGACTCCTCGCGACGGTGGATCACTCCACCCCGGAGTGGCACACCATGATCTTCATGGTCCTGATGGGGCTCGGCATGGGCATGCTCCTGCAGAACTACGTGCTCGCCGTCCAGAACACGGTGGGCGTCTCCCAGGTCGGGGCGGCCAGCTCCAGCGTGATGTTCTTCCGCTCGCTCGGTGGCACCATCGGCGTCTCGGTGCTCGGTGCCATCCTCGCCGCACAGGTGCGTGACGACGTCACCAGTCGTCTGCAGACGTCCGGCGCATCGTCCGGGGGCGGGTCCCTGCTGGACGTGGACGCCCTGCCGGCGCCGGTGGCCGAGGTGGTCCGGGCCGCCTACGGCGACGCGACGGGGACGATCTTCGCGGTCGCGGCCGGCGTGGCGCTCATCAGCATCGTGGCGTCGCTGCTGATCAAGGAGGTGCCGCTGCGCACCACCGTCAGGAGCGAGGAGGAGCGCCGGGCGGACGAGTCCGCCCCGGTCGCCTGATCACTCGATCCGACGGCGCCCGGGTTGGTGATTCAGCGCGTTGCGCCGACGCCGGCAGTACTCGATGCCGATGAGTCCCAGGCCGAAGCCGGCGAGCGCCGCCCACATCCACCACGTCCGTCCGTCGGACTCCAGCGTGCCCAGGAACGGGACGAGGGCGACGGCGATGACGCCCCAGATGATCGTGCCGACCGTCATGGTGCGCACGCCGTCGACGTCCATCGGCTCCACGGCCGCCACCCGGTGGGTGGTGTTGCCGATCTCGAACTCGTCGACGTCGGGATGGCCCAGCTCGTGGCGGCGGGCCGCTCGCTCGAGCCGGGCGCGCTCACGGTGACCGAGCTTGCGCTCGATCGTCTCGGGACCGTCACTGTCGTGGACGGCCCAGTCGTCCTCGCTCACGTCGGCCAGCCTACCGGTCGGGAAAGGCCCCCGGGCACGTGGAGCGGCGGCACCGGCGCTCGGCTGGGAGGATGGAGCCGATGAATCCCCGCCGTCGCCGCCTGCTGATCCCCGGTCTGCTCGTCGTGCTGATCCTCATCGTCCTCGTCGTGTCCTTCATGCGTGGCGCCGAGGCCGCCGACGCGCCACCGACGGGTGAGCGGCTCGGCGCCATCGACGACCCGCGGATCACCGAGTCCAGCGGGTTGGCCATCAGCGAGGAGGACCCCGACCTCGCCTACACGATCAACGACTCGGGCAACGCCGACACCGTCTTCGCGATCGAGCTGTCCACGGGTGACGTCGTGGGCGTCACCACCGTGGTGGGGGCCGACTGGCAGGACACCGAGGCGCTCGCGCTGCACGACGGGGCCCTGTGGGTGGCGGACACGGGGAACAACGCCGGTGCTCGCGACGACACAGCCCTGTGGTCCCTGGCCGAGCCGGGCCGGGGTGACGGGTCGACCGAGGCCGTGCGGCACCGCATCGCCTACCCGGACGGTCCCCGTGACATCGAGTCCCTCGCGATCGACCCGCAGTCCGGGCGGATGCTCCTGGTGGCCAAGCAGGTGCTGGCCGGGGAGGTGCTGGCCCTGCCGGCGACGCTCGACCCCGACGGCGTGAGCACGGCCGAGCAGACCGACCTCTCGACGTTGTCGCTCGCGACCGACGCTGCCTGGACGCCGGACGGCCGCCACGTCGTGGTCCGCAACTACGGCGAGGCGCACGTCCTGGACCCGGACTCCGGCGAGGTGCGAGGGACGGTGGTCCTGCCCGAGCAGCCGCAGGGCGAGTCGCTTGCCGTGGCTCCCTCGGGTGACTCCTTGGTCGTCGGGAGCGAGGGCGAGTCCTCCCAGCTGTGGCGGGTGCCGCTCGACCTCTCACCGGCGGACGGGTCGAGCGCCGAGGAGGCCTCGACCGCAGGCACCCTGGGCTCCCCGATCGGACGGCACTGGCTGACTCCCGTGCTGGGGATGCTGGCCGTCGGCGGGCTCGCGCTCGTCTCCTGGTGGATGGTGCGGCGCCCGCGTCGCCGGCGTCGTCGGCGTTAAGACCTCGTGACGGGGGCCGGGTCCCCGCCGGCGCCCGCCGGGGCTCTGGCATGCTCCGTGCCATGTCCAGTGCCATCGACACCTACTTCCGCATCTCCGACCGGGGCTCGAACGTCGGACGGGAGGTGCGCGGTGGCGTCGTCACCTTCCTGACGATGGCCTACATCATCGTGCTGAACCCGATCATCCTGTCCGGCGTCCCCGACGCCGAGGGTCAGTACCTCGGGGGCGGCAGCGAGCCGGGGTCCGGCTTCGCCACGATCGCGGCCTGCACGGCCCTCGTCGCCGGCGTCCTGTGCATCCTGATGGGCACCCTGGCCAACTTCCCGCTCGCCATGGCCACCGGGCTCGGCCTGAACGCCTTCGTCGCGTACTCCGTGGCGACGCAGATGACCTGGGCCGACGCGATGGGCCTGGTCGTGCTGGAGGGCATCATCATCCTGGTCCTGGTGCTGACCGGGTTCCGCAAGGCGGTCTTCGACGCGGTGCCGCGCGAGCTCAAGACCGCGATCGCCGTGGGCATCGGCCTGTTCATCACGCTGATCGGTCTCGTCGACGCGGGCTTCGTGCGGACGACCGGCAACCCCGCTCCACCGATCGGCCTGGGCATCGAGGGCACTCTTGCGGGCTGGCCGGTGCTGGTGTTCTGCCTCGGTCTGCTGCTGATGATCGCGCTCTACACGCGCGGTGTGCCGGGGGCGATCCTCATCGGCATCGCCGCCACCACGGTGCTCGCGGGCGTCGTGCAGGCGATCACCGACACCGCTCCGAGCGGGGGAGACCCGACCTCCCGCGGCTGGAACCTCAACGTGCCCTCGTGGCCGGACGCGATCGTGGAGGTGCCGGACCTCTCGCTGCTGGGTGAGTTCAACCTGTTCGGGTCCGTCGAGCGGATCGGCGTCGTCGCCGTGTCACTGCTGGTGTTCAGCATCCTGCTGGCCGACTTCTTCGACACGATGGGCACGATGACGGCGATCGGCGCCGAGGCCGGCCTCAATGACGAGGACGGCACGCCCGAGGGCGCGCAGCGCATCCTCATCGTCGACTCCATCGGTGCGGCCGTCGGTGGGGCAGCGGGCGTCTCGAGCAACACGTCCTACATCGAGTCCGCCTCGGGCGTCGGCGACGGTGCCCGCACGGGTCTGGCGAGCATCGTCACGGGTGTGCTGTTCCTCGCCGCCACCTTCCTGACGCCGGTCGTCACCCACATCCCCAACGAGGCCGCCGTGCCGGCCCTGGTGCTCGTCGGCTTCCTGATGATGTCGCAGGTCACGGGCATCGACTGGAACGACGCCGAGATCGCCATCCCCGCCTTCCTGACGATCGTGATCATGCCCTTCACGTACTCCATCGCGGCCGGCATCGGCGCGGGCTTCGTGGCCTTCGTGCTGCTCAAGGTCGTCAAGGGCCGGATCCGTGCGGTGCACCCGCTCATGTGGGTCGTGGCGGTGCTGTTCGTCGTCTACTTCGCCATCGACCCGATCTCGCGCCTGCTCACCTGAGCGGGCCGGCCTTCAGGGAGGGGCCGCATGCGAGGGGTGTCCTGTGGCCTACCAGGAGTCCAGCTGCAGGGTAGGCGTGATCGGCTCGAAGTAGCCGTCGACGTCGGCCGCGGAGACGTCGGCCACGGTCGATGGATGCCAAGCAGGAGCACGGTCCTTGTCCACGACGCGGGCGCGGATCCCCTCTATGAGGTCGGGGTGCCGGGCGCAGTGCAGGCCGACCCGCAGATCTTGCTCCAAGCACTGCTCCAGACTCATGACCTCCGCCCGCCGGAGGCCCTCATGGGTGACGTGCAGGGCCGTCGGGGATCCACTGGACATGCCGTCGAGTAGCGCCTGCGCGACGGCGTGGATCTCCGGGCTCTCGCTGGATCCGGCCGTCATCACCTCTGCCGACTCGATCATCTCGGCAAGGGAACCCGCCCCACACACCGTGTCGATGGCGTCCGCGTGGTCGGCGACCCACGAGGACGACCGAGTCTGGAGAGCAGCGAGCGCCTCGGTGGCTGGGAAGCGGTGCAGTCGCTCCACGAGCTCGTCGATCTGATCATCGCGCACGTAGTGGTCGGCGAGTCCCATGTAGAGCGCGTCACCGGCACTGAGGTGCGCAGCAGAGAGGGCGGCAAACGCCCCGGCACGCTTCGGGGCCCTGGAGTACAGCCACAGCCCACCTGCGTCGGGCGAGAGTCCGATCAGAGCTTCGGGCATGCCCATCTGTGTCGAGTCTGTGACGACGCGGTGCGCGGCGTGCGCCGCCAAGCCCACGCCTCCCCCGAGCGTCAGACCGTGGGCGATGGTGACCAGCGGCTTGGGGCACGTGCTCAGGAGATGGTTGAGCCGGTACTCCGCGGACCAGAAGTCGGCGAGCTGGTGCAGCTCGCCTGCGACGATCAAGGAGCGGACGTGTTTGATGTCGCCGCCTGCGCAGAAACCGCGATCTCCCTCCCCGCGGATCAGGATCGTCGAGACGGAGGGATCGGCCACGGCATGTCGAAGGCTCGTGGTCACCGAGGAGATCTCCTCAGGTCCGAACACGTTGATCATCGCCGGCCTGCGCATCGTGATCGTGGCCAGGCCGCGCTCGATGTTCAAGGACGGCCCGGTCACGGGTGTGGGCACTGGATCGCCGGGCACGTTCACTGTCAGTCCTCTCCTCACTCAGCGACTGCTGTCGATGACGACCACGTAGAACTGCTTCGCCGTTGCGTAGGTCACACGAGTCAGCCTATGGTAGAACCACAGTTTGGTCACTCCAGGAATGGGTACACACATGAACGAACCACCGGCGCTGCCCCTGCGCGTCATGCTTGCCAAGATCGGGCTCGACGGACATGACCGTGGCGTGAAGGTCGTCGCGCGCACCCTCAGAGATGCGGGCATGGAGGTCATCTACACCGGTCTGCATCGCAGCCCCGCTCAGGTGATCGAGGCCGCTGCGCAGGAAGACGTCGACGTCCTCGGTGTCAGCTTGTTGTCTGGTGCGCACATGCCGATCTTCACCAAGATCTTCGAGATTCTCGACGGGATGGAGGAGCGGCCCCGCTTCACGATCGTGGCCGGCGGGGTGATGCCCGACGAGGACGAGATCGAGCTGCAGACTTTGGGCGTCGCAGCCGTTCTCGGTCAGGACACTCCGCCGGACAAGATCGTCGAGACCATCAAGGCGGCTGCCCCCGTGGAGGCGAGCTCCTGATGCTCGAGCTTGAGTCGTGGGCATGGCCCCCGCGCTATGACGCCGGGTACCGACCCTCGCCCGAGCAGCAACACTGGTTCCCGGTCCGCGAGACCATGGACCCCGAGCAGCGCGACGAGGCGATCTTGCAGCGGATCCAGCAGCTGATGGCCTATGCGTGGGACAGGTCGCCGTTCTACCGTCGTGCATGGTCCGATGCCGGCCTGGAGGTTGGCGACATCACGTCACTGGAGGCGTTCGAGAGCGTTCCTGTTGTCCGCAAGGAGGAGCTCCGGGCGGACCAGGCTGCCAACGAGCCGTATGGCAGCTACCTGTGCGTCGACCCGATCGAGGTCACTCACATCAAGGGGACGTCCGGAACCACAGGGCGCCCCACGGCGTTCGGAATATCCCAGCAGGACTGGGTCGCGATCGCCAACGCCCATGCCCGAGTCATGTGGGCCATGGGTGTCCGGCCCGACGATGTCGTCCTGATTGGGTCACCGCTCACTCAGTACTGGGGTTCGTGGGGCGCCTACATCGGGGCCGAGAGACTCGGCGCAGCGGTGTTTCCCTTTGGAGCAGGGGTGCAGGGCCAGAGCTTGCGGACGCTGCAGTGGATGCGTCAGATGCACGTCACGGTGTTCTACGGAACGCCTTCCTACGCCCTGAGGCTCGCTGAGGTCGCACGAGAGAACGACATCGATCCGCGCAGCTTGGCGCTGCGCAAGATGTTCTTCTCAGGCGAGCCCGGAGCCAGCGTGCCCGCCATCCGGGAGCGCATCATCGATGCGTTCGACGCCGAGGTCTTCGATTCAGGCAGCATGGGCGAGGTCGCGCCATGGATGTCTCTCGGTGCAGCGGAGAACGGCCCCGGGATGTTCGCGTGGCAGGACCTGGTCTACACCGAGGTGTGCGATCCGGCCACGATGAAGCGCGTCTCCTACGGCAGCGAGGGCACCCCGGTCTACACGACGTTGGAGCGAACGTCGCAACCGATGATCCGGTTGTTGTCCAACGACCTCACGCGATGGGAGGCGCCCGATGCCTCTCGTGGTCGCACCTACCCCTTCCTGCCCAAGGGCATCTACGGCCGCATCGACGACATGTTCCAGATCCGCGGTGAGAATGTGCATCCGAGTGCCATCGATGACGTCGTCATGCGAGCCCAGGGCTACGGCGGTGAGCACCGTGTGGTGATCAGTCGACAGGGCTCGATGGACGAGCTGCTCGTACAGGTCGAGTTCGACGCCGAAGGCGCGACGGTGGCACGGGACGTGTGGGTCGAGCAGGTCGGCGAAGGATTGCGCACGGTTCTGGGGATCGGCGCCAAGATCGTTCCGGTCGAACCGAATACCTTCGACCGCACCGACTTCAAGGCGCGGCGGGTGATCGACGATCGGCAGTTGTTCGAGTCGCTCGAGAGGGGGACGTCGGCGTGAGTCCGACAGGGTCGAACGCGCCCTTGGTGGAGCTGGCCGAACGCATTCGCGCCGGCTCACAGGTATCACTCGCGCGAGGCCTGACCCTCGTCGAGAGCAGATCGGATGCGGCAACGGAGCTGCTGGCCGAGATCTGGAAGGACAGCGGTCGGGCCCACGTCGTCGGGATCACCGGGCCGGCGGGCAGCGGCAAGAGCACCTTGGTCTCCGTCATGGCCCAGGAGTACGTAGCGCGAGGAAAGCGGGTTGCCATCCTGGCGGTCGACCCTTCCAGTGCCTACTCCGGAGGAGCGATCCTGGGGGACCGCATCCGCATGACCGAGCTTGCCGGACGAGACGACGTCTACATCCGCTCGATGGCTTCGAGGGGCGCCACGGGTGGTCTCTCGCGTGCCGTGCTCGATGGCATCGTCCTGCTCGACGCGGCCGGCTTCGACGTCGTGATTCTCGAGACTGTTGGAGTCGGTCAGGCGGAAGTCGACATCATCAGCGTGGCCCACACCGTGCTGGTGATCAGCGTTCCCGGCCTCGGAGATGAGATCCAGGCGATCAAGGCCGGACTGATCGAGATCGCCGACGTCCATGTGGTCAACAAGGCAGACCGTCCTGGTGCCGATCTCACGGTCAGACAGCTGCGCGAGTCGCTTCGGCTGACCCCACGCGCCCCACATCAGTGGAACGTGCCGATCTTGAAGGCTGCTGCAGCCACGGGCGAGGGAGTGCCCGAGCTCCTCGATACAGCGGCTGAGCACCAGGCCTGGATGGCCCGAGGGGACGGCCTCGGTGAGGTGGAGCGGCGTAACGCGGCCACCCGGATCCGCTGGGCGGCAGAGGCTCTCGTGGCCGACAAGCTCCGGTCGGGCCACGGCGGTTTCGACGATGCCGTCGAGGCGCTCATTGCCCGTGAGGACGAACCACGTGAAGCCGCTGCCCGGTTGCTGACAGCCATGGCCGTAGACCCCGCAGACATCAACGGAAGAAGGACATCATGACCGACGACGCCAAGACGACTCCCGACGAGCTGCGCCTCGCTGCCGACGCTCTGCGGGCACGTGCCGCGGCAGAGACCGAGGACTGGGAAGATCACGAGCTGGCGGACTTCCTCCGCCGGGCTCCGGAGTCCAGGGAGAACTACGTCACCGGGGCTGGCCGCCCGGTCAAGCGGGTCTATGGGCCGCAGGATCTCCCCGAGAGCTGGGAGGAGGTCGGGCTTCCCGGCCGCTACCCCTACACCCGCGGTCCTTACCCCACGATGTACCGAGGGCGGAAGTGGACGATGCGGCAGATCGCCGGCTTCGGCCAGGCGGAGGAGACCAACAAGCGCTTCCAGTACTTGATCGCCCAGGGTCAGACCGGGCTGTCGGTGGACTTCGACATGCCCACGCTCATGGGCCTGGACAGCGACGACGAAATGAGTCTCGGCGAGGTCGGTCGAGAAGGCGTGGCGGTGGACACGCTGCCGGACATGGCAGCACTGTTCGACAGCATCGACCTGGAGAAGATCTCGGTGTCGATGACGATCAACCCGTCGGCCTGGATCCTGCTCGCGATGTACGTCGCCGTTGCAGAGGACCGGGGCTACGATCTCGACAAGCTGTCCGGCACGATCCAGAACGACATCCTCAAGGAGTACGTCGCGCAGAAGGAATGGATCTTCCCGGTACGTCCGAGCATGCGCATCGTCCGCGACTGCATCGCCTTCGGGGCCGAGCACATGGCTCGATACAACCCGGTCAACATCAGCGGATACCACATCAGCGAGGCTGGCGGCAACGCCTTGCAGGAGGTCGCCTTCACGATGGCGATCACGAAGGCCTACGTCGAGGACGTGGTGAACGCGGGCGTCGACGTCGACACGTTCGCCTCGCGGTTGTCGTTCTTCTTCGTCTCTCAGGCTGACCTCTTCGAGGAGGTCGCCAAGTTTCGGGCCGTTCGCCGGTACTACGCGAAGATGATGAAGGAACACTTCGGTGCACAGGAAGCGAACTCCATGCGACTGCGCTTTCACGCCCAGACCGCAGCCGCAACGCTCACCAAGCCGCAGCCGATGGTGAACATCGTCCGTACAACGTTGCAGGCTCTGTCCGCCGTGCTCGGTGGCGCGCAGTCGATCCACACCAACGGTCTCGACGAGGCTTACACGATCCCGTCGGAGACGGCGATGAAGCTGGCTCTGCGCACCCAGCAGATCATCGCTGACGAGACCAACGTCCCCGACGTGATCGATCCGATCGGCGGGTCCTACTACGTGGAGGCCCTCACTGACGAGATCGAGCAGGGTATCCAGGAGTACATGGACAAGGTCGAGGCCATGGGCGGTGTGGTGCCGGCGATCGAACAAGGCTTCTTCCAGAGGGAGATCTCGGACAGCGCCTACGACTTCGCCCAACGCAAGGCAAGTGGTGATCGACCGGTGATCGGCGTCAACAAGTACGTCGACGAGCAGGAGGACCAGAAGATCGAGGTCCACAAGCTGGACCCGGAGTCCGAGGCACGCCAGATCCGCCGGCTCAAGCAGGTGCGCGCCGACCGCGATCCGCAGCGTGCCGAGGCGGCGCTGGAGAGCCTGCTCGCCGTGGCTCGCGACGACGAGGCGAACCTGATGCCGGCCACCATCGAGGCTGTTCGGGCGCACCTGTCGATGGGGGAGATCACCGGTGCGCTGCGAGATGTCTTCGGCAGCTACCAGGAGACGCCGGTGTTCTGACGCCGGCCGATGTGCCTGGGGCGTTCAGGAGTGAGGACGAGCCCTGTCCGTCGTCGGCGCACCCGCGGCTCGGTCTGAGGGGTGCCGGATGCAGCAGCTGCAGTCGCTTCTCGCAGCCCGTCCGCCGAATCGCGCCCTGTGTACGAAGCCCTCGACCCGAAGCCGATACGATCGGACCTCGCGAGGTCGTCGTCAGAGGGGGAGGTGCCAGCGTGTCGGAGGACGCTCAGCTGCAGTGGAGACCCCTTCCTCGGATGCGCACGCACGAACAGGTCGTGGCCGAGATCGAGGAACGCCTGCTCGCGGGAACCTTGAAGGCAGGGGATCGCCTTCCGCCCGAGCGTCAGTTCGCCGAGGCCCTCGGCGTGAGTCGTGGTGCCGTGCGGGAGGCGCTGAGAATCCTGGAGGCGATCGGCGTCGTCGAGGCCGGCACCGGCTCCGGACCGACGTCGGGATCGATGATCGTCAACGACAGCATCACCGGTATGGCGATGGTCTTGCGCATTCACCTGAGACTGGCATCTTTCACAGTGGCGAACCTCGTGGAGGTCCGACTGCTCATCGAGGGCATGGCGGCCGGCAAGGCGGCCGAGAGCGCCACGACCGAGGATGTCGAGTCTTTGCGGGCCGTGGTCGAAGAGATGAGAGGTGTCCACACCACCGCGTCGTACAACGATCTTGACGCCGCCTTCCATGTCGCGATCGTGCGGTCCTCGGGCAATGCGCTGGCGGCGGCGCTCATGGCCGCGCTGCGAGAGGCCCTTCGACAGGCGATGGTCGACGCCTTCGAGAGCCTCGAGGATCCCGCGAGGACGATGAAGACCTTGACCGACGAACACGCCGCCATCGTCGAAGCTATCGATGCCGGCGAGGGGTCGAGTGCGACCAAACTCGTCACGGCCCACATCCGCGACTTCTATCGTGCCGCCGGCTTCGACGAAATCGGGTGGGGCTGAGGCCAGCAGCAGGATCGGAGCCCCGCTGAAGTGCACGTGCCGCGGGTCGGTCCTCGATGCTGTGCGTGTCAGAGGACGAGGTCGAGACATGCATAGGCGCTCAGTCCGCAAGCGATGCTGAGCGCCATGCTCCCCCAGCGCAGCGAGACGATGATCGTGATTGCTCCCGCCAGCGTCGCAGGTGACAGGGGCGCCATGACCCCGTCGTCGAGCAGGATGGCCGGAGCTACCAGGGCAGCGAAGGCGGCCGCCGGAACCATGTCGAGTACGAGGTTCACTCGTGGAGGCATTGTGTGGGGAACGATCGGCAGAAGGATGAAAGCACCCCGCAGGGCGAATCCGCCCACCGCGATCGTCACGATGACCAACCAGGTCGTCGGTGTACTCACGGCTTGTACTCCCTGTCGGCCGAGCGCCAGCCGGTCGCTACGCCGGCGGCAATCCCTGTGGCCGTTCCCAGCAACATTCCCAGATTGGCGGGTAAGCCGGCGCAGGTCACCGCGACCGCACCGCCCACGGCGGCCGCGCAAGCCCGAGGCCAGGCGCGGAGCTGGGGTGCGAGCAGGGCAAGGAAGGAGACCGGGACGGCGAACTGCGCGACACCGATCCGGGGCAGGGACCCCAGGAGGGAGCCGATCAGGGAGCCGGTCTGCCACGTGCACCAGAACACTACGCAGGCTCCCAGGTAGAACGTGACGCGATCGTGTGGCGGCCTGCGGTGTGTCTCGGTCAGCGTCAGAGGGACGGCATGGTCGACCAGGAGGTATGAGCCGATCAGCCGTCGTGGAAGGCGTTCGTCCGCGAACGTGGGTGCCAAGGCCGCCGAATACACGATGAAGCGCAGATTGATGGTGAGGGCTGTCGCGATCACGATGCCTGCCCCGACGCCGTCGCCGATGAGGTCGAGCGCGGCGACCTGAGCTGCGCCCGCGTAGGCGAACAGCGAAAGGGCCGCTGTCTCCGCGATGCTGAGGCCGTTCTGGGTGCCGGCGAGGCCGGCGACGGCTGCGAACGGGGCGATCCCGATGAGGATCGGCAGCATTGCCTTGGCTCCCGACAGCATCGCGTGGCGGCGCGGCTCTCCGTTCGTGACGCTGTCTTCAGGTGGCGGGGTCATGAGCATCCCAGGGGACGGGGTGGGGGCGGTAACGGCTCGGTGAAGACCGGGCGTCAGCGCTGGCCGGCTCCGCACCAACCGAGACAGTGCCTTGTGCACGGCGACTCACGACAGCTCGACCGGATCGATCGGGTTGTCGGGACCTGGGACGGCTCTCAAACGCGATGCGCAGAGGGAGCGGGACTCTCGTTCAGATCGTTGTCCTTCGTCTCGGGCAGAGCCACCACACAGAGCAAGCTGGCAGCCGAGAGCCCGGCCAGCAGCACACCGACCCAGATGCTCGAGGAGACCGCTACGATCTGAGCCGCCAGGATCGGTGGAATGGCGCCGCCGATGATGCCTCCGAGGTTGTAGCTCAAGCCGGCACCGGTGTAGCGGTAGCGGGAAGGGAACATCTCCGGCAGCAGCGCCCCGGCGGGCCCGTTTGCGACGCCGTAGAGCGAGAGTGTGATCGTCAATCCGATCAGCAGCGCGATGGGGGAACCGGTGTCGAGCAACGGGAACAGTAGGAGGGACCAGAAGAATGCGACGACGTAGGCGGCCCCGATAACCTTCCTTCGTCCGATTCGATCCGAGAGGATGGCTGCGGCAGCCGTGGTGATCCCCAGGACCACTGCGGCGATCATGCCGAACCCAAGGATGGTGGTCCGGCTGAACTCGAGCTCGGTGGTCCCGTAGCTGGTGAGGAACGTGCTGCCGATGTAGAACATCGCGAACAGCGTTGACATGGCCATGCCTGAGATGAGGATCTGTCGCCACTGCGTCCGGATCGCGTCCGCGAAGGGCAACGTCACCTGCGCGGGCTCGTGCTTGGCCTGACGGTTCTTGAAGACCGGCGTCTCGTCGATGCTCAACCTGATCCACAGGCCGACCATCACGAGCAGGAACGACGCGAGGAACGGCAGGCGCCACCCGTGGCTGAGGAAAGCCTCACTCGTGGCGCCCACCGTCACCGAGGCGATGAAGAAGGTCCCGCTGGCCAGGAAGAAGGCTACTGCCGGGCCGAGCTGCGGATATACGGCCATTCGTCCGCGCTGGCCTTCGCGAGCGTACTCGGCCGTCAGTAGTGTCGCGCCGGCCCATTCCCCGCCCATGGCCAGACCCTGCAAGAAGCGCATCACCACGAGCAGGATCGGTGCCCAGATCCCGATACCGTTCTCGAAGATGCCGAACACGCCTGTCTCGTAGCCCGGGAAGAGCCCGATGGCTACGGTCGACAACCCCATGATCAGCAACGTCCATACCAAGGTGCGTTTGCGTCCGAACTTGTCTCCGAAGTGTCCGAAGGCGACCGAGCCGACGGGGCGGGCGAAGAACGCCACTCCGAACGTCGCGAAGGAGGCGATCGTCCCTACCGCTGGACTGGAGCTGGGAAAGAAGACCACAGGGAACACCAAGGCGGCGGCGGTTCCGTAGACGAAGAAGTCGTAGTACTCGATTGTGGTGCCGATGAGGCTCGCCGAGCCGACTTTTCGGAGCTTGCGACGTTCGGCGGTCTCTGTGGTGTCGACGGGTGGAGCCGGGCTTTTCCGCTGCATGGCGTCTCCGAGTTTCGGTGAGAGGACTCTATGGTCCTACCACACTTGTGGTTTGCGTCACAAGGGTTGAATGAGAGAGGAGTCACACGGGCCGCGTTGCGGCGGCTGGGCCGACGAGAGGTTTCGAGGCGACTTCTCGGGCGGACCGCACCCGCTCGCCGGTGGCCGCGGCTCTTCCAGTGCCCGTGGCATCGGGGCGCTCCTGCACGACTCAGACGCTGCGAGAGACGGAGCTCGGAGTCTCGCCGAGCGTGGTTCCGGCCTCATCCCTGTCGATGTCTCTGCCCGGTGCGGCTAGGTTTGGGCGCATGAAGATCTCACTGGGGAGCAGGATTCCGAAGGTCGCCGACGACGCCTGGGTCGCGCCGAACGCGTCGATTGTCGGTGCCGTAACGCTCGAGTCCGGAGCGAGCATCTGGTACGGCGCGGTGCTGCGTGGGGACAATGAGCCGATCACGATCGGCAAGGACTCCAACGTGCAGGACAACTGCGTCTTCCACGTGGAGCGAGGTCAACCGGTCCTTCTCGGCGAAGGTGTCACGATCGGCCATGCCGCCGTGGTCCATGGGGCGACGATCGGTGACTTCGTCCTCGTGGGGATGGGGGCGATCATCATGAATGGGGCCGTCATCGGGGACGAGACCCTCGTCGCGGCTGGTGCGCTGGTGCCGGAGGGAATGCAGGTGCCGCCACGGTCGCTCGTGGCAGGCATCCCAGGCAAGGTGCGGCGTGAGCTCAGTGAGGTCGAGATCGAGAGCCTCCACCAGAGCGCTCGGACCTACATTCAGCACCGTGAGGACCACATGGCCGGCGCCGTCCTCGATAGTTGACCTGTCGCACGCAGGATAGGCGTCAGAGCCGCTCGACGATCCAGTCGACGCAGGCCGTGAGGGCGCTGACGTCGTCGGGCTCCACGGCCGGGAACATGCCGACGCGCAGCTGGTTGCGACCCAGGCCCCGGTAGGAGTCGACGTCGACGACCCCGTTCTCGCGCAGGATGCTCGTCACAGCGGCCTGCGGGACGGACTCCTCGAGGTCGACCGTGCCCACGACGAAGGACCGCTCCGGCGGCGCCGTCACGAACGGTGACGCGAACGTCGACGCCTCGGCCCAGGCGTACAGGCGCGACGACGACTCCGCCGTCCTCGTCGCCGCCCAGCCCAGGCCCCCACGCTCGTTCAGCCAGCGCACCTGCTCATCCAGCAGGAACAGCGTGGCGACGGCGGGCGTGTTGTAGGTCTGGTCCTTGCGGGCGTTGTCGATCGCCACCGGAAGGTCGAGGAAGCCGGGGAGGTACCGACCGGAGGCCTTGATCCGCTCGGCGCGCTCGATCGCGGCGGGGGACATGATCGCGACCCACAGGCCGCCGTCGGAGGCAAAGCTCTTCTGGGGTGCGAAGTAGTAGACGTCGGTGTGCGAGACGTCGACCGACAGGCCGCCGGCGGCCGAGGTGGCGTCCACCAGCACCAGGGCGCCGGGGTCGGCGTCGACGACCCGCTCGACCGGCGCCATGACGCCGGTCGAGGTCTCGTTGTGGGCCCAGGCGTAGACGTCGACGCCGGGGGTCGCGTGGGGCAGGGGATGCGTCGACGGGGCGCTCTCCAAGAGCTCGGGGGCGTCGAGGAAGGGGGCCTGCTGGACCGCGGTGGCGAACTTGCGGGTGAACTCCCCGTGCACCAGGTGCTGGCTGCGTCGCTCGACGAGACCGAAGACGGCCGCGTCGAAAAAGGCGTGCGTCCCGCCCACCCCGAGCACGACCTCGTACCCGTCGGGGAGGGCGAAGAGTGTCGACAGTCCCTCCCGGATCGAGCCGACGACCGACTTGACCGGCGCAGCGCGGTGCGAGGTGCCCATGAGCGAGGTGCCGGTGGCGGCGAGAGCGGCCAGCGCCTCCGGTCGGACCTTCGACGGCCCGGACCCGAAACGACCATCGACGGGCAAGAGGTCGGCGGGTATCTTCACGCCCCCATTCTCGCAGCCACGCCGAGACTCGTCGTCCTTCGCCCGGGGTGACGTCGATCAGGCGTTGCGGACTGCAGCGATCTCGTCAGCGAAGTCGAGCAGTGCCGATGCGACGGCGCCCGGAGCCGTCAGCTGCACGTAGTGCCCGCCCTCGATCTCGATCGGCTCGATGCCGAGCCGGTCCCGGACCTGCCGTCGCATGAACGGTGCTGGGAAGAACCGGTCATCCTCCGCGAGGATCGCTCTGGTGGCGACCGCAGGGTGACGATCGGCGGGCCAGGCCATGGACATCCACTCGCCCTGCTGATCACGCTCGCGCGCGCGGGCCTCCCGCACCAGCGGCTCGGGCACGCCCTCGAAGAACGACACGGCGTCGTCCTCGTCGATGGTCTCCCGGTCGTGGCCCGTCGCCGACCACCAGTCCTCGAACGACTCGCCGGGCAGCGGGATCATCGCGGCGAGGTAGACCAGACCATCGGTGCGGATCGCGTCGCAGACGAGCGGCGCGGTGAACCCGCCGAGGGAGTGCCCGACCACGATGACGTCCTTGCGGTCACCGACAGCAGCCGCCACGACGCGGACGTAGTCCTCCAGCCCGTTGCGGGCATCCTCGATCGGTAGGTCGACCGCCACCACCTGGTGGCCGGCCCGCTCGAGCAGCGGAGCCACGGGGTGCCAGTCCCAGGCGGTCGAACCGCCTCCGTGGATCAGTGCGAAGGTCGCCATGCCTGCCTCGCTGTCTCGTCACGCTGCGCCCTGGAGCATCGGCGTCGCTGGGCCCAGTCTTGCAAAGCTCGGGAGCGATGACTGGTGCACCGCGGAGCCGATCGCCGTGCCGACCACTTGACTACGACGCGACGTCATAGTTTGGGATGGGGTCATGGATCGATCCGTCATCGTCTACCTCACGTCCTACGCCTTCTCCTCCCTCGGCAACTCAGTAGCGGCAGTCGTGCTGCCACTGGTGGTGCTGGCGACCACGGGCAGCGCCCTCGACGCCGGGATCGTCGCCGCCGCGACGGCCGGGCCGGCGGTGCTGGCCGGGCTCCTGATGGGTGGGCTGATCGACCGCTTCAACCGCCGGACGATGTCGATCGTCACCGACCTCATCTCCGCGGTCGGCATCGCGGCCCTGCCCATCGTGGACCTGGTGTCGGACCTGTCCCTCGGGTGGTTCGTGCTGTTCGGCATCCTGTCCTCCTTCGGAGACGTCCCCGGGCTCACCGCCCGCGAGACCCTCGTGCCCGGTGTCCAGCGGCGCAGTGGCCTGGCCTTCGAGCGGATCGTCGGGCTCCGCGAGAGCGTCGCCTCCGTCACCATGATGGTCGGACCGGCCGCGGCGGCCTCCTTGGTCGTGCTCCTCGACGGGTCGGGTGCCTTGTGGGTCACGTCGGGGCTCGCGCTGGTCGCCGCCCTGACGACGTTCCTGCTGCCGAAGGACGTCGGCCGGCGCACACCGGCTGACTCGGACCACTCGCCGCGCAGCAGCGCCGCGGAGATGGTGGCCGGCATGGTGTGGCTGGCGAGAGGCAGCTCGCTGATCCTCTCGGTCACCCTCGTCAACCTCGCCCTGGCGACGGTCCTCATCGCCCTGCAGGGCCTCATCCTCCCGGTGCACTTCACGCAGGTCGGCCAGGAAGGTCGCCTGGGCCTGGTCCTCACCTTCCTCGCTGCCGGGATGCTCGTCGGCTCCGCGACCTACGCGATGGCCTCTGCTCGCCTCCGTCGCCGAACGTGGCTGGTCGTCTCCCTGACCGGGTCGCTGGTCGGCATCGGTGTCATCGGTGCCCTGCCGAGTGTTCTGTGGATCTTCGTCGGTGCGGCGATCCTCGGCCTGTTCGCGGGAGTCCTCGGTGCGCTCTTCGGCGTCGTGATGATCGAGACCATCCCGGACGACCTGCGCGGACGGGTGATGAGCGCGCAGAACGCCTTGCTGACCTTGGCGCCGGCCGTCAGCATCCTCGGTGCAGGAGTCCTCGTCGAGTACGTCTCGCTGGCCGCAGCGGGCGCCGTGGCTGCCGGCGTGTGGTTCGCTGCTGTCCTGATGGCGATGGCGCTCCGACCGCTTCGCCGCGTCAACGTCACAGTCTGAGGAGCACGATGCGCAGCCAGGACGTGGCCGAGCTCGCAGGGGTCACCGTGCGGACCCTTCGGCACTACCACCAGATCGGCATCCTGCCCGAACCGGTTCGCCGGGCCAACGGCTACCGCGCCTACGACCTGGCCACCATCGCCAGGTTGCTGCGCATTCGCCGCCTCACCGACCTCGGCATCCCGTTGCACCAGGTCGAGGAGATGCTCGAGACCACCCCGGACCACGACGTCCTCGATGAGATCGACCGCCAGCTCCTCGCCGCGATCGAACGCCTCCAGGAGCAACGTCGCCAGATCGCGCGTCTGCGCCGGACGGGGGAGCGCGCCGACATCCCGGAGGGTCTCGCCGAGCTGGTCTCTCTCGGCCCGTCGGACCGTTCCGCGGGCGTTCTCGGCGAGATGGACCAGGACGCGCTGCTGCTGATCGCACGAGTCGTCGGTGCCGAGAACCTGAATCGGCAGGCTCTCAGCGACCTCGCCGACGCCCTGCGTCCCTTGATGGGTGACGCCGAGCTCATCGCTGCCTCGGAACACTTCGATCGTCTTCCCGCAGACGCCCCGTCCTCAGAGATCCAACAGGTCGCGACCCGGATGGCAGTCGTGCTCGAACCGATGGCGTCGCGACTGGAGCGAACGCCCACCGGCCGAGCGCTCGCTCGAGCTGACGATCGCTGGCCGGACCTGTCCCAGGACAGCCGACTGAACCCGGCCCAGGCGCAGGCGATGGATCACCTGGTCAGGTTGCTCACCCCCGACGAGGCCGGCTGAGACGGCGGTGGGCTCAGTGCCGTCTGAGGGCCCTTCCAGACCGAGTCTGGTCTCCGACGGCCCCGCCCACCGACCGGCGCCACGAATCAGTTGGGCAGCACCAGCGGGATCAGGTAGATGATCTCGAAAGCTTCGTAGACCGCGCCGATGATGAACAGCAGCAGCGCGGGAACGCCCAGTCGGCCGAGCTGACGCAGCCCGACCCCATACGCCTGGCGACGGGTGGTCGCCCCGGCCGCAGCCGGGCGCAGCCAGAACCGGCCGAGCCGGACGGCACCGAGGATCACGAGCACGTAGGCCTGGAGCTCGATCAGGAGGGTCGGGCTGTGTGGCAGCAGGATCCAGGCCATCGTCTCGTCGACGGGCGCGAGCTGCATGCCGATGTTGAACATCATGTAGCCGAAGAGGGGCAGGCCGAGGAAAGGGACGACCATCGAGGGAAGGACAATCGCCAGCACTGACACGCCGATCCCGTTGACCACCAGGATCAAGAGCGCGAGCAGCACCACGTTGTCGAGCACCGAGAACGCCACGCCTCCGGCAGGTCCGTCCAGTGCTGTCGTGGGATCCGGGTCGGAGAGGACGAGGCCCGCCACCATGCCGGCGATGAGCAGTCCGTAGGTGAAGACGTTCACGACCAGGTAGGTGCCGAGGTCGGCGCGGATGATCTGGAGGGACTTCTGAAGAGCGTGCACGTGACTCGCTTCGGTGGGTCGGCGGAACCGAGGGGGTGATGGGGGTCTGACCGATTCGGTCCAGAATCTACCATATCGGTCAGACCGGAGTTGTTACGGTTCTGCCATGCCCCGTCAGACGCGAGAAGAATCCGACGCGGAGATCGTCGACCGCGCGTCTGCCCTGTTCGCCCGTCACGGCTACCGGCACACGTCGCTGCAGCAGGTCGCTGACGCTGTCGGCTACTCAAAGGCCGGGCTCCTGCACCGGTTCACCAGCAAGGAGGCCATCTACCTGGCCGCCGTGCGCACGGCGGCGGAAAGCACGCTGGCGCTCGTCGCAGACGTCTCCTCGATCGTGGAAGGGACCGAACGGGACCGCGTCATCATTGCGGCGCTGGTGGACGCGACCTACGAGCGGCCAGGCACCTGGGCGTTCCTGCACGCAGTCTTCAGCGACGAAGACTCGGACGACACCGCGGCGGAGCTACGCCAGGCGGGCGAGGCTCTGGCTGGTCTGTTGGGGATCGACTCCGGCAGCGCCGCCGACGCGCGACGGGTCCGCCTGCTGGTCGCCGCGACCGGTGCGCACCACGCGGCCCTGACGGCTGCGGCCCGTGACCGCACGCGGGAATGGCGCCCGCACATCATCGACGCGGCGATGGACGCACTCGGTCACCGCTCTGACCGGTCCACCGAGACCGGCTCCTAGACGCGCTGCCACCGCCGACGTCGCGGCGGAGCCTCCGGGCCCGGGGCCCGGGGCTCGACCGCGCCCCGACCGGTGCCGCCTCGTGGACGTCGGTGCCGGGGCGTGACGAGCGCAGCCTGGCCTGCTGCGCGATGTCCTCGGTCTCGGCGTCGTCCGGAGCATGGGCTCTTCACAGGCTCCACGGCGGGCATCGACCAGTGACGGGACGTCGGAAGCCTTCGGTTTGACGCCCATGTCCTGCTGCAGGCCCCCGTCGGGCGCCGTGAGACGTGGCTCACCCCGTGGCCCCTATTGGTGGCCGCTCATGCGTGAGCGGGCCTACGATGCCCCCTATGGCATCCGACTCCGGCTCCGGCGTGGGCCCGGAGGCGACGGTCGCCGTCCCCCTCGCCGAAGGCTTCGATCACGAGCTCGCCGAGTGGGAGAAGGCCGCCGCCGCCGTCCTGCGCAAGACCAAGAAGCTCGGCGACGATGATCCCGACTCCGACGTGTGGGGCCTGCTGACCACCACGACTCTGGACGGGATCGGTGTCAGCCCGCTCGGCACGCCGGACCTCACCACCGATGTCGCCCACGCAGGCCTGCCGGGCCAGGCCCCCTTCACCCGCGGTGCCTTCGCGACCCGCGAGCTCGAGGGGTGGGACGTCCGCGCGTGGTTCACCGACCCGGACGTCGTCCGGACCGCCGAGCACGTCGTGACCGACATCGAGAACGGCGTCAACTCGCTGTGGATCAGCGTGGGGGAAGGCGCCGTGCCCGCGGACGGGCTCGCGCAGGTGCTCGAGCCCGTGCTGCTCGATCTCGCCCCCGTGGTGCTGGACTCCCCGGACGACCCGCTCGGCGCGGCCGAGGCGCTCGACGCGGTGCTGCAGGACCGGGGCGTGGAGCCGGCCCCGGGCACCAGCTACGGCGCCGACCCGATCGGCGCCGCCGTCCGCTCCGTCGGCGACCCTGACCTCGCCCGGGCCGTCGAGGTGGCACGTCTGGCCCAGCCCCGAGGCGTGCGCGGAATCGTCGTCGACGGCACCGCCATCCATGACGCCGGGGGCTCCGACGGCCAGGAGCTGGCCTACGTGCTGCTGGCCGGAGCCACCTACCTGCGCCGGCTCACCGAGGCCGGTCTCGGCGTGGACGAAGCGGCCGACCAGCTCGACGTGCGGCTCGCGGCCACGGACGAGCAGTTCCCGACGATCGCCAAGCTGCGCGCGGCCCGACGGCTCTGGGCCCGGATGCTGGAGCTCAGCGGCGTCTCGGAGTCACAGCGGGCGATGCGCCAGCACGTCGTGACCTCCCGGCCGATGATGGCCTCCTACGATCCCTACGCCAACATGCTCCGCACCACGATCGCAGCCTTCGCCGCCGGCGTGGGCGGGGCCACGAGCGTCACGGTGCTCCCGTTCGACGAGCCGCTCGGGCTGCCCGAGGCGTTCAGTCGGCGCATCGCCCGCAACACCTCCGGCCTGCTCGTCAGCGAGTCCCACGTGGCACGGGTGCTCGATCCGGCCGGTGGCGCGCACGCCGTGGAGCGGCTGACCGACGACACGGCACGGGCCGCGTGGGGCCTGTTCGGCGAGCTCGACGACGCCGGGGGCCTGGACGCCGGCCTCGCGGCGCTGCGCGGGCGCGTCGAGGCCACGGCCTCCGAGCGTGCCCTGGCCATCGCTTGCCGCCAGCGCCCGCTCACGGGCGTCTCGGAGTTCCCCGACCTGTACGAGGACGTGCCCGAGCGCCGCCCCTACGGCCGCGAGCTGCCCGTCCGGCGCTACGCCGCCGAGTTCGAGCAGATGCGCGACAAGCCCGCCACGACGCCGGTGTTCCTGGCCACGATGGGGACGGTCGCGCAGCACACCGCCCGAGCCACCTTCATGGCCAACCTGCTCGCCGCCGGCGGCATCGACACCGTGCTGGCCGGGACGTCGGAGGGCGTCGACGACGTCGTGGCGGCCTACCGGGAGGCGGGCGCTCCCACCGTGGTCTGCCTGAGCGGTCCGGACGCCCTGTACGCGCAGTGGGGGGCCGAGCTCGTCGCCGCACTCCGTGAGGCCGGAGCGCGCCGCGTCGTCGTGGCCGGCAAGCCCGAGACGGTGGATGCACCGGTCGACGGCGGTGCCATCGATGACTGGGCCGCCGCGGGCCTGGACGCCCTGGCCTTCCTGCGCCGCACCCGAGAGGAGCTCGCGACATGAGCAGCATCCCGAGCAGCTTCGCCGGTCTGCCGCTGGACCCCGACGAGCCGCCGAATCCCGACCCTGCGGCGTTCGAGAGCGCCACCCGGGGTGCGGAGCCGTGGGACGCGCCCGAGGGCATCGCGGTCAAGAACCTCTACACCGCCGACGACCTCGACGGGCTCGACGCACTGGACACCTACCCGGGCCTCACACCGTTCCTGCGCGGCCCCTACCCCGCGATGTACTCCACCCAGCCGTGGACCATCCGCCAGTACGCGGGCTTCTCCACCGCCGAGGAGTCCAACGCCTTCTACCGACGCAACCTGCGTGCCGGCCAGAAGGGCCTCTCGGTGGCCTTCGACCTCGCGACGCACCGGGGCTATGACTCCGACCACCCGCGGGTGAAGGGCGACGTCGGCATGGCCGGGGTCGCGATCGACTCCATCTACGACGCCCGCCAGCTCTTCGACGGCATCCCGCTGGACGAGATGAGCGTCTCGATGACGATGAACGGGGCGGTCCTGCCGGTCCTCGCGCTCTACATCGTCGCGGCCGAGGAGCAGGGGGTGAAGCCGGAGCAGCTCTCGGGGACCATCCAGAACGACATCCTCAAGGAGTTCATGGTCCGCAACACCTACATCTATCCGCCGGCACCGTCGATGCGGATCATCTCCGACATCTTCGCCTACACGGCCGAGAAGATGCCGCGGTTCAACTCCATCTCCATCTCCGGGTACCACATCCAGGAGGCCGGGGCGACGAACGACCTCGAGCTGGCCTACACCCTCGCCGACGGGGTCGAGTACCTGCGCGCTGGTCTCGACGTGGGTCTCGACATCGATGCCTTCGCCCCTCGCCTCAGCTTCTTCTGGGCGATCGGGATGAACTTCTTCATGGAGGTCGCCAAGATGCGGGCCGCGCGTGCCCTCTGGGCGCGCCTGGTGAGCGACTTCGACCCGAAGAACCCCAAGTCCACGTCGCTGCGCACCCACAGCCAGACGTCAGGCTGGTCGCTCACGGCCCAGGACGTCTTCAACAACGTGCAGCGCACCTGCATCGAGGCCATGGCTGCCACCCAGGGCCACACCCAGAGCCTGCACACCAACGCCCTGGACGAGGCGATCGCGCTGCCGACGGACTTCAGCGCCCGGATCGCCCGCAACACCCAGCTGGTGCTGCAGCAGGAGTCCGGCACCAGGGACATCATCGACCCCTGGGGCGGCTCCTACTACGTGGAGAAGCTGACCCGCGACCTCGCCGATCGGGCCTGGGCGCACATCCAGGAGGTCGAGAAGGCTGGCGGCATGGCCAAGGCGATCGAGGCGGGCATCCCCAAGATGCGCATCGAGGAGGCCGCCGCCCGCACCCAGGCCCGCATCGACTCCGGCCAGCAGGCCGTCATCGGCATCAACACCTACCGGCTGGCCGACGAGGAGCCGCTCGACGTGCTCAAGGTCGACAACGCCTCGGTGTACGAGCAGCAGGTGGCCAAGCTGGAGAAGCTGCGTGCGGAGCGCGACGACGACGCGGTGCAGACGGCTCTCGACGCGCTCACCCGCAGCGCCGAGAAGGGCGCCGGGCGCGACGGCACGCTGGAGGGCAACCTGCTCGCCCTGGCCGTCGACGCTGCCCGCGCCAAGGCCACGGTGGGGGAGATCTCGACGGCGCTGGAGAAGGTCTACGGACGCCACCAAGCGGTGATCCGTACGATCTCCGGTGTGTACCGCACGGAAGCAGGACAAGGCGGCAACATCGACAAGGTCGTCGAGGCGACGGCCGAGTTCGAGAGGTCCGAGGGCCGCCGTCCACGGATCCTGGTGGCCAAGATGGGCCAGGACGGGCACGACCGCGGCCAGAAGGTCATCGTGACGGCCTTCGCCGACATGGGCTTCGACGTCGACGTGGGCCCGCTCTTCTCCACGCCCGGCGAGGTCGCCCAGCAGGCCATCGACGCCGACGTCCACATCATCGGCGTCTCGAGCCTCGCGGCCGGTCACCTCAGCCTCCTGCCGGAGCTGAAGACGGCGCTGGCGGAGCAGGGCGGCGAGGACATCATGGTCGTCATGGGCGGCGTCATCCCGCCCGACGACGTCTCGACGCTCAAGGAGATGGGCGCCGCCGAGGTGTTCCTGCCGGGCACCGTCATCGCCGACTCGGCGCTGAGTCTGCTGGACTCCCTGCGCACGCGCCAGCAGTCGTAGGCATGCCGGCCATCGACGTCCCCTCGCTGGCGGCCGACGTCCTCGCTGGACGTCGGGCTGCGTTCTCGCGCGCCATCACGTTGGTGGAGTCCAGCCGCAGCGACCACCGGGCCCAGGCACGCGAGCTGCTGGCCGAGCTCACGCCGCACGCCGGAGGGTCGGTCCGGGTCGGCATCTCCGGCGTGCCCGGCGTCGGGAAGTCCACGTTCATCGAGGCGCTCGGTGCCCACCTGGTCGAGCAGGGAAAGCGAGTGGGCGTCCTGGCGGTGGACCCCTCGAGCGTCCGCACGGGCGGCTCGGTGCTGGGTGACAAGACCCGCATGTCGACCCTGGCGGTGAGCCCGCAGGCCTACATCCGCCCCTCGCCGAGCGCGGGAACGCTCGGGGGCGTGGCGCGGGCGACCTCCCAGGCCATGACGGTCCTGGAGGCCGCCGGGCACGACGTGGTCCTCGTCGAGACCGTGGGGGTCGGCCAGTCCGAGATCACGGTGGCGGGGATGGTCGACACCTTCCTGTTCCTCACCATCGCCCGTACTGGGGACCAGCTGCAGGGCATCAAGAAGGGCATCCTGGAGATCGCCGACGTCCTGTGCGTCAACAAGGCCGACGGCGAACGTGCCCAGGAGGCCGAGGCCACCGCCAAGGAGCTGGCCGGGGCGCTGAGGCTCGTGCACGCCGGGACGCAGGGGTGGGTGCCGCCGGTCGTGACGGCCTCGGCGCTGGAGTCCGTGGGCATCGACCGGGTCTGGAACCGCGTCATCCGCCACCGCGAGTTCCTCGGGTCGCGGGGTCTGCAGGAGAAGCGCGCCACGCAGCAGCTGGAGTTCACCTGGGCCCTCGTGCGCGACGAGCTCGACCAGCGCCTGCGCACCGACGAGCGGGTCGCCCGGGTCCGTGCCGAGGTCCGGGAAGCGGTCCTGGCCGGGGAGATGCCCGCGGCCACGGCGGCGGACCTCATCCTCGCGGCCTACGACGGTCGCGAGGACCTTCCTGGCACGTGACGGCCATGTGAACTTCCGAAAGAACTAGCGTCGACTAGTACCAAAGGACTAGTTCTTGGGGTAATGTCAGGTTCAGCGCGAGACACCGCCTCGGCGGGGTCGGATCATCTCGGGGGGATCATCCGACGCGCGCCATGTCGGGGCCGGTCATCTCGGGGGGGATGACCGGCCCCGACACGCGCGCGCCCTGGGGCGGGCTCCCGGTACCCGTCCGCGCTCACCGGGGCTTGCGGAGCTCTTCGGTGATCGCCGGGACCACCTCGTGCATGTCGCCCACCACCGCGTAGGTCGCGCGCGTCATCATCGGTGCCTCCGGGTCGGTGTTGATCGCGATGATGGTTCTCGACGAGGCGCAGCCGGCCCAGTGCTGGATCGCCCCGCTGATGCCACAGGCGAGATAGACCTCGGGGGCGATCCGACTGCCGGTCTGGCCGACCTGCTCGTGGTGCGGCCGCCATCCCAGGCTGGTGACGACACGGGTCACGCCGACCGCTCCGCCCAGCTGCTCGGCCAGCTCGGTCACCGGCCCGAAGCCGTCCGGTCCGCCGGCGCCGCGGCCCGCCCCGACGACGACGCGGGCCGAGGTCAGTGCTCGGGAGTCGTCGGGCTCCGGCTCGCTGGTCCTCACCACGCGGGCGACCAGGTCGGCAGGAGCCAGCTCGGGCGTCGACGTCACCCAGGGTGCCGGGCCACGGTCGGCGTCCGCAGCCGGCTCGGCCTGCCAGGCGTGCCCGGCGACGGTGAGCACTGCCGGTCGGGCCGTCAGCTGCATCTCCTCCAGGGCGGCTCCGCCGGCCACCTGTCGACGCACGGTGAAGGGTGACCCCTCGGCGACAGAGACCACGTTGGCCGCCATGGGGACACCGAGTCGCGCGGCGACGTGAGCCAGCACCTCGTTTCCGCGTGCGGTGCCACCGGCCAGCACGGTCGTGGCGCCGGTCTCCTCCTGGACGGTCTGGAGGCCGGCTGCCCAGCTGGCGCCGCCGAAGGCGGAGAATGCGTCCCCTGCCGGGTTGCGGACCTCGCTCACCCCGTGGCGCCCGAGCGTCCCGGCCGTGGCGTCGTGGTCGGCGACGTCACCGATCACGACGGCGGTGATGCCGTCCCCGGAGTGGGGGAGTGCCCGCGCCAGGGCGAGCGTCTCCAAGGAGACCTCGTCCACGTCTCCCGTCAGGGGATCGATCTCGCAGAGCACCAGGATCATCGCAGGACCTCCAGGCGTCGCAGCGTCTCGACGACGGCCACGGCCGCCTCCGGGCCCTCGCCGAGCAGCTCGGTCGAGCTCGGCGGGGGAGCCGGCAGGTGCCACTGGACGCGGTCGCTGCCGTGGAACGTCGTGACCGGCTTCCGCACGTCCACCTCGATCTTGCGGGCCGTCATCCGGCCCTTCAGGCTCGGGTAGCGAGGTGCGGCCCCGCCCTCCAGGATCGACACCACTGCCGGCACGGGGACCTCGTACGTCTCCTCGCCACCGGGGCCGTTGACAGTGGCGACGACGACCCCCTCCTCGACCGTGAGGGCACCTGCGCCCGTGACGATGGGCCGGCGGGTCGCGTAGGCGAGGCGCACCGGGACCTGGAAGTCGCCGGTGTCGGCGGCGTCGTTCCCGGCCAGCACGAGGTGGTACGGGGCTCCGTCGGCCTCGGCGGCGGCCACGACGGCGGCGAGCTCGGCCGCGACGTCTGCTGGGCCCAGCGTCGCCGGGTCGGCCTCGACGAGGATCCCGGCATGGGCACCCAGGGCGAGCGCGCCGCGGACCTGCTCGACGGACTCCGACGCTCCCACCGTGACGATCGTGACCGTGCCGCCTGAGTCCTCGGCCACGCGGATGCCGAGCTCCACCGCGCACGCGTCGTGGTTGCTTATCGCGTGGCCGGCGTACCGCCCGTCCAGGCCCTGGGCGTCATCGGTGAGCAGCAGCTCGCCAGAGGCGTCGACGACGCGCTTGATCGCGACCAGCACCCGCGTCATGAGCGCACCCGGTCGTTGTCGGGGTCGAACGGCGCGGTCGTGTCGGTGCTGAGCACCGTCACGGGGTAGAGCTCCTCCATGTAGGAGACGGCCAGCTCCGCTCCGACAACCGCCTGCTCGATCGGCAGGTACGCCATCAGCAGGTGCCGGCCGAGACTGGGAGCGGACCCGGCGGTGGTCACGTAGGGATGGTGCCCGTCCGCATCGGTCAGGACGCTGCCGTCCCGGGCGAGGACCGGCTCGCCCCCGAGCATGTAGCGGCGCACCCCCGACGCCGACGTGTGGTCGTCCACGGCCAGCGTGCACATGAGCCGGGCCGGGGGCGTCTCGCGCTGTGCCACGTAGGCATCACGGCCCGTGAAGTCCGCCTCCTTGACCCGCGGGCGTTGCATCCCGGCCTCGACGACGGTCCGTTCCCCGTCGAGCTCGAAGCCGAAGGCCCGGTAGCCCTTCTCCAGGCGGCCCGTCGTCGCGTAGACCCCGATGCCGACCGGGACGGCGCCGTGCCGACCGCCGGCCTCGTGGAGCACCCGCCACAGCGCGGCACCCTGCTCCATCGGGACGTAGAGCTCCCAGCCCAGCTCCCCGACGTAGGAGATGCGCGAGGCCAGCACGTCCAGGCTGCCGACCTCGATCCTGCGAAACCGGCCGAAGCCGAAGCCGGTGGCGCTGATGTCGTCGTCGGTCAGCTCGCCCAGCACGTCGCGGGCCCGCGGGCCCCAGAGCCCGATCGTGGTGAGGGCGGTCGTCTGGTCGACGACGCCGGCGGCGAGCCCCCGGGCCTGGTCGACGAACCACTTCAGGTCGGCCATGCCGTGCGCCCCACCGGTCACCACCCGGAACCGGTCGTCGGCCAGTCGCATCACCGTCAGGTCCGAGCGGAACCGACCACTGGCGTCGAGCACCGGCGTGTAGATCACCCGGCCAGGAGCGACGTCGGCCTGGACGACGACCGTCCGCTGCACGGCCGCGAGCGCCTCGGGGCCGACGACGTCGAAGATCGTGAACGCCGAGAGGTCGATGATGCCGGCCCGCTCGCGCATCGCCAGGTGCTCGGCGTTGATGATCGGGCTCCACCATCGAGCGTCCCACTCGTTCTCACGGGGCATCACGGCGTCGCCGTACTCGGCGAGCAGCGACTCGTTGCAGCCGTACCACTGTGGACGCTCCCACCCCGCGGCCTCGAAGAACTGCGCACCCTGCTCCTGCTGCTGACGGTGCATCGGGGCCAGTCGCTTGTGGCGATCGGACTCCCACTGCTCTCCGGGGTGCACGATCCCGTAGGTCTTGATGAAGGCCTCCGACGTGCGCGCGCGCACGTGGGCGCGGGTCCGCTGGTGCGGGTGGAACCGGGCGATGTCGCTGTGGTGGATGTCGATCTCGGACCAGCCGTGGGTCATCTGCTCCGCGACCGCGCGGCCGACACCCGGCCCCTCCTTGATCCACACGGCGGCCGCCGACCACAGCCCGCGGACCTCGGGAGTCTCACCGAGGACGGGTGCACCGTCCGGTGTCAACGACAGCAGGCCGTTGATGGCGTAGCGGATCTCGGCTCCCTCCGCCCCGAGGGCGTCCGGCATCAGCTCCAGCGCCGACTCGAGCTGGGGGTCGAAGTCGTCGGCGGTGAAAGGCATCTCGGTCGGGCTGAGCTTGGCCTGGTCGATCGAGGGGATCTCCTCGGGCTCGTGCAGGATCGCGCGATGCGCGTAGGAGCCCACCTCCATGTCGGCCCCGTGCTGGCGCTCGTAGCAGAGCGTGTCCATGTCCCGGACGATCGGGAAGGAGATCTCCCCGTCGGTCTCGGCGAGCTGCGGGATCGGCCCCACGCTGATCATCTGGTGGACGGCGGGGGTGAGGGGGATCGTCGCGCCGGCCATGGCCGCGATACGAGGGCTCCAGACGCCGCACGCGACGACGACGGTGTCGCAGGCGATGTCACCACGATCGGTCCGCAGGCCGCGGATGGCGCCGCCCTCGACGAGCACCTCCAGGACCTCGACGTTCGGCGCGACGGTGAGCGCCCCGGACTCCACCGCCGCCTCTCTCATCAGGGTGCCCGCGCGCAGTGAGTCGACCACGCCGACCGACGGTGTCCAGAATCCACCGACCAGCTCGTCCGTCTCGATGAAGGGGACCCGCTCCTTCACCTGCTCGGGCGTCACCAGCTCGGACTCGATGCCCCAGGCGCGGGCGCTCGACATCCGCCGGCGCAGCTCCTCCATGCGCTCCTCGGTGCGTGCCACCTCGAAGCCGCCGGATCGGGTGAAGACCCCGAGCTCGGTGTACTGGCGGACCGAGTCCAGCGTCAGGTCGGTGATCTCCCGGGAGTGATCGACCGGGAAGATGAAGTTGGAGGCGTGTCCGGTGGAGCCTCCGGGGTTGGGCAGCGGCCCCTTGTCGATGAGGACGATGTCATGCCAGCCGAGCCGGGCGAGGTGGTGCACCAGGCTGTTCCCGACGATCCCTGCTCCGATCACGACGACCTGGGCTGACTCCGGCACTGCCATGGTGACCTCCGAGCATGCTGACATGTGTTGCGCGATACGCATCGGATCGCGCTATTCGAGACACGCACCACTCTCCGGTGCGGACCGTGTCGCTGTCAATGGCCCGTCGTGCGTGCTCTGGATCAGCGTGCGGTCAGGGGGCGCTGCCGGCTCTCGAGGACGGCTCAGGCCGTCATCTCGATCCAGCCGAGCGCCGCGGACACCTCGTCCGCGGCCCGGACGACTCGGCCGGCGGCCGTGTCGAGAGCCTCGGCGTCGAGGCGAAAGCTCGAGCCGGTGACGCTGAGCGAGGCCACGACCTCGCCGTGTGCGTCCAGGACGGGTGCCGCCAGCGCCGTCATGCCCTCCTCGAGCTCGTCCACGGCGACGGCGAAGCCCCGCTCCCGGACGTCGGCCAGCTCGCGGTGCAGCGTGCTGCGGTGGGTGATGGTGCGCTCGGTGTAGGCCGTGAGGCGGGGCAGCAGCCCGTCGACCTCGTCCGGCTCGAGCGCGGCGGCGAGCACCTTGCCGTTGCTCGTGGCGTGCAGCGGGATCCGCCGGCCGACCCAGTTGTGCGGCTGCAGGGCCGCCGCGCCGGCGATCTGGTCGAGGTACAGCGCCGAGGAGTCCACCAGGATCGCGATGTTCACCGTCTCGCCGGTGTCCGCCGCCAGCTGCTTGGCGATGGGGCGGGCCGCCTGGACGATGTCGATGCGCGCCGCGGTCGTGCCGGCCATCCGGATCAGTCCGACGCCCAGCCGGTACTTGCCTCGCTCGTCGCTCTGCTCCACCACGCCCCGGTGCTCAAGGGTCCCGAGCAGCCGGAAGGCGGTGCTCTTGTGCACGCCCAGCTCGCCCGCCACGTCGGTCACGCCGGCCTCGCCGTCCCGGGCGAGGATCTCCAGTATCGTGATCGCGCGGTCCACGGACTGCACGAGGGCGGTGTCGCGGTCCTGCTCCACTGTGTTGGTCACCGGAACACCGTAGCAAACTGTTGCGCATTGCAGTTCGGAATGCGCATTGCGCAACATCTCGGTAGGTCGGGCGAGGTCGCCCGGTGTTGCCGGGTCAGGATGCACCCCTGGTGCGCGGGCTCAGGACAGGCCGCTGATCCGTCCGTCGTCATCGATCGACATCGTGGTGCTCGCCGGCGTCCTCGGGAGCCCGGGCATCGTCATCACGTCACCGGTGAGCAGCACCACGAAGCCGGCGCCGGCCCTGAGTCGGACCTCCCGCACGTCCACGACATGGTGCTCCGGCGCCCCGAGTGCCGACGGATCGGTCGAGAAGGAGTACGGGGTCTTGGCGAAGCACACCGGGAGGTGGCCGTACCCGTCCGCGATCACCTGGTCGAGCTGGCGCCGAGCGGCGGCGGTCCAGGTCACCCGATCGGCGCGGTAGACCCGCAGGGCGACGGCCTCGGCCTTCGTGACGATGTCCGCATCCTGTGGATAGCAGAACCTGATGTCGGCCTCGTCCTTGTCGAGCAGGTTCTGCACCGCCTGTGCGAGCTCGGCGGCACCGGCACCACCATCGACCGCATGGGTGGCCTCGACCGCCTCGGCGTCCTCGGCGTGGACGATCTCGCGGACCAGGGCGATCTCGGCATCGGTGTCGTGGGGGAAGCGATTGATCGCGACCACCGCCGGCACGCCGAAGACGTCGCGCAGGTTCCGCAGGTGGCGCTGCAGGTTCACTGCTCCGGCCCGCACCGCCTCGAGGTCCTCGGTGTGGACCTCGGCCACAGGGACGCCGCCGTGGTACTTCAGTGCCCTGACGGTCGCCACGACGACGGCCGCGCCCGGCTCCAGGCCGGCCAGGCGGCACTTGAGGTCGATGAACTTCTCGGCCCCGAGGTCTGCGCCGAAGCCGGCCTCGGTGACGACCACGTCGGCCGTCGCCAGAGCGGTGCGGGTCGCCAGGACCGAGCTGCACCCGTGCGCGATGTTGGCGAAGGGTCCGCCGTGGACGAACACGGGGGAGTGCTCGAGCGTCTGCACCAGGTTGGGTTGCAGGGCGTTGGCGAGCAGGATCGTCATGGCCTCCTGTGCCTGCAGGTCGGCGGCCGTCACCGGGGTCTTGTCGTGGGTGTGTGCCACGACGATCCGGCCGATCCGCTCCTTGAGGTCGGCCAACGAGGTCGCCAGGCAGAAGATCGCCATCAGCTCGCTCGCCACGACGATGTCCCAGCCCTCCTCCCGAGGAACGCCGTTGGACGGTCCGCCGAGTCCGATGACGATGTCGCGCAGCGCACGGTCGTTCATGTCGACCACGCGCTTCCAGGTGACCCTGCGTGGATCGATGCCGAGCGCGTTCCCGTGGTGCACGTGGTTGTCGACGAGCGCCGCCAGCAGGTTGTTGGCGGCGGCGATGGCCGCGAAGTCACCGGTGAAGTGCAGGTTGATGTCGACCATCGGGATCACCTGCGACCGACCACCGCCCGCGGCACCACCCTTCATCCCGAACACCGGGCCCATGCTGGGCTCGCGCAGCGCGGCGGCGGCGCGGATCCCGAGATGGCGCAGACCGTCGGTGAGGCCCACCACGGTCGTGGTCTTCCCCTCGCCGGCCGGTGTGGGGGAGATGCCGGTGACGAGCACCAGGCGGCCGCGGGGGGCGTCGTCGAGCGTGGCCAGCCAGCGGCGGTCCACCTTGGCGATGTGGTGGCCGTAGGGGATCAGGGCCTCCTCGGGGAGACCCAGGGCCTCCCCGGCGACACGGGCGATCGGCCATGGCGTCACCTGGTCGGCCAGCTCCATGTCGGAGAGGGTGGTGCCGTCGGTCATCGTGACGCCCCTTCGTCGGTCCTCGTCGGCCCAGTCGTCGGCAGGGTCATGAGGCGGCGTCGAGACCGCGGGCCCGGAGCAGCTCGCGCTGGTTGGGGTTGACCGAGGGGCGGAACGGCATGTCGACGACCTCGGCCCGCACAGGGAGGCCCGGCACGTCGGCGTACTCATCGGGAAGCCTGACCCACAGCTCGGACCCGACGGTGCTGTCGGCGATCGGCACGTGGCCCATGGCGATGTTGCCCTCGAGCTCGGGGGAGTACCACGGGGAGGTGACGTAGCCGATCGGATCGCCCTCCGCGGTCTCGGAGACGAGCCAGAAGTCCGGTGCGTAGTCGTCGATCGGCTTGCCGCCCAGGCGCATGCCCACCAGCGTGTGGGTGTAGGGCGGGTTGCCGGACTCCAGCGCCGCGCGAGCCTGCTCGAGTGCCGCCTTGCCGACGTAGTCGGCCTCCTTGGTGCGGGGGACCTGGTAGCCGAGGTTGACCTGGAAGGGCAGCGTCTCCTGGTCCATGTCCTGGCCCCAGGAGAGGATGCCGGCTGCGATCCTTCGGTGGTGCGCGGGGGCGATGACGGCGAGCTGGTGGGGCTTTCCGGCCTCGAGAACGGCCGACCACAGCGTCTCCGCGTGCAGCGAGGCGTCACGCAGGTAGATCTCATAGCCCTTCTCACCGGAGAAGCCGGTCTGCGAGACGATCACGTCGCACCCGTCGACGGTGCCGGCGTAGAGCCCGTAGGAGGGAAGCTCGGCGATCTCCGGGCCGAACAGGTCCGTCATCAGGTCGATGGACTTGGGGCCCTGGATCTGCACCGGGGCGACGTCGATCTCGTTGATGTCGACGTCGAAGCGCCGGCCGATGTTGATGCCCTGCAGCCAGAACATCAGGTCGGAGTCGGAGAGGCTGAACCAGTACTCGTCCTCGGCGACCCGCAGCAGCACGGGGTCGTTCAGGATCCCGCCGGCCTCGTTGCACAAGATCACGTAGCGGGCACGCATCGGCGGGATCTTGGTGGCGTCCCGGGTGATCACGAAGTCGACGAACGCAGCGGCCTCGGGCCCCTTGACCTGGATCTGGCGCTCCACCGCCACGTTCCACATCGTGACGTGGTTGACGAGCGAGTCGTACTCCACCATGGCGCCACCGTCCTCGGGCCGGACGTAGCCGCGGGGGTGGTACATGCGGTTGTAGACCGAGGCCTTCCAGCAGCCGGCCTCGACCGAGAGGTGCCAGTACGGCGACTTGCGGACGCGGGTGTCGATGAGCATCTCCACCGGCGTCCTGCCGGACTGACGAAGATTGATGGGGACCAGTCGATCCGACTGGTCGACCGACGTGTTGTTGTGGCTCATGGGCTTGCTCCTCGGGTCGAGCGAATGCTTGGGTGTGGCCGGCCGGTGGCCGCCGCGAAGGTGGGTCGTCGCCGACCTGAGGCCGGCAGGGGGCTCAGAGGTCGTCCACACCTCCTTCTGCCAGCCGGTCCTGCAGGCGCTTGCGCCAGGACTCGGTCTCCGCGACCTGGTTGAAGGTGAAGAGGTGCAGGCCGGCGATCCGCGACTCGTCGCGGGCCAGGGCGGGAGCGAGCCGGTCGAGGAAGGTGTCGGTCGAGAAGCCGTCGGGCCGGAGCAGCCGGGCGACCGAGCGGTGGTGCTTGATCAGGAACCTCGCCGAGTCGCCGACGCCGATCCGGGTCGCGACGCCGAGCAGCTGGGCGGTCCCCACGGGGCCGGGAAGACCCAGCCACAGAGGCAGGGTCACGCCGCGACGGCGCACCTGCGCCAACCAGTCCTCGACGAGGTGCGGGTCGAAGGTCATGTTGCTGACCATCTCGGTCGCATGCCGGTGCTTGTCCCACATCGACTGGACGGTCAGGTCGTCGGAGATCGTGGGGTGCGACTCGGGGTAGGCGGTGATGCCGACCGAGGTGAACGGCCGGCCGAGGTCGTCGAGGGCGCGCA
The DNA here is from genome assembly GCF_051262555.1 of Aeromicrobium sp. CF4.19. NCBI lineage: Bacteria > Bacillati > Actinomycetota > Actinomycetes > Propionibacteriales > Nocardioidaceae > Aeromicrobium > Aeromicrobium sp. CF4.19. Next base: position 207,703 of record NZ_JBIMEU010000005.1, on the reverse strand, counting down.
GCAGGCTCACCGCGTCGGGGTAGCTGCCGGCCTGTGCTGCGTCGCCGCTGGGCACGAAGATCCCCTCGACCCCGACGGCGCGAAGGCGGGCCACGATCTCCGCGAGCTCGGCCGCGTCGGTGACCATCCGCGCCGCGACGTGTGGCACCACCTCGAATCCCAGGCCGGCGAGCTGCTCGGAGAGCCTCACGGTCGCCTCGAGGCCACGCGTCGGGGAGGCCGTCACGGTCACGGTGCGCCCCGTGGGCAGGTGCTGCGCGACCAGGTCGGCCACCCCGGCCGTGGGCAGCACCTCGAACCGCGGCTGGTCGAGCAGTGCGGCGAGCGCAGCGGCGGCCACTCGGCCTTCCGGCGTCTGGCGTCGTGCTCCGCGCCGACGGCTCGGTCGGGGGCTCTGCAAGTACTGCTGCATGTTGCGCATGATGCAACCTGTTTCTTAATACGCACTGGATGTCCGCCACGGTACGACGCGAGGGGCCGCGACGATAGGGGGTGAGCCCAGAAATTTTGGGCGCGGTTCATCGAGGTCGACGGCCCGGGCTCAGCTGACCCGATCGACGTGGTGGTCGCGTTCGCGACGGCGTCAGTCCGCCGGACCCGTCCGATGCCTGCGGTGCGTCAGGATCGCTCGAGGTGGCGCTCGGCGCCGTCGAGCAGGAGTGCCAGTCCGTGGCGCATCTCGTCCTCGGTGTCGATGGAGGAGTCGAAGGCGCCCGACTCCCAGAGCCGCGTCATGGTGGGGAAGCGGTCCTGGTGGTAGTACGTCCCCCAGAAGCTCGCGCGAGAGTCCCAGTAGTCGTCGGCGCTCTGGCCCGTGGTGGCGCTGAGCCGCGTGTCGACGATGGCCGAGCGGGCCGCGCCGAAGACGTGGGACTCGACCAGGCCGGTCACCCTGGCGACGTGTCCGGGGGCAAGGCCGGACAACGTCACGGCGCGGTACAGGTCCTCCTGCGCATCCAGGACGTGCGGCCCCATCGGCATCCGCCACAGGTTGGACCACACCAGCCACGGGTTCGACTGGTACATCGTCCAGGCTTCGCTCGCGTGTGCGACCACCTGCTCGCGCCAGGGCAGGCCGGTGTCGGGGAACGCCCGGCCGGACCAGGCGCGGTCGATCATCAGCTCGAACAGCTCGTCGCGACCGGGGACATAGGTGTACAGGCTCATCGCGCCGACGCCGAGCTCGGCCGCCACCTTGCGCATGGACAACCCGTCGTAGCCCTCTCGTCCCGCGATCTCCATCGCGGTCCGCACGATCTCGCCGAGGCTGAGCCGCTGGCGCGGCCCGCGGGACGCCGGCTCCGGCGGGTTCCACAGCAGCTCGATCATGCGCCGTCCCTCCGGCGTGCCCCACTCGGAAGGATCGGTCAACGGCGGGGGGAGATCGTCGCTCATGGGCCTCTTCCGCTCGGTCTTGTCACACCGTACACCGTATGGTGTACTCACTCGGTACATCGTACGGAAAGGATGGATCGGATGATCCACACACGAGATCTCGCGCGGAGCTTCACCTCCGGCAAGGAGACGGTCGAGGCGGTGAAGGGCATCGACCTCGACGTCTCCGAGGGAGAGCTGGTGGCGTTCCTCGGCCCCAACGGCGCCGGGAAGTCGACGACGCTGCGCATGCTCACCAGCCTGCTGCCACCAAGCTCGGGGACGGCGCGGGTGGCGGGCGTCGACGTCACGGCCGACCCCGCCGGCGTGCGCCGGCGCATCGGCTACATCGGACAGAAGGACGGGGCCGGGCACAGCTACCGGGTCTGGGACGAGCTCATCATGCAGGGCCGGTTCTACGGCCTGGGCAAGGCCGAGGCGGCACGCCGCGGCAAGGAGCTGATGGGCACGCTCGACCTCGAGGGCATGGAGCTGCGCAAGGTGCAGACGCTCTCGGGTGGCCAGAAACGGCGCCTGGACATCGCCCTGGGACTCATCCACGAGCCCGCGCTGCTGTTCCTCGACGAACCCTCCACCGGCATGGACCCGCAGAACCGGGCCAACCTTTGGGATCACATCACCCGCCTGCGGCGCGAGCTCGGCACGACGATCGTGCTCACGACGCACTACCTCGAGGAGGCCGACTCCATGGCGGAGCGCGTGGTGGTCATCGACCACGGTCGCATCATCGCCGACGACACGGCGCAGGCCCTGAAGACGAAGCAGGCCGGTGACCGGATATCGCTGGTCGTCTCCTCCGCGGACGCGGCGTCGGTCCGGCCGATCGTCGCGGGTTTCGGCGCCGAGCTCACCGAGCAGGGCGTGCCCGACGGGGTGCGGCTCGGTCTCCGGGTGGAGGTGGCCACGCGGGCGCTGCCGCGGGTGCTGAGTGCCCTCGGCGAGAGCGACGTCGAGGTGCTGGAGGCGTCCGCGCACCAGCCCACGCTGGACGACGTCTTCCTCAACCTCACCGGGCGCAGCCTGCGCGAGGCCGTCGAGACGGGAGCAGAAGCATGAGCACCGACACCGTCGTGCACCGCGAGGTCCCGCTGGTGCGCCGCTCGCTCGCGGGCGACATCGCAGCGGTCTGGACCCGCGAGACCCTGACGATCGTGCGGGACCCGTTCTCGCTGATCTTCTCCTTGATCCAGCCCCTGGTCTTCCTCGGGCTCTTCGGGCCGCTGCTGGCGGGCCTGGCCGGCGGCGACGTCGGGATGGGCGCGACGCTGCAGTTCTTCCTGCCCGGGGTCGTGGTCATGATCACGATGTTCGGCACCTCGATGACCGGTGCGAACCTGCAGTTCGAGATCATGACCGGCGCGTTCGAGCGGATCCTGGCGACTCCCCTCGCGCGGCCTGCCCTCATGATCGGACGAGCGCTCAAGGAGCTGACGCCGCTGGTGGTGCAGGCGGCCATCATCACCCTCGTGGCGTGGCCGTTCGGCTTCGAGCTGTACCCGCTGCACATCGCGGTCGGGTTGCTGATCCTCGGCGTCTTCGGCGTCGGGGTCGGTGCGCTGTCCTACGCCCTGGCCATCGCGGCCCGCAAGACCGAGTGGATCTTCTGGGCGGTGCAGCAGTCGTTGTTGTTCCCGCTGCTGATCCTCTCGGGCATGATGCTGCCGCTGGAGACGGGCCCGGGGTGGATGCAGGTGGCCTCGAAGTTCAATCCGCTCACCTACATCGTCGATGCCGAGCGTGCACTCTTCGCCGGTCGCTTCGCGGAGACCGACGTCCTGCTCGGGGCCGTGGCCGCCGTCGTCACGGCTGGCGTGGGCCTGTGGGTGGGGGTGCGGTCCATCACCAGGACGGTGCTCTGAGGACCACAGCACGAGCGTGCCCCTGTCCCGACCGGGACAGGGGCACGCTCACGTCGAGGGCGTGCGTCGTCAGCTGACCTCGGACGGGTCCGGGCCGACCCGCTCGTCGCGGTTGATGGCGCTGATGGCCTGCAGCTCGTCCTCGCTGAGCGTGAGGCCCGTGGACGCGAAGTTGGACTCGATGCGCTCGGGCGTGACCGACTTGGGGAAGACGATGTTGCCCAGGGCGAGGTGCCACGCGAGGACGACCTGGCCCGGCTCCGCACCGTGCGCGGCGGCGACGTCGGTGACCGCCTTCTCCTGCAGCACCGCGCCCTGGGCGAGGGGGCTCCAGGCCTCCGTGGCGATGCCGTGCTCGGCGTGGAAGGCGCGCAGCGTGTCCTGGGTGAGTGCCGGGTGCAGCTCGATCTGGTTGACCGACGGGACGGTCAGGCCCTCGTCGAAGAGGCGCTGCAGGTCCTGCATTCGGAAGTTCGAGACGCCGATGGAGCGCACGCGCCCGTCGGCCTTGATCTGCTCGAACGCCTTCCAGGTGTCGACGAAGGTGTCGTTCGCAGGCGTCGGCCAGTGGATCAGGTACAGGTCGAGCACGTCCAGCCCGAGCTTCTCCATGCTGGCGTCGAAGGCGCGCAGCGTCGAGTCGTAGCCCTGGTGGCTGTTCCAGAGCTTGGTCGTGACGAAGAGGTCGTCGCGGGCCACGTCGGAGGCCGCGAGCGCTGCCCCGACGCCCTTCTCGTTGCCGTAGATGCGCGCGGTGTCGATGTGCCGGTAGCCGACCTCGAGCGCCTTCTCGACGGTCGCCTGTGTCTCGTCGGGCTCGACCTGGAACACGCCGAAGCCGAGCTGCGGGATGGAGACGCCGTCGTTGAGCTCGATGAAGGGAACGGTGGTCATGAAGGGATCTCCTCGTGGTGGGGGGACGGCCGGGGTGGGGCCGTCCTCTCCAGCATGGCAAGCGAGGCGAGGTCCGCAAGCGCAGCGGGGCACGTCATACGGCCCGGGACCCACGAGGCGTCCGCGGCCGTCGACTTCCGGCGCTCGTGCGCAGCGGCTGGGCTCAGGCGTCGCCCCAGGCGTCGTCCCAGCCGTCCACCTCGTCGGCGTCCCGCGACGCGGGGCCGACGTAGATCGACGAGGGCCGGATCAGGCGTCCGGTCTTGTACTGCTCCAGGATGTGCGCGCTCCAGCCCGCGGTGCGGGCGGAGGTGAACATCGCCGTGAACATGTTCGGGGGGACCTCGGCGAAGTCCAGGACGATGGCGGCCCAGAACTCGACGTTGGTCTCCAGGACCCGGTCGGGGCGACGCTCGCGGAGCTCCTTGAGCGCGGCCTGCTCCAGCGCCTCGGCCACCTCGGCGCGAGGGGCGGCGAGCTCCTTGGCAGTGCGGCGCAACGTCCGTGCGCGGGGGTCCTCGGCCCGGTAGACGCGGTGACCGAAGCCCATGAGCCGCTCGCCGGAGTCCAGGAGCTGCTTGACGTAGCCCTCGGCGTCGCCGGACTTCTCGACCTGCTCGATCATGTGCAGCACCCGCGAGGGCGCGCCACCGTGCAGGGGACCGGACATGGCGCCGACGGCTCCCGAGAGCGCCGCGGCCACGTCGGCTCCGGTGGAGGCGATGACGCGCGCCGTGAAGGTGGAGGCGTTCATGCCGTGCTCGGCGGCCGAGACCAGGTAGGCGTCGATGGCCTTGGCGTGGTCGGGGTTCACCTCGCCACGCCAGCGGGTCAGCATCCGCTCGACGATCGAGTCCTTCTCGTCGATGACGGCCTGGGGGACCATCGGCTGGCCCACGCCGCGAGCCGCCTGCGCCACGTAGGACAGGATCATGACGGCGGTCCGGGACAGGTCCTCGCGGACCTCCTCGGCGGTGGGGATGTCGTAGAGCTGCCGCAGGCCCCACGCGGGGGCCGTGAGGGCGATCGCGCTCTGCACGTCGGCACGGATGTCGCCGGAGTGGACGGGGATGGGGAACGGCTCGGCCGGCGGCAGGCCGGGCTCGTAGTGACCGTCGACCAGCAGGCCCCAGATCTTCCCGAACGGGACACGCCCGACGAGGTCGTCGATGTCCACCCCGCGGTAGCGCAGGGCGGACCCTTCCTTGTCGGGCTCGGCGATCTCGCTCTCGAACGCGACGACCCCTTCGAGTCCGTGGTGAACCTTCACGTCATCAGCCATGTCCCGCATTGTGCCCTGTCGGCGCTGCGCCTCCTGCGCCGCCTCGTAGGCTGGCGACATGGGCACACCGGACCTGGCGGCGATGCGGACGGAGTACGCCCGCAGCGGGCTGGACGAGGCTGACGCCGGGACCGACCCGATGGCGCTCTTTCGCCGCTGGCTGGACGACGCCATCGTGGCCGACGTGCACGAGCCGAACGCGATGGCGCTGGCCACGGCCACCCCCGACGGACTGCCGTCGGTGCGGATCGTCCTGCTCAAGCAGCTCGACGACGCGGGTGTGGTCTTCTACACCGGGTACACCTCCCGCAAGGGTGCGGAGATCGAGGCCAACCCGCACGCCGCCGCGGTCATGCTGTGGCACCCGCTGCAGCGGCAGGTGCGCGTCGAGGGTCCCGTCGCGCGGATCCCCTCCCGGGAGTCCGACGCGTACTTCACCAGCCGACCGCCGGGGAGCCGCCTCGGCGCGGTCGCCTCGCCACAGTCGCAGGTGATCGCCGACCGCGACGAGCTGGAGCAACGGTTCGAGCGAGTCGAGGCCTCGGTCGGGGACGGCCCGGTCCAGCGGCCCGAGACGTGGGGCGGCTACCGCATCGAGCCGACGTCCGTGGAGTTCTGGCAGGGGCGGGCCGACCGCCTGCACGACCGCCTGCGGTTTCGCCGCGCCGGTGACCAGTGGCGACGCGAGCGCCTGGCCCCATGAGTGACTGCCCCTGCGGGAACAGCCTCCCGTTCCAGGAGTGCTGCCGCCCGCTGCACCGTCAGGAGCGGCTCGCCACGACGGCCGAGGAGCTGATGCGGTCGCGCTACAGCGCCTATGCAGTCCGCGACGACGACCACGTCTTCCGGACGTGGCACCCGCGCACGCGCCCCGAGGACGTCTCTACGTCGCAGGCGCTGCGCTGGCAGGGCCTGGAGGTGCTCGCCACCGATGCCGGGCGGGAGTCCGACGACCGCGGGACGGTCGAGTTCAGGGCCCGGTACGCGACCGACTCCCAGCGCGGGGTGATGCACGAGCTCAGCCGTTTCGAACGTCGAGCCGGCCGCTGGTTCTACGTGGACGGTGACGAGGTCGGCCGATCGACGCCGTCGCCTGGAGCGCCTACGGCCCGGTGACCGTGCCCACGAAGGACTCGACGAGCGCGGTGACCGGCTCGACTGCCGGCGCCTCGACGTCCTCCCCGGGAAGAACGTCGACCCGCACGATGACGTCGTCGTCGGTCGGCACGGTCATCTGGACGGCGAACTCATCGGCGTACACGAAGGCCTCGAGCCCGGCGAGGGTCGTGGGCTCCTCCCGGAGCTCTTGGAGGAAGCCCGTGATCTGCAGGTCCTCCAGGGTCATCGTGGAGGCGTCCAGCCGCACCGTCGACCCGTCCTCGCTCACGTACTGGCACGTCAGGACGCTCGTGGGGGTGTCGGCGGCACCACGAGCGGTGACGACCGGATCGACGATCGCCGTGACCTCCTCGCCCGCGGGATCCGGGCAGCCCTCGGCCATCTCGACGTCCACGTGCGAGACCTCGTCGGGCAGGCTGGAGCCCATCGTCTCCATGAGGGCGACCAGCTCGTCGTCGGACAGCTCGTCCTCCTTGACGGCGTCGTAGGAGAGGAAGAGCTGCTCGCTGCCGAAGCGCGCCATGATCCGCTGGGACACGCTCGCTCCGAAGTCCGAGACCTGGATCAGCGCCTCGTCGCCGAGGCCGTCGACCTCCTCGTACTCGCCCTCGTTGGTGTCGACGAGCAGGTCCGACAGCGGGGCGTCGTCGTCGACGTTCTTGTAGCCGAAGGAGAAGTCCTCGTAGGTGTCGGAGACACAGCCGACGAAGGACTCCTCCAGGGACATCAATGCCGTGTACGGCTCCGGCGGGTCCTCGGTGTTCTCCTGTGGCGGGAAATCCTCGACCGGCAGCAACGTGCACGGGTCGAGCCCCTCTGGCGCCGAGGACTCTCCAGGCGGTTCTGGAGTCGTGTCCGACTCGCCACCACAGGCGGTGGCGACGACCAACGTCAGCGTGGCGAGCGTGATGGCGGTGCGGCGCATGGATCCCCCGAGTGGAGCGTGGTCGACAACCTGCGGGCACTGGCCCACGGTCGGCGCTCGCCGTCTCGAGGATGACACAGCCCGGTCATGATGTCTCCCGCCTCGGGCGCGGGGACGTCGTCGCGTCGAGTGAGGATCGAGCGGCGAAAGGGACGCCCGGCCGGGCCGGGGACGCTCAGCTCTCGGGGACCTCGATCCAGACCTGCTCGGCGCGGCCGAGCAGCTCCCCGGTCTCGGTGTAGAGCGCCGTGGCGGTGTGGAACTTGCGACCGTCGCGCCGAGCGAGGTGGCCGGTGGAGCGCAGTCGCTCCCCGATCGTGGGCCGGCGCAGCACCTGCGCGGTCATGCGCCCGAGCAGCATCAGCTGCTGGCTGAAGTCAGCGGCCCAACCACCGGGGCAGTCCAGCGCGGCCCACGTCACGGGGACGTCGAGGGCGCCGTCGCCCGCGTCGAAGGCGGCATGCGGCTGCCACGGCCCGGCGGTGCGGGTCTCGTCGACGGGGCCGGTGAACAGGCGCAGGCCGTCGCCGTCGCTGCGTGCCGTGCCGCACGTGAAGCAGCGGTCGAAGGGGTGGGCGGCGAAGCCCGCGTAGGAGGCCAGACCCGCCGTGGTCTCCTCGGCAGTCGGGCAGGGTGGCGGGGTCCCGGCGAAGGAGCCGACGTTCGCCTCGCCGACCACGGCTCCGCCCGGGGTGAGGAGCCGGAGGTCGTCCTCGTCGCGCTCCCACGTCAGGGGTGAGTCCAGGGGTGGTGGTTGCCTCAGCGTCGCGGTGACGACGTCGGCCCCGTGCTCGTCGGCCAGGACACCACACACGTACCCGCCGTTGCCCGACGTCGCTGGGCCGTTGAACTGTGCGCCGATCGTCACCATGGCCTCACGCTACCTTCGGTGCGCCGTGCTCCTCACCGAGGGAAAGGTCTCTCGTCAGCGGAGGGCCTCGTAGCGGCGGAGAGACTCGCGGCGCTCCTCGGCGTGGTCGACGATCGGGGCGGGATAGTCCTCGGGGGGATCATCGAGCGTCCAGGGCTCGTGCACGGCCTTTCCCTCGACGTCACGCAGCTCGGGGATCCAGCGGCGGACGTAGGTGCCGTCGGGGTCGAACTTCTTGCCCTGCGTCGTGGGGTTGAAGATCCGGAAGTACGGCGCGGCGTCGGTGCCGCACCCGGCCACCCACTGCCAGCCGTGCTGGTTGGAGCACGGGTCGCCGTCCACGAGCAGGTCCATGAAGTGGCTGGCGCCCACGGTCCACTCCAGGTGCAGGTCCTTCACCAGGAAGCTCGCGACGATCATCCGGACCCGGTTGTGCATCCAGCCCGTGGCGGCGAGCTGCCGCATGCCGGCGTCAACGACGGGGAAGCCGGTGCGTCCCTGCTGCCACGCCTGGAGGTCGCCGCCGGGGTGGTCGTACTCCATCTGCTCGAAGCGCTTGTCGTAGTAGCCCTCGAGGGTGTCCGGCCGGTGGTGCACGACGTCGGCGTAGAACTCCCGGAACGCCAGCTCGCGCGCGTACGCGGCGGCCCCCTCGGAACGACGCTCGGCCAGGTCGGCCAGGAGGGTGCGCGGGTGCACGTGGCCCCACTTCAGGTGCACGGACATCTTCGACGTGAGGTCCTGCCCCGGCAGGTCGCGCACGGCGTCGTACTCATCGACGTGGTCCAGCCACGACCGCCACTGCCGGCGCGCGGCCTCCTCACCGACCGGGGGGAGCTCCAGGCCCTCGGGCGGGTCGACGTCCGGCAGCTCCGCGGTCTCGACGTCGGCCCGGATCCACGGGACGTCGCGCACCCCGGGGGCCGGGGCGCGCCACCCGTGCTCCTTCCACGCCCGGAAGAAGGGAGTGAAGACCCGGTAGGGGTCGCCGTCAGGCTTGGTCACGCGGCCCGGCGCCACCGCGTAGGCGGACCCGGTGCGGACGAGCTCGACGTCGTCCTCGGCCAGGGCCTTCTCGATGCGGACGTCGCGGTCGGCCTCGTAGGGCGTGTAGTCCGCTGCGACGTGCACCGACGTCGCCCCCACGGCTCGCGCCACCTGTGGCACGACCTCCCACGGTCGGCCGTGCACGATCGTGAGCCCGATGCGCTCGTCGAGGTGGGCCAGCGCGCGCATCAGGTAGGCCAGCCGCGTCCGACCGCCCGGGCCCCAGTAGTGGTCGTCGAGCACGAACAGCCCGACGACGCCGTCCGGACCCGCCTCGATCGCCGCTCTCAGGGCCGGATTGTCCTGCAGGCGGAAGTCGTTGCGAAAGCACATCACGGAGGTGGCCATGCCCTCCATCCTCAGCGGCACGCGCCGCTCTCGCACGTCATGGAACAATGGCGGCGTGAGCGATCTCATCGACACCACCGAGATGTACCTGAGGACCGTCTACGAGCTGGAGGAGGAGGGCATCGTGCCCCTGCGGGCGCGCATCGCCGAGCGCCTGCACCAGAGCGGCCCGACGGTCAGCCAGACGGTGGCCAGGATGGAACGGGACGGTCTGCTCACGGTCGAGGGCGACCGACACCTCGAGCTGTCCGACAAGGGCCGCCAGCTCGCCACGCGCGTCATGCGCAAGCACCGGCTGGCCGAGCGGCTGCTCACGGACATCATCGGTCTGGAGATCGAGTACGTCCACGAGGAGGCGTGCCGCTGGGAGCACGTCATGTCCGAGCAGGTGGAGCGACGACTGGTCGCCCTGCTGGAGCACCCCACCGAGTCGCCCTACGGCAACCCGATCCCCGGTCTCGCCGAGCTCGGTGACCCGGAGTCCGCCACCGGTGATGACCCGATCGCCTTCTTGGCCGGCCTGGAGTCCCTCACTGCGGCTGCACGCGGTGCGGCCGAGCCGCGCCGCCGCATCGTGCGCAGGATCGCGGAGGAGCTGCAGAAGGACACCGAGGTCATGTCCGTCCTGCGCCGGGTGGGTGCCCTGCCCGGCAACGACGTGCTGATCTCCAGCGGCCACGACGGCGTGGTCGTGGCGCGCCAGGGTGAGACGGCCGAGATCGACGCAGACGCGGCGAACCACATCTTCGTCTCGGAGTGAGTGGTCGCGTCCGGCGCGACGCCCGCGTGACGTGTCGTCAGTCGTGGGCGAGGCGCAACGCATCCTCGACGCCGGTCAGTCCGCCGGGCGGATCGCCGACGTGCTCGGCGATGTCGTGCTCGGTGCACACCATGTCCACCGAGAGGCTGTGCGCGAGCGCGGAGTTCAACGAGCTGGGGCCCGGAGCGATCTCGCCGACGACGAAGCTGAGCGTGTGCGGGAGCGGCACCGGGACCGTGACCGTCGTCGGAGCCCTTCGACCCCCCGCTCTGGCGTGCTCGGCGATCAGGTCGCGGTAGCGCAGGACGTCCGGTCCGCCGACGTCGAACGTGCGATTGACGTCGGCCGGAAGGTCGGCCACCCCGACGAGGTAGTGCAGCAGGTCCGGCAGCGCGATCGGCTGCATCGAGCGGTTCAGCCACGACGGCCCGACGATCACCGGGAGCCAGCGGACGGCCAGCTCCATCAGCTCGAACGAGGCCGATCCTCGCCCGACCACCATCCCGGCCTGCAGCACGGCGGCGGGGACGGGGCCGTCCAGGAAGACCTGGCCGACCTCTCGCCGGGAGGCGAGGTGCTCGGTCGGCTCGTCCTCGGTGGGCAGGAGACCACCGAGGTAGACGATGCGCGCGACGCCCGCGTCGGCGCAGGCCCGGGCGAAGGCCGTGGCGAGGCGCAGGTCGACGGCCGCGTAGTCGTCGCCGTCGGACATGGCGTGGACGAGGTAGTAGGCGACGTCGACGCCCTGCAGCGCGTCCGCCAGACCGGGGCCTCCGCCGACGTCACCCGTCACCACCTCCACGCCCGAGACCCACGGGGCGTCCGGCAGCCGGGCCGGGTCGCGCACGAGGACGCGGACGCTGCGCCCCTCCTCGACGAGCCGTTCGGCGAGCCGGGCTCCGACGAACCCCGTGACACCGGTGACCAGGTGTCGTCGCGCCGTCACGAGCGCGACTTCGGGGGGAGCGGGAAGAACCCGCTGGTGCGCCGGACGTAGTCCTCGTAGCCGGGCTTGGTCTCGCGCATCCCCTTCTCGTTGAGCGACGCGCCGGTGACCTTGGTGAGGAAGAACGTCATCGCGATGGGGCTGATGACGGTCAGCAGACCCGGCAGGGAGGCGGCCGCGACGAGCCAGATGCCCGTCCACACGCAGGCGTCACCGAAGTAGTTGGGGTGGCGGGTGAAGCGCCAGAGCCCCTGGTCCATGACCTCGCCCTTGTTGTCCGGATTCTTCTTGAACTGCTTGAGCTGCCAGTCGCCGACGGCCTCGAAGAAGAAGCCGACGGCCCAGACCGCCGCGCCGAGCCACGCGAGCCAGCCGATCAGGCCCGCGTTGTTCATGCCGACCATGAGGGGCGTGGCCACCAGGAACATCGCCAGGCCCTGGGGGAGGAAGACCCGGGTCAGCGCGACCCGGATGAAGGAGCGGCCGTCGGCATCGGCGAGCTGCTGGTAGCGGGGATCCTCGTCCTTGCCGCTGTTGCGGGTGTGCAGGTGGAAGGCGAGACGGACTCCCCAGATGCCCACCAGCACGATCAGCAGCAGGGCCGGCCCCGGCATGCCCTCGCCGCGGTCGGAGACGAGCACGGACACGATGCCGACGAGCACGAAGCCCAGGCCCCAGGCCGTGTCGACGACCGTGAGCTTCTGCTGACGCACCGAGATGGCGAGGCACGCTGCCAGGTAGAGGACGATGGTGGCGAACCCGATGGCCAGTGTGACGAGACTCTGGGAGACGTCGTTCTCGATCATGAGAGCCACCCCAGGGGGGAGGCCGGCATGCCGCTGATGCCGGCACTGCTCGGCTTGACGGCCAGGATCTGGTCGACGCCCATCCGATTCTCCTCAAAGGCCAGCGACCCTCCGGCGAGGTACAGGCGCCAGACGCGCGCCATCTCCTCGCCCACGAGGGCAACAGCGGTGGCCCAGTTCTCCTCGAGCTTCTCGGCCCATCCGGCGACCGTCTGCGGGTAGTGCTCGCGCATGGCCTGCACATCGCGGATCTCCAGGCCGGCACGGTTGATGAGCCCGAGGGTCTTGGCGAGCGGCTTCATGTGCATGTCAGGGGCGATGTAGGTCTCGATGAACGGGCCGCCGCCGGGGGAGTCGCCTGGCGCGTCGTTGCTGCGGGACATCTGCTGGATGAGCACGCGGCCACCGGGCCGCAGGTAGCGCTGGATGGACTCGGTGAAGATGACGTACTCGGCGTCGCCGACGTGCTCGCCCATCTCGATCGAGGCGACCGCGTCGACGCCACCGTCGCGCACCGCTGCACCTTCTCCGGCCCCGGGCCCGGCACCCCCGCCGGGCTCGGCGAGGTCGCGGAAGTGCCGCAGGCTGACGTCGACCCGGTCGGACAACCCACGCTCCGCGGCGCGCTTCATGACGTAGTCGCGCTGCTCGTGCGAGAGCGTCACACCCGTGACGTGCACGCCGTAGTGCTCGGCGGCGTGCAGGGTGAGCGACCCCCACCCGGAACCGATGTCGAGCATCCGCATTCCGGGCTGCAGGTCGAGCTTGCGGCACACGAGGTCGAGCTTGGCCACCTGCGCCTCGTGCAGCGACTGCGCGGGAGCGGTGTGGAAGCCGCTGGAGTAGGCCATCGTCTCATCGAGGATGAGCTCGTAGAAGTCGTTGGAGAGGTCGTAGTGGTGGCTGATGGCCTCGCGGTCGCGCTCGCGGCTGTGCAGCTCACCGCTCAGGTGGGACTCGGCCGCGGGTGCGGCCGGGCGACGGCCGATGGCGCCCAGCCGGACGGCCAGCGACACCCCCTTGGCGAGGGTGCGGGGGCGAAGGGTCGGACGACCGGCGCGGTCGTCGCGCTCACGGGCCTCGCGTACGGCGGACCACATCGTGCGCAGCCCTTCGGCGAGGTCACCCTCGACGTCGAGGTCGCCCTGGACGTAGGCCCGCGCGATGCCCAGCTCGCCGGGCTTGTACAGGACGTGGCGCACGGCTCGCCTGGACCGCAGGACCAGCACGGGCGCTCCGGATGGCCCGGCCTCGCTGCCGTCCCACACCCGCAGCCGGACGGGCAGAGGCATGCCGAGGGTCTCCTCGGCCAGGGACAGGAGGGCGGCTGCCTTGTTCATGGGGTCATCCTTTCGCCGGGCACGCCGATGCGCCACACGAGATCGGCTGGAAGTGGTTCGGCGCCGACACCTGACTGGCTGGGTGGGATTTGGCATGCTGTGTGCCATGAGTCTCTGGGCCCGTCTGAAGGCGTGGTTCACCCGAACAGGGAGCGAGTCCCTGGGCTGGGTGCTGGTCGTCGTCGGGATCCTCCTCATGCCGCTGCCCGGCCCGGGCACGCTGATCGTCGTGTCCGGCGTCGCGCTGCTCTCACGGCACTACTCCTGGGCCCGCCGGATCCTCGACCCGCTCAAGGCCTGGGCCATGGAGGCCGCCGAGGCCGGGGTCCAGACCATCCCGCGGATCACGCTGAGCTTCCTGGGCGGCCTGTGGATCTTCGCGGTCGGCGTCATCTGGTGGATCGGTCCCACCATCCCGGAGTTCGAGCTGCTGGGCGTCGCGTTCGGGCCCGATCTGCCCGCCCAGGGCTGGGTCACGGCCCTGGGCCTGATCGCCTCGGCCATCGTGGCGTGGGCCCTGATCGTCTACAGCATGTACCGCTGGCGCTGGAACGACACCGCGTCGGCCGAGGCCACGGTCTCCTAGATGAGTGTCGGCCCGGGCCCGATGAGCTCCAGCCGCATGGCGCAGCGATTCCCCGACGCCGACCTGCCGTCGGTGAGGCTCGGCAGCACCCCGACGCCCGTGCGTCGGCTCGAGCACATGGATCTGCCCGTCGAGACCTGGCTGAAGGACGAGTCCGTCTTCGGTGACGGCGCCTGGGGCGGAAACAAGGTGCGCAAGCTGGAGTGGATCATCGCCGAGGCGCATCGACGGCGCCGGACCACGCTCTTCACGGTGGGTGGGATCGGGACGCACTGGGGGCTGGCGGCAGCGCTCTACGGCCGCGACCACGGGCTCCGCACGGTCTTGGGACTGGTGCACCAACCCGTCGACGACCACGTCCGGGACCAGACCCGGCGACTCGACGCATCCGGTGCCGTCATCCATCGCTTCGCCAGCGTGAACCGGTTGCGGCTGGCCGCCCCCGTGCTGCTGGGGCGGTACAGCTCGAGGGGACGGCTGCCGTACTACCTGCCGGCGGGTGGTTCGTCCCCGGTCGGCTCCCTCGCCTACGTCGAGACCGCGCTGGAGATCGCCGAGCAGGTGGCCGCAGGCGACCTCCCCGAGCCGGCCACGATCGTCACCGCGGTCGGGTCCGGCGGCACCGCGGCCGGTCTCACGCTCGGCCTTCGCCTGGCCGGGCTGCGGACCCGTGTCCTCGGCGTCGTCGTCAACGACTCCTTCCGCCTCGACGCCGGCACGGTGGCCCGCCTCGCGAGCGAGACGGCAGGGTTGCTGCGCTCGCGAGGGGCGGCCGTCCCCGAGCGGATCGACCCTGAGGACCTCGCCACGACGCACGAGTGGCTCGGGCGCACGTACGGGGACCCGACGTCCGAGGCGGAGGTCGAGCGGGCTTCCGCGGCCACACGGGAGGGGCTGGAGCTCGAGCCCGTCTACACGGCGAAGGCCCTCGCGGCGGTGCGCGGCCTGGGCGAGCGGGGCGACCTGGCCGGGCCGGTGCTGTTCCTGCAGACCCACGGACCGCGCGACTGACGCGCATCGCCACGGCGAACCGGGCACGATGGATCCATGAGCACCTCATGCGACGTCATCATCATCGGCACCGGGCCCGGCGGAGAGGCGCTCGCCTCGAGGCTGTCCGGTGCGGGCCTCTCGGTCGTGGCCGTGGAGTCCGGCCTCGTGGGCGGGGAGTGCCCGTACTGGGGCTGCGTGCCGTCCAAGATCATCGTGCGGGCGGCCGACGCGGTCGCCGAGGCGCGGCGCGCGGGCGAGCTGGCCGACGTCACGTCCGGGGAGCCGGACTTCGCCCCGGCCGCTCGTCGGATCCGCGAGGAGGCCACGACCGACTGGGACGACACGATCGCCGTCGACCGGCTCGTCGATGCCGGGGTGCAGGTGGTCCGCGGGCACGGCCGGCTGGTGGCCGAGCGCGAGGTGGAGGTCGAGCTCCCCGACGGGCAGGCGCGCCGCTTCGTCGCTGGGCGCGGAGTCGTGCTCAACACCGGCACACGGCCGGGGGTGCCGGACGTCCCGGGCCTGGCGGGCACGCCCTTCTGGACCAACCACGAGATCCTGGAGTCCGGCGACCTGCCGGCCTCGCTCGCCGTCATCGGGGGAGGGCCGATCGGGCTGGAGCTCGCGCAGGCCTTCGGGCGGCTCGGCAGCGACGTCACGGTCCTGGAGGTCGGCCCACGGATCCTCGGCCCCGAGGAGCCGGAGTCCGCCGAGGTGCTCACCGACGTGCTGGGTCGTGAGGGCGTCCGGGTCCTCACCGAGGTGAAGATCGCCTCGGTCTCGTACACCGACGGCCGCTTCGCCGTGGACTGTGGCGACGTGACCGTCGGGGCCGAGCGGCTGCTCGTCGCGGCCGGTCGACGCCCGCGCATCGACGACGTCGGTCTGGAGACCGTGGGCCTGGACCCGTCCGCCCGCTCCGTCGAGGTCGACGACGAGATGCGCGCCGGCCCCGGGCTCTGGGCAATTGGCGACATCGCCGGCCGGGGAGCCTTCACGCACCTCTCGATGTACCAGTCCGAGCGCGCCGCCCGATCGATCCTCGGCGAGGAGCTGGGGGAGTACGACACCAGCTTCCCGCGCGTCACCTTCACGGACCCGGAGGTGGGTGGCGTCGGGCTGACCGAGAAGCAGGCCCGTGAGCGCGGGCTGCGCGTCGGGGTCGGGACGATGCAGCACACCTCGGGAAGCCGCGGCTTCATGCACGGGCCGGGCGCCGAGGGCCTGGTGAAGCTCGTGGTCGACCTGGACCGTGACCTCCTCGTCGGGGCGACCAGCGTCGGCCCGGCCGGCGGGGAGACGTTGTCGGGCCTCGCGGTTGCCGTGCGCGCCGAGGTGCCACTCTCGACGCTGCGCAACTCGGTCTACGCCTACCCGACGTTCTGGCGGGACGTGGAGTCCGCCCTCGCCGACGTCACGCCTTCGTGAGCAGCTCCATCACCTGACGCTCCAGGGTCCGGTTGACCGGCTCGCCGGGTGCGACGAGCCGGTGACCGGCCGCGACGGTGACGCCGTCCTGGAACAGGTCGACGACCCGCGGGTCGACGTAGGACGAGCGCGCGACGGTCGGGGTGTTGCCGAGGTGGTCGGCCACCACGCGCATCGCCGCCGAGACCGAGCGCTTGCGTGCGGCGGTGCTCGAGGCGTCGGCCACGGACAGCTCGGCGGCCGCGATGACGGTGCCTCGCCACGTGCGGAAGTCCTTGGCCGAGAACTCCTGGCCGAGGATCTCCTTGACGTACTCGTTGACGTGGGTCGCACCGAGGTCGTGCCAGCGTCGACCCTCCCGGTAGGCCAGGAGCTCCGACCCACCACCACGGCGACGGCGCAGCCGGTCCAGGACCGTGATGACACGGTCGTCGTGCACCGTCACCTCCACCTCCTGCCCCGACTTGGCGACGTAGCGGAACGAGAGGCCGTTCCCGTCGCGCGTGACGTGCTCGGCCTCGATCGTGGTCAGGCCGTGGCTGCCGTTCTCCTCGGTGTACCGGCCCGACCCCACGCGGAACATCCCCAGGTCGAGCAGGCAGAGGGTGGTGGCCGCGACGGTGCGCAGGTCCGGCTCGTCGCCGATGTGACCGCGGACGGTGCGTCGACGGCGGATGAGCGCGTCGGCGAATCCCTCCATGTGCTCGAACTTCTCCGCGTCGCGCCGCTCTCTCCAGGCCGGGTGGTAGAGGTACTGCCGTCGCCCCGCGTCATCGGTGCCCACGGCCTGGAGGTGACCGTTCTCGGCCGGGCAGATCCACACCCCCTGCCACGCAGGCGGGATGACGAGCTTTCTGCACCGGTCTGCGTCGACGGACTCCAGCGCCGTCCCGTCGGTGTCGAGGTAGCGGAAACCACGGCCGTGCCGCACCCGGGACCAGCCCGGCATGCTCGCGGAGACGCGTCGGAGCCTGACCATGCATCGACGGTAGGGCGGGTGGCCGCTCCCGGCGATCCGAGCAGACGAGCGTGGCGGGGTCCGGCAGACTGGGGCAATGCTGCGTCGCATCCTCGCCTCGGTGGTGCTGCTGCTCGTGGTCGGCGCCTGCACGAGTGAGGAGGACCGGCCTCCGCAGCCCACCGAGGCACCCGAGTCGAGGGGATTCTGCGACGGGCCGAGCAGCCAGACGCTCACGGTCGAGGGCACCGAGCGGATGCACCTGGCGCACGTGCCCAGGGACGTCGGCAGCGGGGAGAGGCTGCCGGTCGTCTACTTCTTCCACGGGCTGGGTGGGCAGGCCGACACCGCCCTGGCGTACACCGAGCTCGCCGAACGGGCCGACGAGCACGGCTTCATCGTGATCGCCCCCCAGGCGATCCAGAGCGGGTCCAGCTGGGACTACCGCTCCTCGATCGACGACCCCACCTCGGACCTGGCCTACGTGCGTGAGCTGATGGACGCGGTGGCTGGGCAGGACTGTGTGGACCCGGACCGGCAGTACGCCTCGGGACTGTCCAACGGCTCGGCCATGACGTTCGCCCTCGCGTGCTCCGGGGAGCTTCCGCTGCGGGGCTACGCGGGGGTGGCCGCGGCGTTCTACGACGAGTCCTGCGACGATGCCCCGCCCGCCTCCATCCTGTACTTCCACGGGACGGCCGATCCCGTGGTGCCGTTCAACGGTGGACCCACGCCCATCGAGCCGGTGCGCCCGGCGCCGGAGACGCTCATCCGTTGGGCCGAGCACGCCGGCTGCGAGTCGGTGGCCGACGAGCAGGCCGTCGGGAACGACGTCGAGCTGTACGAGTGGCCCGGCTGTGCCGACCACCCGGTCGAGGCCTACGTCATCCTCGAGGGCGGACACACCTGGCCCGGCGCGGGTGACATCCCGGGCATCGGTGCCGTCACCGACACCGTGGACGCCAGCGACCTGATCGTCGACTTCTTCGGACTCGACGCCTAGCGTGGCGGGCCACTGGCATCATCGGACGTCCGGTGCGGCCCTCGTCGCCGGTCTGGAGCGCCGCCAGGTCGGTCTCTACCTGGGTGCGATGGCCATCGGCGTCGTGGTCGGCCTGCGGGTCGATGCGGCGAGTGGGCTGGACGTGGCGATCACGCCGGTGCTCGCCCTGCTGCTGTACGCGACGTTCCTGGGGGTGCCGTTCTCGCGGATCCGCACGACGTTGACCGACGGCCGCTTCCTGCGGGCCGTGCTGGTGCTGAACTTCCTCGTCGCGCCACTGGTCGTGCTCGCCCTGTCGAGGGCAGTCGTCTCCGACGGTGCCCTGCTCGTCGGTGTGCTGCTGGTCCTGCTCACCCCGTGCATCGACTACGTCATCGTCTTCACCCGGCTCGCCGGGGGCGCTGCCGACCGGCTGCTGGCGGTCGCACCGGTGCTGCTGGTGCTGCAGCTACTCCTGCTGCCCCTCTACCTGTGGGTCCTCGCCGGCCGTGAGGTGGCCTCGATGGTGGAGCCCGGGCCCTTCCTGCACGCACTGGTGGTGCTCATCGTGCTGCCACTGCTGGCGGCAGCGCTGACGCAGCGTCTGGCGGACCGCACTCGTGCGGGGGCCCGCGTCATGGAGGTCATGGCTGCGCTGATGGTGCCGCTGATGATGCTGACGCTGCTGGTGGTGATCGCGTCGCAGGTGGGAGCGGTCCAGGAGCGACTGGGCGCCGTCCTCGGGGTGCTGCCGGTCTTCGTGGCCTACGCCGTCGTCATGGTGGGGGCGGGAGTCCTCGTCGCCCGGGGGAGTCGTCTCGACGTGGAGGGGTCGCGGGCGGTGGTCCTCAGCGGCGTCACGCGCAACTCGCTCGTCGTCCTTCCGCTGGCACTGGCCCTGCCGGCCGAGCTGGCACTCGTGCCGCTGGTCGTGGTGAGCCAGACCCTCGTGGAGCTCCTCGTCCTGGTGGCGGCCCTGCGCCTGGTCCCTCGGTTGCTGCCGGCGACCTCAGCCCAGGAGTGAGGGGAGCAGGCGGCGGGCCTCGTCCAGCGGCTCGGCGTCCCCACGGGCCCGGGACCGCAGGATCGCCCCTTCGACGACGCTGACTGCCAGACCGGCGAGGCGGCGCGCCTCGTGGGGCGGGCCGTCGACGAGGCAGGCGGCGATGTCGTCGCACCACCGCTCGAACGCATCGGCGGCTGCAGCCCGCACCTCGGGGTCCGCGGCCACCGATGCCGCGGCGACGGGGCAGCCCGGCGCCGCTGCACCGGAGGCGATCGCCTCGGTGACCTGCTGCGACCACCAGTCCAGGAGTGCCTCGAGCTTTCCCCGAGCGGTCGTCGCACCGGCCATGAGGTCCAGGACGTGGGTCCCGGCGGTCCGCACCGACTCCGCGACGAGCTGGTCCTTGCCTCGCGGGAAGTGGTGGTAGACCGACGCCCGCGCGGTCCCGCTGCGGGTCAGGACCTCGGCGAGACCGGTGCCGCGGACCCCGTGCTCGCGCACGAGGTCGATCGTCGCGAGGAGGAGTCGGTCGCGGGGGCCGGGACGGCTCATCGCCCCACCATAGACCGATTGGTCTATTCTGACCGCACCGCCGTCGGAAGGACCACCCGTGACCACCCACTCCCCGGAACAGCTGGAGCACCTGAGGAGCCTCAGCGGCCTGGAGTTCCTCCGGGCTGCCTTCACCACGTCGGACCGTCCCCGGTTCATCGGCGACCTGCTCGGCCTGGAGGTCGAGCAGCTCGACGTCGGCACCGTGGCCTTCTCCGTCCCCACCAAGGCGGACTTCGCCAACCCGCTCGGCGTCCTGCACGGGGGCATCTGCGCGACGCTGCTGGACTCCGTCATGGGCTGCTCCGTGCACTCGACGCTGAAGGCGGGTGTCGGCTACGGAACGCTCGAGCTGAAGGTCAACTACATCCGGACCGTGCCGATCGACGGCGCGCGTCTGGTCGGGACCGGGACGACGATCCACGTCGGCCGCCAGGTCGCGACCGCCGAGGGCTCGGTCGTCGACGACCAGGGTCGCCTGGTCGCGCACGGCACGACCACCTGCATGATCTATCGCTGAGGACAGTCCATCACCTCGAAGTGCCGACGCCGGGGTGGCTGCGCCGGCACCGGTTCCTTCGGTGCCCCCGAGAGGATTCGAACCTCCGACCTGCGGTTTAGGAAACCGTTGCTCTATCCCCTGAGCTACGGGGGCGGGGAGGGCCTGACCTGCGACAGCACCGTCGGGCGTCGTCGCTGATTGCGGTGAACCTGCGCTTCTGCCCCACTGTGACGGCCATGGCCCCACGTCAGCCTAGCCGCCCGAGCACCCCGGGGAGGGCACGGTCTACCTCTGAGGGCGAGGGCCTTCGACTCAGCTCCCACCGAGCGACGATGGGGTGGTGGGTCGCTCGATGCGCCGGCGCCTCTGTGGGGCGGCCCGGGTCGGGTTCGTCAGACGAAGAGCATGCCGCCGTCGATCAGGGCCGCCTGGCCGGTCATGTAGTTGGAGTCCTGACCGGCCAGGAAGGAGACGTAGGCTGCGACGTCCTCGCCGGTGGAGACCCGTCCGAGGGTGATGCCCTCGGCCATCGCCTTCATCGACTCGCCCTCGCCGACGCCGTTGATCTCGCCGAGGTCGTGGTCGACCTCGACCCACATCTGGGTGTCGACGATGCCGGGGCAGTAGGCGTTGACGGTGATGCCGTGCTCGGCCCACTCCTGGGCGGCGGCCTGCGTCAGGGCGCGGACGCCGAACTTCGTCGAGCTGTAGATGCCGAGCAGGCCGAACCCCTTGTGCCCGGCGATGGACGAGGCACCGATGATCTTTCCGCCGGTGCCCTGCTTGATCATCTGGCGGGCGGCCTCGGTGTAGCAGAGGAAGACGCCGCGACCGTTCACCGCGTGCAGCGTGTCGTACTCCTCGGGCGTGACGTCGAGGAGCGCCTTGGTCTGTGCGATGCCGGCGTTCGCGACGAAGACGTCGAGCGAGCCGAGCTCGGTGGCCGTGTCCTGCACGAGCGCCCGGACCGACGCGGGGTCGGAGACGTCGCCGTGCAGCGCGACCGAGCGGACGCCCGTCGCCTCGATCTCCTTGCGGGTGTCGTCAAGAGCCTCGGCCATGCCGGCCAGGTCCGAGACGGCGACGTCGTGGCCGTCTCGTGCGAGTCGAAGTGCGATGGACCTGCCGATGCCTCGGGCGGCGCCGGTCACGTGGGCTGTGGTCATGATGTTCCTCCCGATGGGTGGTTGCTGCGGACGTGTCAGATGGTCGGGTCGACCAGGAGCTTCATCGCCTGGCCGGCGCGAAGCTTCTCGAACCCGTCCTCGACGACGGAGCTGAGCGCGATGGTGTCGACCCAGCCGGTGAAGTCGTAGTGGCCCTGGGCCATCAGGTCGATGACGGACATGTAGTCCTCGGCGGTGTAGCAGATCGTCCCCTGGATGCGCCGTTCCTGGAGCACGAGCTGGATGAGGTCGGTCGAGATCGCCTGGTCGTAGATGGCCACGCTGATCAACGGGCGTCGCTCGCCCAGGCAGGCGAGAGCGGAGTTGACTGCTGCCGGGACTCCCGCGGCGTCGAAGGCTGCGTCGACGCCGGAACCGTTGGTGCGGTCGGCGATGAGCTCGGCGACGTCGGCGTCGGTCGGGTCGAGTGTGCGGGCACCGAGGGCCTCGATGGCTCGGCGTCGCGTGGCGGACGGCTCGACCACGTCGACCTCGCTGAGGCCGAGGCCCTCCAGGGCGAACCAGAGGCCGATGCCGATGGGCCCCGCCCCGAAGACCAGGGCGCTGCTCTGGTCGTTCACCTCGGCCAGCTTCGCCGCGTGGTAGGCGACCGACATGGGCTCGACGAGGGCGCCGTGCTCGACAGAGACGGCCTCGGGGAGCTGGTGGACCTGGTTGGCCGGGACCACGGTGTACTCGGCCATGCCGCCGTCGCACATCAGGCCGTGGAACCCGATGGACGAGCACAGGTTGTAGTGGCCGTTGGTGCAGGCCCGGCACGAGCCGCACCGGTAGATCGGCTCGATGGTGACCTTGTCACCCTCGCGAATCGTGTCGACGCCGCGGCCGACCTCGGTCACGATGCCCGAGAACTCGTGACCCATCACCAGCGGCATCGCCTGATGGGTCAGGGGGTGCGGCTCGGACGGTGGGATGAAGATGGGCCCGTCGTAGTACTCGTGCAGGTCCGTCCCGCAGATGCCGTTGCGGCTGACCTTCACCTTGACGTGCCCGGGGGTCGTCGTGGGCTCCGGGACGTCCTCGACCTCGAGCTTGTTGTTCCCGTGGTAGACGGCTGCTCTCATGGTGCTTCTCCTTGCTAGTCGGTGCTGCGGGATCAGACGTGGCGGACGAGCTTCTTGTTGCTGAACTCATCGAGTCCGAAGCGGCCGAGCTCGCGACCGATGCCAGAGCTCTTGACACCGCCGAACGGCAGGTCGGGGGCGCTCTTGACAGTGGTGTTGAGGCCGACCATGCCGACCTCGAGGCGGTCGGCGACGTAGGCGGCGTGGTCGCCGTCCTGGGTGAAGACGGCGCTGCCCAGGCCGAACGGGGAGTCGTTGGCGAGGTCGATGGCTGCATCCACGGAGTCGACGCGGTGCACCATGGCTACAGGTCCGAACAGCTCCTCGCGGTAGGCGCGCATCGACGGTTCCAGGTCGGTGAGGACGGTCGCCGGGTAGTAGGCGCCGGCGCCGTCCGGAACCTGTCCGCCGGCGTGTGCCTTGGCGCCCTTGGAGACGGCGTCCTCGACCTGCGCGGCGACGTCGTCGCGAGCGCCGACCGAGGCCATCGGCCCCAGCCGGGTCGACTCGTCGTTCGGGTCACCCATCACCCAGGCGGACGCCTGGGCGACGAACTTCTCGACGAACTCGTCGTACACGTCACTGGCGACGATGAAGCGCTTGGAGGAGGTGCACGTCTGGCCGGCGTTGCCGAACCGCGCCGGCACCCCCGCGGCGACGGCCGCGTCGACGTCGGCGTCGGCGAGGACGATGAAGGGGTCCGATCCGCCGAGCTCGAGGACGGCCTTCTTCATGTGCTGACCGGCCAGTCCGCCGATGATGCTGCCGGCTCGTTCGGAGCCGGTCAGCGACACGCCGTGGAGGCGGGGGTCGGCGATCATGCCCGCGACCTGCTCGTTGGAGGCGAACACGTTCTGATAGACCCCGGCGGGAGCGCCGGACTCGGAGATCATGTCGGCGATGCGCAGCGCCTGCTGCGGGCAGCTGCCGGCGTGCTTGAGCAGGATGGTGTTGCCGAGCAGCAGGTTGGGCGCCACGAAGCGGGCCACCTGGTAGTGCGGGAAGTTCCAGGGCATGACCCCGAGGAGCGGCCCGATCGGGGCGGTGCGGACCACGGCGCGGCCGGAGCCCGCGATGTCGAGCTCCTCGTCCTCGAGCAGCTCGGGGCCCTTGGTGGCGTAGTACTCGAAGATGGAGGCCGACAGCTCGATCTCACCCCGAGCCTGACCGACGGGCTTGCCCATCTCCAGGGTCATCAGGCGGGCGAGATCCTCCGAGCGCTGCCGGTACAGGTCGGCGACCCGCATGAGGACGGCGGAGCGCTCCTCGAGAGGGGTGTCCCGCCACCCTCGGTAGGCCTCGGCCGAGCTGGCGAGGGCCTGCTCGACCTCGTCGCCGGAGATGGTGTCGAACTCCTCGACGGTCTCCCCGGTGGCGGGGTTGATGGTGGCGTATCGCGACATTGGGGCTTCCTTGGGAACGGGTCGGCCGGGACGCCCGCGTGGCGGGCGTCCCGGCCGGTGGGTCAGGCGGAGGTGAGGACGTCGGAGTGGGAGGTGAAGCCGGGGAAGCCCTGCTCCGTCTCGTTCGCCAGCTTGTTGCGGTACTCGTTGAGGCCGCCCAGGTAGAACATGACCGTGCGGCGCTTGCCGGGGATGTTCGCGCCGAAGATCCACGAGGCGGCCTTGGGGAAGAGCGTCTGGTCGGCGATGTCGGCGCACTCCTCGGTGAAGGCGTGCTCCACGTCGGGCTTCACGTCGAGCCAGGCGCCCGGCTGAGGTGCGAGGTGCCCGACGGTTTCGCCGATCCACTCGACCTGGACCTCGATCGATGGTGGGAGGTTCGTGAACGGGCCGTTCGGGCCGAGGATCATGAACATGTTCGGGAAGCCACTGGTGGCCATGCCGAGGTAGCTGGTCGGGCCGTCCTCCCAGTGGTCGGCGAGGAGCTCGTCGTTCCGGCCGCGGATCTCCGTGCGCCGGTAGTTGCCGTCGACCGCGTCGAAGCCGGTGGCCAGGATGATGATGTCGAGCTCGTGCAGGACACCGTCCGCGGTGCGGATGCCCTCGGGGACGATCTCGGAGATCGGGTTCTCGTCGATGCGCTCGATGGACACGTGGGGGAGGTTGAACGTCTCGTAGAGGTTGGTGCTGCACAGCGGCCGCCGGGCGTAGAGGTCGTTCGGCGTCAGCTTGCGGGCCGTCTCCGGGTCCTCGACGATCTCGCCGATCTTCTTGCGGATGAACGCCGCTGCCGACTCGTTGGCCTCGGGGTCGGTGGCGATGTCGCCGAAGGTCTCGAACATGTAGCGGAAGCCGCCACCGGTGTTCCACGCCGCCTCGTAGACCGCCTCGCGGTCCTCCACGGGGATGGCGAAGGTCTCGGCGGTGCTCTCGACGAAGCCCATGGCAAGACCGGACTCCTTGACCTGCTTCCAGTTCGCCTCGAAGTTGTCGATCTGCGCCTGCAGCTCCTCGGGGGTGAGCTCACGGTTGCCGGCGGGGACGCTGTACTGCGGGGTGCGCTGGAACGACGTCAGGCGGGCGACGTCCTTCGCGATGGCGGGGATGATCTGTCCGCCGGTGGAGCCGTTGCCGATCACGCCGACCCTCTTGCCGGAGAGGTCGAGGTCCTCGGGCCAGGCGCCCGTGTGCACGAAGTCGCCGGCGAAGGACTCGGCGCCGGTGATCTCCGGGATGTTGATGGCCGACAGCAGTCCGAGGCCGGTGATCAGGAATCGGGCGGAGAACGTCACGCCCGCGTCGGTCTCCACGGTCCACCGGCCGGTGGTCTCGTCGAAGGCGGCCCTGGTCATGCCGGTCTCGAGCTGGATGCTCGAGCGCAGGTCGTAGCGGTCGACGACGCCGTTGAGGTAGTCCAGGATCTCGGGCTGGGTGACGAACTTGGTCTTCCACGGGTTCTGGGCGTACATCTCCTTGTCGAAGGAGAACTGGTAGACGAAGCTCTCCGAGTCCGACAGCGCGCCCGGGTACTTGTTCCAGAACCAGGTCCCCCCGACTCCGCTGGCCTTGTCGATCGCGATGACGTCCAGACCGAGATCGTTGCGAAGCTTGTGGAGGGAGTAGATGCCCCCGAAGCCGAGACCCACGACGACGGCGTCGAGCTCTCGGACCTGGTCGTTGGCGGTGTCGGCCATGACGTGTCTCCTTCGTTGGGTGCGCGCCGATGTGGCGTGGTTCACGTTCTCCACCATCGTGAGACCCCGGTCACGCTCGTCGGTGTCTCGATGTGGCACACACCGGTTTCACGCCCGGTCACGTGCAGTGATACCTCTGCGTCATCAATGGGGGGTCGATTGGTATTGGTGCGGCAGCGGGGAAGCGGGCATGCTGGGACCTCGAGAGACGACGGAGGCAGTCATGGGTGACCCGGTGCGCGACGCGCGCGACGAGCTCAAGCGTGCTGGGCTGAGAGGTGAGGACCCCTCCTCCGAGCTGGTGCCCGACGTCATCGCCCGCAGCTGGCGGCGATCGATCAGCAGCAACGCCTCTCCGGACGCCCCGGCCCAGCTGTTCCGCGAGATCGACACCGAGTCCATCCTGAGCCGCGCGGCCGACCCCGTCCTCGACCGCTGGCAGCACCAGCTCACCGACACCGGCACCACCTTGTTCGTCAGCGACCGCGCCGGGGGCATCGTGGCGCGCCGGGTGAGCGACCGCAGCACGCAGAGGCGGCTGGACGGGGCCAATGCCGCGGAGGGGTTCGACTTCTCGGAGGAGGCGGTCGGCACCAACGGTCTCGGCACGGCGATGGTCGAGAAGCGTCCCGTGATGATCCACGGCGCGCACCACTACAACGAGCTCCTGTCCGACATCACCTGCGCCGCTGTGCCGCTGTGCACCCCGACCGGCTCCGTCATCGGCGCGATCTCCCTCGGCGGCCTGACCCGCGTCACCAGCCCGCTGACGATGTCGGTGACCCGGGAGATCGGCCAGCAGATCGAGGAGCGGCTCCGGGCTGCGTCGCGACCGGAGGACCTCGCCCTCGCGATGTCGTTCATGCGCTACACGAACGCCAAGCGACCGACGGTGATCCTGGACAAGGAGTCCCTGCTCGCCAACACGCCGGGGCTGCCCTTCGTCAGCGTGAGCTCCCACGTCATGCTCTGGGAGCAGCTGCGACGTCACCGGTGGGTGGAGGGCGAGCCGGCTCGCCTGGAGCTGCCGGACCAGTCGGTCGAGGTCGTCGCCCGGCGCGTGGTCGAGGGTCCCCACGTGCACTACGTCGCCCACTTCGCCGAGCTGGGGGCTGCGCCCGGGCTGGTGTCTGCGCGTCGGAGCCCTACCCGCACAGCGGCTACCGTGGCTGCCCCGGTCCTCGTCGTCGACGGGCCACCCGGGTCCGGGCGTGCCACGGCCGCCCGCCACCTGCACGAGCAGCGCCACCCGGGACGGGTGCTCGAGGAGGTGTCGGCCACGCCAGGGGTGGCCTGGGACCACCTGCGCGACCGGCTCGCCGAGGGGGCTGACGTGCTCGTGCGTCGACTGGAGGACCTCACGGACGTCGAGGTGTCGCGCCTGGCGTCCGTCGTTCGCGACCACCGCGCAGCGGTCGCGGCGAGCGATCGGACCTCCGTCCTGCTCCTCACGGTCGACCGGGCTCGCGGACCCCAGGCCTTGGGGGACCTGGTCGAGCGTCTGGGGACGGCCGAGCGCACGGTGGCCCTGGCCGAGGCGCGCGCGAGCGTCCCCGGACTCGTGGCCGAGATCCTCGAGAACGTGGATGACGAACGTCGCCACACGTTGTCTCCCACCGCGATGCAGGCGCTCATGGCCTGGCGCTGGCCGGGCAACATCAGCGAGCTCGTCGACGTGGTCACCGACGTCGTCGCGCGGGTCGACACCTCGGTCATCGAGCGTCGGGACCTGCCGGAGCACCTGCAGGACGTGGCGGCGCGTCGCAACCTGAGCCCGCTGGAGGAGGCCGAGCGCGACACCATCGCCCGGACCTTGGCCGAGGTGGCGGGCAACCGCTCCGAGGCTGCTTCTCGGCTCGGGATCGGGCGCTCGACCCTCTACCGGCGGCTGCGCCGACTGGGGCTGGAGTCCGACGACGGCTCACTCTGAGGGGAAGAGCTCCACGAGCTCGTGCAGCACCGCGGCCAGGGCGGGGCCCTGGTCGTCCCGTCGCCAGGCCACGCGGAGGTCGACGTCGAGCGTCTCCTCGTCGAGCTCGATGAACGCGACGTGCGGGTCGGCGGAGTTCTCGGCCACCGAGCCCAGCGTCAGGTGGCACCCGACCTCGGCGCTCACCAGTGCCAGGGCTGTCTGCGTGTCGGGTGCCAGCTGCACGACGTCGGCGACGAAGCCGTGCTCGCGGGCCAGGCGGCGCAGCCGGTCCGGCAGCACGGCTCCCTCGTGCGGCGGGAGGGAGACGAACGGCTCCGCGGAGAGGTCGCCGATCGACAGACGTCTGGACCCGGCGAGGGCGTGGGTGTCGGGGACGGCCACGACGAGGGTGTCCCGCATGACCACCTCGGCGGAGATCTCCGGCGGGATCACGTCCCAGCGGCCGAGGGCGATGTCGGTCTCCCCGTCGACCAGCTTGCGCATGGCCGGCTGGGCGAAGTTCTGGCTGGAGAGCTCCAGGCGGATGCCCGGGCGCTGCGACCGGACGACGCGGGCCACCTGCGCGACGATGCGGTGGGTCGACAGCCCGGCGAAGGCGATGCGCACGAGCCCGATCTCGCCGTCGTCGGCCGACTGGACGACGGCCTCGGCGCGACGAAGGGCCTCCAGGACCTCTCGGGCGGGGTCGAGGAGGGCGTGGCCGCTCGCGGTGAGACTGACCGAGCGGGTGTTGCGGTCGAAGAGGGTCGAGCCGAGCTCGCGCTCCATCTGCTTGATCGTGCGGCTCAGTGGCGGCTGGGCGATGTGCAGCCGCTCGGCCGCCCGGCCGAAGTGCAGCTCCTCCGCGACGGCGAGGAAGCACCGGACTTGGTGGACGTCCACGAGCACTCCTGACGATTGTTCCTCTGTGGGTATCACAGGGTAACCGATTGAGCATTGGACCGATACCAATGTGGTGGGTCACAGTGTCCGGTATGTACTCCGGAAACCCTGACGTGCCCGACGACGTCTTCGCCGACGTCCTCAAGCAGGTGGGCGCCTTCGTCCGCGACCGCGTCGTGCCGCGCGAGAACGAGATCATGAACGCCGACGCCATTCCGGACGACCTGCGAGCGCAGGTCGCCGAGATGGGACTGTTCGGCTACGCCGTGCCGCAGGAGTGGGGCGGCCTCGGTCTCGACCTCGTGCAGGACGTCGAGCTGGCCATGCACTTCGGCTACACCTCGCTGTCGTTGCGCTCGATGTTCGGCACCAACAACGGCATCGCCGGGCAGGTCCTCGTCGGCTTCGGCACCGACGAGCAGCGCGAGCAGTGGCTGCCCGGCATCGCCTCCGGCGAGGTCGTCGCCTCCTTCGCGCTGACCGAGCCCGGCGCCGGCTCCGACCCTGCCGGGCTCAAGACCGTCGCACGCGCCGACGGCGACGGCTGGGTCCTCGACGGCAACAAGCGGTTCATCACCAACGCCACCGAGGCCGACCTCTTCGTGGTGTTCGCCAGGCTCGACCCGGCCCCGGAGAAGGGCAACGGCATCGCGGTGTTCCTCGTTCCGGGCGATGCCGAGGGCCTCCAGGTAGGGGTCAAGGACGCCAAGATGGGGCAGGAGGGCTCCCGCACGGCCGACGTGACCTTCGACGGCGTGCGCATCGGCCCCGAGGCCCTCGTGGGCAGCGACGCCGCGGTCGGCTACAAGGCGGCGATGACCTCGCTCGCCCGGGGACGGATCCACATGGCCGCCCTGGCGGTGGGCGCAGCCGAGCGCGCCAAGGACGAGTCAGTGGCCTACGCCGCGTCCTCCACCCAGGACGGGACACCGATCGGCAGCTTCCAGCTCGTCCAGGCGATGCTCGCCGACATGGCCACCGGCGTCATGGCCGGTCGGGCGATGGTCCGGGAGGCCGCACGGGCCTACGAGTCGGGCGAGGACCGTCGCATCGCTCCCTCGGCAGCGAAGCTGTTCTGCACCGAGATGGCCGGCGAGGTCGCCGACCTCGCCGTCCAGGTGCACGGCGGCACGGGGTACATGCGCGAGGTCCCGGTCGAGCGCATCTACCGCGACGTCCGCCTGATGAGGCTGTACGAGGGCACCAGCGAGATCCAGAGGCTCATCATCGGCGGCGGACTCGTCCGCGCCGCCCAGGCGCGCTCATGACCGACCTGCCCCTCGACGGACTCACCGTGGTGGCCGTGGAGCAGGCCGTCGCCGCACCGCTCGCGACCCGCAACCTCGCGGACCTCGGTGCCCGCGTGGTCAAGATAGAGCGAGTCGGCGACGGCGACCTGGCGCGCGGCTACGACCACGTCGTGCACGGCACGGGTGCACACTTCGTGTGGCTCAACCGCGGCAAGGAGTCGGTGGCGCTCGACCTGAAGGCCCCCGCTGCCCTGGACGCGCTGCACAGTCTGGTGGCTGGCGCTGACGTCTTCGTGCAGAACCTCGCCCCGGGCGCCGCGGACCGGTTGGGCCTGGGGCCGGACCGACTCCGGGCGGAGCACCCGGAGCTCGTCGTCGCGGGGATCTCCGGGTACGGCGCCGGCGGCGCGATGGAGCACCGCAAGGCCTACGACATGCTGATCCAGGCCGAGGCCGGCCTGATCTCCGTCACGGGGACGACCGACGAGCCGGTGAAGACCGGCATACCGACGGCAGACATCGCCGCCGGCATGTACCTCTCGCAGGCGGTCGTGGCGGCGCTGCTCCGCCGGTTCCGCACCGGTGAGGGCGCCACGATCGACGTCAGCATGTTCGAGGCGACCGTCGAGTGGCTCGGGCACGCCCTCTACACCCAGATGTCGACCGGCAGCCAGCCCGCGCGGATGGGGGTCGGCCACTCGGCGATCGCGCCCTACAACACCTACCCCACGGCGGACGGGGAGATGCTCATCGGCGTCCAGTCCGACAGCGGCTGGCGCACCCTGACCGAGGTGCTGGACGTCCCCCAGGCCGCGTCCGACCCCCGGTTCGCGACCAACGTGGATCGCGTGGCGCACCGTGAGGAGTGTGACGCGCTGGTGGCCGGGCGGACCCGGACGTGGTCGACCGTCGAGCTGGACCGGAAGCTCGCGGCGGCCGGCATCCCGGCCGCCCAGCTGCGCGGGATGGACCACGTGCTCACCCATCCACAGCTGCGAGAGCGCGACCGCTGGAGGTCCGTCGGCACGGAGTTCGCTCGTGTCGACGCCCTCCTGCCACCGGCGACCTTCGCCGACGTCGAGGCCCCCATGGGCGACGTGCCGGCCCTGGGCCAGCACACCCACGCTGCCCTGGTCGGGATCGGCCTCGACCCGGCCGCGGTGGACGGACTCATCACCACTGGCGCGGCCGGCCAGGCCGCCGCCCACGCACCCGCAGCCCGGGTCTGATGACGCCCACATCGAAGGAGAAGATCATGGACGTCCACCGGGTCGGTGCTCGCTCGCCCGTCCCAGGTGAGCGTCCATGAGCACCGCCATCCTCGTCGAGGAGCGGGACGACCGTGTCGTCGCCACGCTGAACCGGCCCGAGGTGCGCAACGCCATCGACCGGCAGACCTCCAGCGAGCTGAACGGCCTGTGCGCGCTGCTGGAGGAAGATCCGCGGATCCTCCTGCTCACCGGAGCAGGGGAGAGCTTCGCCGCCGGTGCCGACATCAACCAGATGCGCGAGCGCCGTCGCGACGACGCACTGCGTGGCATCAACTCCGCGGTCTTCTCGCGCCTGCAGAAGCTCCCCATGCCCACCATCGCGCTGATGGACGGATACGCCCTCGGAGGCGGTGCCGAGCTGGCTTACGCCTGCGACTTCCGGCTCGGCACCACCCGCGTGAAGATCGGCAACCCCGAGCCCGGCCTGGGCATCCTGGCCTCGGCCGGGGGCACCTGGCGCCTTCGCGAGCTGGTGCCCGAGACCGTGGCCAAGGAGATGCTCCTGGCAGGCCGGATCCTCGACGCCGACGCCGCCCGCGCCGCCGGCCTGCTCAGTGAGGTCGTCGAGCCTGCGGAGCTGCTGGACGCCGGTCACCGGTGGGCCGACCGGATCGCCGCCCAGGTCCCCCTGGCCATCAGGCTGACCAAGGCCGTGTTCCATGCGCCGCGCGAGTCCCATCCCTTCGTCGACGACCTCGCCCAGGCCGTCCTGTTCGAGACCGACGAGAAGCACGAGCGAATGACCCAGTTCCTGGAGAGGAAGAAGCGATGACCGTAGAGCGAGTTGGCGTGTACGGCGGAGGCCGCATGGGGGCCGGGATCGCCCACGCGTTCGTGGTGACGGGTCACGACGTCACGGTCGTGGAGTCGACGCCGGAGACCGTCTCGGCAGCGCACGAGCGTGTGGAGGCCTCGGTGCGCAAGGCGGCGGAGCTGGGCAAGCTCGACCATCCCGTCGAGAAGGTGCTGTCTCGGGTGCGGGTCACCGCGAACCCTGCCGACCTGGGCGACGCGACGCTCGTCGTCGAGGCGGTGCCGGAGATCGTGGACCTCAAGGCCGGCGTGCTCACCTCCATCGAAGAGAACGCCCCCAGCGCCGTCATCGGGTCGAACACCTCCAGCCTGTCCATCGACTCCCTCGCCTCCGCACTCGCCCGCCCGGAGAACCTCATCGGCCTGCACTTCTTCAATCCCGTGCCGGCCAGCGACCTGGTGGAGATCGTCGTGGGCGCCGCGACGACGTCCGACCTCGTCGAGCGGGCACGGGCCTGGGTCGAGCGGCTGGGCAAGACCGCCATCACCGTGACGGACTCACCCGGCTTCGCCTCCTCGCGGCTCGGCGTCGCCATCGCGATGGAGGCCATGCGGATGGTCGAGGAGGGAGTGGCCTCGGCCGAGGACATCGACACCGCCATGACCCTGGGCTACAAGCACCCGGTCGGCCCCCTCAGGACCACCGACCTCGTCGGCCTCGACGTCCGCCTGGCCATCGCCGAGCACCTCGCCCGCGAGGTCAGCGACCGGTTCACCCCACCCCAGGTCCTGCGCGACAAGGTGGCGGCAGGCGACCTCGGCCGCAAGAGCGGCCGCGGCTTCTACGACTGGTGAGGGTCGGTGAGCACAACGCCCTTTCCGACGAGGGTCCCCGCCTCCATGTCCCGGTGCGCCTCGACGATCTCCTCCAGAGGGTAGGTGCGGGAGAGGGGCACGTCGACGGTGCCGGCCGCCACATCGTCCAGAAAGGCCTGAAGCACCTCGGGGGGCAGGTCGGACGCCTCGCCTGAGTAGGCGCTGAGCCGGACGGTGTTCGGCAGGAAGTCGATCGGGTAGAAGTCTGGGACGGTCCACCGGTCCGAGAGCATCCCGGTGAAGCAGACCGTGCCGCCGCGGCGGACCGAGAGAACCGTGTCGTGCAGGGTGTCGGTGCCGACCAGCTCCACGGCGACGTCCACACCTGCGGGCACGACCTCCCTGACCGCCTCGTGGATGGACCCGGTGTCCAGGACCACGATGTCCGCATGCTCTCGCAGGCTCTCGGCGCGAGAGGCGCTGCGCGTCGTGGAGACCACCTGCAACCCGGCCCGTCGGGCCAGGACGGCGATCGCGAGCCCGATCGACGACGTCCCGCCGCGGACCAGGATGGTCTCCCCGGCGACCGCGCCGAGACCGGCGGTCAGGGTGCCGTGGGCGGTCTGCAGCATCTCCGGCACGGCACCGAGGACGTTCCAGGGCAGGTCGCTGGCGAAGGGGATGACGCACGAGAGCGGGACCGCGACGTGCTCGGCGTAGCCGCCGTCGATCGTGCGTCCCATCCCGCCCATGAGCGCGGCCACCTGGGTGCCCGGAGCGAGCTCGTCGCCAGGCGCCTCGACGACCTCACCGACTGCCTCGATGCCGGGGATCCGGGGGAAGTCACCGAACGAGCCGAGCCCACGGCGAAAGTGCAGCTCGGACCGGTTCAGGCCGAAGGCGCGCACCCGGATCAGCACCTCGCCCGTCGAGGGAGTGGGCACGGGGACGTCGCGCAGCTGCAGTGTCTCCGGGGGTCCGGGACCGTCGAGGACGATCGCTCGCATCGTGGTGCTCATGGTGGTGCTCCCGTCCTCCGGCCGCCGGTGGGTGGTCCGATGACAGTCCCAAGGCCGCAGGCCGGCGTGTTGTTCCCGTCCCGCCGACGGAGCGAGGGCACCGGGCCACTGTCGGCCGGTGCCCTCGCTCGTCCGCGTGGTGGCCTACTTGAGGCGGCGGATCGAGTGCTCCTCGACGTACTCCGCCATGCCGGCAGCGCCGAACTCGCGCCCGATGCCGCTCTGCTTGATGCCACCGAACGGCATCCGCAGGTCGAGGGACTCGAAGGAGTGCGTGTTGATGAAGGTGCTCCCCGCCTCCACCTTGCGCGCGAACTCCAGACCTCGATCCGGGTTGCTCGTCCACACTGAGCTGCCCAGGCCGTAGTCGGAGTCGTTCGCCCAGGCCAGCGCCTGGGCCTCGTCGTCGTAGGCGACGACGGGGATGACGGGACCGAACTGCTCGCAGCTGGTGATGGTCGAGTCGTGATCGGTGTCGCGAACGACGTGCGGCAGCACGTAGTAGCCGTCGTCCCAGCCGCTCGGGTCGAGCTTCTCGCCCAGCTCGACGACCTTGGCGCCGGAGCTCTTCGTCTGGGCGATGAGGTCGGTCACTCGGTCGAACTGCGCCTTGTTGTTGAGCGGTCCGAAGGTGGCGTTCGCGTCGAGGCCGTGGCCCACCCGGTAGTTCGCGACGCGGTCGCACAGGGCGTCGACGAACGTGTCGTACTGGGACCGCGGCACGTAGACGCGCTTGACGGCGAAGCAGATCTGGCCCGTGCGGGTGTAGATCCCACCGAGCATGCGATCGAGGGTCAGCTCCAGGTCCGCATCGTCCAGCACGACGGCCGGGTCGTTGCCGCCGAGCTCGAGCGTGACGTTCTTGACGGAGTCCGCAGCCGACTTCATGACGTGGGTGGCCGTGGCGGTGCCTCCGGTGAAGCCGATCTTGCGCACGAGCGGGTGGCTCGTGAGTGCCGAGCCGACCTCGGTGTCACCGATGACGACGTTGAGGACGCCCGGGGGCAGGACCGCCGCGACCTTCTGCAGCAGCATCGTGAGGGCGGCCGAGGCGAACGGGGACGGCTTCAGGACCAACGTGTTGCCGGTGGCGAGGGCCGGTGCCAGCTTCATCATGGTCAGGACGACGGGCATGTTCCAGGGCACGATGGCCGCGGCCACGCCGCGGGGCGCCTTCTCGATGCGGACGTAGCTCTGGTCGTCGTCGAGCTCGACGGTCGTGAAGAACTCCTCGACGAGGCTCGCCGTGTGCTGCAGGACGCCGGTGCCGAGCATGAAGTCGGTCTGGGCCTCCCACAGGACGCCACCGTGCTCGCGCACGAGCAGGCCGGCGAGCTCCTCGCCACTGCCTGCGACGACGTTGGAGGCCTCCATGAGGAGCGCGGCGCGCTCGGCAGGGGAGCGGTCGCGCCATGCCGGGAAGGCGGCATGGGCGGCACGGACCGCGCGGTCGACGTCGTCGGCGGTGCCGATGGCGACACGGGCGGCGACCGTGCTCAGGCGACCCGGGTCCGGGTGGTCCCGCAGGTTCGTCGGCTCGACCGCCTGTCCGTCGATGAGGTGACCCACTTGGGGGGCGATGGCGTGGTCGGTGATGGTCACGAGGACTCCTTGTCAGGTCGTGGACCCGCGTGTCGTCGCGGGGCTGCACATGGCGGTGGTGCAGGTCACACCCCCACCATGTGTCAGAAATGTGTCGCACGTCAAGCATTTGACACATTTTCTTCGAGAGCCGTTTACACCGGACGTGCTGTGTGACATCTTCGAGGCGGACCACTTGATCAA
This sequence comes from Aeromicrobium sp. CF4.19, assembly GCF_051262555.1. NCBI lineage: Bacteria > Bacillati > Actinomycetota > Actinomycetes > Propionibacteriales > Nocardioidaceae > Aeromicrobium > Aeromicrobium sp. CF4.19. The sequence goes on along the minus strand of NZ_JBIMEU010000005.1, from coordinate 172,047 downwards.
TGTCACGCATTGGTCGACCCGACTCGCCCACGAAGGATCACCATGAGCATGACCGTGAAGGCCGCCGTCGCCAGGGAGCAGGGCGCAGCCCTGACCATCGAGGACCTTGAGCTCGACGAGATGCGTGAGGACGAGGTGCGCGTGCGCCTCGTCGCGACGGGGGTGTGCCACACCGACGCGATCGTCCGTGACGGCGTCTACCCGACGCCGCTGCCGGCCGTGCTCGGCCACGAGGGTGCGGGAGTCGTCGAGGCCGTCGGTCGTCTCGTCACGACGGTGCAGCCCGGGGACCACGTGATCATGTCGGCCGCGTACTGCCGGCACTGCCGCGAGTGCCGCGCCGGCCGGATGGCCTACTGCGAGAACCTCTTCGCCCAGGACTTCGGCGGGCGTCGCGAGGACGGCACCACGGCGTTCTCCAAGGACGGCGAGGTCATCTCCTCCCACTTCTTCGGCCAGTCCGCGTTTGCCACCCAGGCCAACGTGAGCGAGAGCAGCATCGTCAAGGTCGACCCCACGGTCCCGCTCGAGCAGGTCGCCTTCCTCGGTTGCGGCATGCAGACCGGCGCCGGAGCCGTCCTGAACGAGCTCCGTCCGCCCGCAGGGTCGTCGATCGCCGTCTCGGGAGCGGGTGCCGTGGGCCTCGCTGCGGTGATGGCTGCGGCCGTCGCCGGCTGCACCACCATCGTCGCGGTCGACCTGCACGCGTCCCGACTCGAGCTCGCCACGAACCTCGGCGCGACGCACGTCGTCGACGGGTCGACCCAGGACGTGACGGCGGCCTTGGCGGAGATCACCGACGGACGTGGGCTCGACTACATCCTGGACACCACTGCCGTGCCGGCGGTCCTGGTCCGGGCCGCCGAGTCCCTGGCCATCCGAGGGACGCTCGCCCTGGTCGGTGCGGCGGCGCCCGGCACCGAGGCAGCCTTCGAGATCGGGGGATCCCTGGTCAAGGGCTGGACCTTCAAGACGATCGTGCAGGGCAGCTCGATCCCGCAGGACTTCATCCCACGGCTGGTGTCGTTGTGGCAGCAGGGACGGTTCCCGGTGGAGAGGCTGGTCAGGACCTACGCACTGGAGGACGTCAACACCGCCTTCGAGGACTCCGCCTCAGGTGCGGTCGTCAAGCCCGTCGTGGTCTTCTGAGAGCGCCGAGGACGAGGGAGAAGCAATGAGCGTGCGCACTGCTGTCGTCGGCGGGGGCCCGGGGGGTCTGTTCGCGGCCGCCCTGATCGGTCGCGGCCTGCCCGGCGCCGAGGTCATCGTCTACGAGCGCAACGAGCGAACCGATGCCTTCGGCTTCGGCGTCGTGTTCTCCGACGCGACGCTGCGTGCCATCGACGCGGCCGACCCCGTCCTGCGGAAGGGGCTGGAGGAGTTCGGGACGCACTGGAACAGCATCGGCGTCTGGAACCGCGACGAGCGGCACCACTTCACCGGCAACGGCATGGCCGCCATCCACCGGCGCAAGCTGCTCGAGCTGCTCCAGGCCAACGCGGAGCAGGCCGGGGCCACGCTGCGCTTCGGCGAGGAGGCGCCCGGCGTCGACCGGCTGGCGGAGGACTTCGACCTCGTCATCGGCGCCGACGGCACCAACTCCACGGTCCGACGTCACCTCGGGGACGAGGCGCTCGGCCACTCGACCGAGACGGCCGTCGCCAAGTTCATCTGGTTCGGCACGACCTACCTGTTCGACGGGCTGACCTTCGTCCACCGGGAGTCCGAGCACGGGGCCTTCGCCGTGCACGGCTACCCCATCAGCGACGAGCTCAGCACCTTCATCGTGGAGACCGACGAGGCGACCTGGCGCAGGGCCGGGCTCGACTCCTTCGACGTGACGCAGCCCCCCGGCACCTCGGACACGCAGAGCCAGCAGTACCTCGAGAAGCTCTTCGCCGACGACATCGAGGGTGCCGAGCTCGTGACCAACAACTCGCGCTGGGGGAACTTCGTCACCCGCCGTACCTCGACCTGGCACGAGGGCAACGTCGCCCTGCTGGGGGACGCGGTGCACACGGCGCACTTCTCGGTCGGATCGGGCACCAAGATGGCGATGGAGGACGCCGTCGTCCTCGCCGAGGAGATCGTGCGCACCCCGGACGAGCTTCCCCGGGCGCTCGAGGCCTACGAGGCCACGCGGCAGGCGTCCGTCGCCAAGATCCAGAGCTCCGCCCGACCGAGCCTCTCCTGGTGGGAGCGCTTCGGCCAGTATCGAGCCCAGCTCGACCCCACGACCTTCGCCTTCCACTTCTTCTCCCGCACCATCGACATCGAGCGGATCGCTCGTCGCGACCCCGACCTCGTCGAGTCCGTCCGGACTCATTGGCGGGACCAGCACGGCAGCGAGGTGCTCGAGACGCCGCTGGCCCTGCCCGGCCTCCCTCGCTCCGCATCCGGCCGTGTCCTGCGTTGGACCGCGGAGGGCGATGAGGTGACGCTCCACGATGACGAGGGCGAGGTCCTGCGGGCCTCGGGGTCGTCGACCGGCCCTGCCCTCGTCGTGCAGGCACCCCAGCGGGAGGACGACGTGGACGGCGGCCTGCGCGACGTCCCCGACACGGCAGAGGTCGTCGTGGTCCGCGGTGGAGCGGACCTGCCGCGGACCCTGCTGTGCGAGGAGCTCCGGCTGAGCCGGTCGCGCGTCGTGATCCTGGCCGACGAGGTCGACGATGCCGTGGCGGAGACGCTCGTGGTCTCCGGTCGCGTCGACGCAGTGGCCCGGTCCGCCCAGGCGGAGGACTCGGCATGAGCGCGTCTCTGAGCGCAGTCGGCTCTGCCCTCGACCCGCTGCTGGCACCCCGGGGGGTCGTCGTCATCGGTGCCTCCACGGAGCCGACCAAGCTAGGCGGCGTCATGGCCCAGAGCCTGCAGTCCTTCTCGGGGCACCTGGCACTGGTCAACCCCCGTGGTGGTGACGGGTTCCACCCGGACGTCGCGTCCGCGCGCGCCGCCTCGCCGGTCCCGATCGACCTCGCGATCCTCTGCGTCCCGGCCGCGGCGTGCGCCGGGGCGGTGCGGGCCTGTGCGGCCGAGGGCGTGGGGGCCGCGCTCGTCTGTGCCGGCGGCTTTGCCGAGGCCGGGGACGAGGGTGCGGGGCACCACGACGATCTCGTGACGGCCGCCCGGGAGTCCGGCGTCCGGCTGCTCGGCCCCAACACCTCCGGCTTCCTCGTCCCGCGGTCCGGCCTGACGGCGAGCTTCGTCCCCGGTGTCGCCGACGTCGAGGACGGCAGCATCGGCCTCGTGGCCGCGAGCGGGGGGCTGAACCACGCGCTCGCCTTCGCTCTGCAGCGCCAGGGCAGCGGACTGAGCGTGGGCGTGGGCATCGGGGCCGGGGTCGACGTCGACGCCGCCGAGGTGGTCGAGCACCTGGCGGCTGACACGGCGACCACGGCCATCGCGCTGCACCTGGAGACCGTGCGGGACGGGCCGCGCCTGCTCGCGGCCGTCCGGAGCGCCACCCGGGTGAAGCCCGTGGTGGTGCTGGTGGTCGGCCAGCACGACATCGGCGACTTCGCGGCGTCCCACACGGGGGCGTTGGCGACGTCGTGGCGCACGACGCGCTCGCTCCTGCGCCAGGTCGGAGCGGTCGTGGTGGACGACGAGCAGGAGCTGGTGGTGGCGGTCTCCGCGCTCTCCCTGGCGCGGCTCGACCCGATCGAGCGTGCCGGCGTCGCACTCGTCACGGGACAGGCCGGTCCGGGGCTCGTCATCGCCGACACCCTGCACGACAACGACGTGGACCTCCCGGCGCTGGCGCCCGCGACCCGGGACGGGCTCGCGAACCTGCTCCCGCCCATCACCTTCCAGGCCAACCCCGTCGACACGGGACGGCCGGGCCCCCAGCACGGGGCCGTCGTCGCCACGGTCGCGTCCGATCCACAGGTCCACCTCGTGGCGGTCTACGGCCTGACCGAGCCGGTCGTCGACCTCCCGGCCGTCGTGGATGCCGCCGACCTCGGCGACGTCCCGGCCATCGTCGGCATCGACGGACCGCAGACGGAGGTCGAGATCGGCCGCACCACCGCGGCCAAGCTCGGCCTGCCCTTCACGGTGGGTGCGACGGCACTTGCGCAGGCCTCGGCGGCCCTGGTCCGCGACGCCCGCGCCCAGCACCGTGGGCAGGGTCCGCAGACGACGATGACGTCGATCCCGGCCGACGGCGGGCCGTGGGACGAGGCACGCGCGAAGGACCTGCTCGACGCCGCGGGTCTCACGACGCCTCGCCGTCGACTCTGTCGCGACCGGGCGGAGGTGCTGGCCAGCCTCGAGGTCCTGTCTGGCCCCGTCGTGCTCAAGATCTGCGACCCGGACATCCTGCACAAGAGCGACGTGGGAGGTGTGCGCGTCGGTCTGCGCGACGTCGACGAGCTGGGCTCTGGCCTCGACGCGATGGCGAGCCTCGGGGCCGGCCCGTGGCTGGTGGAGGAGATGAGCGAGTCCGGACCCGAGCTCGTCGTCGGCGCCCGTCGAGACCCCGTCTTCGGCCCGGTCGTCGTCGTCGGGGTCGGCGGCACCGCCACCGAGGTCTACGGGGACGTCGCGATCCTCGGCCTGCCCGCCACGGACCGACAGATGGACCAGATGACGAGCGAGCTCGCCGGTCGCGCCCTGATCGAGGGCCATCGTGGCTCGACCAGCGTCGCTCCCGCACAGGTCGCCGACGTCGCCAGACGGCTCGGCGCACTGCTGGAGGCGAACCCGCACGTGGTCGAGATCGAGGTCAACCCCCTCAGGGCCACGCCCGACGGACTCGTCGCGCTCGACGCCGTCGTCATCACGTGCCCGGACCAGCACGCGGACCAGGAGAAGAGGAACCGATGAGCCACCACACCAGCGAGGGCACCGTCCCGTGGCCGGACGACGTCGCTTCTGAGTACCGGCGTCTCGGCTACTGGGAGGACCGCACCCTGTGGGAGGTGCTCCACGAGACCGCGCAGGCCCGGCCGGACAAGGTCGCCGTGGTCGACGGGCCGACGCGACTCACCTACGCCGAGCTGTTCGACCGGTCCGAGGCAGCGGCACGCCGCCTGCTCGCCCTCGGCCTCGAGCCCGACGACCGGCTCCTGGTGCAGCTGCCGAACGGATGGGAGTTCGTCGCCCTGACCCTCGCCTGCTTCCGCTCAGGGATCATCCCGGTCATGGCGCTGCCAGCCCACCGCCGGCACGAGCTCAACCACCTCGCCGGCGTCTCCGAGGCCAGGGCCATCGCGGCACCGGACCGCCTGCGGGACTTCGACCACCAGGCGCTCGCGCACGACCTCTGCGGCGCCCTCCCCGACCTCGACCACGTCATCGTTCTCGGCAAGGCCGAGCAGGGCGCGACCGCTCTCGAGGACCTCCTGGCACCGGGGTCGGACGGCCCGGGCGAGGGTGGCCCCCTTCTCGACCTGCCGCACCCCGACGCCCCGGCCTGCTTCCTCATCAGCGGGGGCACCACCGGCCTGCCCAAGCTGATCGTCCGGACCCACAACGACTACGTGTGCAACATCAGGGCCACGGCCGCCACGGCCGCGCTCGAGGAGGCCTCGGTCTACCTCGGCACCCTGCCGGCCAGCCACAACTTCCCCCTCGCCTGCCCCGGCATCCTCGGAGCGCTGTTGCTGGGCGGCACCGCCGTGATGCTGCCGAGCCCCGCACCAGAGCGTGTCTTCGCGACCATCGAGGCCGAGGGCGTCACCATCGCGGCGGCGGTCCCGGCCGTCGCCCAGGCCTGGCTGGACCACCAACGTGCCGTCGGCGGCGACCAGCTGCGGTCCCTGGAGGTCCTGCAGGTCGGTGGTTCCCGCCTGCCCGACGAGATCGCGCGCCACATCGGCCCAGAGATGGGCTGCCACCTGCAGCAGGTGTTCGGCATGGCCGAGGGCCTCATCAACACGACCCGCCTCGACGACTCCGAGGAGGTCATCTGCACCACCCAGGGTCGACCGGTCCATCCCGGCGACGAGGTGCGGATCCTGGACGTGATGGGCCGCGAGCTGCCGCACGGCCAGCCGGGTGCGATCTACACCCGCGGGCCCTACACGCCGAGGGGCTACTACCGCGCCGCAGAGCACAACGCCCAGGCCTTCCTCGACGGGTGGTACGGCAGCGGAGACGTCGTCGTGCAGCACGCCGACGGCAACCTCGTCGTGCACGGCCGGGACAAGGACATGATCAACCGGGCCGGGGAGAAGATCAGCGCGGAGGCGGTGGAGAGCCTCGTCTACGAGATGGACTCCGTCGCGATGGTCGCCGCCGTCTCGATGCCGGACGAGCGTCTGGGGGAGCGGGTCTGCATCTACGTCGTGCCCCGTCCGGGCAGCGACGTCCCGACCCTCGAGGACGTCGTCGAGCACTTCCGTCGAGCCGAGGTGGCCGCCTTCATGCTCCCCGAGCGTCTCGAGCTCGTGGAGGAGCTGCCGACGACCAAGGTCGGGAAGATCGACAAGCGCCGACTCCGCGACGACATCACCGAACGACTCGCATCTGCCCAGCAGAGCGTCTGAGGAAAGGACTCCGTGCCATGACCGACATCGCGACCCCGCCACCGCCGACCGCGGAGGAGCAGGAGCAGATCGAGAAGCTCTACTCCGACTTCGACGATCAGCACCTGATCCCGCTGTGGACACAGATCGGTGATCTCATGCCGCAGACGCCATCGCCCAGCGCGGTGCCCCACGTCTGGCGGTGGAAGACCCTGCTCCCCCTGGCCGAGCGTGCCGGGGACCTCATCCCGGTCGGACGCGGCGGCGAGCGCCGGGCCATCGCCCTGGCCAACCCGGGTCTGGCTGGCCGGCCCTACGCGACCCCGACCCTGTGGGCCGCCATCCAGTACCTCGGCGCGCACGAGGTGGCACCCGAGCACCGCCACTCCCAGAACGCCTTCCGCTTCGTCGTCGAGGGCGAGGGCGTCTGGACGGTGGTCAACGGTGACCCGGTCGCGATGCGACGCGGTGACTTCCTGCTGACCCCCGGCTGGCACTTCCACGGTCACCACAACGAGACGGACCAGCCGATGGCCTGGATCGACGGTCTCGACATCCCGTTCGTGCACTACGCCGACACCAGCTTCTTCGAGTTCGGGACCGAGAACGTCACCGACGAGTCGACGCCGGACGTGTCGAGGTCCGAACGGCTGTGGGGACACCCCGGGCTGCGTCCGCTCTCCGGCCTGCGCGACACCGTCAGCTCGCCCATCGGGGCCTACCGCTGGGAGCACACCGACCGAGCGTTGGCCGACCAGCTGGACCTGGAGGCGCAGGGGTTCCCCGCCACGGTCGAGCCCGGCCACGCGGCCGTCCGCTACGTCAACCCCACCACGGGTGGCGACGTCATGCCGACGATCCGAGCCGAGTTCCATCGCCTTGCTCGCGGAGTCCAGACACGGACCCGCCGCGAGGTGGGGTCGTCGGTCTACCAGGTCTTCGAGGGCCAGGGCGAGCTCGTGCTCGACGGTGAGCCGCACGCGGTCGAGAAGGGGGACATGGTGGTCGTGCCCTCGTGGGTCCCGTTCTCGATGTCGTCCGAGCACGGCCTCGACCTGTTCCGGTTCGGCGACCAGCCGATCATCGAGAAGCTCGCTTTCCACCGCACGTACATCGAGGGAGAAGACGCATGAAGCTGGTGACGTTCAGGGTGCCCGGAGGGCACCGAGCAGGACGACTCGACGGAGACGTCGTGACCGAGATCGACGCGACCGACGTGGGACAGCTCCTGTCGCGGGAGGACTGGCAGGAGGTCGCCGCTGTGGCGAGTGGCCCCCAGCACTCCTTGGCCGACCTCGACCTGGCGCCCGTGGTCCCCGAGCCGAGCAAGGTCATCTGCGTCGGGCTCAACTACCGGCAGCACATCCTCGAGATGGGCCGGGACCTCCCGGAGCACCCCACGCTGTTCGCCAAGTTCGCAGACTCCCTGATCGGGCCCGCGGACACGATCGTGCTGCCTCCCGAGGACGACGCGATCGACTGGGAGGCCGAGCTGGTCATCGTGATCGGCACCAGCTGCCGCCGGGCGAGCGCCGGCGAGGCCGAGGCCGCCATCGCGGGCTACACCGTCGCCAACGACGTCTCCATGCGGACGTGGCAGTTCCGGACCCGGGAGTGGCTGCAAGGCAAGGCGTGGGAGGCCTCCACGCCCGTGGGGCCGGCCGTGGTCACGCCGGACGAGTGGTCGCCCGGTCCGACGATCCGCACGGTCCTCAACGACGAGACCATGCAGGAGGCGCCGACAGGTGATCTGGTGCACGGTCCGGTGGACCTCGTCCGATACGTCTCCACGATGACGACGCTGCGTCCGGGCGACCTCATCCTGACCGGCACCCCCGGCGGCGTCGGCCACGCCCGCACGCCGTCGCGCTACCTGGTCGACGGCGACCACCTCGTCACAGCCATCGACGGCCTCGGTGAGCTGAGCAATCCCGTCGTCGCCGAGACGGTGGACTGAGTGGGCGCGCGGGTCGACCTCGCGACCGACCCGGACGTCGTGCAGGACCTCGCGACCGTCCGGGCCGGGACGGCCTACTTCCGCCGCGTGCTGAACGGCCTGTCCGACGGCGACCTTGCCGATGAATCCCTGCTGCCCGGGTGGAGCCGCAAGCACGTCGTGGCCCACGTGGGCTACAACGCGCGCGGCATCGCCCGGCTCACGCAGTGGGCGGCGACGGGAGTCGAGACGCCCATGTACTCCTCGCCCGACGCCAGGGGTCGGGAGATCGAGGAGGGCGCCACCCTGAACCCGGAGGCGCTGCGACACCTGTGCGAGCACAGCGCCATCGACCTCGACGTCAGGTGGCGGGATCTGCCCGACGAGCGGTGGCGGTCCGAGGTCGTGACCGCGCAGGGCCGCACCGTGCCGGCGTCCGAGACGATCTGGATGCGGATCCGGGAGGTCTGGCTGCACGCGATCGACCTCGACGCCGGTGGTCGCCTCGTCGACGTCCCGCCGACAGTTCTGACCCGCCTGCTCGGTGACATCACCGGCGCCTGGACCGCACGTGGCGAGGGCGCCGGACTCGGCGTCGTGCTGGAGGCCGGGGTGGTGCTCGGCGACCCCGATGCGGAGCTCAGGGTGTCCGGCTCCCTGCCGGAGCTGGCGCGCTGGGCGACCGGCCGCGGCGTCGCCACCGACCTCGACTGGACGGGCGCGCCGCTGCCCGCGCCGCGCTGGATCTGAGCACTCATGGTGTCGTCGGTGCACCTCGCGCGCCCGGCAGGGCATCATGAGTCCATGGCTCAGACACCGCGGTCGTTGATCCTCGACCTCTACGGTGACTACCTCCGATACGTCGGCCCCGAGGTCCGCCTGACGCCCTTGACGACGCTCCTGGCGGAGTTCGGCGTGACGTCGGCGACGGCCAGGGTGACCATGTCGCGCCTGCGCAGGGAGGGATGGTTCACCACCCGCCGCATCGGACGGGAGACCGCCTACACGTTGAGCCAGGAGATGCTCGAGGTGCTGGAGGACGGTCGGCAACGGATCTTCGCGCCTCCCACCGTCGGCTGGGACGGCGGCTGGACCATGGTGATCTACCAGCTGACGGAGTCCGAGCGGCACGACCGCGAGCGGCTGCGCAAGGCCCTGTCGTGGCACGGGTTCGGGCCGTTGACGACCTCGACGTGGCTCGCGCCCGGCGACCGTCGGGAGGAGGCCACGACGCTCACGCAGGACTTCGCGAGGGACCGGATCCACATCCTGCAGTGCTCCAGCGGCGGGATCGAGGCCGACCGGGACCTCGCCCGACGTTGCTGGGACCTGGACGAGCTGGCCGCGAGCTATAGCGAGTTCATCACGGAGAACCGGTCGTTGACCGCGAGGGCGGCGTCGCTGGAGGGGGCCGACGCGCTGCGGGCGCGGACGGAATTGATCGCGACCTTCCGGCACTTCCCGTTCCTGGACCCCCGGTTGCCCGAGGAGCTGCGGCCTGACGACTGGCCCGGGGTCGAGGCGCACGAGATCTTCCGCACCGCCCACGCGGACATGGCCGAGGCCGCCGAGGAGCACGTCGCCGCTGTGGTGGGTGCCCCTGTCGAGGCACCTCGGCCGGAGAGCGACGGGGCTCTCCGGCCGAGTGGAGCAAGGTCGTCCTAGGCGCCGCTGGTCGTGGCGTCGATCTGGAAGGCGTTCCAGGAGGCGGACAGGGGAGTGACGTGGTCCTCGACGAACGCGACATGGGCCGGCGCCTCGATGTAGGTGCGCCAGGCGTCTGCGTCGGCGAAGTCAGCGACGATGCCGACGTCCGCGTTGCCGGGGTTCAGGCCCAGGTCGGTTCCCGACCGGAACGACTCGACGCCGTCGATCTTCGTCGGCAGCGCCTCCATGGCCTCGACGAAGGCCGAGCGCTGCTCGGAGGTGGTGTCCTTGGTGAAGCTCATGCTCCAGACGTGGGTGATCATGGCGATCCTTCTTTCCTTGGGGGTGGTGGGTTCAGGTGGTGGGTGCGGCGCCAGCCCGTGGCGACGATGGCGCCGCGATGAGCTGCTCGGTGATCCAGCCGGCGAGGTCGGCCACCACGGACGCTGTGAGCGCATGGCCACCCGGGGAGCGGCGTGCCGCGACGGGCGCGCCGGACTCCTCGTTCAGGTAGCGCCACGTGCGCTCGAGCAGGTCCGCGGGGATGACGTGGTCCTGGTCGCCGTGGGCGACGAAGACCGGCAGGCGGGTGAGCCGACCAGCGTCCACCGGGACCCCGGCCTCGAACGGCAGGGTGCCGAACAGGGTGGCGACCGCGGTGAAGCGCGCCGGGTCGCTCAGAACGAGGCCACCGGCGAAGGCAGCGCCCCCGCTGAAGCCGACGAGGATCACCGGGCGGCTGGCGCGAGAGGACTCGTCGAGCCAGGCGCGGAACCACGACATGGTGGCGGCCAACGACTCGGCCACAGGTCGTCCGATGCCGCGGTTCGCGAACCAGGCGTAGCCACCGTTCTCGGCGATCGGTGCCCTGACGGCGGCGTAGGAGACGCCGGCAGGGAGGTGGGAGGCGAGGCCGATGATGTCGGCCTCGCTCGATCCCCGTCCGTGCAGCAGCACCACGAGCGGGGCATCCGGACCGGTGTCGCCGAACGTCGCGACCACCGGGGCCGAGAAGCTCTCGGCGCCACTCATCGGGGGTCCAGTGGGACGAGCTCGGAGCCGGTGCGCACGCCACCCCATCGCTCGACCTCACCGGCGAGGTCGAGACGGTCGACGGGAGCCGCGTTCTCGTAGGCGCCCCACTCCGCGCGGGGGAGCATCCACATGACCTCGAACTCGTTGCCGTCCGGATCGTGGCCGTAGACGCTCTTGGTGGCACCGTGGCTCGACTCACCCGTGTAGGCGTCGAGGTTCGCCAGCGTCGTCCGGCTCTGCTCGAGCTCATCGATCGTGTCGACCTGCCACGCGAGGTGGTAGAGCCCGAGAGCGCCGCGGGGGCGCCGGGGCTGCTCGCCGACGCCGAAGAGTCCGAGGTCGTGGTGGTTGCCCGATCGGGGCAGCCGGAGGAAGGCCGCGTTGGCACGCGGCTCCCGTGCGGCCACCTGCATCCCGAAGGCCGCCTCGTAGAAGGCGACACTCCGGGACAGGTCGGACACGTAGAGCACGGCGTGGTTGAGTCGGACGGGGTTGACGGTCATGAGGTCTCCTGGTCGGGTGTGATGGTCAGCGGACGGTGCCGAAGCCGCCGGTCCACGAGACCTTCTCGCCGGCGGCGAGCGTCAGCTGCAGGAAGCCGAGGGCCTCGAGCTCGCGGGCACGCTTGAGCGAGCCGGCGTCGAGGGCGTCGAGGCCGCCGGACGTGACGACGTCGGCGAGGGTCGACTTCGCGTCCGTGTCGTCACCGGCGATGAGGACCGTGGTCGTCAGGTCACCGATCGCACCGGAGGACAGAGTGCCGGCGAAGGTGGTGTTGAAGGCCTTCAGCACGTGGGACTGGGGGAGCGCGGTGGCGACCTCGGCGGCAGCCGAGCTGTCGGCCGGCACCGTCAGCGCGTCGAAGGTCTCGAAGTCCAGCGGGTTGGTGATGTCGACGACGATCTTGCCGGCGAGGCTCCCGGCCCGCGTCGAGATGATCTCGCGAAGGGCCGGGTAGGGGACGGCCAGCACGACGACGTCGCCAGTGACCTCGGCGTCGGAGTCGGCCCTGCCGATGAGCTGGACGGTGTGTCCGCCACGCTCGGCGAGCGAGGCGATGGCCTGGCCCATGGCGCCGGGTCCGACGATGGAGATGGTGGTCATGTGAACTCCTCAATAGTTGTTGCTTTAACTAAAGCGTAGAGGAACATGGTTGTAAATACAACCAAAGCGGTAGGGTGTGACCATGGACACGAGGTGGTTGACCGAGGACGAGCGCACGGCCTGGTTGCGCCTGATCGCGATCGTCGAGCTGCTTCCCGGCGCGCTGGACGGGCAGCTGCGACGCGATGCCGACCTGACGCACTTCGAGTACTTCGCGCTGGCGATGGTCTCGGAGGCGCCGGATCGCGTGCTGCGGATGACCGAGCTCGCCCAACGCTCCAACGCGACCCTTCCGCGTCTTTCGAACGTGGTGAAGCGCCTGGAGGGCAAGGGCCTGCTGGAGCGCTCACCGTGCCCGCAGGATCGTCGGGCGACCAACGTGTCCCTCACCGACGACGGGTGGAGCGCCGTCGTGGCTGCGGCGCCGGGCCACGTCGCCGCAGCGCGTCGTCTGGTCATCGACTCCCTCACCCCCGAGCAGGTGGAGCAGCTCAGGACGATCGGGGACGCGGTGCTGGCGAGCCTCGACCCGTCCGGCGACCTCACCGCGCTGTACGGGTGAGCCGCGTCAGATCTTCCTCGATCGCGGCACGAGGCTGATCGCCACGGCGCCGACCGCCGCCACGGCCGCGAAGAGGTAGAAGTTCCAGTCCACCCCGAGGGCGGAGCCGACCACCAGGCCGCCGAGCGTCGGGCCGAGGATGGCGCCGAGACGGCCCACGCCCAGCGACCAGCCGAGCGCCGTCGCCCGGCTGTTGTCGGGGTAGTGGGTCGCGACGAAGCCGTTGATCAGGATCTGGGTGCCGACGCTGCCCAGGCCCGCGACGGCGACGAGAGCCATCAGCAGGGGGGTGCCCAGGTCCACGCTCAGTCCGAGGATCGACACGACGGCGGCCGCGAACGCTGCCGTTGTGACCGGGCGCGATCCGACGCGATCCGCCACGCGGGAGGCCCCGAGCGCCCCGATGATGGCGCCCGCGTTCAGGACGAGGAGGAACGTCAGTGAGTTGCCGAGGTCGTAGCCCGCCTCGGTCATGATGTTGGGCAGCCAGGTGTTGAGCCCGTACACCAGCAGGAGCCCGCAGAAGCTCGCCGCGGCGAAGAGGACGGTCTGTGAGCGGTACTGCTGGGAGAAGAGGACGCCGAGCGAGTTCCTCAGTCCGGGGCGGTCCGCCTCTTCCCGCGGGGTCTCGTCCAGCGTGAGGCCGAACCGGTCCGCGAGTGCCCGTGCTTCCTCCATGCGGCCCTTGCTGGCGAGCCACGCGGCGGACTCCGGCAACCAGATGAGCGCGACCGGAAGGATGACGATGAGGGGCAGGGCGCCGACCGCGTAGAGCACCGTGAAGCTGGCCTCGGGCAGGAGAGCGAGGCCGGCGACCGCGGCCAGGATCCCGCCGACGGAGTAGCCGCTGTACATGAGGGCGTTGTTGAACTGGCGTCGATGGGCGGGGGAGTACTCCACGGTGAGCGCGATGGCCGTGGGGACCACCCCGCCCAGGCCGAGTCCGGACAGGAAGCGCAGCACGGCGAAGGTCTCGACGTTGGGCGAGAGCGCTGTCAGGGCCATGCCGACCGAGAACCACGCCACGCAGGCGATCAAGACCTTCCGTCGGCCGAGCAGGTCGGTGAGGGCGCCCGCGACGAGGGTCCCGATGAGCATGCCGATGAGCGCGTAGCTGCCGATGGATCCGGCCTGCTCGGGACTGACGTCCCACTCCTGGTAGGCGAGGATCGACGGGACGGTCGCGCCGTAGACCACGAGGTCGTAGCCGTCGAAGACGATCGTCAGGAAGCAGATTCCCACCACGAGCAGCCCGGAGCGCGGCTTCTCGCGAGGAGTGCTGGGGGCGGGAGTGGTCGACGTCATGGGTCCGCTCTCGATCGGCAGGAGTGGTGTGCATCACCATCATGTGACGCTTATGAGTGGTGCGTCAAGAAGATGTCACATAATTCTCGTGCCGAGCACTCGTCGCGACCATGGGCGACGAGGTGCCCCTCCCGTGCCGGTCTCCGACGATCTGTCGATCGGGGTGCGCGATGACGTCTGCGGGCGGTAGCGTCCTGAGCACCAACGGCTGGAGGCCTCATGAGCTCGACCGACGATCGCGGCAAGCGCGTCGATCGGTCACGTGTCGCCATCTATCGGCTCACCGACGAGCGCTCCCAGCAGGCCGTGCTGGACGACTTCCGCACCGCTGCCATGGTCGGTGTCCTCGCCCTCGGAACCCACGGGCCGGACGGCCCACGTGTCGTCGTGCGGTGCCGTACCGCGGGCGATGAGATCCTCGTCGACCACGTGGTGCGACAGCTCGACCCCGCCTGTGACCTCGTCACCGAGCCGGTGCACTCGACGGCCGAGCTCGTCCACCCGAGCATGATCGCGCCGACGTCCGAGGACGAGCACACGACGTAGGATCGAGGGACACCAGCACACGACAGCAGGGGAGGGCCGGTGACCGGGACCAAGCGAGTCGATGCGTGGCTGACGGACATGGACGGTGTCCTCGTGCACGAGGAGAGAGCCGTCCCCGGAGCAGCCGAGTTCATCGCTGCCCTGCGCGAGCTGGGCCTGCCGTTCCAGGTGCTCACGAACAACTCCATCTACACGCCCCGCGACCTGCGGGCACGACTGGGGGCGACCGGCATCGACGTCCCGGAGAGCGCCATCTGGACGTCCGCCCTCGCCACGGCGCAGTTCCTGGCCGACCAACGGCCCGACGGCACGGCCTACGTCATCGGCGAGGCCGGCCTCACCACGGCGTTGCACGACATCGGCTACGTGATGACGACCCGCGACCCGGAGTACGTCGTGCTGGGGGAGACGCGCACCTACTCCTTCGAGGCGATCACCCGTGCGATCCAGCTGATCGAGAACGGGTCCCGGTTCATCGCGACCAACCCCGACCCGACCGGCCCCTCGGCCACCGGCTCGCTCCCGGCGACGGGCTCGGTCGCTGCGCTGATCACCAAGGCCACAGGAGTCGACCCCTACTTCGTCGGCAAGCCGAACCCGCTGATGATGCGCAGCGCGCTGAACGAGATCGAGGCCCACTCCGAGAGCACCGTCATGATCGGCGACCGCATGGACACCGACGTGCTCTCCGGGCTCGAGGCGGGGCTGCGCACCATCCTGGTGCTGACCGGCTCGACGGCGGCCGGCCAGGTGGACCGCTACCCGTTCCGACCCACCAAGGTCCTGGACTCCATCGCCGACGTGGTGCCTCTCGTGCGTGAGCTGCACGGGAGCTGAGCGCTGCCGACGGAAGGCACTGGGCGACAGAAGGCGAGAGCGGTACGATGGTCGGGCTCGCGGGCACCACCATCGCCCGTGCTGCGACGAAGCTCGGAGTGATGCGTGAAGGTTTTCCTGATCGGAGCCTGCGGTGTCATCGGCCGATCGGCCACGACCGCTCTGCTCCACGACGGACATGCCGTGGTCGGCCTGTCGCGATCTCGCGACGCCGCACGGTGTCCTGACGTCGAGGTCCGACGCGGGTCCGAGCGCGACCGCATCGCCCTAGCGGCCACGATGCAGGACTGCGACGTCGTCGTGAACCTCGGCCCGGAGCAGCCCGTCGGCCACGTCGCCGCCCTGCCCGGCGCCTGGCGGGCCCACGACCTCGCCCACGGCATCGGCTCCGCCCGAGTTGCGGGCGCTGCGGCACAGGTGGGCGTCCCGCGTCTGGTGCAGGTGAGCACCAGCGCCCTCTACGCCGGTGCGGGGGATGACTGGGTCGACGAGCACTCCACGATCGACCTCACCCAGACCAGCGAGCCCGCGGTGCTGGCCGAGGCCAACGCGGAGGCCTTCGGCCGTGAGGGTGGCGACCACGTCGTGCTGCGGCTGGGCCGGCTCTCCGGGCCCGTGCCGCACAGCCGCTGGATGGTCCGCCGAGCACGTTCAGGGCGCCCCACCGGCTTCGGTGACCCCTCGTCCTGGATCCACCTGCTCCACGTCGACGACGCCGGAGCGGCGATCGTGGCGGCGCTCACGGCCCCGCCGGGCACCTACAACGTCGGTGCAGAGCCCGCGCGTCGCCAGGACCTCACCGAGCAGTACGCGATCGCCGGAGACCGACGCGGAGGACGCTTCCACTCACGCCTCGTGCAGCGGCTCGGTGGACAACGCCTGGAGATGCTGACCCGCTCGCAGCGGGTGAGCTCCCAGCGATTCTCCGACCGGACGGGCTGGTACCCGCTGTACCCCAAGCTCACGCCCGACTGGTTCGACGATGTCCGCTGAGCGCTCTGCCGCGGAGGTCGGGGCCGCCGTTGCCGAGGCCGAGCGCCGCCGACGAGCGGCCCTGCTGCTGGGTGACCTGCTGCCGGAGTCCACCTCCGACGACGTCGAGGGCCGGGACGAGGTCGAGGCGTCGAGCCTTGCGCGTGAGGCCGAGCTCAGACGAGACGTCCCGCCCCATCACGGCGGCTGAGTCCGTCTTTCGGCTCAGACCGGACGCTGCAGCGAGTCGCGGATCTCGCGCAGGAGCTGGACGTCCTCCGAGACCCCCTCGGGCTCGGGCTCCTTGCCCCGGTTCAGTCGCTCGTTGAGCTTCTTCATCGGGGTGACGACGAAGAAGTAGACCACCGCGGCGGTGATGACGAACGTGATGACGGCCGTGATGAACGCACCGACCGTGAAGACCTGGTCTCTCACCGTGAAGCTGAGTCCCTCGGGCCCACCACCGCCGGCCAGACCGATGAGCGGGTTGATGAACGAGGCGGTGAAGGAGGAGACGAGCGCCGTGAAGGCCGTTCCGACGACGACGGCGACCGCGAGGTCGACGATGTTCCCCCTGAGCAGGAAGTCCTTGAATCCCTGGAGCATGACGGTCCCCTTCGATGACGGGTGGATGAGACTGCGACATGGGGAGCGTAGCCAGCCCGGGCCCCGGAGTCATCCATCCGTCGCCGCGAGCCGCTCGTCGTGCGCCGCCGGCTCACGTCCCGGGCGTGGTGAGCACGCCCAGGCGTGCGTCCACCGCCGCCTCCGCGAGCGCGACGGCGACCTCCCGCTCGGCCGCGACCCGCACCACGGCGCTGGCCCCGGGATCGTCGTCGGTGACCGCGTCCACGGCCACGACCTCGACGTCACGAGCGACGATCGTCCCGCGCGGCTGCCCCCGGGCCCCCTCGGGCACGACGGCCACCACGTCGACGTGCTCACCGACCCGGACGGACTCCACCTCCACCGGGTCGGCGACGCGCACCGTCGCCACGACCGTCCCGGGGGAGTGGCCCAGGAGCGTCCCCTCGCCCAGGACCCGGGCGTCGGTCAGGGTCTCGCCGCGACGCACCGGCCCGGCGAGCCGACTGCCGACGACGTCGCGGGTCCGACCGGCGGCCCGCTCCGGGACGAGCTCGACAGGAACGTCCGCGACCCGCAGGTCGGCATCGGCGAGGTCGGTGCCGCTGGGCAGGTCGCGCGCAGCCACCACGACCGGCTCGGTGGTCGGCGCCGCGGTGCGCACCGAGGCGAGACCGGCGAGGACGGCGAGCCCGGTGCACACGGCTGCCAGCACGCGTCGGTGCTCCAGGAGAAGACGGCGGAGGCGTTCCATGGCCGCACGCTAGGTCGCCGGGCGCCTTCGTGCCGGGGGTCGTCCACAGGCCGTCTGCCGGGGGCAGGTGACAAATCGGTTACGGCTCACCCCAATGCTCTCTGGACCCTCCCCGCGGGGGCCGCGCTTGGCTAGGGTGCGGGGGTGCCGGAGTGACCGGCCCCTGAACGAGGAGGACATGTGCGTCGACTGACGAGCATCGCTGCCGGTCTGGCAGCATCCGGACTGGTCCTGACGGCCTGCGGCACCGCGGCTGACGACGAGGGTGAGTCGGCCGAGGAGGTCCAGTGCGAGACCACCCAGGTCGAGGGTGAGCCGAAGGTCGGCCTGGCCTACGACGTGGGCGGTCGCGGCGACCAGTCCTTCAACGACTCGGCCTACGCGGGCATCGAGCGCGCGGTCGACGACTTCGGGGTGGAGTTCACCGAGTCCGAGGCCGGCAGCGAGGAGGACGACTCGGTCCGCGAGGAGCGCCTGCGCACCTTCGCCGACGACGGCTACAACACCATCGTCGGCGTCGGCTTCGCCTACTCCAACGCGGTCAACGCCGTGGCCCCGGACTACCCGAACGTGGCCTTCGGGGTCATCGACGGCTTCGATCCCGACGCCGACCCCGACTCGGGCGAGATCGCGCCCGACGCCGTCAACTGCAACGTCGCCTACCTGACCTTCGCCGAGAACGAGGGCTCCTTCCTCGCCGGCGCGGCCGCTGCGCTGGAGTCCGAGACGGGCACCGTCGGCTTCGTCGGCGGCGTCAACAACGAGCTCATCAACAAGTTCCTGGCCGGCTACCAGGCCGGTGCCGAGGCGGCGGACCCCGAGATCGAGGTCCTGACCGCCTTCGTCGACGAGGCCGACCCCGACATCGGCTTCGGCTCGCCCGACATCGCCAAGGGTGCTGCCGACGCGCAGTTCCAGGACGGTGCCGACGTCGTCTTCCATGCAGCGGGTGGCTCGGGGGCCGGCGTCTTCGACGCCGCGGTCGAGGCCGACGCCAGCTCCATCGGCGTCGACTCCGACCAGTTCGAGACCGCCAGCGAGGAGCAGCGCCAGACGATCATCACCTCGATGGTCAAGCGAGTCGACACCGCGACGTACGACTTCATCCAGAGCGTCGTCGACGGTGAGCCCGACGCGAACTTCACCACCTTCGACCTTGCGAGTGAGGGCGTGGGCTACTCCACCAGCGGTGACTTCCTCTCCGATGAGACGATCAGCGAGCTGGACGACTTCCAGCAGCAGATCATCGACGGGGAGATCGAGGTTCCTGCCGCACCGTGATCGACCCAGGGCGCTCGGTCCGAGGGGACCGGGCGTCCTGCCTGTCGACACCATCGGCGCGCCGAGCAACGGAGGGCACGTGACCAGCAGCATCGACGTGCGGCTGACGGGGATCGAGAAGCGATTCCCCGGCGTCGTGGCGAACCACGACGTCGACATCCACATCAGGCCGGGCGCGGTGCACGCGCTCATCGGGGAGAACGGGGCCGGGAAGTCCACGCTGATGAAGATCCTCTACGGGGTCCAGCAGGCCGACGGCGGCACGATCGAGATCGACGGTCGGACCGTCGAGCTCGACTCGCCCGTCGACGCCATCGACGCGGGCATCGGCATGGTCTTCCAGCACTTCATGCTGGCCGACAACCTGACCGTCCTGGAGAACATCGTGCTCGGCGCGGAGAAGGTGCACGGCATCGGGGAGCGGGCCCGACGCGAGGTCCTGGACATCTCCGAGCGGTTCGGCTTCGACCTGCGCCCCGACGAGCTCGTCGAGCAGCTCGGGGTGGCGGACCGGCAGCGCGTGGAGATCACCAAGGTCCTCTATCGCGGGGCGCGGCTGATCATCCTCGACGAGCCCACGGCCGTCCTGGTGCCGCAGGAGGTCGAGCGACTCTTCGGCAACCTGCGCGAGCTCGTGGCCGAGGGCTGCTCGGTCCTGTTCATCTCGCACAAGCTCGACGAGGTCCTGCAGATCGCCGACGACATCACGGCCATGCGACGCGGCACGACGGTCGGTACCGCCGATCCGTCGACGACCACCAAGCACGAGCTCGCCGAGCTGATGGTGGGCTCGGAGCTGCCGTCCCCCCAGACCACCGAGAGCACCGTGACCGAGACCGTCGTGCTCTCGATGGACGGCGTCACCCTCGACGCGGGGTCCGGGCGGGCCCTGCTCGACCACGTCAGCCTCGACGTCCACGCCGGTGAGGTCGTCGGTGTCGCGGGTGTCGAGGGCAACGGCCAGGTCGAGCTCGTCGAGGTGGTCATGGGCATGCGTCGGGCCAGGTCCGGGACCATCACGCTGCAGGGGGCCGACATCTCCCGCGCGTCGACCCGTCAGGTGCGCGACCTGGGCGTCGGCTTCGTCCCGGAGGACCGTCACCGGCACGGGCTGCTCCTGGACTTCCCCCTGTGGGAGAACCGCGTCCTGGGCCACCAGCACGGACCCCCGACGGCCAAGGGGCCGCTCATCGACGCCGCCGGTGCCCGCCGCGACTCCGAGCGCATCATCGAGCAGTACGACGTCCGGACCCCGGGCGTGGACACCTCAGCGCGCGCACTCTCCGGCGGCAACCAGCAGAAGTTCATCGTCGGGCGGGAGATGAGCGGCGACCCCGTCCTGCTCGTGGCCTCCCACCCGACCCGCGGCGTCGACGTCGGCGCCCAAGCCGCGATCTGGGACCACGTCCGCGCCGCCCGGCACCAAGGTCTCGGCGTCCTGCTCATCTCAGCCGACCTCGACGAGCTCATCGGTCTGTCCGACCGGCTCGTCGTCATCCTGCGCGGACGGCTGACGGCCGACATCGATCCGCAGACCGTCACCGCCCAGGAGCTCGGCCAGGCCATGACGGGAGGCACCGCGGCATGAGGGTCCGTTCCTTCCTCGTGGGGCTGCTGCCCCCGGTCGTCGCGGTCGGCGCCGCCATGATCGCCACGAGCCTGGTCATCGTCGTCACCGGCGGGTCCGCGATCGACTTCCTGACCACGCTGTTCAGCCTCCCGCAGGGCCGTGTCCTCGTCGACATCGTCAACCAGACGTCGATGCTGGCGCTGGCCGGCTTCGCCGCCGCCATCTGCTTCCGCATGGGCTTGTTCAACATCGGCGTCGAGGGCCAGTACATCATCGGCTCCTGTGCCGGCGCGTTCTTCGCCGTCTCCGGCATCCTCGGTGGGTTCGCCAACATCTTCGGCACCCTCGTCGTCGCCGTCCTCGCCGGGGCGGGCTGGGCGCTCATCGCGGGCCTGCTCAAGGTCTACCGCGGCGTCAGCGAGGTGATCTCGGCGATCATGCTCAACTACGTCGCCCTGACCCTGGCCAACTACCTCGTCCGCACCTACGGCGAGAGCTCCGGCTACGCGAGGACGGTCGGCCCGCTGCCGGCGTCGAGCCAGCCCTTGGGCTTCTCGGTGCTGCCCGACGCCAAGGACATCTGGGCACTGGCGGTCCTCGCGGTCATCGTGGCTGTCGGCTACTGGTTCCTGCTGGAGCGGACCCGCTTCGGGTTCAACCTGCGAGCCACCGGCGAGTCCAGCAGCGCCGCCACGGCCGGCGGCATCGACGCACGCCGCATGGTGCTCGCGACCATGGCGATCTCCGGTGCCATCGCCGGGCTGGTGTGGATGCCCTCGTTCTTCGGCTCCACCCTGACCTTCGGCATCCCGGAGAACTTCCAGACCAACCTCGGCTTCACCGGCTTGGCGGTCGCACTGCTGGGTCGCAACCGGTCGGCAGGCATCCTCGTGGGCGCGCTGTTGTTCGCCTACCTCGCCGCCCAGTCCAACGGACTGCAGCGGGTGGGCATCGCCACCGAGATCATCGGCATCACCCAGGGTGTCGTGGTGCTGGCCGTCGTGATCGCCTACGAGGTCGTCGCCCGCCGGCGCCGTCGGGCCGAGCAGACCGCCGTTGCCGAGCAGCTCGGCACCGTCGAGGACGCCAAGTCATGAGCTGGGGGTACCTTCCTGCACGGAGCGCAGCGGAGTGCTTGGGGGCGCGCCAGCGAGCGAGCAAGGGACATGTCATGCGAGCACTTTCCTACGGTGGTTCTTCTGAGGACGTGATCGCATGACCACGACGACGTCAGGGCCCCCCGTGGCCGACCGATCGCGCCTGCGGACCATCCGCTGGGTGACGCTGATCGCCGTGCTCCTCGGCGTCGCGGTGGTCTCCATCGTGCGCATCGTCACCGGCGCGGACCGGATGAGCTCCCCGGGCGCCCTGCGCCTGGGCGTCATCGCGGCCTGCCCGATCCTGCTCGCGGCCCTCGGCGGCCTGTGGGCCGAGCGTGCCGGCATCGTCAACATCGGGCTCGAGGGGCAGATCCTGCTCGGGACCTGGGGAGCCGCGTTCTGCGCCTTCCACTTCGGCCCGGTGGCCGGGCTCGTCGGCGCCGCACTCATGGGGATGATCGGCGGGCTCCTGCACGCCGTGGCCACCGTGACCTTCGGCGTCGACCACATCATCTCCGGCGTCGCTCTCAACATGATCGCGCTCGGCGCCGTCGGGTTCCTCGCCCGCGTGGCCTTCAACGACCTCGAGGGCGGTGGCCCCCGCAACCTTTCGGGCTATGACACCTTGCCGACGATCACCGTGCCGGGCATCTCGTCAGGGGCGCAGGCGATCGCGGACCAACGGTGGTTCTTCGTCTCGGACCTCGCGAGCGCCGTGGCCGCGATCACCACCCGCCTGTCGGTCGTCACGCTCCTGGTCGCGGCCCTCGTCGTGCTCACCGCGTGGGTGCTGTGGCGGACGTCCTTCGGGCTGCGGCTGCGCTCGTGCGGGGAGAACCCGCAGGCGGCCGAGACCCTGGGCATCGACGTCTACCGCTACAAGTACGTCGCCGTCATGGTCTCCGGGGCTCTCGCCGGGCTGGGCGGTGCCTACCTGTGCATGGTCGCCTCGTCGTCGTTCACCGTGGGACAGAGCGGCGGCCGCGGGTACATCGGTCTCGCGGCGATGATCTTCGGCAACTGGCGGCCGGGCGGGGTGGTGGCCGGCTCGCTCATGTTCGGCTACACCGACGGCGTCTCGCTGCTCTCCGACAGCGGCGACGTCGTCCACGCCCTCCTGCTGCTGGTCTCGATCGCCCTGGCGGTCTACGCCGTGCTCCGCTGGCGGGCCGGTGCGCGCGTCACGGCCGCCGTGGTGGCGGGCATCGGTGCGCTCATCCTGCTCTGGTACCTCCTCGTGGACTCGGTACCGTCCTCGTTCACGGGCATGACGCCGTACATCGTGACGCTGTTCGTCATCTCCGTCGCCGCGCAACGACTACGCATGCCGGCGGCCAACGGAAAGCCCTATCGACGAGGGAGCGCGGGATGAGCACACCCCTTGGCATCAGCGGCGCGGACGACCCGATCGACTGGGACTCCCTGCGCGGCTACGCCACCCAGGTCATGGAGCGTGCCTACGCGCCGTACTCGCGCTACCCGGTGGGTGCGGCCGGGCTCGTCGACGACGGGCGTGTCGTGCTGGGCTGCAACGTGGAGAACGCCTCGTACGGGCTGGGTCTGTGTGCGGAGTGCGGCATGGTCTCCGCGCTGCACGCGACCGGCGGCGGACGGCTCGTGGCCGTGGTGTGCGTCGACGGTCGGGGAGAGGTGCTCATGCCGTGCGGCCGGTGCCGCCAGCTGTTGTGGGAGCACGGTGGGGCGTCGATGCAGCTCATGACGTCCTCCGGGGTCCGCACGATGGACCAGGTCCTGCCCGATGCCTTCGGTGTCGATGACCTCGCGTCCGGCGAGGGTGCCGACGACGTCGGGCCCTCGGGTGAGGGCGAGCGGTGAGGGTCGACCTCACCAGCCCGGAGTTCGTCGACGGCCCCTACCCCCACCTGGCCGAGCTCAGGGCCGCCGGACCGATGGTGCGTGACGAGGACCGGTGGCTGGCCACCGACCACGCCACGGTGGCTGCCGTCCTGCGCGACCGACGGTTCGGCCGGCTCTGGACCGACTGGGAGCCCGCCCAGCAGATGGAGCCCTTCAACACGTTGCACCGCAACCAGCTCATGGAGAACGAGCCTCCCGAGCACACCCGGATGCGGCGCCTGCTCGCGGGAGCGTTCGGTCGTGGTCACGTCGAACGCATGCGACCACGCATCGAGGAGCTCGCCGCGGGCCTGCTCGCGCGGATGGACGGCACGGTCGACGTCCTGGCCGCCTACGCCGAGCCCATGCCGGTCTACGTCATCGCCGACCTGCTCGGCGTCCCCCGAGAGGACCACGAGAAGCTCCGCGCGTGGTCGCAGGGCATCGTGCACATGTACGAGCAAGGGGTCAGTGAGGACGTCAAGGCCGATGCTGTCGCCGCCAGCACCGCCTTCGCCGACTACGTCCGCGACGTCCTCGAGCAACGCCGTGCGCACCCGGGCCAGGACCTCGTCAGCGACCTCGTCGCCGAGCGGGAGGGCGACGCCCGGCTGAGCGACGACGAGCTCGTGGCGACCGTCGTCCTGCTGCTGAACGCCGGCCACGAGGCCTCGGTGAACGTCTTCGGCAACGGCATGCACGCCCTGCTCTCGCACCCTGACCAGCTCGGGCGCGTGCAGGCCGGGGAGGTGTCGGTGGCCACCGCTCTGGAGGAGCTCATCCGCTACGACGCGCCCCTGCAGCTCTTCGAGCGCACCGCCACGACCGACGTCGACCTCGCGGGAGTCACCGTCCACGCCGGGGAGAAGGTGGCCTGCCTGATGGGCTCGGCCAACCGCGACGGGGCGGTCTTCGACCAGGCTGACTCCTTCGACGTCGGCCGCGACCCCAACCCCCACGTCGGCTTCGGCATGGGGCTGCACTTCTGCCTGGGCGCGCCGCTCGCGCGCCTGGAGCTCGAGATCACGGTGCGTCGCCTGCTGGAGCGCTTCCCCCGGATCGCCCTGACCGGGCGGTCCCCGCGCCGACCCACCTGGGTCCTGCGCGGGTACGAGTCGATCGAGGTGTCCCTGACATGAGCCGGACCGAGCCCTTCGACGCTCCGGCGGTCATCGCCGCCAAGCGCGACCACCACCGGCTGGACGACGACCAGATCGACTGGGTCGTCGACGCCTACACCCGCGGCGTCGTGGCGCCGGAGCAGATGTCCGCCCTGGCGATGGCGATCCTGCTCAACGGCATGGACCGCCGCGAGATCGCGCGCTGGACGGCGGCGATGATCGCCAGCGGCGAGCGGATGGACTTCGCCGGGATCGATCGTCCGACTGCGGACAAGCACTCCACCGGTGGTGTCGGTGACAAGATCACCCTTCCGCTGGCGCCGCTCGTCGCGGCCTGCGGCGTGGCCGTGCCGCAGCTGTCAGGTCGCGGGCTGGGCCACACCGGCGGAACGCTGGACAAGCTGGAGTCGATCCGGGGCTGGCGAGCCGACCTCACCAACGCCGAGATGCTCGCCCAGCTGCAGGACGTCGGGGCGGTGGTGTGCGCGGCAGGATCCGGGCTCGCCCCGGCGGACAAGAAGCTCTACGCCCTGCGCGACGTCACGGGCACCGTCGAGGCGATCCCGCTCATCGCCAGCTCGATCATGAGCAAGAAGATCGCCGAGGGCACCGGCGCCCTGGTGCTGGACGTCAAGGTCGGCTCCGGCGCCTTCATGAAGAGCGAGGAGCACGCTCGAGAGCTGGCTGAGGTCATGGTCGACCTCGGCAACGACGCGGGGGTCACCACCGTCGCCCTGCTGACGGACATGTCGACGCCCCTTGGCCTGACGGCTGGCAACGCCCTGGAGGTGCGGGAGTCCGTCGAGGTGCTGGCCGGAGGCGGACCGCCCGACGTCGTCGAGCTGACACTCGCGCTGGCCCGGGAGATGCTCGCTGCCGCAGGTCGGGAGGATGTTGACCCCGCCGCAGCCCTCGCCGACGGCCGCGCGATGGACACGTGGCGTCGGATGGTCTCGGCGCAGGACGGGGACCCCGATGCGGACCTACCGCTCGCCCGGGAGACTCACGTCGTCCCCGCACCGGCCACCGGCGTGCTGGCCCGCCTCGACGCGATGCCGGTCGGGGTGGCCGCATGGCGGCTCGGCGCCGGCCGGTCCGGGCCGGGGGAGGCCGTGCAGGCCGGTGCCGGCGTCCAGATGCACGCCAAGCCCGGTGACCGGGTCCGTGCCGGTGACCCGTTGCTCACCCTGCACACCGACACGCCGGAGCGGTTCCCCCGTGCCCTCGCGGCGCTGGAGGGCGCGTTCGAGGTCGGTGACGCCGTGACGGCCGTGCCTGACGTGCTGATCGGGAGAGTTGGCTAGGGTCGGCGCATGCGAGTGCTGAACGACCGCGAGGAGATCCGGGCCGCTGCAGGAGGGGAGCTCGGCGTCAGCGCGTGGGTCCAGATCTCCCAGGAGCGCATCGACCTCTTCGCCGACGCGACGGGTGATCGTCAGTGGATCCACGTCGACCCCGAGCGCGCGGCGACGGGCCCCTTCGGCGCGACGATCGCCCACGGCTACCTGACGTTGTCGCTGCTGCCGTTCCTCGGCGCCCAGGTGTACGCGTTCGCCGGGGACGTCGCGCGGGTGAACTACGGCCTCAACAAGGTGCGGTTCATCGCGCCGGTGACGGTGGACTCCAAGGTGCGCAACCGGGTGGAGATGACCGACGTCCAGGACATCGAGAAGGGCCAGCAGGTCACCTTGCGCCACACGATCGAGATCAAGGGCCATGACAAGCCGGCCTGCGTCGCGGAGACCGTGACGCTGTTGATGGAGGCCCAATCGTGAATGGCCCAGGCGTGAGCGCGACCCCGGACCAGGTCCTGGCGGCACCCAAGGTGGCGCTGCACGAGCACCTCGACGGTGGCGTCCGACCCGCCACGGTGGCCGAGATCGCTGCCGAGATCGGGCACAGACTGCCGGCGCCGCCCGACCAGCTGGGTCTGTGGTTCGCCGACGCCGCAGGCTCGGGCTCCCTCGAGCGCTACCTGCAGACCTTCGTCCACACCGTCGCGGTGATGCAGCGTCCCCAGGACCTCGCCCGCGTGGCCAAGGAGGCCGTGCTGGACCTCGCTGCCGACGGGGTCGTCTACGCCGAGCTCCGCTGGGCCCCCGAGCAGCACCTGGCCGGCGGGCTCAGCCTGCCCGAGACGGTCGAGGCGGTGCAGTCAGGTATCGACGAGGGTCGCGCCGAGGCCGCGGCGGAGGGCAGCCCGGTCGTCATCGGTCAGCTCCTCACGGCGATGCGCCACGCTGAGCACGGCCTGGAGATCGCACACCTCGTGGTGGAGTACCGGGACCGGGGCGTGTGCGGGTTCGACATCGCCGGTGCCGAGGACGGCTTCCCCCCGATCCTGCACCTGGAGGCGTTCGAGTACCTGCGACGCGAGAACGCCCACTTCACGATCCACGCCGGAGAGGCGTTCGGGCTGCCGTCCATCTGGCAGGCGATCCAGCGCTGCGGGACGGACCGTCTGGGCCACGGGGTCCGCATCATCGACGACATCGACCTCGCCGCCCCCGAGGGTCCTCGGCTCGGCCGGCTCGCGGCGTACATCCGAGACAAGCGGATCCCGCTGGAGATGTGCCCGTCGTCGAACCTGCAGACCTCGGCCGTGCCCGGGATGCGGTCGGTCGCCGACCACCCCATCGGACTGCTCAAGGAGCTCGGCTTCCGGGTGACGGTGAACTGCGACAACCGCCTGATGAGCGGCACCTCGATGAGTCGAGAGATGCAGCTGCTCGTCGACGGCTTCGGCTACGGCACCGATGACCTGCGCTGGTTCACCGTCAACGCCATGAAGAGTGCCTTCCTGCCCTTCGACGAGCGCCTGACCCTGATCAACGACGTCATCAAGCCCGGCTACGCCGCCCTCTGACCCCGCGACTCGTGAGCTCCTGCACCCACATCGGCCTCTCGGCGGAGGGTCGGGTGCAGGTGCTCACAGATCGTGGAGCACCCTGCCTACGATGGTCGACATGTCTCTCGACCTGACCGTCTCCGACGTCGCCGCGATGATCGACCACGCCGTCCTCAAGCCGGACCTGACCCTCGCCGACGTCGACGCCGAGCTCGACGTCGCCACGCGGTACGCCCTGTTCAGCGTCTGCGTGCGTCCCGGGGACGTCTCCTACGTGGTGGAGAGGCTGCAGGGCACCGGCGTCGCCACGGGCACCGTCATCGGCTTCCCGCACGGCACCACCTCCACGCCGGCCAAGGTCGCCGAGGCGCGTCAGGCGCTCGCCGACGGAGCCGTCGAGCTGGACATGGTCCTCAACATCGGCCGCCTGCGCAGCGGGCGGGTCGAGGACGTCGAGGCCGACGTCCGTGGGGTCGTCGAGGCCGCCGACGGCCACGTCGTCAAGGTCATCCTCGAGACGGCGTACCTCACCGACGAGGAGATCGTCGCCGGCTGCCGTGCCGCCGAGCGGGCGGGAGCGGCCTTCGTGAAGACGTCGACCGGGTTCGCCGGGGGCGGCGCGACGCTGCCCCACGTGCAGCTGATGCGCGAGAGCGTGGGAGAGGCCGTCCAGGTCAAGGCCTCCGGCGGGGTTCGTGGCCTGGACACCCTGCTGGAGATGTGGGCGGTCGGCGTCACGCGCTTCGGTACGAGTGCCAGCGCGACCATCCTCGACGACGTCGCCGCGCGCTCGGCCGGGGCCCAGGGGACGGGAGCGGTGGACGAGCGCTCCTACTGAGCGCCGTGCGGCCTGGCGCGCCGCCTGAGCAGCGCCGTGAGCCCCACGGCGATGCCGACGACGGCCAGGACGCCGCCCCCGAGCGTCCACAGCAGGACGGCCCGCGCCTGCTGCAGCACCCGCGGCTCATCGGAGACACCCACCATCGGCGGCGTGCCCGTGGCGTTCGAGCACTCCAGGGTGAACGCCGAGCCGGGAGCGCCGCGTACCGAGCCGAGCTTGCGCCAGGTGGTGCTGCCCTTGGTGAAGGTCTGGGTGACGGTGGTGCCGCGCAGTGACTCCTCGCCCGCCGAGCTCTCGGCCGAGCAGGAGACGGTCGGGTCCTCGCTCGCGCTCCACACGGCCAGTGGCCGGTCGCCGATCGTGACGTCGGCCGTGGCAGCGACCGGATCGACCTCGTAGGAGATGAGGGCCGAGAAGAGCCGCAGGACGCCCACGAGCAGCACGACGACGGCGGCCAGGAGCAGCCCGGCCGAGACGACGTACCAGGCTCGGGAGGGCCGGCGAGTGGTGTCCACGCCCCCAGCCTAGGGGCGCCCGATCGTCGTTCACTGGATCGTCACCCGCGGGGCGTTGACGGGCCCGGCGCGGTCCGGTTGGCTCGTCTCCAGGTCCGGTGCCGACAGGTACGGGGGGACCTCACGCCATCCACGACCCTGGAGCAACGCCACCGTGACCACTCTGAAGGGCCGCCTCGTCGCGGCCGTCTCCGCCATGTCCCTGGCCGGCGCGATCGTCGCCGCCTCGCCCGCACAGGCTCAGGACGACCCGGCGCCGGCCCAGGAGGACACCGTCCTCACCCTGCTGGGCATCAACGACTTCCACGGCCGCATCGATGAGAACACGGTGCGGTTCGCCGGCACGATCGAGCAGCTGCGCAGCGAGGCGGGGGACGAGTCGACGCTCGTCCTCTCCGGAGGAGACAACATCGGTGGGTCGTTGTTCGCCTCCTCCGTCCAGCAGGACCAGCCGACGATCGACGTGCTCAACGCACTGGAGATGGACGCCTCGGCCGTCGGCAACCACGAGTTCGATCGCGGGTTCGCCGACCTGGCCGACCGCGTGGTCCCTGCCAGTGACTTCCCGATCCTCGGCGCGAACGTCCTCCGGGAGGACGGCTCCCCGGCGCTGGACGACTACGAGGTCGTCGAGGTCGACGGCGTCAGTGTCGGGGTCGTGGGAGCCGTGACGCAGGAGACGCCGGCGCTGGTGACCCCGACCGGCGTCGAGGGCCTGGAGTTCACCGATCCCGTCGAGGCAGTGAACGAGGCGGTGGCGGAGATGGAGGCCCTGCCTGACGCGCCCGACGTCATCGTCGCGTCCTACCACGAGGGCGCACCGGACGGTGAGGCGTCGCTGGACGAGGCCCTCGCCGACAGCGAGGTCTTCCGCTCCATGGTCGAGGACACGTCCGCGGAGGTCGATGCCCTCTTCATGGGCCACACCCACCAGCAGTACGCCTACGACGCCGCCCGCCCCGGCGGGGGGACCCGTCCCGTCGTGCAGACCGGCAGCTTCGGGGAGAACATCGGGCAGATCCAGCTCACGGTCGACGCCGAGTCCGGCGATGTCACGACCCACACACAGTCGCTGGTGCCCCGCACCGAGACCGACGACGCCGCGCTGGTGGAGCAGTTCCCGCGCGTCGAGGCCGTTCAGGGCATCGTCGACGAGGCGCTCGCACTGGCCGACGAGGTCGGACGGGAGCCGGTCGGTGAGATCACCGGCGACATCACCACGGCCTTCGCCGGCGGCTCCCGCGACGACCGGTCCGCCGAGTCCACTCTCGGCAACCTCGTCGCCCAGGCGACCTTCACCCAGGTCTCGCAGATGCCGGCCGGTGCGGACCTCTCCGTGGTCAACCCGGGTGGGCTGCGGGCCGACCTGCTGCTGGAGGGCGCCGGGGGCGACGGGGTCGTGACGGCCGCCGAGGCCAACGCCGTGCTGCCCTTCGCCAACAACCTCAGCTCGGTGACACTGACCGGTGCTTCCCTCCGAGAAGTCTTCGAGCAGCAGTGGCAGCGCGACGCCGAGGGCAACGTCCCTTCGCGGCCCTACCTGCAGCTGGGCACCTCCGACAACGTCCGCTACACCTTCGACGCGACGCGTGAGGAGGGAGACCGCATCACCTCGCTGCGGGTGGACGGTGAGGAGGTCGATCCCGACCAGACGTACCGCGTCGCGGTCCCGTCGTTCCTGGCCTCCGGTGGGGACAACTTCAGCGCCTTCACCGAGGGTGAGACGGTCGACACCGGGGTCCTGGACTACGAGGCCTGGGTGGACCACCTCGGCGAGGCCTCCCCGATCAGCCCGGACTTCGGCCGCCACGCCCTCGAGGTGGAGGGCCTGCAGGAGTCCTACACGGCAGGGGACGAGGTCTCCTTCGATCTGCCGGAGCTGGACCTCACGTCCCTCGGCAGTCCGGCGAACACC
Source organism: Aeromicrobium sp. CF4.19 (assembly GCF_051262555.1). Lineage (NCBI taxonomy): Bacteria > Bacillati > Actinomycetota > Actinomycetes > Propionibacteriales > Nocardioidaceae > Aeromicrobium > Aeromicrobium sp. CF4.19. The sequence continues at coordinate 141,246 of NZ_JBIMEU010000005.1, read as the reverse complement.
TCGGTGGAGGTCACGCTCGTGCAGGGCGACGCCGAGACACCCCTGGGTGAGGCCCCCGTCGCCGACGGCGCAGCGAGCCCGACGGTGAGCCTGCCGCAGGGGGTCGGTGGCGAGGCGGTCCTGCGCGTCGAGGCCGACCCGAGTGGGACGGTGGCCGAGCTGCCGATCACCATCGAGTCCGCGGCGGCGCAGGCCACCGTCAAGGCGCTGACCCTGCCCGTGGCGGTCAAGGGACTTCCCGCCGTGATCGGTGTCGCCGTCAAGGGTGGGGAAGGCCGCCCGAGCGGCACCGTCGAGGCCTTCGTGGGGGACCAGCGGATCGGACGCGCCACGCTGCGTGGCGGACTCGGTGTCCTGCTGGCGGACACACGCTCGCTCGAGCCGGGAAGGACCGCCGTCACCCTGCGCTACGGCGGTGACGACGCGTACGGCGAGTCCGAGACGTCGGTCTCGCTCACCGTGCTGAAGGGACTGTTCTGATGCGGCGCATCGGGGTCCTGCTGGCCGGAGTGCTGGCGGCAGGCACCATCGCTGCCGTCCCCGGCACCGCACAGGGCGCGCCCGACGGCTCCGGCGTCGTGATCGACGAGGTCTACCTCAACGGCGGCAGCGCCGGCGCGACCCACCGCAACAAGTTCGTGGAGCTGCGCAACCCCACCGATGAGGAGGTCGACGTCTCGGGGTGGTCCGTGCAGTACCGCTCCTACTCCTCGACGTCGCGGTTCACCGGCGTGATCCCCCTCGGCGAGCACACGATCCAGCCCGGTGGCACGCTCCTGGTCTCCGGCAACAGCAACGCCGCGAACGGGGCCGACCTGCCCACGCCGGACGTGGAGTCGAACGTCGCCTTCTCCGGCAACGACAACGGAGGCACCCTGGCCCTGGTTCGTTCGAGCACAGCGCTGACCGGGGACCGAGCGGCCGTCCTGGGGGACGAGGACCTCGTGGACCTCGTCGGCTACGGCGTCTCGGCGACGTTCGAGGGCTCCGCGCCGACCGCGTCGGGGTACTCCGTGACCTCCTCGCTGGCGCGCACCGACGCGGCGGACACCGACGACAACGCTGCCGACCTCGCCGCCGCCGACCCGACTCCCACGCCCTGCGGCGCAGCCTGCGACGGGTCCGGGCCGGTGGACCCGGTCGACCCCGAGCCGCGCTCGATCGAGCAGGTCCAGGGGACCGGCCCGGACAGCCCGGACGTCGGCGAGCTCGTCGAGCTGAGCGGTGTGGTGACCGCGGCCTATCCGTCGGGCGGCTTCGACGGTGCGTACCTGCAGACGGCCGGGACCGGCGACGTCGACCTGGACGACCACGAGGCCTCGCACGGCATCTTCGTGTCGTCGGCGGCACTGGGCTCGGAGGTGGAGGTCGGTGACCACGTGCAGGTCGTCGGCACGGTCGAGGAGCACTTCGGCCTCACGCGCGTCGTCGCCAGCGAGCACCGGACGCTCGACGAGCCGGCGGAGGCCGTCAAGCCCAGCCAGGTCGACTTCCCGCTCACCGAGGACGAGCGCGAGAGCCTGGAAGGGATGCTGCTGGCCCCGCACGGTGACTTCACGGTGACCAACAACTACACCACCAACCAGTTCGGCGAGATCGGCCTGGCCGCCGGCGCGACCCCGCTCGCCCAGCCCACCGACGTCGCCCGACCGGGCAGCGAGGAGTACGACGCCGTCGTCGCCGAGAACGCCCGGCGACTGGTGACCCTCGACGACGGCCGGTCCACGAGCTTCACGTCCGGGGCCGGGCAGGGCCTCCCCGTCTCGTGGCTGCGGCCCGACAACGAGGTCAGGGTCGGTGCGCCCGCGCAGGTCACCGAGCCGGTCGTCCTGGACTTCCGGTTCGACCTGTGGCGCCTGCAGCCCACCGCGCCGCTGCAGGCCGACGCCGAGCCCGCGACCTTCGGCTCGACGCGCGAGGCCGCTCCGGCCGACGTCGGCGGTGACGTCACGATCGCCGCCTTCAACGTGCTCAACTACTTCACCACGACCGGTGAGACCTACGAGTCCAACGGCCTGGGCACCTGCACCTACTACACCGACCGGGCCGGGGAGCGGACCACGGTCAATCGCTGCAGCGGCACGGGACCTCGTGGCGCGGCGGACGACACCAACCTCCAGCGGCAGGAGGACAAGATCGTCGAGGCGATCAACGCGCTGGAGGTGGACGTCGTCTCCCTGCAGGAGATCGAGAACTCCGCGGCCTTCGGCATCGATCGCGACACCGCGCTGCGCGCCCTCGTGGCCGCCCTCAACGAGGACGCCGGGCGCGAGCGCTGGGCCGCCGTGGAGTCACCCGCCGCGGTTCCGGAGGGCGAGGACGTCATCCGCACCGCCTTCATCCACGACGCCGACTCCGTCGAGCCGGTGGGTGTGTCCGTCATCGACGACGACCCCGCCTTCGACAACGCGCGTGACCCCCTGGCGCAGGAGTTCCGCCCCGTCGGGGGCGACGAGGACGACGACTTCCTCGTCATCGTGAACCACTTCAAGTCCAAGGGCTCCGGCGAGGGAGAGGACGCTGACCAGGGCGACGGGCAGGGTGGCTCGAACGCCTCGCGCGTGCGGCAGGCGACGGCCCTGACCGAGCTCGCCGCCGAGCAGTCCGAGCGGGCGAGGACGGACATGGTCTTCCTGACCGGCGACTTCAACTCCTACAGCCGGGAGGACCCGGTCGAGGTCATCGAGGACGCGGGGTTCGTCAACGTTCCCAAGGCCTTCGATGCGCCGTACACCTACCAGTTCGACGGGCTCGTCGGGTCGCTGGACCACGTCTTCGCCTCGGAGGCCGCCTTCGACCGGGTCACCGGGGCAGACGTCTGGGGCATCAACGCCGCGGAGTCGGTGGGGCGTGAGTACAGCCGCTTCAACGCCAACGCCACACCGCTCTACGACGCCACGCCGTTCCGCGCCAGCGACCACGACCCGGCGGTCGTCGGCTTCGACACCACGACGGCGACCGAGCCGCCGGATGGCCCGGCAGCGTCGTCGGTCGAGGTGGTGGGCGCCCGCCCGGGCATCCTCGGACGACTGGACGTCGAGGTCACGACCGAGGGACGGACCGTCGACGGCGGCCTCGTGCTCGTCAAGCGCGGGTTCTGGCCGGTAGGGCTCGGGCTGGTCGACGACGGCACGGCGAGGGTGTTGGTGGCCGGGCTGCAGCGCGGCCGCGAGTACACGCTGACCTACAGCGGTGACCGGGACACGCGGGCCTCGAGCACCACCTACCGCGTGCCTCGCTAGTGTCCTGCGTCGGAGGTTCGTTGCCGAAAGGCGTCGTGTGAGTGGATGCTCCGCAAGGCGGCGGAACGCTGGCAGGCTGGACGCCTTTCGAGTGACGCCAACGCAGCGGAGCGCCGCTCACGCGGCGCAAGGCGGTCATGAACTTCCGACGCAGGACACTAGGTCGTCGCGGCGTGCTCGTCGCGGCTTGGCTCAGAGACCGAGCAGCGCGGCGAGGTCGGCCTTGACGGCGTCGATCGTCGTCCGCGCCCGGGACCATGCCTCCTGGCTGGATTCGCCGACCGGCACGACCACCTCCACGTAGCACTTGAGCTTGGGCTCCGTCCCGGACGGCCGGCAGATGATGCGCGCACCGGTGATGCCGTCAGCGGCGTCCAGACCGAGACGGATGCCGTCGGTGGGGTGCAGGCCCCGGTACCCGTCCTGCAGGTCGTCGACGGTGGCCACGGCCAGTCCGCCGAGTGACGACGGCGGAGCGGTGCGCAGCGTCGTCATCGCGGCGGCGATGACCGAGAGGTCGTCGACGCGGACCGACAGCTGGTCGGTGGCGTGCAGGCCGTGCTCGCGGTAGATGTCGTCGAGCCGGTCCAGCAGCGTCCGGCCCTCGGCCTTGAGCTCGGCGGCCACCTCCAGCACCGCGAGGATGGCGGAGATGCCGTCCTTGTCACGGGCGATGTGGGGCGCGACGCTGTAGCCGAGCGCCTCCTCGTAGCCGAAGACGAGGTCGGGGATCTTGCCCAACCACTTGAAGCCGGTGAGCGTCTGCTGCCACGTCCGGCCGTGGGCGGCGGCCTGCAGCCCGAGCAGGTCCGAGCTGACGATCGAGGCTCCGTAGGTGCCCTCGACGCCGCGCCGCAGCAGCAGGTCGGCGAGGAGCGCGCCGGTCTGGTCGCCGGTGAGCATCTGGTAGCCGTCGGGTCCGCGCACGCCCACCGCGCACCGGTCGGCGTCCGGGTCGTTGGCGAGGATGATGTCCGCTCCGACGTCGTCGGCCAGTGCGAGGGCGAGGTCCATCGCGCCCGGCTCCTCGGGATTGGGGAAGGCGACGGTGGGGAAGTCCGGGTCCGGATCGGCCTGCTCGGGCACGACGTGCAGAGGAGCGAAGCCGGTGCGTCGGACGACCTCGACCACGGCATCCCGCCCGACTCCGTGCATGGGCGTGTAGACCGCCACGACGTCCCGGGGTCCGTCGCCCGCCAGGTCGGCGACGGCCGCACAGTAGGCCTCGGCGACGTCGGCACCGACGACCTCGTAGGCGTCGCTGCGGGGGAGCTCGTCGACACGACCGACGGCGTCGATGAGCGTGGAGATGTCGGTGTCGGCCGGCGGCACGATCTGGCTGGAGTCACCGAGGTAGACCTTGTAGCCGTTGTCCTGCGGCGGGTTGTGCGAGGCCGTGACCATCACGCCGGCCGCACATCCCAGGTGCCTGATGGCGAAGGCCAGCACGGGCGTCGGCTGGGGGTCGGGAAGCAGGAAGGCAGGCACCCCCATGGCCGTCATGATCTCGGCGGTGTCACGGGCGAAGACGTCGGAGTTGTGCCGCGCGTCGTAGCCGACGACGACCGTCGGCGCGGCATCGCCGACGGCGTGCTGCGTCAGGTAGGCGGCCAGTCCGGCCGCTGCCTGCGCCACGATGACCCGGTTCATCCGGTTCGGGCCGCCGCCGAGTGCGCCCCGCAGTCCGGCGGTGCCGAACTGCAGCCGCTGGGCGAACCGGTCCTCCAGGGCGATACGGTCCTCGGCAGCGAGCAGGCTCTCGAGCTCGTCGCGGGTGACGGGATCGGGATCCTGGTCGATCCAGGCGCGGACGCGTGACTCCAGCTCCATGCGGTGACTCCTCTGGCTCAGATGCGGGGCAGCACGTCGGCGAGGAGAGCGCCCATCCGCGCGGCGGACGATCGACCGGCCGCGAGCACCTCCTCGTGGTCGAGCGGCTGGCCGGACAGACCGGCGGCCGCGTTGGTCACGAGGGACAGGCCCAGCACCTCGACCCCGGCCTCGCGGGCCGCGATGGCCTCGAGCGTGGTCGACATGCCCACGAGCGAGCCCCCGATCGCACGGACCATCGCGATCTCGGCGGGCGTCTCGTAGTGCGGGCCCGGGAACTGCACGTAGACGCCCTCGTCGAGCGTCGGCTCCACCTCGCGGCAGAGGTCACGCAGGCGCTGGGAGTACAGGTCGGTGAGGTCGACGAACGTCGGACCCTCCAGGGGGGAGGTCGCCGTCAGGTTGATGTGGTCGCTGATGAGCACGGGCGTCCCAGGGGACCACGCCGGGTCCAGCCCGCCGCAGCCGTTGGTCAGGACGATGGCGCCCACGCCGGCGGCGGCAGCGGTGCGCACGCCGTGCACCACCGCAGCGACCCCGTGGCCCTCGTACAGGTGGGTGCGGCCGAGGAACACCAGCAGGTTGCGGTCACCGAGCTCGACGGAGCGGATCGTCCCACCGTGGCCCTCCACGGCGGGAGCCAGGAACCCGGGCAGCTCGGCGGCCGGCAGCTCCGCACGGGTACGGCCGAGGGCATCGGCGGCCGGCAACCAGCCGGACCCCATCACGAGGGCGACGTCGTGGTGCTCCACGCCCGTGCGCTCGGCCAGGGCGGCGGCGGCCTGTCGGGCAAGATCGGCGGTGCTCACCTGCCGTACATTAACCCAGTGCCCAAGATCATCGGCGGCTCCTTGGCGGAGCATCGCGAGCAGACGCGGGCCCAGGTCTTCGAGGCACTCACGGACTACCTGGAGCACGAATCCTACGGCGACCTGACCATGGCCGAGCTGGCCATGCGATCAGGTGTGGGCAGGACCGCGTTGTACAACCACTTCCGGGACAAGGACGACGTCGTGGTGGCGTACGCGACGTCGGAGACACAGCGCTATCTCGATCGGCTGGAGGCCGAGCTCGCGCCGGTCCAGGGCGAGCCCTTGAAGGCACTGGGCGTCTACGTCCGCACCCACCTGGCGCTCGCCGGGGAGCTGCACTTCGGGTTCGGTCCAGAGCTGTACGCGATGCTCTCTCGCGACTCGCTGGTGCGTATCCGCGAGCACGTCCAGGACGTCGAGGCCGTCCTGCGCGCCATCCTCGAGGACGGTGTTGCCGCGGGGGCCGTGGTCACGGAGGACGTCACCACGACGATGTCGCTCGTGCATGCGTGCCTGCAGCGGCGCGACGTGGCGCCTGCGGCGGTGGAGGCGTTCGTGGTCCGCGCCGTCGTCGCGCGCTGACGTCGTTCCAGACGTGCGAAGGGGCCGAGTGGATCGTCACCCGGCCCCTCCGCGCCTCACTCAGGTCGTGCGGCGCCTGCGGCCCAACGCCACCACCGCGGCGCCGACGAGCAGCAGCACCACTCCGAGCGTCCAGCTCACTGCCGGAGCGCCGGCAGCAGGCAGGGACCCGGCGTCAGCGGCCGGAACCGGATCGGTCCCGGGCCCGGCCGTGGTGCCGTCACCGGAGACCTCGGCAGCGTCGGTCTCGTCCGTGGACTCCTCGATCGGTGCCGCCTCGTCGACTGCTGCGACGCTCAGGTCGCGCCAGGCGATCACCGCGCCGTCCTCGTCGGTGATGACGAGCCGATGGTCGCCGGCCCGGACATCCGCGGGGATGCTGAGCTGGATCTCACCGCCCTCGCCGACCGTGACGGCCCCGAGGTCCACGGGGTCGGAGAGCAACCATGCATGCACGCGCTCTCCGACGAGGGAGTCGCTCACGGTCACCGTGATCGTCTCGCCGGGCTCGACACTGCTCGGCACCGTGAGGTCGCCTCGGTTGCCGTCGGTCAGGTCCGAAGCCTCGGGAGCCGAGGGTTCGGGCTCGGGCTCCTCCTCGGGTTCGTTGATCACCAGGGTGGTGGTGGTCTCGGAGGCGGCGTGATCGTCGTTGCCGTCGTAGGTGAAACGGAGGTCGTGGCTTCCGGTGTCGAGTGCTGAGAGGTCCACGGTGGTGGTGCCGTTGCTCAGGTCGTCGGTGGACAGCTCGGTGTCGCCGTCGTGGGTGGTGACCGAGCCTGCCGGGGTGCCGTCCTCGGAGGCGACGGTCACGGTGGCCGTGAGGTCGTCACCGAGGGTGGCGGTGGTGGGCAGGCCGGTGACCGTGGTGGTGGTTCCGGCAGGTTCGGGCTCGGGCTCCTCCTCGGGCTCGTTGATCACCAGGGTGGTGGTGGTCTCGGAGGCGGCGTGGTCCTCGTTGCCGTCGTAGGTGAAACGGAGGTCGTGGCTTCCGGTGTCGAGTGCTGAGAGGTCCACGGTGGTGGTGCCGTTGCTCAGGTCGTCGGTGGACAGCTCGGTGTCGCCGTCGTGGGTGGTGACCGAGCCTGCCGGGGTGCCGTCCTCGGAGGCGACGGTCACGGTGGCCGTGATGTCCTCGCCGAGGGTGGCGGTGGTGGGCAGGCCGGTGACCGTGGTGGTGGTTCCGGCAGGTTCGGGCTCGGGCTCCTCCTCGGGCTCGTTGATCACCAGGGTGGTGGTGGTCTCGGATGCGGCGTGATCGTCGTTGCCGTCGTAGGCGAAGCGGAGGTCGTGGGTGCCGGCGCCCAGGTCTGAGAGGTCCACGGTGGCGGCGCCGTCGCTCAGGGTGCTGGTCGTGAGCTCGTCGTCACCGGAGGTGGTGGTGACCGAACCCTGGGGGGTGCCTTCCTCGGAGGCGACGGTCACGGTGGCCGTGAGGTCGTCACCGAGGGTGGCGGTGGTGGGCAGGCCGGTGACCGTGGTGGTGGTCGTGATCGGCTCGGGGTCGGGCTCGACTGCCTCCTCGACCGTGATCGGCGTGTACGTCTCGAAGGACGGGTTGGGACTGCGCGTGTAGGTGTAGATCCCGAGGTTGCCCTCAGGGTTCCCGGTGAAGTTCTCGACCTGGTCGCGGCTGGTGGTGAAAGTCGTCGTGAACGACCCGTCCTCCTCCAGGGCGATGGCGCCTGCTGCAGGGCCTCCGACCAACGTATGGTCGGACTCGGGCAGCGCCCACTTCTGGGCGATCGTCGTGCGGGCCGTGCCTGGTGCGCCGTCGGAGGGCTGCCAGACATCGGCGAAGCGACCCAGGGCGACGTAGGCACCGCCGGAGGTCAGTCCTGCCGGGCCGTTCGGGGCGGGCGAGGCAGCCGGGTCGAAGCCGGTGCCCGTCACGGTGATCTCGGTGTCACCTGTCGCGGCGATCTCGTCGACATCGACGTCGATCGCAGGCTCCGGTGCTGGCGCGGGTGCCTCGGGGACGACCAGCTCGAAGGGCAGGGCGGGCTTGGCCACGTCGACGGCACCACCGCTGGAGTACCAGTACGGACCGGCACCGACCTGCTGGGCGAAGTCCACGAAGGACTGTGGGAAGGAGCCCCAGAACGCCTCGTTCGCCGATGTCCGCGGCGTCTGCGCCTGGTGGGAGCCGTGGGCGTAGGCGGTGCCCAGGTAGCTGGGGGTGCGCGTGAACCCGGTGTCCTCGACGTCGACGTCGGTGAAGGTCGCGAGCACGACCTCGGTCTCCTCCAGCGGGTTCCACTGGTCCATGTCGTTCATGTCGGACCCGTAGCCGCTGGCGGTGGCCGTGAGCTCGCCCGTGCCGTCCGCCTCGATCGTGAGCTCGGGGTCGGAGAGGTGGAAGTAGCTCATCCCGGAGTAGGCGACGACGCTGAAGTCACCGTCCCAGGAGATGTCCGCCGTGTTCGCGGCGGCGTCGATCGTGCCGGAGCCCTCGTCGATGACCACCTGGTGGCCGCTGTAGCGCGTGCTGGTCGGCGGGCTGGTCGGCTGGCCCTCGGCGTCCTTGTTGAGCCCGTCCCACGTGGCCGCGGCGTAGCTCCCGTCGGACTGCTTCTTCTCGATCGAGACGTTGCCGCTGGTCGCGGACCAGCCGGCATCGGTGTCGTTGGACCACTGCTGTCCCTGGCTCGCGGCGGTGACGGTCTGGCCTCCGGTCCCCGGGTTGCCGAGCAGGCCGGCGGAGAGGAAGTTGAACGTGCCCGGGGCGAAAGCACCGTTGTTGGCCTCGTTGGACAGGCCCCAGCGGAACTGGGCGTCGTCGACGCCGACCGGGTCGGACGATGCCGGCGCGGCGGCCGACGCCAGGGCGCCGGAGGCCAGCGCCAGACCGAGCGCGGCGACGAGCCCTCGACGGGCTCTGGTGGTGATGGACATGATGACCTTTCGGGGGAGTGCGGCCGGGGCCGCGTCTTCTCTGTGGGGGGTCGGAGGGATCACGGCGTACGGGCGGCGCGCCTGCTCACCAGGGGGGTCGACGCGATCGCGCCGGCGAGCACGAGCAGGATCGCGCCGAGGATCCAGGCCCAGCCGTCGCCGCCGGACGAGATCGAGGCGGCGAGCACCGTCGACACGGGGCCCGTCGTCGGGGTGTCGGCAACCGGAGCCAGGTCGCCGGGCGGGGGAACGGTGACCGCAGGTGCGGTGGTACCGGCTGCGGCGGCGGGCCCGACGGGGGGTGCGGTGGCGAGTGGGGGCGGCTCGAGCGCCACGTTCTCCACGGTGTCTGCAGCGTCAGCGCCATGCGTCGACGGTGCTGAGGGCACGACCGGGTCACCGGCGGACCAGCTCAGCGTCATCGGCAGGGTCGCCTTGAAGGGGTCGGCGGCCCCGCCGCTGGAGTACCAGTAGCTGGCGGTGCCGGCCCGGGACTGGAAGTTCACGAAGGACTGTGGGAAGGACCCCCAGTGCTCACCGGAGCGGACCTGGCCGGCCTGGTCCGACGGCACGTCGACGCGCACCCCGCGGTAGGCGGGCGTGACGGTCACGCCGCGCCCCGATGACACGTCGACCCGGCCCAGGTCGGCGAGGCGGACGACGGTGTCGGGCAGCTTCTCCCACTTCGTCATGTCCTCCATCGACGAGCCGTAGCCGCCGAGCGTCGCCGTGAGCCGGCCCGTGCCGTTGGTGACGGTGAGGACGGGGTCGGAGACGTAGAAGAAGCTCATCCCGGAGTAGAGGACGACGGTGAAGGAGCCCTTCCACCGGATCGTGGCGGTGCCCTTCTCGGTGTCGATGACGCCCTCACCGGCGTCCAGGACGACCTGGTGGTTGCTGAACCTGCCCGAGGTCGGGCTGGGGATGGTGTCACCGGAGGAGTCGGTCCTCAGGCCGGCCCACGACGCCTCACGGTAGGTGTTCGAGGATGCGGAGAACTTCTCGATCGACACGTCGCCGAACTGCTGGTTCCACTGCCCCGGGGGCATGATGACGCCACCACGGCCGGGGTCGGGGATCTTCCCCGCGGACATGAAGTTGAAGGTCCCGGGCGCGAAGGCACGGTTGTTGACCTCGTTGCTCAGGCCCCAGCGCAGCTGGGCGTCGGCGACCTCGCGGAGCCCGTCCTCGACGGGCTCACCCTCGATGGGGTCCTCCTCGACGGGTGATTCCTCGTCTTCCTCGCCGGGCTCCGGCTCCTGCTCGTCGGCGCTGTCCGCGACCGACCGCGGTGCGGGGGCCTCGGGGGCGGGCCGTGGCGTCGGTGTGGGGCCCGCGACCTCCGGCTCGGTGGTGACGTCGGGCTCGCCGGTGGCGGGGGACGCCCCGGTCGGCACGGCCCAGCAGATCATGGCGAGGGACATCAGGAGGGCGACGACGAGCCGCCTGGACTCAGGCAGCATCGGTGACGACCTTTCGGGTGCGGCGGTGGTGCAGGAAGGCGAAGAGGATCGAGCCGAGGACGGCGACGACGCCCATGGCGAGGAAGGCGAAGGGGAGCAGGGTGGGTCCCGCGTCGGCCGCGGCGCTCTCGGCCTCGTCGCGCACCGCGAAGGTGACCGTGGCCTGGCTGCCGGAGGCGGCAGCCGTGAGCCGGAGCTCATGGGTGCCGACCTCCAGGTCGGCGGGCAGCTGCATCACCGCGGCGATCTCGCCGCTCTGGCCGGTGGTGAGTGGCCCGACCGCTGCGAGGCCGTCGTCCAGGGTGGCCGAGACCTGCTCCCCGGGCTCGAAGCCGGATCCGGTGAAGGAGAGAACCCGGCCACGGACCGCGGTGGTGCGATCGACCTCGGCGACCAGCTCGGCCTCCGCCCCCTTCTTCGCCGCCTTCTCGTCCTTCTTCCCGGCCTCGTTCTCCGGGGCTTCACCGCCGGCGGTCTCCGGGGTGGCGGACGCCTCGCCCGACGCGGTCCCGGACCCCTGCAGGTCCTTGAACGAGACCGGCGTGAAGGACTCGTTCCTGGCGTTGACGACGCCGTGGGCGCCGATCGTGATGATCCCGCACTGCACCTTCTGGCAGTCGACCGTGACGGCCTTGCCGGAGCGGTCGACGGTCTTGAAGCTCGCGCCCGGCACGGTGATCGTCGTGCTCCACGAGCCGCCGGCGGAGATCGTGCCCCCGTTGGCTGCAGAGGCGGTGTCGCTCCCCGGGAACGCGACGAACCTCTGGAAGCCCTGGTTGTCACGCGACTCGCTGTCGGGGACGTACTTGTAGTTCCGGCCGACGGTGCCGCCCTGGCTGGGTCGCCACGTGCCGGAGACGGTGCCGAAGAAGACGTACACGCCACCGTGGCCGCCCTTGATGGACTGGAAGCCACTGCCCGACAGCGAGAGCTGCGTCGCGTAGGTGGGGTCGGCCACGGCGTCGCCGGACGGGTTGGCGACGCCGACGCCTGGGGCCGCATGGGCGGCTGTGGGGACGTGCAGCGTGGCGGCGACGGCCAGGGCGGCGAGGGTCAGGAGACGGGAGCGCACGGGGAGTCCTCCTCGGGGGGACGGTGGGGGGCGAGGGCGTCGACGGATCGGTCCGGGACGACCACGAGAGAGCCGGCGACCTCGACGACGTCGACGCGGTGGCGGTACACGGTGGTGAGTCGTTCGGGGGTGAGGACGTGTCGCGGAGCGCCGTCGGCCACGACCCGTCCCTGGTCGAGCAGGCAGATCCGGTCGGCGTGGGCCGCCGCGAGCCCGAGGTCGTGGAGCACGACGACGACCGTGTGTCCCTCGTGCGTGAGCCTCCGGGCCTCGCGCAGCAGGGACTCCTGGTGCCGCAGGTCCATGGCGGCGGTCGGCTCGTCGAGCAGCAGCACAGGGGCCTGCTGGGCCAGGGCGCGGGCGAAGGCGGTGCGCGCCTTCTCCCCACCGGAAAGGGTCGGGAAGGTGCGCTCGACGAGGTCACCGAGCTCGGCGCGGGCGACGGCGTCCGCCACGACGTCGTCGTCGCGGTCCTCAGCCTCGGTCCCTGCCCACGGGGCACGACCCATCCGCACGACGTCGACGGTCCGGAAGCCGAAGGCGAGTCGCTGCTCCTGGAGCATGACCGACCGTCGGCGCGCGAGGGCGCGAGGTGACTGGGACGCGACGGAGTGCCCGTCGATGTCGACCCGTCCGGTGGAGGGAGCGATGTCGCCGGCCAGGACCGACAGCACGGTGGACTTGCCCGCACCGTTGGGTCCCACGAGGGCGAGCAGGGTGCCACGGGGGACGGTGAGGTCGACGTCGCTGAGGATGCGGACGCCACCGAGCTCGACGCAGACGCCCTCGACGGTGATCATCACGCCCACCCGCCCTGGGTGCGGCGCGTGCGGCGCAGCAGCCAGAAGAAGAACGGCCCGCCGCCGAGCGAGGTCAGCATGCCGATGGGCAGGTCCGCGTAGGGCACGAGGGTCCGGGCGGCGAGGTCGGCGGTCACCAGCAGGAGGGCGCCGCCGAGGGCCGAGGCCGGCAGCAGGACGCGGTGCGCCGGCCCGGTGACCATGCGCACGAGGTGCGGGACGACGAGCCCGACGAAGGCGATGATGCCCGCGAACGCCACTCCCGCGGCGGTGAGTGCCGCGACCATGACGATCGCGAGCATCCGCAGGCGCTCGACGTCCACGCCGACGTGGCGCGCGGCACGGTCACCGAGCGCGAGCAGGTCGAGACGTCGCGACAGCCCGATGGCCACGGCGATGCCGACGACGGCGAACGGCAGCACGACGCCCACGTGCTCCCACAGCGTGCCGTTGAGCGACCCGAGCTGCCAGAAGACGATCTCCTCGCGCGCCTGGGTGTCCCCGAGGAAGAGCATGAGCGCGATGCCGGCCGAGCACACGGCGTTGACGGCGATGCCCGTGAGCACGAGCGTGACGACCTCGGTGCGTCCGTCGGAGCGGGAGAGCAGGTACACCAGGATCGTCGTGACGAGCCCACCGAGGAAGGCGCCCGCCGCCACCGTCCAGGTGCCGAGGACGTTGATCTGGAAGACGATGACGCAGGCGGCGACGAGCGCTGCTCCGGCGGAGACGCCGACGACGCTCGGCTCGGCCAACGGGTTGCCGAAGACTCCCTGCATCAGGGCGCCGGCCATGGCGAGGCTCGCGCCCACCAGGATCGCGAGGGCCACGCGGGGAAAGCGGACCTGCCACAGGGTGTTGTCGCCCTGTGGGTGGGCGGGCAGGGGGCCGATCTCGAGCCCGAGGCGGTGCAGGATCGACCCCACGACCTCCTGGGGTGCGACGTCCAGCTGACCCGTGCCGGCGGAGACGATGATCATCACCACCAGCAGGACGGTGAGCAGGACGTAGAGCGCCGTGGCGCGGGCCGGCCGGGCGGTCGGCAGCGCGGTGGCGGCCGCGGGTCGTCGCGTCAGGACGGAGGTCACTGGACCGCCTCGGGGGCGTAGACGGAGACGGCGAGGGAGTTCAGGACCTCCGCGGTCCGGGGCCCGTAGCTGAGGACCTGGCTGTCGGTCATGTCGACGATGCGCTGCTTCTGGCCCGCGGGGGTCTGGCCGAGGGCGGGGAGGCGTTCCAGCAGGCCGTCCACACCACCGACGGAGTCCAGCCCCTTGGTCATCATCAGGATGACGTCGGGCTGGGCGGCGATGATGCCCTCGTCGTTGACCGGCTTCATGCCCTCCCAGCCGATCTCCTCGGTCACGTCGTGGCCCCCGAGCGCGGTGATCAGCTCGTCGGCACCGGATCCCTGGCCGAACATGTAGTAGACGCCGGCCTGGCCCCGGACGTAGAGGAAGACCATGCGGAGCCTGTCGCGCTCGGTCGTGGGTGCGATGGAGGCGATCTGGTCGGCGACCTGCTCGACGTCGGCCTCGATGCGGTCGGCCAGCGCCGTGCCCTGCTGCGGCACACCGAGGGCATCTGCGACCTCCATCGTGAGCGATCGGGTGTTCTCGATGCTGCGTTGGGAGTCGACCACGACGACGGGGATGCCGGCCTTGCGGACCTGCAGCACCACGTCCCACGGACCGAGAGAGGTGTCGGTGATCAGCACGGTCGGGTCGAGGGCGAGGATCGCCTCGGCGTTGAGCTCGTGCCCGTTGCCGGTCACCAGCGGCAGGTCCTCGGCCTCCGGGAACTGCGTCGAGACGTCGCGTCCCACGACGCTGTCGCCGAGACCGAGCTCGAAGACGGTCTGAGACAACGTGCCGTAGATGTCCAGGGCCAGGATGCGGCTGGTGTCCTCGACGGTGACCTGCGTGTCTTGGGCATCGGTGACGGTGGCGGGCAGGTCCTGGGCCGGCGACTGTGCCACCGGCTCGATCTGCGTGGCGGCGACGGCGGCGTGGCTCGCCCCCTCCCACTCGCGCGGGTCCTCCAGGGGGGACACCCCCGCGAGCGGGGGTGCGCCCTCGGAGTCCTCGGACCCCTGGACCGACGGCAGGGCGCCACAACCCGCGGTGGCGAGGAGGGCGAAGAGTCCGGCGACGGCGACGCGGCGGAGGGGCACGACGAGCTCCTGAGAACAGTGGTGATGCGCTCGATGTGGTGGACACGAGCGTCAAGGCGAGGCTACCCTAACTGAGGGCTGCCTTGCCTGAGTGTGGCACAGGTCATGACAACCTGTCACTTCCGATCTGACGGTGTGTCATGATGAGGCACCGCCCGCCGACCGTTCGACCCAGGAGTGATGGATGACCCTCGCCGCGCACGACGAGCGCACGACGCCCCTGTCCGCCCTGTTGCGTGCCGGGTCCCAGCAGGAGCATCGGGAGGCGGAGTCCTCGTCCTTCATGTCAGAGCTGGTGGCCGGGCGGGTCTCCCCGGCCGGCTACGCCCACTACCTCTCCTGCCTGCGGAGCGTGTACGCCGCCCTGGAGTCGGTGGCCGTATCGCTCGTCGACGACCCGATCGCCGGACGCGTCCTCGACCCGGACCTCGACCGCCTGGCCACGATCGACGCCGACCTCGCGGTGTGGGGAGCGGCATCGGGCGAGCCCAGTCCCGCCACGCAGGCCTACGTCGACCAGGTCCTCGCCTCCGCGGCGTGGGGCGGTCTGTTCGTCGCGCATCACTACACGCGGTACCTGGGCGACCTCTCCGGAGGACAGGTGATCGGCCGTGTGCTGAGCCGCGAGTACGACCTCGAGCCCGGCGTCGGCGTCGCCTTCTACCGCTTCGAGGCCATCGCCAAGCCCAAGCCGTACAAGGACCGATACCGGGCCACCCTTGACGCCCTGCCGCTGGACGAGCACGAGCGGGTGCGGGTGCTGGATGAGGTGAAGGCCGTCTTCGGCCTGAACGGCGCACTCTTCGCAGAGCTCACCGAGCGACTCCCGCAGTACCGGCGCTGACGCCGGGTGCCGGGTCCCGTGGGACGACCGCGGCTGACAGACTCGGGGCATGACTCACGTGGTGATCGTCGGCGGCGGACCCGGTGGCTATGAGGCTGCGCTCGTCGCGGCCCGACTGGGAGCCGAGGTGACGCTCGTCGAGCGTGACGGGGCCGGTGGGTCGACCGTCCTCACCGACTGCGTCCCGAGCAAGACGCTCATCGCCACGTCGGACCTGCTCACCGAGGTGGAGTCCTCCGCCGAGCTGGGGGTCGAGGTGCCGTCCACCGTGCGCGCCGACCTCGCGAGCGTCAATGACCGGGTCCTGCGCCTTGCCGCGGCCCAGTCGGCCGACGTCGCCGCCCGCCTCGAGGCGAGCGGTGTGAGGCTCGTGCTGGGCACGGCGCGCCTCACCGGGCCCTCCGGCGTGCGGGTCGAGACCGCGGACGGGGAGATCGACCTCGAGGCCGACGGCATCCTCGTGGCCACGGGCGCCCACCCCAGGGTGAGTCCGGACGCCCGCCCCGACGGCGAGAGGATCCTGACCTGGGAGCAGGTCTATGCACTGCGCGAGATCCCCGAGCACATGATCGTGGTCGGGTCCGGTGTCACCGGCGCGGAGTTCGCGAGCGCCTACACCGGCCTGGGCGCGCGGGTGACGCTGGTCTCGAGCCGGGATCGTGTCCTTCCCGGTGAGGACGAGGACGCCGCGAGCCTCATCGAGGACGTATTCACCGAGCGCGGGATGACCGTCATGGGGCAGTCCCGGATGGCCACGGTCGAGCGGCAGGGCGAGGGCGTGCTCGTCACGCTCACCGACGGTCGCGTGGTCGAGGGCTCGCACTGCCTGCTGGCCCTGGGGTCGATCCCCAACACAGAGTCCCTCGGCCTGGAGGACGTCGGGGTGGCGACCGATGACGCCGGCTTCGTCCGGGTGGACCGGGTCTCGCGCACCTCCGTGCCCGGCGTGTACGCGGCCGGTGACTGCACCGGGGTGCTGATGCTCGCGTCGGTCGCCGCGCAGCAGGGGCGTATCGCCATGTCCCACCTGCTGGGCGATGCCGTGCACCCGCTCGACCTGGAGAAGGTCTCCAGCAACATCTTCACGTCACCCGAGATCGCCACCGTCGGGCTCTCCCAGCGACAGATCGAGGACTCCGACATCCAGGTGGACGTCACGAAGCTGCCGCTCGCGGCCAACGCCCGCGCGAAGATGCAGGGCGTGCACCACGGCTTCGTGAAGCTGTTCGCCCGTGCCGGTGGCGGCGGGGTCGTCGGCGGCGTCGTCGTGGGTCCGCGCGCGAGCGAGCTCGTCCATGCGCTGTCCCTCGCGGTGTCGACCTCGTTGACGGTGGACCAGGTCGCCGACGCCTTCACGGTGTACCCGTCGCTCTCCGGCTCGGTCGCCGAGGCGGCACGTCGGCTGCACCGGCCCTGACGATTCGGCTGTCCACCTCACGAGTCCCGTAGGCCCCGCAACCGGGTGACGTGCGTCGCATCCTGAAATTCCAGGCTTGTAATTCATCCAGATCACTAGCGGTGGCCGGCTGGCTGACGGAGACTGCACTCGCGAGGTCCCAATTTTCACAACAGTCACACACGTAACGGGGAGTCTTTTTATGCGGCGACGTCTTTCGGCTGCGCTCGGCGCGATGGTCGCCATCGGCCTGGCCTGGCTGCTCATCGTGACCGCACCCTTCCTCGGAGGGGGAGGGCCACCGGACACCACCACGGCCCAGGAGCCGTGGTCCGAGCCGTCGGAGTCGGCGACGCCGGATGATGCCGAGCCGCAGGAGCCGGAGGAGAGTCCCGAGGTTGCGCCGGAGCCTGAGGCGTCCACCGAACCCGGACCGGGCGATCCGGCCCCTGAGTCGCCCGCCCCGGAGGCGGCTCCGGCCCCGGAGGAGCCGGAGAGCGTCACACCGGACCCCTCGCGTCCCGGAGTCTCGACGTTGGGCCAGACGCGCATCGAGGAGAGCGCCATCGAGGTCTCCGAGCTGACGTCCTCCAGATCGCGGGACGACGCAGCGGAGTCCGACACCGAGAGCTCTGACGCATCCTCGGCGAGTCCGGCGCTCTTCGGGACCGCCCTCTCCACCGTGGCCCGGGCGCTCCGTACGGCCGACGACGACCCTGCCGCCGAGCCGAGCGAGGCGCCGACTCCTTCGGCGCCCGCCCCCGAGGTCGCGCCGCGCGATGGCGAGGACGAGGGCCCGAGCGAGGAGGCGCCTGAAGACACCGGTGACGAGGACTCGAGCGAGGGGACGCCCGAGGAGGACCCCGAGGACGACACCGCCGAGGACGGGACGCAGCGACAGGATCGGCTGCCCTTCCAGCTGGTCGGGGTGACCTGGGCCGAGCAGGAGTCCTTCGGGGGAGTGGAATTTGCGGTGCAGGTGCGCCAGGACGGGCAGTGGTCCGAGTGGTACGACCTGCCGCAGGCCGGCCTGGAGTCGGACTCGGCCGGCGACGGTGTCCGCGGTGGCACCGACCCCGTCTGGGTGGGCCCGTCCGACGGCATCGCGCTGCGCGCCACCGTCGCATCCGGTGCTGCGGCACCGTCGGACGTGAAGCTGACGACGATCGACGGCGGCGACGATCCCGGCACGGCGGGTCAGGCCGACGTGTCGAGCGGTGCTGTGGATGAAACCGTCACGCAGGCGTCCTACGACCCGCGGGGCACGCAGGACGGCGTGGCGCAGGCACAGACGGTAGCCGCCAAGCAGCCGTCCATCACGATGCGATCACGATGGGGAGCCTCCGGGTCGTCGTGCAGCCAAAGCACGGGCTCGTTCAGGGCCATCATGATGCATCACACCGCAGGCAACAACAGCTACAGCTCTTCGCAGTCCGCCGGACTGGTGCGCGGCATCCAGAGCTATCACAAGGGCATGGGCTGGTGTGACATCGGCTACAACTTCCTGGTCGACAAGTACGGGAAGATCTTCGAGGGCCGCGCCGGAGGCATCACGCGGATGGTGAGAGGGGCGCACGCAGGTTCCTGGAACACCAACACCGTCGGCATCTCGATGATGGGCAACTACGACACCACCCGGACGACCAGCGCCATGCAGAGCGCCGTCGTCCGCCTGGCGGCCTGGCGGATGTCCATCGGCGGGATTCCCGCCAAGGGGCGCGTGAGCGTGGCGGGCAAGAGCATCAACCGCATCGCGATGCACCGCGACGTCATGGCAACCGCCTGTCCCGGCCGCTATGGGGTGCAGTGGATCACCGGCTCCGGTGGGATGCGCGACCGTGTGGCGTCGGCGATGTCCGGCGCCGCTTCGTATCGGTGGAATGCGCCGACGGGGTTCTCGGCGACGGCGGCCTCGCCGACGTCGTTGAACCTGAAGTGGAACTCCGTGTCCACGGCCAAGAAGTACGTGGTGCAGCTGTCGACGAGCTCGTCGATGTCGAACCCGAAGCACTATGCCTTCACCTCGACCAGCGGAACCGTCACCGGGCTCAAGACCGACACGCGCTACTACGTGCGGGTGATCGTGCGGCACTCCAAGACGAACGAGGCGCTGAGTCCGTGGACGGCCAAGAAGGCACCGGTGACGTATCGGTGGAAGGCTCCGGCGGCGATGAAGGTGACAGACACGTCTTCGTCGTCGATGGGGTTGTCCTGGGGTGCGGTCTCTGGTGCGAAGAAGTACGTCGTGCAGGTCTCGCGCAGTGCGTCGATGTCGAGTCCCAAGCACTTCGCGTTCACCTCGAACAAGGGGACCGTGGACAAGCTGGCGGCATCGGGCAAGCACTACGTGCGGGTGATCGTGCGGCACTCCAAGACGAACGAGGCGTTGAGCCCGTGGTCCACGGTGGCTTCGGGGACGACGACGGCTCCGGCTCCGACGTATCGGTGGGAGGCTCCGGCGGCGATGAAGGTGACGAGCACGTCTTCGTCGTCGATGGGGTTGTCCTGGGGTGCGGTCTCTGGTGCGAAGAAGTACGTCGTGCAGGTCTCGCGCAGTGCGTCGATGTCGAGTCCCAAGCACTTCGCGTTCACCTCGAACAAGGGGACCGTGGACAAGCTGGCGGCATCGGGCAAGCACTACGTGCGGGTGATCGTTCGGCACTCCAAGACCAACGAGGCGTTGAGCCCGTGGTCCACGGTGGCTTCGGGGACGACGACGGCTCCGGCTCCGACGTATCGGTGGAAGGCTCCGGCGGCGATGAAGGTGACGAGCACGACCTCGTCGTCGATGGCGTTGTCCTGGGGTGCGGTCTCTGGTGCGAAGAAGTACGTCGTGCAGATCTCTCGGTCGCCGTCGATGTCGAACCCGAGCTTCCGCGCCTTCACCACCAACAAGGGAACGATCTCGAGCATCCAGCCCTCGCAGAAGTACTACGTGCGGGTGATCGTGCGGCACTCCAAGACCAACGAGGCGTTGAGTCCGTGGTCGACGGTGGCTTCGGGGACGACGAAGGCCAAGTCGGCCAACACCGTCAACTCTCGCACGGTCGGTTCGGCCTCGAGCGTCAGCTTCAAAGGGCATGGTTACGGGCACGGCATCGGCATGAGCCAGTGGGGGGCCTACGGTGGCGCGTCCAAAGGAGCCCTTGCCTCAGCGATCCTGAAGAAGTACTACCCGGGAACGACGCTCGCGGACCGCTCGCGGTACATCCGGGTGCACCTGACGGCCGACAACGACGGCTCGACGGCCGTCCTCGCACAGTCCGGTCTCAAGCTGTTGCAGGGCTCGCGCACCGTCGCGCTGCCCACCAGCGTCTCCGGCCGCAAGGTCTCGCACTGGCGCATCGAGCCGTACGCGTCGAACCGGCGCCAGTCGGTGCTGCGCTACAAGTCGGGGTCGACCTGGCGCACCTACCAGTCGATGGTGTGGAGCGGCTCGGCCGACTTCGCGGCACCGACGATGCGCCTGGCCCTGCCCGGTGGCAAGACGGTCACGTATCGGTACAAGCTGCGTGCTGCGCAGCCGAGCTCGACCTCCACGTCGCGCCGCACCGTGAACGTCCTGCACCTGAACGACTACACCCGCGGTGTCATCCCACGGGAGGTGCCGGCCTCCTGGCCGAACGAGGCGCTGCGTTCCCAGGCCATCGCGGCACGGACCTACGGCCTGCGGGCGATCAGCTCCGGCGGGTGGTACGACATCTGTGACACGACGTCGTGCCAGGTCTACGGCGGGGTCTCGGCTGAGGCGTCCCGCACGAACTCGGCGGTCTCCTCGACCTCCAACCGAGTCCTGCTCTACCAGGGCTCGCCGGCGTTCACGCAGTTCTCGTCCTCCTCCGGCGGCTACACGAACAAGGGCTCCCAGCCCTACCTCAAGCCGGTCAGCGACCCGTGGGACAACACCTCGGCCAACGCCAACCACTCCTGGTCCCAGGCGGTGAAGACCTCGACGATCCAGTCCCGGTACCCGTCCATCGGCACGCTGCGGACCGTGAAGGTGACCAAGCGCAACGGGCACGGTTCCCAGGGTGGCCGCGTGGTCAGCATGCAGCTGGTGGGAAGCAAGAAGACCGTCACGATCTCGGGCACCGACGCGCGGTGGTCCTTCGGGCTGAAGTCGGACTGGTTCGGCTTCTGACCCCGGCGCCCGGTGGCGACCCCGGACGACCTCGAGCATGATGGGATGGCCACGTACATCGTGAGCCGACACGTCCTTGGGGGGAATTTCAATGCGTCGCACGCTGATCAGCACCGTTGGATCCGTGGGGGGTGTCGCTCTGGTGGCGGCACTGCTCGTGGCCGGAGAGACAGAGCCGGCCGAGGCCGAGCCCTCGCAGGATCGGCCGGACGTCGCCGACACCGCGACGGGTGACTCGCGAACCCTCGGGGAGACGTCCCTGCAGGAGACGCCGCTCGAGACGGCGGGCACCCTTGCCTCGTCGGGCGACGGGCGGGTGGAGGCGGAGCGCCAGGAGCGTGACGCCTTCGACCTCGTCGGCGTCACGTGGGCCGACGCGGGTGATGCCGAGGGCGTCGACGTGCAGGTGCAGGTGCGTCAGGACGGAACGTGGTCGGACTGGATCGATCTCCAGACCGACGGTGCCCAGGCCGGTGAGGGCGACGTCCGTGGTGGGACCGACCCCCTGTGGGTCGGGAGCTCCGACGGTGTCTCCGCCCGGGTCATCGGCTCCGACAGCGACCTTCCCGACGACGTCAGGGTCGTGACCGTCGACGGCGGGCCGGAGCAGGACGTCCAGGCAGAGGACCCGGCCGCCACGACAGCCTCCGCGGTGCCTGCGCAGCCATCGGTCGTGACCCGATCCGCCTGGGGCGCGGGGTCCGGGACGACGTGCGACAGCCCGGTCTACGGCAAGCTCCGCGGTGTCATGATCCACCACACGGCTGGCAGCAACTCCTACACGAAGGCGCAGTCAGCCTCGATCGTGCGATCGATCCAGTCCTACCACGTGGGCGGCCAGGGCTGGTGCGACATCGGCTACAACCTCCTCGTCGACAAGTACGGGCAGATCTTCGAGGGCCGCAAGGGCGGGTGGACCCGGATGGTGCGGGGGGCCCACGCCGGCAACTTCGAGGTCAACAAGTCCGCCGTCGGCATCGCGATGATGGGCAACTACGAGACGGCGCACACCGCCACGGCGCAGCGCAACGCCGTCGTCCGGCTGGTCGCCTGGCGGCTCGGCAGCAAGGATCTGCCGGCCAAGGGCAGCCCGTACAAGATCGGCGGGCACACCGTCCAGCGCATCGCCATGCACCGTGACGTCAGTGCCACGGCGTGCCCTGGCCGCAACGGGGTCAACTGGGTCAAGAACCCCGGTGGTCTGCGCGATCGCGTCGCCAACGCGATCGCGTCCGGCTGACCGGGCTACTGCTCGGCGTCGGCGATCTCGGCGATGACCTCGCCGGCGCCGACGGTGGCCCCGACCTCGGTCTTCAGCCCGCTGATGGTGCCGGACTTGTGCGCGGTGATGGGCTGCTCCATCTTCATCGCCTCGATGACGACGACCTGGTCGCCCTCGGCGACCTCCTGCCCCTCCTCGACGGCGATCTTCACGATCGTGCCCTGCATCGGGGAGGTGAGGGAGTCACCGGAGACCGCGGCGCCGGATCCGCCGCGACTCTTGCGCTTGGGCTTCTTGGCTCCGCCGGCAGGAGCCGCCGCCCCGAGACCGCCGGGAAGGACGACCTCCAGGCGCCTGCCGTCGACCTCGACGACGACGCGCTCGCGCTCGGTGGGCTCGTCTGTCTCGCTGGTCCCGGCGTACGGCTCGAGCTGGTTGTCGAACTCGGTCTCGATCCAGGTCGTGAAGACGTCGAAGGACCCGCCCGAGGCGTTGTAGGCGGGGTCGTCGACGACCGTGCGGTGAAAGGGGATGACGGTGGGCATGCCGTCGACGACGAACTCATCGAGGGCCCTGCGTGAACGCTCCAGGGCCTGCTCGCGGGTGCGACCGGTGACGATCAGCTTGGCCACGAGCGAGTCGAAGGCGCCGGGGACGGTCTCGCCCTCCTCGTACCCGCCGTCGATGCGGACGCCAGGCCCGCTCGGCGGGGCCCAGCGGGTCAGGGTGCCGGGGGCCGGGAGGAATCCTCGGCCGCCGTCCTCGGCGTTGATGCGGAACTCGATGGAGTGGCCGATGATCTCGGGATCGTCGTAGCCCAGCTCCTCACCGGCGGCGATGCGGAACATCTCACGCACGAGGTCAATGCCGGTGACCTCCTCGGAGACCGGGTGCTCCACCTGCAGGCGGGTGTTGACCTCCAGGAAGCTGATGGTGCCGTCGGCAGCCACGAGGAACTCGCACGTGCCGGCACCGACGTAGCCGGCCTCGGACAGGATCGCCTTGGAGGAGGTGTAGAGACGCTCGAGCTGGTCGTCGCTCAGGAACGGCGCAGGGGCTTCCTCGACGAGCTTCTGGTGTCGACGCTGCAGCGAGCAGTCGCGGGTGGAGATCACGACCACGTTGCCGTGCTGGTCGGCCAGGCACTGGGTCTCGACGTGGCGCGGCTTCTCCAGGAACTTCTCGACGAGGCACTCGCCGCGACCGAAGGCGCTGACCGCCTCACGGACCGCGGACTCGTAGGCGTCCGGGATCTCCTCGAGCGTCTTCGCGACCTTCAGGCCACGGCCGCCACCGCCGAAGACGGCCTTGATGGCCACCGGCAGCCCGTTCTCCTTCGCGAACGCGACGACCTCGTCGGCGTCCTTGACGGGGTCCTTGGTGCCGGGGGCGAGCGGCGCGTTCGCGGTCTCGGCGATCTGCTTGGCCTTGGCCTTGTCGCCCAAGGCCTCGATGGCCGACGGTGGGGGGCCGATCCAGACCAGGCCGGCGTCGAGCACGGCCTGGGCGAAGTCGGCGTTCTCGGCGAGGAAGCCGTAGCCGGGGTGCACGCTGTCGGCGCCGGACTTCTGCGCGACGGCGATGATCTTCTCGATCGAGAGGTAGGAGTCGCCGGGAGTGGAGCCGTCCAGGGAGTGAGCCTCGTCGGCGAGCCGGACGAACACGGCGTCGCGGTCGGGCTCGGCGTAGACGGCGACGCTGCCGATGCCTGAGTCCTTGCAGGCGCGGATGATCCGCACCGCGATCTCGCCACGGTTGGCGACCAGGACCTTCTGCAGTGCCTTCTCTTGGGGCTTGCTCACGGGGGTGCTCTCTCCTCGGGTGGGGCGGACTGCCTGCCGAGTCTAGGGGCTGACGTGTGCGGAGGGCCGATGAGGTGCGTCACGTCTGGCGACGAGCCCGGCGGCGACGATGGCGAGCCCGACGGCCAGCACGACGCCGTGGCCGACTCGGAGGGCAGGCGGGCCGAAGAACTGCGGTGCGTAGGTGAGGAGCCCGGCGGCGACCACGAGCGATCCGACCCGCACCACGAGCCCGCCGTGGCGCAGGTGCACCGCGAGCAGGACGCCGGTGACTGCGAGCAGCACCAGGCCGACGCCGAAGAACGAGACAGGGACGGCGTCGTATCGGAAGTCCTCGGCGACCGCGAGGGCGGCGACGTCGCCCGAGGACCGCACGTGGTCCCCGAGCGCGTGCAGCGCCCATCCCTCGGCGCCGTAGTACGGCAGCAGACAGGCGGCGCCCACCCACGCGAGCAGCTCCAGGGGACGATCGATCTCGCGCAGCGCCAGGGCGATGGCCACGAAGCCGATCATCGCCAGGGTGTGGGAGATCGGCCACCGCAGGTCGGCGAAGGTGTCAGCCCCCACCGTCCCCGTCTCGGCCCCCCACGGTCGCAGCGCCGGGTAGAGCAGGAGGCAGGCCGCGGCCACGGTGAACCACACGGCTGAGGCGCGGGCACGGTCCGGCATGGCGACTCCTTGGGTCGTGAAGGGGAACAGTGTTCTCGAGTGCCCCGCAGACTAGCGCGGACAGGAGGACGGAGGATGAACAATGGATTGATGCCGGGGTCGCCGGGTCGACACAGGGGATCATCGGTTAACGGGTGTTAACCTCAGGGCATGGATGCCACGTTGTCGAAGGAGCACGAGGACTTCCGCCGTGTCGTGCGGGAGTTCGCCGAGAGTCGCATCGCCCCCCACGTCGCCGCCTGGGACAAGCAGCACCACTTCCCGACCGACGTCGTCGCCGAGATGGGCGACCTGGGCCTGTTCGGCATCACCGCCCCGCAGGAGCACGGCGGGTCCGACGGCGACTTCACCAGCCTGTGCATCGCGATCGAGGAGCTCGGCCGGGTCGACCAGTCCATCGGCATCACGTTGCAGGCCGGTGTGGGCCTGGGCATCAACCCCCTCGTCGCCTTCGGCACGGCGGAGCAGCAGGAGCGCTGGATCCCCGACCTCGTGGCGGGGCGCGCCCTCGCCGGCTTCGGGCTCACCGAGCCGGGCGCGGGGTCCGACGCCGGCGCCACGCGGACCCGTGCCGTCCTGGACGGCGATGAGTGGGTCGTCGATGGCGCCAAGCAGTTCATCACCAACTCCGGGAGCGAGATCACCTCGCTCGTGACGGTCACGGCCCGCACCGGCGAGCGCCCCGACGGGCGGCCGGAGATCTCGGCCATCATGGTGCCGGCGGGAACGCCGGGGTTCGTGGCGGAGCCGCCGTACGACAAGCTCGGATGGCACATCTCCGACACCCACGCCCTCTCGCTGAGCGATGTCCGTGTGCCCGCCGACCACCTGCTCGGCGAGCAAGGACGAGGCTATGCCCAGTTCCTCGCCACCCTCGACGACGGCCGGATTGCGATCTCGGCCCTGGCTACCGGCTGCCTGCAGGCCTGCCTGGACCTGTGCGTGCAGTACGCGGGGGAGCGGACGACCTTCGGGGTGCCCATCGGCGCCAAGCAGGGCGTGGCCTTCCAGATCGCCGATCTCAAGGTGATGCTGGACGGTGCCCGCGCGCTGACCTATCGCGCGGCAGCACTCAAGGACGCGGGAGCCCCCTCCGGCGAGGTGAAGCAAGCCGCGTCGGTGGCCAAGCTGTACGCCACCGAGTCGGCAGTGACCGGTACCCGTGTCGCCACCCAGGTGTTCGGCGGCTACGGCTTCATGGAGGAGTATCCCGTGGCGCGCTTCTACCGTGACGCCAAGATCCTGGAGATCGGCGAGGGCACGAGCGAGGTCCAGCGGATCCTCATCGCTCGCGGGCTCGGCCTGCCCGTGGAGTAGGCCCGTGCAGGGTCAGAGAGCCTCGAGCTGCTTGGACGGCAGCGTGATGCGCCGCATCGTGCCCGCAAAGTCCACGGACACGGCGATGTCGGACTCCAGGGAGACGATGCGCCCCAGACCCCACGTGTCGTGGGAGACGCGGTCACCCACGGCGTAGACGGGGTGCACCACCTCCGGCGGGGCCTGGAAGGGGCTGGACGGGTGGTAGCGGCGTCGCCGCGGGGAGGTGGCCATCGTGTCCCCAGTCTCCACCCTCTCGCCCCCTGTGGCCAACACGGCCCACGGTCTGGGACCCGGGTGGGGCCCTCGTGGGACGCCGGGGCCAGTCGGGGCGCCGGGTCGCAGCGGGTCGCGATTACCGCCGGAAGCCTGGAACCTCAGCGGTGGTCGTCGTGACGCCCCGACGTGCACCAGAGGTCGGTCCAGCGGACGCCGAGATCGGCGACCAGCTCACGGAGCATCGGCAGGCTGATGCCGACGACGGTGTGGTGGTCACCCTCGATGCCGCGCACGAAGGCGCCGCCGAGCCCGTCGATCGTGAAGCCGCCGGCCACCTGCAGCGGTTCCCCGGTGGCGACGTAGGCGGCGATCTCGGCATCGTCGACGTCGGCGAAGTGCACGATCGTGGAGGCGGTGTCCACGACCTCACGGTCGCCCCGGCGCACGCAGTGTCCGCTGTGCAGCACCCCGGACCGGCCACGCATGCGACGCCAGCGCGCGGTGGCCGTCGCCGCATCTGCGGGCTTGCCGAAGGTCTCGCCGTCGATCGCCAGGACCGAGTCGCAACCGACGACCAGGGCGTCCGGATCGTCCACGTCGACGGCGACGGACCGGCACTTGAGCTGGGCGAGGGCAGCAGCCAGGTTCGCCGCGTCGTGCGTGCGCACCTGGGACTCATCGACGCCGGAGACGACGACCTCGGGGTCGACGCCCGCCGCACGCAGCGTGGCGAGGCGGGCCGGAGACTGTGAGGCGAGGATCAGGCGGGTCACGACCCCATGCAACCGCGAGTGGCGCAGATTCGCGAGAACGAGACGGCGTGTCGCGCAGAGCTGCGCCACTCGCGGGCGGGTCTGCGCCAGTCGATGGGTCAGGTCGCCAGCCGGGGCGGATCGCCATACGTGGTCGGCTCGGCGCTCAGGTCGGGGTTGGCCACGGCAGCGTCGACGAGGGCCTGCGAGCCACCGATGCAGAACCAGGTCGCATCGACGTCGGAGGTGATGCACCACGCGTGGTCCGCCGGCCAGGTGAGCGCGGCCTGCGGCAGCTCACGGGGCCATCCGGGCGCCAAGGGCCGAGCGCCCCAGTCGCCGACATCGCCGACCCTGCCGGTGAAGAGGAGGTAGGAGCGCTGGCCCAGCAGGTCCACGCGTGGTGCGTCGAGCACCGACCGGTCGAACGCCGGGAGGGCGACCTGCGGGCGAGGTGGGGCGAAGAACCGTCCGAACGCCCGGTCCGGCTGCATGGCCGAGTAGATGCGCCCGTGCTCGAGCTCGCCCCAGCCTTCCCACAAGGCGAACCAGGCATCGTCCGGCGTGAAGGTGTGGTCGGCCGCCAAGCGGGTGGCGGTCGCGACCAGGCCGGCGTCGGAGCGATACGGATCGGCGTCCTCGTCATCGAACCAGACCGTGGCGTAGGCGGCGAAGCCCGGTGGTCCCTGGAGGGCGCGGTTCCGGGCGTCTGCGTCGTTGCCGTCGGCGACGATCCACTCCGCGACCGAGACGCGCGGCTCATGTCGCAAGGTCACGCCAGGCTCCCTCGGGACGACGGCGAGTGGCGCAAACCCGACCCTGAGTGGCGCAGATCCGCGCGACACGCCGTCTCAGATTCGCGAATCTGCGCCACTCGCGGTGGTCCGGGGCGGCGGTCAGGCCCAGCTGCTGCGTCGCCACTGGTCCGGGCCGACGCGGTGCGGCGTGCGGTGGGCGCGGGCCGGGTGGCCCCACTCGCTGCGCGGGCGCGCGGTGCACCCGGCAGCTGCAGCAGCCGCGGCGGCGTTGCGGGCCGCCACGACGGCCACGACCGCGGCCAGCTCCTCGGCCGTCGGCTCGCCCTTGACCACCCGCAGCAGCGCCGGGGCCGGTTCGGGCGTCGGCTCTGCGGTGGCGTCGTCCGAGCCCGTCGCGCTCGACTCGTTCGCTTCGCTCGCTGTGCTCGACTCGTTCGCTTCGCTCGCTGTGCTCGACTCGTTCGCTTCGCTCGCTGTGCTCGACTCGTTCGCTTCGCTCACAGGGGAATGTTCCCGTGCTTCTTGGGCGGGAGGGTCTCCCGCTTGGTGCGCAGCAGCCGCAGGGCCTTGACGACCTCGGCGCGGGTCTGCTGCGGCTCGATGACCGCGTCGACGTAGCCGCGCTCCGCCGCCACGTACGGGTTGCACAGCGTGTCCTCGTACTCGGTCATCAGCTCGGCCCGGCGGGCCTCGGGGTCGTCGGCGGCGGCGATGTCGCGGCGGTACAGGATGTTGACCGCTCCCGACGCCCCGACGACGGCGATCTGCGCCGACGGCCAGGCGATGTTGATGTCGGCACCGAGGTGCTTGGAGCCCATGACGTCGTACGCCCCGCCGTAGGCCTTGCGCGTGATGACGGTGACCAGCGGGACCGTGGCCTCGGCATAGGCGTAGATCAGCTTCGCGCCGCGGCGGATGATGCCGTTCCACTCCTGCTCGGTGCCGGGCAGGAAGCCGGGCACGTCGACGAACGTCAGGACCGGGATGTTGAACGCGTCGCAGGTGCGCACGAACCGGGCCGCCTTCTCGGAGGCGTCGATGTCCAGGCAGCCGGCCAGCTGCATCGGCTGGTTGCCGACGACGCCGACGCTGCGGCCCTCGACCCGGCCGAACCCGATGACCAGGTTCGGGGCGAACAGCGGCTGGACCTCCAGGAAGTCCTGGTCGTCCAGCGTCGCCTCGATGACGGTCCGGATGTCGTACGGCTGGTTGGCCGAGTCCGGGATCAGGGTGTCGAGGGCCTGGTCGACGTCGGTGGGCTCGAGGTCGTACGGCTCGTCGTGGACATCGGCCTCCTCCATGTTGTTCTGCGGCAGGAAGGACAGCAGCGCCTTGACGTACTCCAGCGCGTCGTCCTCGTCCGCACCCATGTAGTGGGCGTTGCCGCTGCGCGTGTTGTGGGTGCGTGCGCCGCCGAGGTCCTCCATGCTGACGTCCTCGCCGGTGACGGTCTTGATGATGTCCGGGCCGGTGATGAACATGTTGGACGTCTGGTCGACCATCACCGTGAAGTCGGTGACCGCGGGGGAGTAGACGTGGCCGCCGGCGCAGGAGCCCATGATGAGGCTGATCTGCGGGATGACACCGGAGGCGTGCACGTTGCGGCGGAAGATCTCGCCGTACAGGCCGAGCGAGACCACGCCCTCCTGGATACGGGCACCGGCGCCCTCGTTGATGCCGATGATGGGGCAGCCGGACTTCATCGCCAGGTCCATGACCTTGGTGATCTTCTCGCCGTAGACCTCGCCGAGGCTGCCGCCGAAGATCGAGAAGTCCTGCGCGAAGACGCACACCTGGCGGCCGTCGATCATGCCGTAGCCGGTGATGACGCCGTCGCCGAGCGGCCGGTTCTGCTCCAGGCCGAAGGCGGTGGACCGGTGCCGGGCAAGGGCGTCGAGCTCCACGAAGGTTCCCTCGTCGAAGAGCGTGTCGATGCGCTCACGGGCGCTCTGGCGACCCTTGGCGTGCTGCTTCTCGCTCGCGCGCTCGGCCACCTCGACCGTGGCCTCACGGTTGCGGCGCTGGAAGTCCGCCAACCGGCCTGCCGTGGTGTGCAGCTCGGGGTGTGCTTCGATCTCTGCGTCGGTCTCTGCTTCGCTCACTGTGCCCTCGTGGTTCGCATCGGGTGCCGGCATCACCGGCCGGCGTCGGGGTCAGAGTAACGAGGGCGGGCCCTCGGGGGTGTGTGAGGCTGGTCCCATGGACCCGTCCGGCCGTTTCGACGACCTCGATCGCCCCCCGCTCGACGCGGCCGTCCTGGCCGGCGCCCTGGTGCGCGAGGGCGGCCTCTGGAAGCAGGTCGAGGTGCGACCCGTGACCGCCTCCACCAACGACGACGTGTCCGCGGCTGCGCGGGCGGGGGCGGCCGAGGGGCTCGTGGTCATCGCCGACGCCCAGACGGCAGGACGTGGCCGGATGGATCGTGCCTTCACGACCCCCCCGGGCTCCGCCGCCATCGTCTCGGTGCTGCTGCGGCCGCCGGCCCACGTCCCGGTGCAGCGCTGGGTCTGGCTGTCCCTGCTGGCAGGCCTCGCCGTGGACTCGACCGTGCAGGAGTGCGGCGTGGAGGCCGGGCCGGTCGGGGTCGGGCTGAAGTGGCCCAACGACGTCCTGGTGGGCGACCGCAAGATCTCCGGCATCCTGCTGGAGCGGGTCGAGACGCCCGCCGGTGCTGCCGCGGTCGTCGGCATCGGCATCAACCTCACCACCACCGCGGCCGACCTGCCCGTGCCGACCGCGACGTCGTTGCTGCTGGAGGGCGCGGCACGGACGGACCGGACCGTGGTGCTGCGGATCCTGCTGCGCACCCTCGAGGCGCTCTACCTCGCCTGGGTCCGCACCGGGGGCGACCCTTCGGCCGGGATCCGTGACTCCTACCGTCGCCGCTGCCGCACGGTCGGCTCCTCCGTGCGCGTGGAGCTGCCCGACGGGTCCGTCCACCGGGGGGTCGCCTCGGACGTCGACGAGCACGGACGCATCGTCGTGGACGGTCTCGCGCTGAGTGCGGGCGACGTCACGCACGTCAGACCCGACGACGCCTGAGCGCTTCGTGCCGCTCGGCGGGCACCCGGCGTGACAAGATCGACCCATGGCACTGTCCAGCAAGCTCCTGATGACGGGCGAGGACGTGGTCGAGACGACGCGCACTCACGTCAAGGTGCTCCTCGTCCCGCTCCTCGTGCTCCTCGTCGTGAGCTTCGTCGGAGGCTTCGCGGCCGCCCAGGCCGGCGACGCGGGCGACGGCTGGGTGCGGTGGGGGGTGGTCGCGGTCTCCGTCGTGCTGGTGCTGTGGTTCTCGGTGCTGCCGTTCGTCCGCTGGCTGCTGTGGACCTACACCCTCACGTCGATGCGCATCGTGGAGCAGAAGGGGATCCTCACGCGCGAGGGTCGGGTCATCCCGCTCAGCCGGGTCAACGACGTCTCCTTCGAGAAGAACCTCAACGACCGCATCCTGCGCTGCGGCACCCTCATCGTGCACACAGCCTCGGAGGAAGAGGGATTGTTCCTGCGCGACATCCCGCGGATCGAGCACTTCCACCGCACCGTCAGCACCCTCGTCTACGAGTCTCACCGTCGTCGCGATGAACCGCTCTGACCTGCGCGAGGAGCTGGCCCGGCTGATCCTCGGCGAGGAGCAGTGCCTCACCGGTTCGGAGGTCACCGACAAAGGTGGGCTCACGGTCGAGCAGGGCGAACGGCTGTGGCGCGCCCTGGGCTTCCCCAACGCGGGCGACGCCCCCGCCTACGGGGACCGGGACGTCGAGGCCATCGCGCTGATCGCAGCGACGCTCGAGGGCGGTCTGCTCGATGAGTCCACCGTCTTCCGGCTCACGCGCGCGCTCGGGCAGACCATGGCCAAGCTCGCCGACTGGCAGGTGGCGACCATCGTCGACCAGGTCGAGGCCGACGTGGCGCACGGCCGGGCCCGCAGCCGGCTGGAGGCAGCCGTGACGGTCGCTCAGCAGGCCGGGCCGGACTTCGAGGCGCTCCTGCTCTACGCCTGGCGGCGCCACCTCGCGGCGGCGGCG
This sequence comes from Aeromicrobium sp. CF4.19, assembly GCF_051262555.1. Classification (NCBI taxonomy): domain Bacteria; kingdom Bacillati; phylum Actinomycetota; class Actinomycetes; order Propionibacteriales; family Nocardioidaceae; genus Aeromicrobium; species Aeromicrobium sp. CF4.19. The sequence goes on along the minus strand of NZ_JBIMEU010000005.1, from coordinate 109,229 downwards.
GCCCGGCTCGAGGCGCTGGGGGCGGTGGATGCCGAGCTGCTCTCGACCACGATGACCGTCGGCTTCGCCGACCTCTCGCGCTTCACGGCGATGTCCAACACGATCGACCAGGCCAGCCTCGGGGCGCTCGTGGAGGAGTTCGAGAACCGCTGCACCGACGTCGTGACCGCCTACGGCGGCCGCGTCATCAAGGCGCTCGGCGACGCCGTGCTGTTCGTCAACCGTGACCCCGCAGCCGGGGTGAGCACCGCTCTGGAGGTGGTGCAGAACATCGGCGCGCGCGAGAGCCTGCCGGACGTGCGGGTGGCCCTGGCCACGGGCTCGGTCGTCAGTCGGCTCGGCGACGTCTTCGGGCCGCCGGTCAACCTCGCGGCCCGGCTGTCCCACGTGGCCCGCAGCAACCGCGTGCTCGTGGACGAGGCGACAGCCGCGGGGCTGGGCGACGGCGAGTTCGAGATGCGCTCGCTCCCGGCCCGCCCTCTGCGCGGCTTCGGCAACGTCTCGCCGATCACGGTCAGCCGGCGTCGTGGCTTTCGTCCGCGCCGCCAGGGTCCGCCGCACCACGTTCCGTAGCCGGCCCGGGTGCACCTAGGCTGACCCCGTGCCCGCACCCCACCTCGCCGTCATCGGTGGCGGACAGCTCGCTCGCATGATGCAGCAGGCAGCCATCGGCCTCGGCGTCCGCATCCGCCTCCTCGCCGAGGGGCCCGACGTCTCGGCCGCCCAGGTGGTGGTCGACCACCAGGTGGGTGACCACACCGACCTGGCTGACCTGCGTTCCGTCGCGGGTGACGCCCCGGTGGTGACCTTCGACCACGAGCACGTGCCACCGGAGCACCTGCGGACCCTGCAGTCCGAGGGCCACGTGCCCCGGCCGGGCCCGGACGCGCTGCTCTACGCCCAGGACAAGGGCGAGATGAGGATCCGTCTGAGCGTGCTGGGCGTGCCGTGCCCGCTCTTCGACCTGCTCTCCAGCGACCCCGAGGTCGCGTTGGAGGAGCTGGAGGACTTCGGCTACCCCGCGGTGCTCAAGACCACCCGGGGCGGCTACGACGGCAAGGGTGTCTGGGTCGTCCGAGACGCCGCACAGGCCCGGGAGGTCCTCGGGGCGGGCCACGAGCTCATCGCCGAGGAGCTCGTCGACTTCCGCCGTGAGCTGTGCGCCCAGGTGGCCCGCCGCCCCTCCGGCGAGATGGTCGTGTACCCGGTGGTCGAGTCCTTCCAGCAGGACGGCGTCTGCAAGGAGGTCATCGCCCCGGCCCCCGATCTCGCCCCGGCGCTCGCCGCCGAGGCGCAGCGCATCGCCGAGACCGTGGCCCAGCAGCTCGACGTCACCGGCATGCTCGCCGTCGAGCTCTTCGAGACGGCCGACGGCCGGGTGCTCGTCAACGAGCTCGCCATGCGACCGCACAACACCGGGCACTGGAGCATCGACGGCGCGGCGACGAGCCAGTTCGAGAACCACCTGCGGGCCGTCCTCGACCTGTCCCTCGGACCCAGCACGCCGCGGGCGCCCTGGGCGGTCATGGTCAACGTGCTCGGCGGTGCCGTGGACGATCTCCACGGACAGGTCGCCACGGTGCTCGAGGCCGAGCCCGACGTCCACGTCCACCTCTACGGCAAGGCGGTCAAGCCCGGGCGCAAGGTCGGCCACGTCACCGTCGTGGGTGACGACCTCGACGAGGTCCTGGCCCGCGCCCGGCGGGCGGCCGACCTGCTTCAGGACGGCTGATCCTCCGGATCGGTGCCTCAGCAACCTCATCCCGGTCGGCCCAGACACCCGATCCGGGTCGGGCCCGGGGCCGATAGGCTCGGGACATGAGCGCTCAGCCGCGAGTCGGCATCGTCATGGGATCGGACTCCGACTGGCCCACGATGGAGGCCGCCGCGGGCGCGCTGCACGAGCTCGGCGTCGCCTACGAGGCCGACGTCGTCTCGGCGCACCGGATGCCCGATGAGATGATCGCCTACGGTCGTGAGGCGCACGGTCGCGGCGTGGAGGTCATCATCGCCGGGGCCGGGGGAGCGGCGCACCTGCCGGGCATGCTGGCGGCCGTGACGCCGTTGCCGGTCATCGGCGTCCCCGTGCCGCTCAAGCACCTCGACGGGATGGACTCCCTGCTCTCGATCGTGCAGATGCCCGCCGGGGTGCCCGTCGCGGCGGTCTCGATCGGTGGTGCGCGCAACGCGGGGCTGCTCGCGGTGCGCATCCTCGCTGCGGGCGATCCGGAGCTCACCGAGAGGATGCTCGAGTTCCAGGTGGACCTGGCCGAGGTCGCGCGGGCCAAGGGTGCCGCACTGCGCGATCGCTGAGAAGGGCCCGCGTCAGTCAGGCCGGCTCAGTACAGGCCGGCGCGGTAGTCGCGACCCTCGTAGTACTCCCTGACGTCGTCCAGGCTCTGGTGGGAGCGCTCCATCGCGTGGGCGATCTCCGCGCGCGACGGCACGGCATCGGGGTGCCAGGTCGCGGGCTCCCAGAGGTCCGAGCGAAGGAACGCCTTGGAGCAGTGGAAGAAGGTCTGCTCCACACTCACCTCGCAGAGGACGACGGGACGGTGGCCACGCACGACGAGCTCGTCGGCGTAGGGGGCGTCGTCGAGCAGCCGCGCCCGTCCGTTGACGCGCAGCGTGTCCCCTCGACCCGGGACGAGGAACAGCAGGCCGACGTGCGGGTTGGTGAGGAGGTTGGCGAACCCGTCCGCGCGCCGGTTGCCCGGGCGCTCGGCGATCGCGATCGTGTGCCGGTCGATGACGTGCACGAGGGAGCCTGCGGGATCGCCCTTGGGCGAGACGTCGCAGGTGCCGTCGGCGCCGGAGGTGGCCACCAGGCAGAAGGGTGAGGAGCGAAGCCAGGCGATGTGCATCTCCTCCAGGACCGAACGGTCCTTCGTGGCGGCGGGACCGCCGGCCTCTCCGAGCAGGGCTCTGAGTCGCTGGACGTCGGTGATCTCAGCCATGGCGTCGAGGATAGGGCCTCAGGGCAGGCGGACGAACGAGCTGAGCCGGGTCAGCGTCGGGCGTCTCGGGGCGGACCCGAAACCGAACCGCACGGCGGGGGCGAGAGGGGCGAGGGGCCCGAGGTCCCGGCCCTCCCAGGACGCCTCGAGGGAGTCGACGTGCCACGCGTCGCGGGCCGCGTACCACTCGGTGCGGCCCTGTCCGGCCGAGCCGTGGGTACGCACGCCGGGCATGACGCGCCGCGCGATCGGGTCGCACAGTCGTGCCCACGCCTCCGCCTCGCTGACGACGGTGGGCACCGCCCGCAGGAGCCGGCCGACGGGCGCCCGCCCACCGGGCACCCAGGTGGCCGTCAGCGGACCCGCCCGGAACGACCAGCCCGCCCGGTGGACGGGGTGCACCTGGATCTCGTCGAAGGTGTAGGTGGAGGCCACGAAGTCCGCGACCTCGTCCGTCGGGGCGAGGAGCGTGCGGTGCCCGCCGGCGTCCTCGACCATCGCGTCGGCGAAGGCTCCGAGAGGGCTGTGCTCCCACATCCCCACCACGATGCGGGTTCCGGACGTCGTGCCGAGGCCGACGATGTGGCCGTCGAAGCGTTGCAGCATGACCCCAGTGTGCGGGAGGACACCCGCCTCGGCATGCCTCGCGACCGGGGGTGCGGATACGATTGCTAGGAAGTCCAACTACTTTGTCTGGAGAGACCTGTGACCGAGATGTTCGTGCTGTCCGAGGAGCACCAGGCGATCCGTGAGGCCGTGCGCGCCGTCGCGGAGGCCAAGATCGCCCCGCACGCCGCGGACGTCGACGAGCAGGCTCGCTACCCCCAGGAGGCGCACGACGCCCTCGTGGCCGCGGACTTCCACGCGCCGCACGTGCCGGAGGAGTACGGAGGCGCGGGGGCCGACGCCCTCGCCACGGTGCTGGTCATCGAGGAGGTCGCCCGTGTGTGCGTCTCCAGCTCCCTCATCCCGGCGGTCAACAAGCTCGGCTCGCTCCCGGTCATGCTCGGCGGCAACGATCAGCTCAAGAAGCGTTACCTCACGCCGCTCGCTGCCGGTGACGGAGGCTTCTCGTACTGCCTCTCCGAGCCCGACGCGGGCTCGGACGCCGCGAACCAGAAGACCAAGGCGGTGCGCGACGGTGATGGCTGGCGGCTCAACGGCGTCAAGCGTTGGATCAGCAACGCCGGGGTCTCGGAGTACTACACCGTGCTCGCCCAGGCCGATCCCGAGCAACGCAGCAAGGGCATCACGGCGTTCGTGGTGGAGAAGTCCGACGAGGGAGTGTCCTTCGGCGCTCCTGAGCGCAAGCTCGGCATCAAGGGCTCACCCACCCGTGAGGTCTACCTCGACGACGTCTGGGTGCCCGACGATCGGATCATCGGTGACGTCGGGCAGGGGTTCGCCATCGCGATGCAGACCCTCGACCACACCCGGGTCACGATCGCCGCCCAGGCCGTCGGAGTCGCCCAGGGGGCGTTGGACTACGCGCTCGGCTACGTCCAGGAGCGCAAGCAGTTCGGCAAGCCGATCAGTGACTTCCAGGGTCTGCAGTTCATGATCGCCGACATGGGCATGAAGGTCGAGGCCGCGCGTCAGCTGACCTACGCCGCTGCCGGCCGGTCCGAGCGTGGTGACGACGACCTGACGTTCTTCGGCGCCGCGGCCAAGGCGTTCGCCTCCGACACCGCGATGCAGGTGACGCTCGACGCCGTGCAGCTGCTCGGCGGCTACGGCTTCACGCGCGACTACCCGGTGGAGCGGATGATGCGCGACGCCAAGATCACTCAGATCTACGAGGGCACCAACCAGGTGCAGCGCATCGTGATGGCCCGCCAGCTCCTCGCAGGGATCCAGAGCACCCTGTAGAGGCCGTGCATGCTCTGGTGAGTTGATGTCGTCGCGAACCGCTGCTTCACTGCACTGAAGAACTCGATCCCGGGGAGATGGCATGCAGCAGGGCAACGACGTGACGCGCGTGCTGGTGACCGGCGTTCGCGGCAAGACGGGCGCGCCCCTTGCGGAGCAGCTCGTCGCACGAGGGGATGTCGAGGTGCTCGGGGGGAGCAGCGACCCGTCGACGGTGACCGCTCAGGGCGTCCGTCCGACCACCTTCTCGTGGGACGACCCGGCCGCGTGGGTGGCGGCCACCGACGGCATCGATGCGGTGTACGTCGTGCGACCGGATCGCCCCGACGCGCCAGAGCTCATCGAGACACTGCTCGCATCGACGGCACCTGAGGTCCGTGTCGTCCTGCTGTCCGAGAAGGACCCCGACGAGATCGGTCCCGAGGCCTGGGCACTGCGCGCCGAGAAGGTCGTTCGTGAAGGCCGGCACGCCTGGACGATCGTTCGGCCGAGCTGGTTCATGCAGGTACTCACCGACCCTCGCTTCTACCGAGACCCGGTCGTCGAGGCAGGTGAGCTTCCGTTCCCGAGCAACGGCATGAGCCTGGCCTGGATCGATGCCCGGGACATCGCCGCCGTGGCGGAGCAGGCCCTGCTCGACGAGCGGTACGGCGGTGAGGTGCTCGAGCTCACCGGTCCGGAGGTCGTCTCGCTGCCGCGTACCGCCGAGCTGCTCAGCGAGGCGTCGGGGCGCCCTGTGGTCCACCGGGAGACGACGGTCGACGAGGCGCTGGTCGGGACCGAGGGGTTCGAGCGCGAGCTGTCAGCGCTGACGTTCCAGCGTGTGCACGCCGGCACGTTCTCGGTGGTGACCGCCACCGTCGAACGGGTGACCGGACGGCCAGCCCGGACGCTGCAGACCTTCCTCGCCGACCACCGGTCGGACCTGCTCTGAGCGGCGGTCACCGCACCTCCTCGGCCGACTCACCCGGCCGGGAGGCCGTCCTCGGTGCACAGCTCGCCGATGCTGCCGGTGCGATCGCCTGAGATCGCCTCGAACATCTGCTGGCTGCGCTCGGGGTCCCAGCGCACGGAGAAGTCGGCCAACGGGACGGTGCAGCTGAGCCCGTCGGCCCCCATCGCACCCCGCAGCGCGAGCGCGAACTTGGCGACGCCGTAGGGGTTCGTGTCCTCGCCGATGCGCACCGACGCGGCGGCGCCGGTGTTCACCCCCCAGTAGCGGATCGGGTTCACGAACGTCCACGGAGAGACGACGGACGAGGCGATCCCCGCCATGACCTCGCGCTGGTTCTGGACGCGCTGGATGTCGCCGTCGCCGTAGGCCTTGCGCACCCGGGAGTAGGCCAGGGCCGTGTCGCCGTCGGCGTTCTGGCAGCCCGCCTCGACGTCGAGGCGGGAGTCCCGGTCCTCGATGGCCTCCTTGGGGCAGATCTCGATGCCACCGACGGCGTCCACGACGTCCTTGAGGCCGTCGAAGCCGATCTCGACGTAGTCGTCGACGCGAATGCCGGTGTTGAGCTCGACGGCTTGGGTCAACAGCTCGGCGCCACCGTAGGAGTAGGCGGCGTTGATCTTGGTCGAGCCGTATCCGGGGACCTCCACGATGGAGTCCCGCGGGATCGACATCAGGATGGACGGCCCTGCGCCGGAGTGCAGCAGCAAGATCGTGTCGGTTCGGCCACGGTCACCCTCCACCCGGTCGGCGGAGCGGCTGTCAGAGCCCACGAGCAGGAAGGTCGAGCCCCTCTGCTCGTCGGGCCGGCCCTCGCCCGGGTCGGCGTCGACGGTGTCCATCGTGGTGAAGGCGTAGAGCGGGACGACGACCATGAAGAGGACCCATGCGATCAGCAGGGCCAAGAGGGCGCGCTTGGGCCCGAACCGGCTCCGTCGCCGGTCTCGGCGACCACCGTCGTCACCACCGGGGGGCCGGCCACCGCGCCCGGGCGGTGGCAGGTTCGGCGGCGGGAGATCGTCGTTGCGGCCGCGGGGCGGAGGTCGATCGTCGCGGCCACCTCCGTACAACCACCCGTACTGGTCGTCGGGACGCTGGTCTGCCATGGCCCTGACGGTAGCCGAACGAGGAGGTCGGTCCCGTGCATGCCGCGCGCGTCGCGGCGCCGACGGGCGCACCTCGGCGTGTCGGGTGCAGCCTCGACCTGGAGTCGAGGGTTCTGTGTGACGATCGGTCCGACCTTCACTACTTCCCCGGTCAGACACAGTGAGGACCTCATGAGCGAGCGGCAGCGAGCGAACCGACAGCACTCCGTGCGGTCGCGTTCCTACGGTGGTTCCTGTGAGGACGTGACGGCATGAGCGACGCCCGGGCCGAGGCCGGCCCCAGCCCCACCCAGGTGGCGTCAGACCGCATCCAGTTCCGGCGGGCGCTGACGTTGACGTTCATGACGCTGGTCATGCCCGGGTCGGCCCAGCTCGTCATGGGCAACCGTCGCGTCGGCCGCATCGCCCTGCGCGTCTGGCTCGGCGTCATCGTCGCCGTCGTGCTGGTCGCCCTGCTCGCCCTCACCTCGCGCTCAGGCGTCTTCGCCCTGTTCACCAACCCCCGTCTGCTGTTCATCGGCAGGTGGTTCCTGATCCTGGGCGCCATCGCCTGGGTGGTCCTGCTGCTCGATGCATGGCGCCTGGGACGACCCCTCAAGCTGCGCCGCGGGCACCGGCTGTGGATGACCGGGGTCAACGCGGCCCTGTGCTTCGGCACGGCGGGCGTGATGTTCTTCGCCGCGCACCTCGTGAGCGTCCAGAACGGCCTCATCGGCACGGTCTTCGCCTCGGAGGCCTCGTCCGATCCCACGGACGGTCGGTACAACGTCCTGCTGCTCGGCACCGACTCCGGCGACGGCCGTGATGGCATGCGGCCGGACTCCCTGCAGGTCGCCTCGATCGACCGCGACACCGGTAGAACCGTCCTGGTCGGTCTGCCACGCAACCTGCAGGACGTGCCGTTCCCCGAGGACTCCGTGATGCGCGAGGAGTTCCCCGACGGGTTCGACTGCGACGGCTGCTACCTGAACGCGGTCAACACCTGGGCCAACGACAACGCCGAGCTCTTCGACGAGGACGAGCCGGGCATCGAGGCGACGATGGGTGCCGTGGAGGAGATCACAGGACTGCAGCTCAACTACTACGCCCTGGTCAACATGGAAGGGTTCAGCACGCTCATCGACGCCGTCGGCGGCGTGGACGTGAACGTCCGGGAGCGCACGGCCATGGACGGCATCGGCGCGCCCATCTCCGGCTACATCGAGGCGGGGGAGCAGCGTCTCGACGGGACGCAGGCCCTGTGGTTCGCCCGCAGTCGCGTCGAGAACGACGACTTCACGCGGATGGGCAGGCAGAAGTGCCTGATGAGCGCGATGCTCGAGCAGCTCGATCCCAAGACGGTGCTGATGAACGTGCAGAAGATCGCGGACTCCGGCAAGGCACTGCTGACGACCGACGTGCCCGCCAGCGACCTGAACGTCTTCATGGACCTGGCCCTGAAGGCCCGGGCCCAGAAGATCTCCAGCGTCTCCCTCACCCCGCCGGTCATCTACACGGGGAACCCTGACTACCCCAAGGTCCGCCGTCTCGTGGCGGAGGCCGTCCAGAAGGCCGAGGGCAAGGCACCGAAGCCCTACGGTCTGGAGCGGGCGAGCCTGAGCCAGGTGAAGCAGGTTGATCCCACGGCTCCGGCGAAGGACCCCAACGAGGCCAACCAGAGCAGCGACGTCGCTGCCGCGTGCTGAGCCACCCGGGGACGAAGGAGAGCAGTTGTGATGGTCGGACATAATGGGCCATCGCCGATCCCCCGTCCCAGGAAGCCGATGACCCGACGTAGAGCACGTCTGCTCAGCCGCGGCAGCGAGGCCGACATCCTCTCGCCACGGTTGCGCTTTCGTCGCGCCCTCGCGCTCGTCCTCATGTCGGCCGTCGCACCCGGGTCCGCCCAGGTCGCCGTGGGTCGTCGCTGGCTCGGCTGGGTGGGGCTTGCCGCATGGGTCGTCGTCCTCGCCGGGCTGGGTGTCGTCGCCTGGCGCTACCACGACGACCGCGCCGGCCTGATCGGCCTGGCCACCGACTCGACGGCACTGATGGGGGCCCGGATCGGGCTCGTGGGCTTCGCCCTGGTGTGGCTCGCCTACCTGGGCGACGCGCTGCGGCTCGCGCGGCCGTTCTCCCTCCCGGCCTGGCGGGCCGGTGTCGTCCTCGTGGTCAACGCAGCCCTGCTGCTGGGGGTGGCAGGGACGGCCGCGTACGCCTCCCAGGTCGCAGGGGTGCAGCGTGAGGTGGTCAACGACGTCTTCGACGAGGTCGAGGTCGAGCAGCCGCTGGAGGGGCGGTACAACATCCTGCTGATCGGCTCGGACTCCGGGGACGACCGCGACGGGGTCAGGCCGGACTCCTTGACCGTCGTGAGCATCGACGCCGAGGACGGCGAGCCGGTCCTGGTCTCGCTGCCGCGGAACCTGCAGAACGTGCCGTTCGACGAGGACTCGCCGCTGCGGGACCTCTACCCGTACGGCTACAACTGCGGCGGTGAGTGCCTCATCAACGCCGTGCACACCCTCGGCAGGGAGAACGCCGACCTCTACCCCGACGCGGAGGATCCCGGGCTCGAGGCGACGATCGACGCCGTCGAGGGCGCCACGGACCTGCAGATCAGCTACCACGTCATGGTCAACCTCAAGGGCTTCGAGGACATGGTGGACGCGGTCGGCGGCGTCGAGATCGACGTGCCGACGCGGCTGGCGAAGTTCGGGCTCGAGGACTCCTACAAGCAGGAGTACATCGAGCCGGGACGGCAGCAGCTCAACGGCACTGATGCGCTCTGGTACGCCCGCAGCCGGGTGCAATCCGACGACTTCACCCGCATGGGGCGTCAGAAGTGCCTCATGGTGGCGATGCTGGACCAGATGAGCCCGAGCAAGGTCATCATGAACGCCTCGGACATCGCGCGCTCGGGGCAGACGCTGCTGTCCACCAACATCCCCGCCGCGGAGCTGGGTCCCTTCGGCGACCTCGCACTGAAGTCGCGCGACCACTCGATCGCGACCGTCTCGCTGGTCCCGCCGGAGGTGAACGTCGCCATGCCGGACTACGAGGAGATCCACACGATGATCGACGAGGCCATCGAGGGCGAGGACGAGACGACACCCTCACCGTCTCCCTCGGCGACGACGCCGGAACCCGAGCCGACGCAGGACGTGCCCGGCCAGGACACGTCGACGGAGGAGAACGAGCGCCAGGCAGCGGCCAACAACGTCGCGGACGTCAAGGCGACGTGCTGAGAGGTTCGGCCGAGCCTCACCCGGTCACCGGGACTTCTCGTACTCGGTGATGACCTTGTCGGGCAGACCGTCCATCCGCAGCTCGCCACGATCGATCCACAGGACCCGGCTGCAGGTCTCCCGGATGGAGCGCATGGAGTGGCTCACGAGGAACACGGTGCCGGCGTCGTCGCGGATCTGCCGGATCTTGGCCTCGCTGCGCTCGCGGAAGCGCTGGTCGCCGACGGCCAGGGCCTCGTCGATGATCAGGATGTCGTGGTCGCGGGCCGTGGCGATCGCGAACTTCAGCCGTGCGGTCATGCCGGAGGAGTACGTGCGCATCGGCATGTCGATGAACTCCCCGAGGCCGGAGAAGGTCACGATCTCGTCGTACTTCTGCTCGACCTCCCGCCTGGTCAGACCCAGTGCGAGGCAGCCGAGCACGACGTTGCGCCCACCGGAGAGATCCTTGATGAGGGCGGCTCCGACCCCGAGCATGCTGGGCCGGGAGGTGGCGAGGATCGTGCCGTGGGAGGTCGGCGTCAGCCCGACGACGGCCCGCATGAGCGTGGACTTGCCTGAGCCGTTGGCGCCGATGACACCGATCGAGTCGTTCGCGTAGGCGGTGAACGTGACCCCGCGCAGTGCGTGGACGCTTCGTGTCGATCGCGATCCGCGGTGCAGGAGCCGACGCCCGGCGTCCTCGCCGGTGGGTCGCTTGCCGGTGGCGAGCACCCGGTACTCCACGTGCACGTCCTCGACGACCACGGCGGGGGTGCGGGGCCCTGGGCCGCGTTCAGCACAGCCGGGGGTGCGGGGCCCTGGGCCGCGTTCAGCACGGCCGGGGGTGCGGGGCCCTGGGCCGGGCGCGCCCCCGGGAGAGGAGTCAGTCCGTCCGGCCATAGCGCTCCTCCGCAGCCCAGAAGAACAGCACGCCGGCGATCAGCATCGCGATCGACCACGCGCTCGCGTAGGCCCAGTAGTGCCCCGGCATGGCGTAGTCCGGTCCCTCGAGCAGGATCGATCGAGCCAGCGTGAGGAACTCGTGGATGGGTTGCAGGTCGGCCGCCGCTGCCAGCCACCCGCTGTCGGCGAGGCGCTTCTCGATGCTGAAGAAGACGCCGGAGGAGTAGAAGAACAAGCGGGAGACGAACGGCAGCAGATGGGTCAGGTCGCGCAGGTGGACCGTCAGCCGCGCCGTGATGAGCGTGAGCCCGGTGTTGAAGACGGTGAAGAGCAGCACGAGCGGCACCAGGAGCAGCCACTGCGGCCGCGGGGGGTGCCCGTGCAGCACGGCGACGCCACCCATCATCGCCACCATCGGCAGGAACTGCAGGAGGCGTTCAGCCACGAGGGCGAGCGGGAGCGTCATCCGAGGGAAGCTCAGGCTCTGCACCAGCGCCGTGTTCGCGGTGATCGACTTCGCGCCCGTCGTCAGGCAGGTCGAGAAGTACTCGAACATGAAGACCCCGATGACCAGGAAGGCGATGAAGTCCGTCACGTCCCGGCTGGTCTGCAGCAGGAAGCCGAAGACGAGACCGTACACACCGGCGTTCATCAGGGGACGCAGCACCACCCACGCCAGGCCGAGCCGGTTGCGCCCGTTCTCGGCCTCGAGCCGGAACCGGGCGAGCGAGAAGGCGAAGTCGCGACGCCGCCACACCTGCAGCAGGTACGGACCCAGGGCAGGCCGGCCGCCCACGGGGGTGAGATCGCTGCGGACGACGTCGTCCGTGACACTCATCGCTGGCCCTCTCGTCCCGGGGCCTCGGCTCGTGGCCGAGGCGCAGGTGAGTGTAGGGGCCGCAGTTAACGAATCAGGGCGCGTTCCTGAACGGCAACTTGCTCCAGGATGGCCGGTGTCCCCGAGCGGACCAGGACGAGCGAGCCCCCGCCGAGCAGCAGGTCCACGAGCAGGCGGGCGTCGTGGGCCACCGATCCTGGCTCCACGAGCACGCGTTCGGCCGTGGGCGTGGCACCGGCGAGCAGGTCGGCGTGAGTGCCCCGCAGCCCGTCGACGTCCATCGCTGCCGTGTCCGGGGTCGGCGGGTCGAGGGCGACGAAGTCGTCCCCCTGGCCGGGGACCTCGACCCCGAGGTCGAGGAAGCCGGGCGGCGGCTCGGAGAACCGGGCGCCGAGCGGACGCAGCGAAGCGGCGACGCGATGCTGCTCCTGTGCCTGCAGCTCCGGCCCGCTGACCCCGATGTCGGCGTCGGCGTCGACCACCGTCGCCCCGACGGTCCACGCCGAGAGCAGCCAGACGTGGCGCAACCAGTGCGAGGGCAGACCCAGTCGCACACGCGTGCCGGGCTCGGCGTCGAGCTCGTCGACCAGCAGGTTGGCCGTCTTGGCGACCCAGTTCGCGGTGGTCACGGCACTCAGCTCGACCCGCTCACCCGTGGCTCGGTCGTCGAGGGTGAGCAGGGGGCGGGCGGGGTCGCTGACGCCCGACAGCAGGGCGGCGAGGGTGGTGGGCATGACACCATCGTGGCAGCCGGCACCATGCTCCTCCGACGGCCCGTGGCGAGCACGACACGCCGAAGGATCCGGACATTGTGGCAATTCGGCTTGACGTGTGGCAGTGAACAGGCGTGTAATTACCTCCATGTCATTCGATCTGGGTTGGCCACTCGAGCAGGACGAAGAGCTCATGTGGCAGGAGCGTGCGCTGTGCGCCCAGACGGACCCTGAGGCCTTCTTCCCGGAAAAGGGCGGTTCGACCCGCGAGGCCAAGCGAGTCTGCCTGACGTGCGACGTGCGTGGGGAGTGCTTGGAGTACGCCCTCGCGCACGATGAGCGGTTCGGCATCTGGGGCGGTCTCTCCGAGCGCGAGAGGCGCAAGCTCAAGAAGCGCGCCTGACGCCCCCGGGAGGCGTTTCGGCCCTCGTCCACCAGGGCACGTCCCCCAAGCCCCCGCGCCGCCCGGACGTCCCCGCATCCTGGCTGGCTGCGTTGTCGGCCCTCGCGAGACAACACCGGTATGGCTTCGGCCCTCCGCCTTGTCAGCCAGGCGCGGATGCCGCCCGGATCGACTGCGCGGACTTGGGGGACGTGCCCTAGGCTCGACCCTCATGGATGACGTGGAGGAGACGAGCCCTTGGCGGAGCTCTCCACCCACTGTCGGTGCCGTGCTCGTCGCCCACGACGGTGCGACGTGGCTGCCCAAGGTGCTGGAGTCCTTCTCCCGGCTGGAGCACGCGCCCACGGCCTGGCGTGTCGTCGACGTCGCCTCGACCGATGACGGTGCTGAGCAGCTGCGCCGGTCCTTCGGAGCCGAACGGATCCGTTACGCCCCCTCGGGCACCGGTTTCGGGGCCGCGGCCGCACTCGGTGTCGAGGCGCTGCCAGCCACCGACTGGATCTGGTTGCTCCACGACGACGCCGCGGTCGTGCCCCAGTCGCTCGCCGGCCTCCTCGACGTCGCCACCTCCGCTGACGACATCGCCGTGGTGGGCCCCAAGATCCGCGAGTGGCCGTCGCTGCGCCGTCTCCTGGAGGTGGGTCTGACGATCACCAGCACCGGGGGTCGTGAGACCGGCCTGGAGACCGGTGAGCCCGACGCGGGCCAGCACGACTGGGCCCGCGACGTGCTGGCCGTGAACACCGCCGGCATGCTGGTGCGTCGTGACGTCTGGGACGAGCTCGGTGGCCTCGATCCGGCCCTCCCGCTGCACTTCGACGACATCGACTTCGGCTGGCGTGTCGCGCGGGCCGGCTACCGCACCCGCACCGCGCCCGGGTCGATCATCTTCCACGCGGAGGCGAGCCGACGCCGCACCCGCCGTCGTGCCGCAGGCGATCCGCCGGTGTGGGAGGCCCGTCGGGCCGCCCTGCGCACCGTGCTGGTCAACACGTCCGGGCCTCGCTTCGCCTGGACGTACGTCCGGTTGTTCGTGGGGAGCATGCTGCGGGTGCTGGGGTTCCTGGTGTCCAAGGACCCCGAGGCGGCGGGTGACGAGCTCCTGGCGCTGCGTGCGGTCTACGCGCACCCGCTCGACCTGCGGGCGGCACGCCGGGCCCGGGCTGTCGTCGCCCGCCGCTCGCACCGCGAGGTCAAGCACCTGCTCGCCCCGTTCTGGCTGCCGTACCGGCACGGCGTCGACGCGCTGCGCGACATCGTCACGCACCTCGTGCGGCCCGAGGTCATCGAGACGTCCGGGCGACGTTCCGTGCTCGGCGAGGGTGGCTCGGACGAGACTGACGACCTCGAGGACGAGCCGCCCCTGTGGCGACGTCGGCCCTGGCTCGTCGCCGTCCTCGCCCTCGTGCTCGGCTCGCTGATCGCGGGGCGTGACCTGTGGACCGGCCCGGGGCAGAGCGTCCTGCTGGGTGGGGCGCTCCCGCCGACCCCCGCCGACGCCGGCGACTGGTGGGCCCTGCTCCTGACCGGTGAGCACGACGTCGGCCTCGGGAGCACCTCGTTCGGACCGATCTTCGCCGGCCTCCTCGCGGCCGTGGCCACCCCGCTGTGGTTCGCCCCCGGCATCGTGGTGAGTCTCCTCATGCTGCTCGCCGTGCCCCTGGCCGGCCTGACGGCGCATCGGCTCGGGCGCGTCATCAGCCCGCACCGGGGGATGCGCATCACCTGGGCGGTCACCTACGCACTCATGGTCGCCGCGCTGGGGGCGGTGGCCCAAGGCCGGATCGGCACGGTCGTCGCGCTCGTCGTCCTGCCGGTCGTGGCCAACACCGCCCTGCAGCTGGTGCAGCGGCCGGGGTGGCAGCTCGGCCTGCGGCTCGGCATCTGGATCGCGGTCGGCGCGGCGTTCGCCCCGGTGCTGCTGCCGATGTGTCTCGTGGGGCTGGTGCTGCTCTGCGTCCTCGAACGCAGGCTCGCCCGCCATGCCGGCGCAGCCGCCGTGACCAGCGTCGTCCTCCTCGGTCCGTGGGTCGTCCAGCGCGCGCTGCACCCGGTGCGCACGTGGTGGGAGGCCGGCTTCCCGGTGGACGGTCAAGGAGCCGGACGTCTGGAGGCGCTGGAGCTCCTGCTCGGTCGTGCCGGCGGGCCCGGGCAGGCCCCGGCGTGGCTGGGCGCCGGCCTGCTGGTGCTCGCCGTCCTCGCCCTCGTGGCGCGCCCGACCCGCACCGCTGTCCAGGTCTGCTGGTTCGTCGCCGTCGTCGGACTGGGCTTCGCCGTCATCGGCAGCCTCGTGACCTTCTCCGTCCCGGGAGGCTCCGCCCCGGTCTCACCGTGGGTGGGCGTCCCCGTGGCCGTCTGGGTGCTGGGCCTGTCCACGGCGGTTCTCCTCGCCGCGCCGGCCGCACGCGGCCTCGGGCGTCCGTTCGTCGCGACGCTGGTGGCGCTCGCCCTGCTGCTGCCGGTCGGTTCCGGTGCGTGGTGGATGGTGCGGGGCGCCGACGACCCCTTGGACCGTGCCCGGCCCGACACCGTTCCCGCCTTCCTCTCCGAGCGCTCCGGTGACACGCTCGTCGTCACCGGCACGTTGGCCGAGGGCGTCGACGTGCGCGTCGTGCGCGGCTCCGGGCCGACACTCGGTGAGGAGGCGCTGCGTCCCGATCCCGAGCGACAGCGCAGCACCGTCGCGGCGGCAGAGGGCCTGCTCTCGAGCGGATCGGCGGCCGACGTGCGGCGCCTCGGCGCCTCGGGCATCGAGGCCATCTACGCGCCGGACGTCGATCCCGTGGTCGAGCAACGCATCGACTCCGCTCCGCTCCTCGAGCCGGCCGGCAGCGATCGCCCGGGGTCCCGGGTCTGGACGTCCTCCCTGGAGACGGAGCGGGCGACCTCCGACACCGGGCTCTGGCGCACCGCGCTCGGCGTGCTGCAGGTCCTGACGTGGCTCGGGGCCATCATCATGACGGCACCGGTCCGGCGTCGCGCGGACGCTCGCGCTGCCCGTGAGGACGTGCCCGCATGAGGCGCGCAGCCGTCGCGGTGCTGCCGGTCGTCGCACTGCTCCTGGTCGCCCTGGCGGCAGTGTTCCCGGCCACCGTCGACGAGCCGAGGGCCGCCCGCGAGGTGGAGGTCGAGCAGTCTCGCTACGCCTGCCCAGCGGGTGACGGTCGCACGATCGCCGCCACCCAGGTCGAGCCGGGCCGCGAGGCGGAGGCCCTCACGGTGCCCGACGGAGATCCGGTCGAGGACCTGCGGGACCCGGCCCGGTACCGCACGGCGCAGGTCGGCGCACCCGACCTCCT
This sequence comes from Aeromicrobium sp. CF4.19, assembly GCF_051262555.1. Lineage (NCBI taxonomy): Bacteria > Bacillati > Actinomycetota > Actinomycetes > Propionibacteriales > Nocardioidaceae > Aeromicrobium > Aeromicrobium sp. CF4.19. Next base: position 92,980 of record NZ_JBIMEU010000005.1, on the reverse strand, counting down.
CGTCCGCCAGGACGGCGCCGGCACGGGAGGTGTCGGCTTCGCTGCCGGCACCGAGGGCGGAGAGCTGGCCCTGGCTGCCTGCCCCTCGGTCGTCGACGAGGCCTGGTTCACCGGACTCGGCTCCACAACGGACCACAGCTCCACCCTCGTGCTCACCAACCTGGCCGACGCGCCGGCCGTCGCCGACCTCACCCTGTGGAGCCCTGACGGGCCGGTCGACGCGGTGGACGCGGAGGGCGTCGTGGTCGAGCCCTTCCAGACCCGCCGGGTGTCGGTCGCCGACCTCGCTGCGGGCGAGGACGACCTCAGCGTGCACCTGGAGCGTCGCCGCGGAGCGTTGTCGGCGGTCGCCGTCGACTCGTCCCCCGACGGCGGCGACCTCGTGCCCACTGCCGCGGCACCCGCCAGCAGCCTGGTCATCGGTGGTCTACCGGCCACGAGCGCCGACCGCATCCTGCGCCTGGTGAACCCCACGGGCACGACCGCGCGCGTCGACGTCCGGGTGCTCGGTGAGGACGGGACGTTCGTGCCCGAGGAGCTCTCGGAGGTCGAGGTGGGGGCCGGACGGACGCGCACCGTCGAGCTCCCGGCGGCCCTCGCGGAGTCCGCGAGCTCGCTGGTGCTCGACGCGAACACCCGGATCACCGGGGCCGTGCAGACCGTCGGTCAGGACACCGCCGTCACCCCGGCGGCGCAGCCCTGGACGGGCACGGCGGTCGTCCCGCTGGAGCTCGGAGGGCCTGCCCTCGGGTCGATCGTCCTCAGTGCCCCGGGGGCCGACGGCAGGGTGAGCGTCGCCGCCGTCGACGAGGAGGGACAGGAGCTGGACTCCGCTCGTGTCGAGGTCGCCGGTGGCGGGAGCGTCGAGGTCGATGCCGACGAGCTGCTGGACGCGGGGGACGCCGTGGCCCTCCTGCTCCGCTCCGAGGGCGACGTGCTCGGCTCGGCGGGCTACGCCCAGGGACGCGGCCTGGCGTCCCTGCCGCTCACCGCTGCGCCGGTCACCGCCGAGGGCCCCGCCGTCCGCTGGGGCGCGCCGAGCCGCTGAGACCGGCCTCTCAGCGTCGGGGGTCGATGTCGTCGGGGGAGACGTCCCAGGCCTGGGCGAGGTGCTGCAGGAGCACCGCCCAGACGAGGTCCTCGAGGTCCTCGGGCGTTCCACAGCGCTGGGTCATCGGGAGCCGGTACAGCAGCACCCGGCTGCCGGCCCCCGACCGCACGAGGGCGCCATGCGGGATCGGCTGGTCCCAGGACTCCGGCAGCAGGGGCACGTCCTCGACCACGACGTCGACCGCCTCGGGCTCGGCAGCGAAGTGCTTGTCCAGGGCCGCGAGGATGCTCGCGACCAAGAGGTCGAAGCGCTCCCGCGGGGTGCGGTGCACCGGGACGCTCGACGCCGACAGCGGGCCGGGCAGGGCGATCGGCCCTCGGTGGCCGCGTCCACGCCGGGAGCGCATCCGACCGGGCCGGGGGCCGCTGACGGCGCCGCCGAGGTGCCCCATCCTGTCCTTCACACGGTGAGCCTAACGAGGCCGTGCCGGGGCCGGGGATACGCTCGCCGACGTGGGTGCGATCAGACGATGCACGCGGTCCGCGTGCTCCCAGCCGGCGGTGGCCACGCTGACCTATGTCTACGCGGACCAGACCGCCGTGCTCGGCCCGCTGGCGACCGCTGCCGAGCCGCACACCTACGACCTGTGCGCCGAGCACTCCCAGCGGTTGTCCGCGCCGCGCGGGTGGGACGTCCTGAGGCTGGCTCCCGACCCCACCACGATCGAGCCGAGCCACGACGACTTGCTGGCCCTGGCCGACGCCGTGCGCGAGGCCGGCCGGCCTCGTCGCGCCGACCCGCAGCCCCCCGGGCCTGCCCTGCACCTGGTGCGCGACCCGAGCCCCGAGGACCGCTGATGCATCCCCGCCTCCGCGAGATCGTCAAGGCGTACGACGTCCGGGGGCGCTCGCCGGAGCAGCTGGACGCCGGCGTCGCCAGGGCGCTCGGCTCGGCGTTCGCCGAGGAGACCGGCATCAGCGACGGCCGCGGCAGGGCGGTCGTCGGACGTGACATGCGCGCGTCGTCGCCGGCCATCGCCGCCGCCGTCGCCGACGGCATCCGGTCACGGGGTGCCGGGGTCGTCGACGTGGGTCTCGCGTCCACCGACCTGCTCTACTGCGCCTCCGGCGTGCTGGACCTGCCCGGCGTGATGGTCACGGCGAGCCACAACCCGGCCGGCGACAACGGGCTCAAGCTCTGCCGTGCGGCGGCGCGTCCCATCGGCCTGCAGTCCGGCCTCGCAGCCATCGCGGAGCTCGCCGGTCCGATGCTGGCCGATCCGTCCGCCGAGGTCGCAGCCGATGCGAAGGGCACCCTGGAGGAGCTGGACTTCCTGCAGACCTATGCCGACACGCTGCTGCGGCTGGCCCCCGTGTCGGGGCGACGGCTCAAGGTCGCCGTCGACGCCGGCAACGGGATGGCCGGACACACCGTGCCGGCCGTCTTCGCCCATCTGGACGTCGAGCTGGTCCCGCTCTACCTCGAGCTCGACGGCACGTTCCCGAACCACGAGGCCAACCCGCTCGACGCGAGCACCCTCGTCGACCTCCAGTCGACCGTCCGCGAGCACGGCTGCGACCTCGGACTGGCCTTCGACGGAGACGCCGACCGCTGCTTCGTCGTCGACGAGACCGGGGCCGTCGTCGCACCGTCGGCGATCACGGCGCTCGTGGCGACGCGTCACCTGCAGCACGAGCCCGGCGCCACGATCCTGCACAACGTCATCTGCTCACGGGCCGTGGCGGAGATCGTCACCGAGCACGGTGGCAGCGCCGTCCGCACGCCCGTCGGCCACTCCCTCATCAAGGCCGAGATGGCGCGCACCGGCGCCGTCTTCGGCGGGGAGCACTCCGGCCACTTCTACTTCCGCGAGTTCTACCTCGCGGACTCCGGGATGCTGGCGGCGCTGCACGTGCTCGGCGCCCTCGGGGAGTCCGACGGGACGCTGAGCGACCTGATGGGGGCGTTCACGCGCTACGTCGCGTCGGGCGAGATCAACAGCCGGGTCGTGGACACCGACGCCGTGATCGAGCAGCTCTGCCGCCGCTACGCCGACGAGCGGCAGGACCGGATGGACGGCCTCACGGTGGAGGCCGACCACTGGTGGTTCAACGTGCGAGCCTCCAACACCGAGCCCTTGCTGCGGCTGAACGTCGAGGGTGACGACGAGGCCACCATGGCCCGCGTGCGTGACGAGGTCCTCGCGCTCGTCCGCGCCTGACGTCGATCCGTCGCGCCGACGTCATAGGCTTGGCCCATGAACCTCGACCCCGCGCTCCTGGAGATCCTCGTGTGCCCCCAGTGCCGGGCCACGTTGCACGTGGACCAGGACGCGGACGAGCTCGTCTGCAGTGCCTGCCGGCTGGCGTACGCGGTGCGTGACGACATCCCCGTGATGCTCGTCGACGAGGCCCGCGCCCTGTGACCCGGACACGTGCGTGAGCGCAGGACGTGGCCGTTAGGATGAGCCTCATGGATTATGACGTCAAGGACCTGTCGCTCGCCGAGTACGGCCGCAAGGAGATCGAGCTCGCGGAGCACGAGATGCCCGGGTTGGTGGCCATGCGCGAGCGCTTCGGCGCGAGCCAGCCACTGGCCGGAGCCCGGATCGCCGGCTCGTTGCACATGACCATCCAGACCGCCGTGCTGATCGAGACCCTCGTCGACCTCGGTGCCGACGTGCGCTGGGCGACGTGCAACATCTTCTCCACGCAGGACCACGCAGCTGCCGCGGTCGTCGTCGGCCGCGACGGGACGGCCGAGGACCCCAAGGGCACCCCCGTCTTCGCCTGGAAGGGCGAGACGCTCGCGGAGTACTGGGACGAGGCCGAGAAGGTCTTCGACTTCACCGACGAGAATGGTGTCGAGGGCGGCCCGAACGTACTCCTCGACGACGGCGGCGACATCACGATGCTGCTGCACCTCGGTGTCGAGTACGAGAAGACCGGCGTCGTCCCCTCCCAGGACAGCACCGACAACGAGGAGTTCAAGGAGGTGCTGCGCGTCCTCGCCCGCTCCGTCGAGGCGAAGCCGCAGCACTGGACGAACATCTCCAAGGACATCAAGGGCGTCTCGGAGGAGACCACCACCGGCGTCCTGCGTCTGTACGACCGCTTCCGCGAGGGCACGTTGCTCTTCCCGGCGATCAACGTCAACGACTCGGTCACCAAGAGCAAGTTCGACAACAAGTACGGCTGCCGCCACTCGCTCATCGACGGCCTGAACCGCGCGACCGACGTCATGATCGGTGGCAAGGTCGCCGTCGTCTGCGGCTATGGCGACGTCGGCAAGGGCTCGGCAGAGTCGCTGCGCGGTCAGGGAGCTCGCGTGATCGTCACCGAGATCGACCCGATCTGCGCCCTGCAGGCTGCCATGGACGGGTACGAGGTCAAGCGGCTCGACTCGGTCGTGGAGACCGCGGACATCTTCATCACCACCACCGGGAACTTCGACATCATCACCGTCGAGCACTTCCAGAAGATGAAGCACCAGGCCATCGTGGGCAACATCGGCCACTTCGACAACGAGATCAACATGGCGGGCCTGGCCAAGATCCCCGGCATCGTCAAGGACGAGATCAAGCCGCAGGTCCACCAGTGGATCTTCCCCTCCAACGACGGCGCGGCCGGCAAGAAGATCATCGTGTTGTCCGAGGGGCGTCTGCTCAACCTGGGCAACGCCACGGGGCACCCGTCCTTCGTGATGTCGAACTCCTTCACCAACCAGGTCCTGGCACAGATCGAGCTCTACACCAAGGCCAGTCAGTACGAGCTCGGCGTGCACATCCTGCCCAAGCACCTGGATGAAGAGGTGGCCCGCCTGCACCTCGACGCGCTCGGCGTGGAGCTGACCGAGCTCACCAAGGAGCAGGCCGCCTACCTCGGAGTCGACGTCGCCGGCCCGTACAAGTCGGAGCACTACCGGTACTGATCCGGCGGCACCCCAGATGGTAGGTAAGCGATGAGCTACCGCAGGAGCAGGCGTGACCGCGTGCTCGTGGTCGACGACGATGCCTCCTTGGCGGAGATGCTCTCGATCGTGCTGGAGGGGGAGGGGCTGACCGCGTCGGTGTGTCGCAGTGGCGACGCCGTCATGGCGGCCTTCTCCGCCTTCCGCCCGGACGTGGTCCTGCTCGACCTGATGCTTCCGGGGGTCGACGGCATGAGGGTGTGTCGCCAGATCCGGGAGGTCTCGGCGGTGCCGATCATCATGCTCACCGCCAAGGCCGACACCGACGACGTCGTCCGCGGCCTGGAGGCGGGCGCGGACGACTACGTCACCAAGCCGTTCAAGAACTCCGAGCTGGTGGCGAGGGTGCGGGCGCGCCTGCGGCGCAACGACGCGCTCGGCGACCCTCTGACCTTCGGTGACATCGTGCTCGACCCCGGCGGTCACACGGTCACCCGCGCAGGACAGACCCTGGACCTCACGCCGCTGGAGTTCGACCTGCTCGCCTGCCTGCTGGCCAGCCCGGAGCAGGTGTTCACCCGCGAGACCCTGCTGGAGCGGGTGTGGGGCTATCACCACCCCGGCGACACCAAGCTGGTCAACGTCCACATGACGCGCCTGCGCTCTAAGATCGAGGACGATGCCGACGCCCCGAGGGTGATCCGCACGGTCCGGGGTGTGGGGTACCAGGCGATCGCTCCCGGATGAGCCGACCGTGACCCGCCTGGGTCGGGTGTGGCGTCGATCGCTGCAGACCCGCGTGGTCGTCAGCACCCTGCTGCTCAGTGCCATCGTCGTCGGACTGACCGGCTGGGCCCTGCTCACCAGCGTCGCCGAGGGACTGGTGGAGCGCCGGCAGGAGGCGGTCGTGGCCGAGGCGCGGTCCGGGTTCGCCCAGGCCCAGGCCCAGCTGGACGCGGAGGTCGAGAGCGAGCCGTCGGCGCAGAGCCAGGCCCTGGCCCAGATGGTCGACACGCTCACGGAGACCGAGACCACTGCCCGCACCTACGAGCTCGTCCTGGAGGGCCCGCTCGTCGAGGACGCCGACGTGACCCCCACCCGATCGTCGATCGCGCTCGGAGAAGGCGCCATTCCGGCAGACCTGCGGGAGACGGTCCGGGGCTCGACCGGCACGTACTGGCGCTTCGCCGACCTCTCGGTGCTCGGCACGGGCCAGGAGACCCCGACGATCGTCGTGGGCAGCAGGCTGCGTTCCCCGGGCACCGGCCAGTCCTACGCGATGTACTACCTGTTCTCCCTCGCGGACCAGCAGGGCACGCTCGACCTCGTGCGCCAGTCGTTGCTGGTGGGCGGCCTCGCGATGGTGCTGCTCGTGGGCGGGGTCGCGTGGCTCGTGTCGCGCCAGGTCCTGGGGCCGGTGAGGCTGGCCCGGCGGGTGGCCGAGCGCTATGCGGCCGGGAGCCTGGAGCAGCGCATGCACGTCAGCGGCGAGGACGACATCGCCCGTCTGAGCACCTCCTTCAACCAGATGGCCGCCAGCCTGCAGAACCAGATCCGACGCCTGCAGGACCTGTCCAGGCTCCAGCAACGCTTCGTGTCGGACGTGTCTCACGAGCTGCGCACGCCGCTCACCACGGTGCAGATGGCCAGCGAGGTGCTGCACGACGCCCGGCGGCACTTCGACCCCAAGACCGCCCGAGCCGCGGAGCTGCTCAAGGGCGAGCTGGACCGCTTCGAGGAGCTGCTGTCCAACCTGCTCGACCTCAGCAGGTTCGACGCCGGAGCCGCCCAGCTCGAGCTCGAGCGCGTGGATCTCGCCGAGGTGGCACGACGATCGGTGAACGATGCAGTGCTGGCCCGGTTCGGGGTCCAGGTGCGGGTCAGAGGCGCGGACCGGCCGGTCGTGGTGGCGGCCGACGTGCGCAGGATCGATCGCATCGTGCGCAACCTGCTGGCCAACGCGGCCAAGTACAGCGGGTCGGACGTCGTGGAGGTGGAGGTCGGTCAGTCGGCCGACCGCGCCTCCCTGGTGGTCCGCGACTTCGGAGTCGGCCTGGGCGGGGACGAGAACCTGCGGGTCTTCGACCGGTTCTGGCGCGCGGATCCCGCGCGGACCCAGGGCGGCACAGGGCTGGGACTGGCCATCGCCCGCGAGGACGCCGCACTGCACGGTGGCACCCTGCGGGCCTTCGGTCGCCGGGGTGAGGGCGCGGAGTTCGTCCTCACGCTGCCCAAACGTAGCGCCGACTCCAGCGAGCCGGCTGCCGGTGAGCCGGTCGTCGAGATGGTCTTCCAGTGAGGGCCCTTCTTGCAGCCGCGGCCGCGATGCTCGTGCTCGGCGCGTGTGCGGGGATGCCGACGAGCAGTCCCGTGCAGTCCGTGGCCGAGGCCGATGACGTCGCGGGGAGCACCGCGCGCTACTCGCCGGCACCGCCGGTCCCGGGAGCGACGCCGCAGCAGGTGGTGAGCGGATTCCTCGACGCGATGCTGGCCTACCCCGTGACCCGTGCCGTCGCCGGTGAGTACCTGACGCCGGAGGCTGACGACGCCTGGCGGCCCTCGGCCCGGACGGAGATCTACTCAGAGCCCCGGATCGCGACGCCCCGTGCGCCCGGCGGCGACCGCACCGTCACGGTGGAGCGCCGCGTCGAGTCAGCGCTCGACGTGCAGGGTCGTCGCGAGGCTGTGGGGGAGGATCGCGTGACGCGGTTGCGTCTGGAGCGGATCGACGGTGAGTGGCGGATCGCGAACCCGCCCGAAGGGGTCCTGGTGACGCAGAAGTTCGCTGCGGACTACATCCGCCCCTTCGCCATCTACTTCCTCGATCCGTCGGGATCGACGGTGGTCCCCAGCCTCGTCCACCTCGTCGTCGGGGACACGCTGCCCACGTCCCTGGTGCTCAGCCTGGCCCGCGGGCCGTCGTCGGCGTCGGCGGACGTGCGGACCTCCGTGCCCGAGGCCGGCCTGGTGCGGCCGTCGGTTCCCGTCAACGCCGACGGCGTGGCCGACGTCGAGTTCGAGCGAGGTGTCGAGGACGCTGATCCCACGGTCCAGGAGCGCATCTCCGCCCAGCTGGTGTGGACCCTGCGCCAGCTCCCCGACGTGCAGGGGGTCCGGCTCGCGGGCGCGTCCGCAGTCCCGCTTCCCGGGGGAGGCGCGGTGCAGCCCGTCGACGCCTGGGACCGGTACGGGCCGGTGGAGCCTCGGGACGGCCCGTGGGCCGTCGAGGACGACCGGCTCGTGGAGCTGCGCGGTGGTGCCGTGCGCACCACCTCCGGACCGTGGGAGGACGATGCCGAGGGCGCCGACACGATCGCGATCTCGGACGGTCGTGCGGCGGCACTGCTCGGGGACTCCACCGTCCGGATCACCGATGAGTCCGGCGAGGACCCGGTCGACGTCCGGGGCGATGACGTCGTGGACGTCTCCTGGGCCTCCGGGTGGACCTTGCTGGTGGTGGATCGGCCCGCCGGTGGGTCGAGGGTCCGGGCTGTCACCGACGGCGAGGTCAGGGCGCTCGACTCCTCGGCCGTGGACGGGCTCGACCCGCAGGCGCTTCGGGTCTCCCCGGACGACGGTCGCTACGCGATGGTCGACGCCGCCGGAGGGCTGTTCGTCGGTGCGACGCGACGCGACGACGACGGGCGGATCGTCGGCCTCGGAGATCCCCGCCGGCTGGCGCCGGAGCTGACCGGTGTGCGCTCCCCGGTCTGGACCGACGGCACCAGGCTCCGCGTTCTTGCCGACACCGACGTCGGTTCACAGGTGCACAGCGTCAACATCGACGGCAGCGACCTCGCGGGTGGGGTGCGGGGCGGGTCCGCTCTCCTGCCGGACGTGGGCGCGCGGCAGCTCGCGGTGGGCAACGGCGACCGCCCCACCCTGTGGGTGGTCGACGGCGAGGACCGGCTCTGGAGCCTCGCCCCCGGCCGCGCGTGGCAGCTCGCTGACGCCGGGGAGGTCACCTCCTTGGCGCCCCGGGGCTGAGCGGCCTCGCCGGTCGTCCCCAGCCCGACTCCGAGGCACTGGCCGACCGGTCGTGGACACGGCACGGTGGGACCATGGCCCCTGCACCCGACCCAGCACGCCTGAGCTGGCGGCTGGCAGCAGCGGACCTCGTCCTGGGAGCCGTCTGCGTGGGGTGTGGAGAGCCGGCGCGAGGGGTGTGCCCCGGGTGCCGTCCGGGGTTGGAGCCGGAGCCGGAGGTCGTCCTGCACGAGCCTGTCCCGGTCGTGGCCGCGGCTTCTCACGACGGGCTCGCCCGCGACGTCGTCGTGGCATGGAAGGAGCGTTCCGTCCGGGTCCTGCTCGAGCCGCTGGCACTCCTGCTGGCGGCGAGCGTGTGCCTGGCAGCGGACCCTCGTCGGCCGGTCTGCCTCGTCCCGGTGCCGGCCACGCGACGGAGCCGTCGACGTCGAGGCGCCGACGTGGTCGCGGTCCTGGCGACGCACGCCGCACGGCGGCTGGAGGAGGTCGGCGTCGAGGTGACGACCTGCAACGCACTGCGCGTGAGCGGACGCCCCGTCGACCAGTCCGGGCTCGACGCCCGCGCTCGTCGTCTCAACGTCGCCGGGGCGTTCGCGGTGCGCAGGGCCGTACCGGTGGGGCCCCAGGTGGTCGTGGTCGACGACGTCGTCACCACGGGGGCCACCCTCGCCGAGGCGGTCGCCGTGCTGGCGAGAACAGGGCCGAGCGCCGTCGGCGCGGCGACCGTGACGGCACGGAGATGACGATCAGCGGCTCGCCCCGAAGTCGTGAGCTGCTGCTCTGGCAAGTGAACTCCGGGGGGGCTACGGTCGAAGACATGTGATCCATTCAGCATCGAGCGCAGGAGGCCCCCATGGAAATCGTCGTCAACGGCCGCAAGAGCGAGATCTCCGAGCGGTTCCGGACGCACGTCGAGGAGAAGCTCCACCGGATCGAGAAGTACGACCAGCGCCAGAAGATCCTGAGGGTCGAGGTCGAGGTCACCCATGAGCCCAACCCGCGCCAGCACGACAAGGCCGCTCGCGTCGAGATGACGGTGCGGTCCCGTGGCCCCGTCATCCGTGCCGAGGCAGCTTCCACCGACCAGCACTCGGCCCTGGACGCCGCGATCGACAAGCTCGAGTCGCGGCTGCGTCGTTCCGCCGACCGCCGCCGCATCAGCATGGGACAGCACCGACCGGCATCGCTGGCTGAGGTCACGGCGGACGTGCCGCCCGAGCTCGTCAACCCGGACCCGGAGACCGAGGACACCCTGACCCACGACGTCGCCGGCATCCGGGTGCAGGGCGACGGGCCCATCGTCGTCCGGGAGAAGACGCACGAGGCCTCCCCGATGACCCTGGAGCAGGCGCTCTACGAGATGGAGCTGGTGGGGCACGACTTCTACCTGTTCCTGGAGAAGGACTCGATGCGTCCGAGCGTCGTCTACCTGCGCAAGGGGTACGACTACGGGGTCATCCACCTCGACGTCTCGCAGTGATGCACGGCGGGCGAGCCCGGGGGCGCTGTGCCCTCGGGGGAGCTCGCCGGGCGGCTGGGGGCTGACGGGGGGCGGTCGACGCGTCTACGATGAGTGAGTGACGTCTCGGGAACCCCATATCCGTGTCCTCCTGGTCGATGACCAGGAGCTGTTCCGTCGGGGGGTCTCGATGGTGCTCAGCGCGGACGAGACGCTCGACCTCGTCGAGGTCGACGACGGCGACAAGGCCATCGCGGCTGTCGAGGAGACCCCGCCCGACGTGGTGCTGCTCGATGTCCGCATGCCCGGTCGCAGCGGCGTCGAGGTGTGCGCGACGATCAAGTCGATCTCGCCCTCCACCGGGATCATCATGCTGACGGCGAGCGATGAGGAGCGCGACCTCTACGACTCGATCAAGAGCGGAGCATCTGGCTACCTGCTCAAGGACGGCTCGACGTACGACCAGGTGGCTGAGGCGGTCCGGCTCGTGGCTGCCGGCCAGTCCCTCATCAGCCCGAGCATGGCGACCAAGCTGCTGGAGGAGTTCGTGCAGATGTCGCGCAGCCCTGCTGAGCTGACCGGCCAGCTGACGGCCCGCGAGCTGCAGGTGCTGCGACTGGTGGCCCGGGGCTACAGCAACCGGCAGATCGCCGAGGAGCTGTTCATCAGCGAGAACACCGTCAAGAACCACATCCGCAACATGCTGGAGAAGCTGCAGATGAAGTCGCGCATGGAGGCCGCGATGTACGCGGTGCGCTCCAACCTGCTCGACGATTCGCTCTGAGGTGCCGGTGCGGCTGACACCGCTGCAGGCGCGCCGCGTCGCGCTCGCGGCCCAGGGCTTCACCCGGCCCCGCCCGTCCGGGCCCGTGACGGGCGCGCACCTGCGCCGGACCCTGCGCCGTCTGGGCTTCTTCCAGATCGACTCCGTCAACGTGCTCCAGCGGGCGCACCTCATGCCGCTCTACTCACGCATGGGGCCCTACGACCTCGACGTGTTCCACCGTGCGGCCGGCCGGGCTCCGCGGGCGATGTTCGAGTACTGGGCTCATGTCGCGACGTTCGTCGACGTCGACCTGTGGCCGGCGCTGCAGCACCGGATGATCGAGCGGCACGGCATGTGGGGTGGGCCCCGACAGGTCGCCCAGGAGCACCCCGACCTCGTCGCGGCGGTGCGGGAGGTCGTGCGGTCCGCTGGTCCGATGTCGGCTCGCGAGGTCGACGCGGCCGTGGGACTGGCCGGCGAGCGGGACCGTACGCACTGGGGGTGGAACTGGTCCCTGACCAAGCAGGCGCTGGAGTACCTGTTCTTCGTCGGCGAGGTGACCTCGGCCCGGCGCAACGCCCAGTTCGAGCGGATGTACGACGTGCCGGAGAGAGTCATTCCCGCCGCGGTGCTGGCCCGCCCGGCGCTGGGCTCGGACGAGGCTCACCGGGTGCTCGTGGAGCACGCCGCCCGGGCCCACGGCATCGGGACCGAGCCGTGCCTGCGGGACTACTTCCGGACCGCGCCGATGCCCACGCAGCGGGCGGTCGCCGAGCTGGTGGAGGACGGGGTGCTCGTGCCGGCGCAGGTGGCCGGCTGGGACCGGCCCGCCTACCTCCACCGCGAGGCGGCCCGGCCGCGTCGGGTCGCGGCGCGTGCCCTGCTGAGCCCCTTCGACCCGCTCGTCTTCGAGCGCACCCGCACCGAGCAGCTGTTCGGCTTCCGGTACCGCATCGAGATCTACGTGCCGCAGGAGCGGCGCGAGTTCGGCTACTACGTGCTGCCGTTCCTGCTCGGCGACGACCTCGTCGCCAGGGTCGACCTCAAGGCTGACCGAGCCGCCGGGGTGCTGCGCGTCAAGGGCGCCTGGGCCGAGCCCGGTGCCCCACCACACACTGCTGCGGAGCTGGCGGCGGAGCTGCGGACCATGGCCGACTGGCTGGGCCTGGACGACGTCGCGGTGGAGCCGAGGGGGTCGCTCGCCGGACCCTTGGGCGCTGCCTTCGGCTGATCAGGCCGGAGGTCCTAGACTCGGGGTGCCCCGACTTCCATGAGGAGTACCTTTCAGTGCCCAAGGTCATCGACAAGATCCTGCGCGCCGGTGAGGGAAAGATCCTTCGCCAGCTGCAGGCCATCGCCAAGCAGGTCAATGCACTCGAGGACGAGTTCTCCGCGTTGAGCGACGAGGAGCTCCAGGGCATGACCCAGGAGTTCAGGGATCGCCTGGAGGCGGGAGAGTCCCTCGACGACCTCATGCCGGAGGCGTTCGCCACGGTGCGCGAGGCCGCCAGCCGGGTGCTCGGCCAGCGTCACTTCGACGTCCAGATCCAGGGCGGAGCGGCGCTGCACCTGGGCAACATCGCCGAGATGAAGACCGGCGAGGGCAAGACGCTCGTCGCCACCCTTCCCTGCTACCTCAACGCGTTGGCTGACAAGGGCGTGCACGTCGTGACGGTCAACGACTACCTCGCGCGCTACCACGCGGAGTGGATGGGGCGCGTCTACACGTTCCTCGGCCTCAGCGTCGGGATGGTGCTTCCGAGCATGCGGCCCGCTGAGCGTCGCGAGGCCTACGAGTGCGACATCACCTACGGCACGAACAACGAGTTCGGCTTCGACTACCTGCGCGACAACATGACCGACGACCTGGCGAGCTGCGTCCAGCGCGGCCACAACTTCGCCATCGTCGACGAGGTGGACTCCATCCTCATCGACGAGGCGCGGACCCCCCTGATCATCTCCGGGCCGACCGAGGACGAGGTCAAGTGGTACGGGGAGTTCGCGCGGATCGTCGGTGCCATGACGATCGATCAGGACTACGAGGTCGACGAGAAGAAGCGCACGATCGCCGTCGGCGAGTCCGGCATCGACAAAGTCGAGGACGCACTCGGGATCGACAACCTCTACGACGCCGTGAACACCCCGCTGATCAGCTTCCTGAACAACGCCATCAAGGCCAAGGAGCTCTTCCGCAACGACAAGGACTACGTCGTCATCGACGGCAACGTGATCATCGTCGACGAGCACACCGGCCGCATCCTGGACGGGCGCCGCTACAACGAGGGCCTGCACCAGGCCATCGAGGCCAAGGAGGGCGTGCGCATCCGCGAGGAGTACCAGACGCTTGCCACGATCACGCTGCAGAACTACTTCCGGCTCTACGACAAGCTCGGCGGCATGACCGGCACGGCCATGACCGAGGCGAGCGAGTTCGACAAGATCTACCAGCTCGGCGTCGTCCCCATCCCGACGAACAAGCCCGTGGCCCGCGCCGACCAGCCCGACCTCGTCTACCGCACCGAGGAGGCCAAGTTCAACGCCGTCGTGGAGGACATCGTCGAGCGGCACGCGGTCGGCCAGCCCATCCTCGTCGGCACGACCAGCGTGGAGAAGAGCGAGCGGCTCGCCACGCACCTGCGCAAGCGCAAGGTCCCGCACGAGGTCCTCAATGCCAAGCAGCACGATCGTGAGGCGTCGATCGTGGCGATGGCCGGTCACAAGGGCGCGGTCACGGTGGCCACGAACATGGCCGGTCGAGGAACCGACATCATGCTCGGAGGCAACGTGGAGTTCTTGGCGGACCAGGCGCTGCGCAAGCGCGGTCTCGACCCGCTGGAGGACTCCGAGGAGTACGAGGCTGCCTGGGGCGACACGCTGAAGCAGATGGAGGCCCAGGTCAAGGCCGAGCACGACGAGGTCTCCGCCGTCGGCGGACTTGCCGTGATCGGCACGGAGCGGCACGAGTCGCGACGCATCGACAACCAGCTGCGAGGCCGCTCCGGCCGACAGGGTGACCCGGGCGAGACCCGCTTCTACCTCTCGCTCGAGGACGACCTCATGCGCCTGTTCAAGGCGGACTGGGTCAACTGGGTGCTCCAGTCGATGAAGATCCCCGACGACGTCCCGATCGAGAACAAGCGGGTCACCGGTGCGATCGCCTCGGCGCAGAGTCAGGTCGAGTCACAGAACTTCGAGAGCCGCAAGAACATCCTCAAGTACGACGACGTGATGAGCCGTCAGCGCGAGGTCATCTATGCCGAGCGACGCCGGGTGCTGGAGGGTGAGAACCTGCAGGACTGGGTGCGCTCCATGGTCTCCGAGACCGCGGCGGCCTACGTCGTCGGCGCCACCGAGGGGTTCTCCGAGACGTGGGACCTCGACAAGCTGTGGACGGCGCTCGGCACCCTCTACCCGACCTCCCTGACCATCGAGGCCGTCGATGCCGAGGTGGGCAGCCGCGAGGGCCTCACCCGGGCGAAGCTCACCGAGATGGTCGTCGAGGACGCTCTGGCGGCCTACGACCGACGCGAGGCGGACCTCGGTGCGCCGGTCATGCGCGAGCTGGAGCGCAAGGTGCTCCTGAGCGTGCTTGATCGCAAGTGGCGCGAGCACCTCTACGAGATGGACTACCTGCGCGAGGGCATCGGCCTGCGGGCGTACTCCCAGCGCGACCCGCTCGTGGAGTACCAGCGCGAGGGCTACGACCTCTTCACGGCGATGATGGACGGCATCGCGGAGGAGTCGGTGGGCTTCCTGTTCAATCTCGACGTCCAGGTCGAGCCGCGCAGCAGCGAGTCCGAGGGGTCCGACGAGTCCGAGGAGTCCGAGGAACCGCAGCTCAGGGCCAAGGGGCTCGAGGCCCGCAAGGAGCAGAAGCTCGCCTACTCCGCGCCGAGCGAGTCCGGCGACGCCGAGGTGAGGCGAGAGGACGAGGAGCCGGAGGAGAACGAGCGCCAGCGCCAGACCAACAGCAAGTCCAAGGCGCGCCAGAAGGCGAAGGCGCAGCGTCAGTCACGCAAGCGCAACCGCTGATCCGAGCCCGGCAGAGAGGGGCTCAGGCCCACTCCAGGGCCGTGCACGTCCAGTGCGTGCGCCCGCGGTGGTTGACGAGCAGCTCCAGGCGGACCGCGACCGCCCTGGACCGTCCGCGGTGGACCATGCGTCCGGCCACCTCCATGGCCTCGTCGTTCACCATCGCCACGTGCACGGAGACGAGCCGCGCCGCGCTGGTTCCACCACGGCGCGGTGCCCGGGCCCGAGCCACCAGGCGTGAGGACAGCGAGGCGTGCACGGTCGGCGTCATCCAGGCAGCCATCTGGCGGACCGGCCGCTCCCCGGACAGGACCTCGGTGAGGGCCTGCATGAAGCGAGCCACCGGCTGACGCATGGCGCGACCTGCCAGCTCGGTGTCGGAACGGTCGACGGAGACCGGGAGCACCGCCTGCATGCCCGGGAAGGGCAGCGGCGCCTGGCCTGGCGCGTCGGCGAGGGGCAGCTCGAACTGCGGACGGGGGCGGGGCGACAGCGCGACCGCGGTCCTCATCGGTCGTCCTGTGTGCTCGTGGAGGTGGGCACGACCAGGCGTTGACCCGGGTGGATGATGTCGGGGTCCGGCCCGATGCGAGCGCGGTTGGCCTGGTGGATCCGTCGCACGAGGCTCGCGACAGCGTCATCCCCTGCGTTGCTGGAGAGCCTGGCGGTAGCCAGGCCCCACAGGGTGTCCCCGTCCTGCACCGTGATCGCCTCGTCCTGCCGGACGGTCGGTGTGGTCGAGGGCGTGGGGTCCGACTGCGCCACCACGGCTCGCTCGGGAAGGCGGAGCCCGTCCACCGGCCATGGACTCTCGCCGGCCTGTGCTGCCGAGGCCGTGGCCGCCACGGCGCCGGTGAACAGGGCGGCGCGGACAGCGGCAGGCACGAGGCGTCGCCCGAGACGAGCGGGGGCTCCCCGGGTGCTCGCGAGCAGGAGCGTGAGCAGCGTCCAGCCGGCCAGCGCGAGGAGCCCGAGCTCGAGGACGCCGGCGAGGGCGGCAGGCAGGTCTCGCCCGCCGAGTGCCGCTGCGGAGTCGGGTGCCCGCGGAACGGTCCACGCGGTGAGGAGTGTGGCGACCACGGCGACGACCCGACCGGTGCTGCTGAGCATGACGACCCCCGATGATGACGTTTGATGTCGTTTGACAACATTGAAGTCCGTTCGTCATCGTTGGTCAATCCTTCGTCCACAGATGTGGCCTAGGCTCGCGCCGTGCGCTGGGACCGGTTGTTCGCCGAGCTCGAGGGACAGGCCGAGGACATGGCCCTCGGCGAGCGTGATGCGCTCGTCGAGGAGCTGCGGGACGAGGAGTGGTCCCAGACGCCTTGGCGTTCGCTCGTCGGAGGTGCGGTCGAGCTCGAGGTCCAGGGAGTCGGACGGGTGGCCGGCAGTGCCGAGCTGGTCAACGACGTGGTCGTGCACCTGGCCTCGGTCGCGATCGACCACGTCGTGGCGGCGGATGCCGTCTTGACCGTGGTGACGGCGGATCGTCGAGCCGATCCATCCGGCCGGGTGAGCGCGCGACTCGGCTGGCCTCAGCTGTTGCGACGGGTCCGTGAGGACGGTGACGAGGTGCGGGTGGCCCGCCGCGACGGTGCAGTCCTCGAAGGAGTGGTGGACGTCGTCGGCCGGGACTTCGTCCGTCTGGCGACCGCGGGCGGACGCCGGCCCGTCGTGCCGTTCGCCGGCCTGGCCGTGCTCTCGTTCAGGCGTTGACGTCGTCGTCCGCGGGTGCCTCGGAGTCCGCGAGCGCGTCCTCGGCCTTGGCGTACTGACGCTGGATGTAGGCCTCCAGCTCGTCGTGCTCGACCCGCCACTGATGGCGGCCCCCCACCTGGATGCCGCGCAGCTCGCCAGAGCGGACGAGCGCATAGACCTGCCGCACCGTGACGTTGAGGACCTCGGCCACGTCGGCGAGCGTGTAGAAGCGTTGCTCGACAGCCATGCACCCAGTTTCCCATGGGGACGCCCGAGACCTCGGCAGCCCGTCCAGATTGCTGTGGACAACCGGAGCAGGGGTGGACGGCGAGGCTCTGGCTGAGTAGAAACGGGGGATGACGACGTGGCGGGGGCCTCGCGAGCGAGGACGGACGAATCGATTGCGGCACCGGTCGTGGACGGACCCACGGCTGTTGCTGGGTGGCCTGCTCGTGCTTGGGGCGGCAGCCCTTGGCACGTGGGTGGTGGCACAGAGTGACGACCGAGTGGGCTACTGGACGGTCGGCGAGGACGTCGTGGCCGGGGACCCGGTCCGGACGGGCCAGCTCGTCGAGTCCAAGGCGTTGCTCGACGCCCCGGCGGCCGACGGCGCCCTGCGGGTCGACGACGAGCTGCCGGCGGCGCTCAAGGAGCTGGCCTGGTCGCGGGACGTCGGCGCCGGCACCCTGCTCGCGCGCGACGCCCTGGCACCGGCGGACGGGGCCGCGTCCACAGAGCTGCCGCTGGCGGTGGCCACGGGCGCGGCGCCCCAGGACCTGCGCCGCGGTGAGCTCGTCGACGTCTGGGTGGGGCCTGCGCCCGGTGAGGACCCGGCCCAAGCGGCAACGCTCGTGCTGGAGGCGGTGCCGGTCGTCTCCACGGGCGGTGGGTCCGGGCTCGAGGGTGGCGCTGGGTCCAGGACGGTGCTGGTGGACGTCGCCCCCGCCGAGCTGGCCGGAGACCTGGTCGGCCGGGTGTCGGCGGGCCACGTCACGCTGGTGCGGCGCTCGTGACCGGCTCGACCCCACGGTCCGTGGCACTGGCCGCCGGCGGAGCAGCGTGGGAGACGCAGGTGGTGCGCGAGCTGGAGGCGGCGCCGTCGCTCCTGCTGGCCCGCCGGTGCATGGACGTCGCGGAGCTTCTCGCCGTCGCCGGCGCCTCGGCGGACGTGGCCGTGGTGGACGTCGAGCTGCCCGGGCTGGACGTGGAGACCATCACCGCCCTGGGACGTCGCGGCGTGCAGGTCGTCGGCCTCGGCCCGTCAGCACGCGCCGACGCCCTCGGCGTCGTGCTGCACTCCCGCCCGGGGGAGGTCGAGGCAGCGGTCGTCTCGGCGACGGTCGACCGGCCCGCCAGCCCGCCGGCGGAGCCAGCGAGTGCGGGGCCCGACGGCAGGGTGGTCGCGGTCTGGGGGCCCCAGGGAGCACCGGGTCGCAGCACGGTGGCGCTCGCGCTGGCCGCGGAGCTGGCCCACCGCGGTCGGTCGACGGTGCTCGTCGATGCCGACACCTACGGTGGATCCCAGGCGCAGCTCGTCGGACTGCTCGATGACGTCTCCGGCCTCATGGCGGCCTGCCGCGAGGCCAACCGCGGCAGCACGGACGTCGCCGCCGACCACGTCGTCGCGGTCGCCGAGAACCTTCACCTGCTGACCGGACTGCCACGTGCCGACATGTGGAGGGCACTGCGGCCCGCCGGTCTCGAGCGGGTGCTCCAGGAGCTGCGCCGAGGACACCGTGACGTCGTCGTGGACTGCGGCTTCTGCCTCGAGCAGCAGGACGCGACGGGCCCCGGCCGCAACCAGGCCACCCTCCAGGTCCTGGAGGTGGCCGACGTCGTGGTGGCGGTCGGTCGAGCGGACCCGGTCGGCATCGCCCGTCTCGTCCGCGGGCTGCACGACCTGCGCTCCGTCGTCGACACCTCGCCGCGCGTGGTGCTGAACCAGACGCGGCCGACCCTGGGGTGGGACCAGCGCGAGCTGGTCGAGACGGTGCAGAGACTCGGCGAGACAGCGCCGGTCGCCCTCGTCCCGGCCGACGTCCCGGCCCTCGATGCCGCGACGATGGCCGGTCAGCTCCCGCACGTCGTGGCCCCGTCGTCCCCGTTCGTGACGGCCCTCGCCCGACTGGCAGACGCGACGCTGACATCCCCTCTCGCGCCCCGCGCCGTCGCACGTTGACGCCCGGTACTCGATGGTAGGTTCAGTGCCGACCTTGGAGATCGCGCTGATAGGGAGGTCACCTGACTCGCTTGACCGGTGCCCCGGTCCGCGCGACCTCCTGGAGGAGACCGATGCAACGCCTCAGCCCCTTGGACGCGATGTTCCTGAACCGGGACACGCCGACGACGCCACGGCAGATCGCCTCCCTGGCCATCCTCGAGCCCGGGCCCACGCCGCTGGACCACGACCGTCTGATCGAGGTCATCAGCGAGCGGCTGGACATCGTGCCGCGGTACCGGCAGATCCCGCGCAAGGTGCCGGGCGCGCTCAGCACGCCGATCTGGGTCGACGCCGAGGACTTCGACATCTCGATGCACGTGCGGCGCTCGACGCTGCCTCGTCCGGGGACGCGGGAGGCTCTCCACGAGCTGGTGGGTCGGCTCGTCGCGCGCCGGCTGGACCTCTCCAGGCCGCTGTGGGAGCTCTACCTCGTCGAAGGGCTGGAGGACGGTCGCCTGGCGCTGCTGTTCAAGGCCCACCAGGCGCTCGTGGACGGCTCGGAGACGATCGACCTCGCCCAGGTCCTGCTGGAGGAGACCGACAGCGTCCGTGACATCCCGCACCAGGAGTGGACCCCCCGACCTCACCCCCGCGGGCTCGGTCTGGTGCGTGCCGGCGTCGACCGCAACGTCCGGCACCCGCGAGAGGCCCTGCAGATCACGGAGCACAACCTCGGCCGTGCTGCCCGGCGCCTTCCCCTGCTGGGCTCCAGCCAGCCACCGCCGCGCGGCGTGCTGACGGCCGCACCGTCGCGGCACCGGCGCTTCTCGACGCTCGACACCGACCTGGAGTCCTTTCGCCGCGTCCGGGAGGAGCACGGGGGGACGGTCAACGACGTCATCCTGGCCGTCATCGCCGGGGGGATCCGGGGCTGGATGCTGACCCGGGCGGAGCCCGTGACGGCCAAGACGAGCTTCCGGGCGATGGTGCCGATGTCCGTGGTGGCCGACGACGGCCTGCCGACGTCGCTGGGCTCCAAGGTCCGCGGTCACCTGTTGTCGTTGCCCGTCGGGGAGTCCAACCCCGTCGTGCGGCTGCACCAGGTCTCCTACGCCCTGAAGGACCACCGCGAGACGGGCTCGGCCGTTGCCGCCAACCAGCTGGCCTCGCTCCCTGGGTTCGCGACATCGACCTTCCACGCGGTCGGCGCGCGGGTGGCGGCGGCCGAGAGCGGCCGGGGCCACCACCTCGTCATCACCAACGTCCCCGGCCCCCAGGACCCCGTCTTCATGGCCGGCAAGCAGGTGGCCGAGGTCTACCCGTGCCTGCCGCTGTCCAACCACCGGGCGTTGTCCGTGGGCGTGACGTCGTACCACGGCCGCGTGTTCTTCGGCATCGTCGCCGACCGGGACGCGGTGAACGACATCGACGTCCTCGCGCAGTGCATCGAGGACGCTCTGGAGGAGCTGGTCGAGACGGTCGGAACGCGCCGTGGTCGGGCGCCGCGGGGCCGGTCCCGCCCGGGGCGCTCATGAGGGTGTGGGTGGCGGCCGACGCCGAGCTGGTGCGCGCTCTGCGAGAGGGCGCTGCACTGACGGGCGAGCGAATCGCTGCCGAGAGCGAGGACGAGGCGCACGAGCACGAGGCACTGCTCGCGGCAGCCGAGCGCGGTCCGGTGGTCGTGGTGGCGGAGGTGGGTGAGGACGACGCCTTGACCCTCGACGTCGTCCACGCCTTTCACGTCGACGCCGACGGCAGCGGCGACCTCGCCTGGTACGCGACGCAGGAGATCGGCGACGTGATCGCCGCCGTCTCCTGACCCCATCAGAGGCGAGTCATGCCCAGCTCGACCTCGTGCCTGAGCGAGGCCTTGATCGCCTTGGCGACCTCGGGCTCGACCTTCTTGCCGATGAACGGGATGCTCACCTTGACGTCGCCGTCCAGCGTGAACTCGGTGCCGCTCTTGGTGGAGAAGAGCTCGGTCTTGCCGACCATCTCCGCAGGCTGACCGATGATGCTCACCTTGACGTCGGCGCGGCGCCTGCCGTCGGACTCCGGCCCGCCCCACTTCTCGGTCTGCTTGACCTTGACGGTGTCGCCCGTGAGCTTCTTGACGAAGTCGGGCATGTCGGCCGGCTGGGTGCGCACGATCGTGACGGTGTGGCCGTCGCCGGAGGCCTCCACGGTGACGTCGACGTCGGTGGCACCGACGTCCTCGGCGGACTCCTTGCGGAAGTCCTCGCTGGTGATGAGTCCGTAGACGGACTCGACGTCGGCGTCGCCGTAGGAGTGGGAGTCGTTGAGCTTCATGGCGTCATCCTTGCAGGCCGGGGACTCAGCTGGAAGGCGTCTGGTCGGACTGGGGCTGCTCCTCGGGCGCCGACTCCAACGACGAGGGCTCGGTCCCGGTGCCCAGCTGGCCCTTCAGCTCGGCCAGACGGGCATCGATCTCCAGCTGCGTCGAGTCGGCCTCCAGCTCGTCGAACTGGGACTCGAGGCTGTCGTTGGCCAGCTCGGCCTGACCGGCGACGAGCGCCTCCTGGCGTCGCACCCTCTCCTCGAAGCGGGAGAGCTCGCTGGTGGGATCCATGACGTTGATGGACTTGACGGCGTCCTGCACCTTGGCCTGCGCGTCGGCGGTCTTCTGGCGGGCGACGAGCTGGTCGCGCTTGGTGTAGAGCTCCTCCAGACGGCCGCGCATCTGCACGAGCCCGGTCTTGAGCTTCTCGACCGTCTCGCCCTGGGAGGCGATGGAGGGTGCCGCGGTCTTGGCCTCGTTCTCGAACCCGATCTGCTTGCCGATGGCCACCTTGGCGAGCTGGTCGAACCTGTCGGCCTCGTCGGCCCGATCGGCGGTACGCATCGCGTCGGCCTTCTGGGACGCGGCGATGGCCTTGGCGCCCCACTCCTTGGCGGCGCGGACGTCCTCCGCATGGTCGGCCTCGGCCAGGCGCAGGTTGCCGATGGTCTGTGCGACGGCCTCCTCGGCCTCACGGATGCTCTCGGTGTAGTCGCGGACGAGCTGGTCGAGCATCTTCTCGGGATCCTCGGCGCGGTCGATCATCGAGTTGAGGTTGGCTCGCGTCAGCTGGGCGATGCGGCCGAGGATGGACTGCTTCTGTGCCATGGTGCTCTCTCTCCTGAGGGTCAGAATCGCCCGCCGCCACCGCGGCGGGCTCGCTTCGAGGTGCCGCCGAAGCTGCTCGGCGCGCGCCGGGTCTTCCTGCGGGCGTGGGTGCTGCCGGAGCGACGTCTTGTGCTGCTGCCACGGTACGCGCTCGGTGTACCGGGGGAGCGTTGTTGACGGTCGCGGTCGATGAGGATGCCGCCGAGGAGCAGGGAGTCCAGACCGGCTGAGGAGCCGCGTCCCTCGTCGGTGCGCCGCTGGTCGGCACGCCAGCGCGCGACGTCCGCGTCGGCGGTCTGCTGCGCCTCGCCGATGAGCCGTTCGGCTCGTTCCAGCGAGGTCGTGGCGACGTCCGGGTCGGTGGCCAGGACCGAACGACCCGACTCGACGAGGCGTTCCGCCTCCGACAACCGGGTCCGGGCGTCGCTGCCGACGGCCCCACGATGGGTCTGCACGAAGGTCTGCACGGCCCGCACCTGGGCAGCGACCCGGCCGGCGAGGTCATCGGCGGCGGTGGCCTCGGACCGCAGGTTCTGCTCCAGCTCTGACAGGGCCGTCAACAGGGCGTCGGCCTGTGCCGTGGCGGACTCGGCGGCGCGGATGTCGACCGCAGCGGCGTCGGTGTCGGTGGCGAGGTCCTGTCGACCCTCGGCCACGGACTGCTCGGCCGCGGTGAGCAGCGCCTCCGCCTGCTCGACGCTGCCCGCGACCGGGGCGACGGCCGTGTTGCTGCGCTCCGCCCGCAGGCGCGTCCACGACTCTCGCGCGACGGGGAGCCGGTCGCGCACGGCGACGAGCCGTGCGGCGGCCTCGTCGAGTGCCTCGGGCGCCCGGTGCTCGATGTCGCGCATCTGGTCGAAGGCCTCGACGTGCTCGTCGAGGGAGGCGTCCACCTGCTCACACAGTGTGATGATCCGCGAGGCCATGTGTCGGCGCTCCTGGTCGGTCTCGGGCTCGGCGTCGTCCAGCTGCTGGCGCAGGGTGAAGGCCTCGCGCACCGTCGCGCGACCCTCCTCCAACGCAGCGCGGAACTTCCGCGTGGCCTCGGTGCCGAACTGTGCCTCGGCGAACCCGATCTCCTGCTCGGAGGTGTGCAGGGCGTCGTCGATGGCGATGAGGGCGGCGGCGGCGTTCTGCTCCAGCTCGGCGTCGGTGAGGATGGCTGCCGGGTCGACGGGGTTGCCGTGCTCGTCGACGACGTGGTGGGTGTGGTCGTAGCGGCGGCGTGAGCGGTAGACGGCGTAGCCACCCGCTCCGAGCACCGCGGCGGTGCCGAGGGCGACGAGGCCCCAGGGCACGTCGGTGCCCTCGCTGGCCTCGGTGAACCCCTCCGCAGCTGCGACGGCCGCGTCGTCCCAGGCGCTTCGGCGCAGGGCGGGCAGGATGAACTCGCGGTCGACCGTCGCGAGGTCGTCGTCGCTGAAGCCCTCGGCCGGCGCACTGTACCCGTAGGCACGCTCGCGGACCGCGACGGCGAGCAGGACGTCAGCCGAGCCGATGGCGGACTCCTCAGCGGTCGCCTCGGCCCACTCCTGTCCGCTCATGCCGTCGAAGCTGTCGACGTAGACGACGAAGAGCTGGCGTCGGGTGTCGGTGTAGAAGTCGTCGAGCGCGGACTCCACGCGCGACGTCTCACCCTGGGAGAGGACCCCCGCCCGGTCGGTGACGGGGCCGGAGATGTCCAGCGGAGCCTCTGCGGCCGCGGGGGAGACGAGCGCGGGCGCGAGGAGGAGCCCGATGAGCAGCAGGGCGGGGAGTCGCAGTGGCGCAGGCGTCACGCCTCGATCTTGGCCGATGGGTGGTGACGGGACAACACGGCCCCGGTCGGTGAGGGCGCTCGGCCGGGCCGGGCCTCGTCGCGGCTCACCCGGCGCGGGCTCGTCGCGATCTCGGGCGGGTGGTGCGACCGTCCCGATTTTCCACAGGGTTGCGGTGTCGGGGTTCCGCTGACGTGGAGTTTGCGGCAGGATGCCGGGCAATCGTTGAGCTTTCGGGGGAAGGCGTCGAGATGGACTCGACTAGCGGCACCGTGACGGGCTCGAGCCTGTCCGAGCAGGTGCGCGACGTGGTGCGCCAGCGTCGCATCGACCCCCAGCGTGAGGCCGATGCGGTGCGGCAGGTGGCTCTGGACGTGGTGGCCGAGCACGAGCGGCGCAGCCTGACCGGGGTGGTGCGTTCGCTGGACGAGCCCGACCGTGTGGTCGGTCAGATCGTGGCCGACGTGTCGGGGTTCGGTCCACTGCAGCCGTTCCTGGATGACCCAGAGGTCGAGGAGATCTGGATCAACCAGCCGGACCGGGTCTTCGTGGCCAGACACGGTCGGCCGGAGCTGACCTCGGTCATCCTGACGACCGGTCAGGTGCGCGAGCTGGTCGAACGGATGCTGTCCACGTCGGGACGACGGTTGGACATCTCCCAGCCGTTCGTCGACGCGATGCTTCCCGGCGGCCACCGTCTGCACGTGGTGCTCGAGGGGATCAGCAGGGGGTTCGCGGCCGTCAACATCAGGAAGTTCGTGGCCCGCGCGCACAGCCTGGCCGACCTCGTCGCCCTGGGCACTCTGGACGAGGCTTCGGCCACGTTCCTGGACGCGAGCGTCAAGGCCGGGCTCAACGTCGTCGTCTCCGGTGGGACGCAGGCCGGCAAGACGACCCTGTTGAACTGCCTGTGCGCGGCCATCCCCGGGTCCCAACGGCTGGTGAGTGCCGAGGAGGTCTTCGAGCTGCAGTGTGGTCACCCCGACTGGGTGGCCCTTCAGACCAGACAGGCCGGGCTGGAGGGCACGGGGGAGATCCCGCTCCGGTCCTTGGTCAAGGAGGCCCTGCGGATGCGGCCGAGCCGCATCGTCATCGGGGAGGTGCGTGCGGCGGAGTGCCTGGACATGCTGCTGGCGCTCAACGCAGGGCTCCCCGGCATGGCGAGCATCCACGCCAGCTCGGCCCGACAGGCGCTGGTGAAGCTCTGCACCCTGCCGTTGCTTGCGGGCGAGAACATCGGCGCCGGCTTCGTCGTCCCCACGGTCGCAGGGTCGGTCGACCTCGTCGTGCACACCGGCATCGACGCGTCCGGAGTACGCACGGTCCGCGAGATCCTTGCGGTCACAGGACGGGTGGAGAACGGCCTCGTGGAGGGCGACCCGGTGTTCGTGCTCGAGGCGGGGACGCTGCGGCGGGGCCATGGCATCCCCGTTCGTCGCGACGCCTTCCAGCAGGCCGGCATCGACCTCGACCACGTCCTGGAGCTCGGCCCCGACGCCGCGGGGAGGCATCGATGAGCGTCGTCGTCGGGCTGCTGATGGGGAGCGGGCTGCTGCTGGTGCTGTGGTGGATGGCCGTGGAACCGCCGCCGCGGCGCGAACGCTCTCGACCGGCTCGGTCCGTCGTGCTGGCGCGCCTCGGTCTCCCCGACGTGCCCCTGCGCACGGTCGTCGGGCTGTGTGCCGGATCGTTCCTCGTGGCGAGCCTCGTGATGCTCGTCGTCTCCGGCGTCGCCACGGTCGCTCTGGCATTCGGGCTGATGGGCGCGGCGGTGCCCGTCGGGGTCCTGAGGCGCAGGGCAGAGCGTCGGCTCTGCGAGAACGCCGAGCTGTGGCCGGACGCGGTCGACAACCTCGCCTCCGCCGTCCGCGCCGGCTTGTCCCTGCCGGAGTCGCTCGTGCAGCTGGGGGAGCGTGGGCCGGAGGGGCTCCGCGGGCCGTTCGAGGCGTTCGGCCGGGACTACCAGGCCACCGGACGCTTCGACACGGCACTGGAGCTGCTGAAGCAACGCTTGGCCGATCCCACCGGGGACCGCGTGGTGGAGGCGTTGCGCATCGCGAGGGACGTCGGGGGCGGTGACCTGGGGAGGATGCTGCGCTCCCTGTCCACCTTCCTGCGCGAGGACCTGCGCACCCGCAGCGAGCTCGAGGCACGCCAGTCGTGGACGGTCAACGCAGCGCGCCTCGCGGTGGCGGCCCCGTGGGTCGTGCTCCTCGCGATGAGCCTGCAGCGCGACGTCGTCGACAGGTACGCGAGTGGCACCGGTGCCCTGGTCCTGTCGGCCGGGGCAGTGGTCTGCCTGGTGGCGTATCGATTGATGATGTGGCTCGGCCGGCTACCGGCCGAGCGCAGGGTGCTGGCATGAGCGAGCGCTCCCCCAAGCACTCCGCTTCGCTGCGTGCAGGGTGGTACCCCCAGCGAGTGAACAGTTGGCGCCTCATGCGGGCACCTTCGTACCGTGCCTTTTCCACGGAGGTGTCCGCATGACCGGCGCGGTGCTCGGCGGGAGCCTGGGTGTCGGTGTGCTCCTGCTTGTCTCCGGATGGCGTCGTGGTCGCCGTCCCAGCCTGGAGTCGCGCGTCCTGCCGTACGTGCGCGACGTCCATCCCGCCGCTGTCGTGCCCGTCCCCGGGGCGGCTGGCGCCGTCGTCGACGTGATCGTGCGGCGTCTCGCCGCGAGGCTCGGTGACGTGCTGGGCGGTGCTGTGAGCGTCCAGCGCCGGCTGGATCGCTTGGGCATCGAGGGCAACGTCGAGGACTTCCGACTGCGACAGGTGGTCTGGGGCGTGCTCGGCTTCACCGTCTGCTCCATCACGAGCGTCGTGGTGTGGTCGACGACGCGCACGGACGTCGTCGCCCTGCTGGCGTTCTGCTTCGCCGGCTTCGTCGCTGGAGCGCTCGCGTGCGACAACCACCTCGGCGCGCGGGTGCGGCGGCACGAGGAGCGCGCTGCGGAGGAGTTCCCGGTGGTGGCGGACCTGCTCGCGCTCGCGGTGGCTGCCGGCGAGAGCCCCGTCGCGGGCCTGGAGCGCGTGCTGAGGGTGTGCCGCGGCGACCTCTCCGACGACCTCGGCCGTGTCCTGGCCGACATCCGCACCGGGACCCCTGTGGCGGAGGCGTTCGTGCGGCTCGCCTCGCGCACCGGCGTCCCGAGCATCGCCAGGTTCAGCGAGGGCTTGGCCGTCGCGGTGGAGCGTGGGACCCCGCTCGTGGACGTCCTGCACGCCCAGGCCCGTGACGTCCGGGAGACGGCGCGTCGCCAGCTCATCGAGGCCGGTGGGCGCAAGGAGATCGCGATGATGCTCCCGGTGGTCTTCTTGATTCTCCCCGTGACCGTGATCTTCGCCTTCTTCCCCGGATACATCGGACTGACGATGACGACAGGATGAGTGAGACGACGATGAGACCTTCGACGACCGCCATGACGCGAGCTCGCGACGAGCGCGGCGACGTACCGGGGTGGGTGATGATCACGGTGATGTCCGCCGGCCTGGTCGCCATCCTGACCGCCGTCGCCGGGCCGCAGCTGAGATCCATGCTCGAGAGCGCGCTGTCGGCCGTCGGCGGCTGATGACTCGCGGGGAGCGCGGGTCGGCCGTCGTCGACTACGTGCTCGTCATGATGCTGCTGGTCCCGCTGGTGCTCGGCATCATCCAGCTCGGGCTCGTCCTGCACGTCCGGAACACCCTGACTGCGGCTGCCTCCGACGGGGCGAGGGCGGCCGCGCCGCTGGAGGCCCGACCCGAGGACGCCGCCGACCGGGCCCGCGACCTCGTGCGCACGAC
This sequence comes from Aeromicrobium sp. CF4.19, assembly GCF_051262555.1. Lineage (NCBI taxonomy): Bacteria > Bacillati > Actinomycetota > Actinomycetes > Propionibacteriales > Nocardioidaceae > Aeromicrobium > Aeromicrobium sp. CF4.19. The sequence continues at coordinate 65,248 of NZ_JBIMEU010000005.1, read as the reverse complement.
GCTCGCCGATCGCTACGCCGGGGACATCAGGGTCCAGAGCACCGATGTCGGTGGCAGCCCCGCCGTGCTCGTGCGCATCCGGGCCGAGGTGCCGGCGCTGGGCTTGTTCGGCCCCGCGGTCCCCCTGGAAGCACGGGGCCGGGCCATCCGGGAGGTCGAGCCGTGAGACGACAGGGCGGCTCGGCGTCGGTGGAGTTCGTCTGGGTCACGCTGATCCTGCTGGTGCCGTTCGTCTACCTGTTGCTCGCGGTCTTCGAGACACAGCGTGCTGCCTACGGGGTCTCGGTCGCCGGAAAGGCGGCCGCACGGGCCTATCTGCTCGCGCCCGACCTGACCACGGCCGAACAGCGGGCCAGGCTCGCTGCGGACGTCGCCCTGGCCGACCACGACGTGCAGGCCGACGTCGCGATCCGATGCCACCCGACCCCGGCCGACTGCCTGCAGCCGGGTTCCTCGGTGCTGGTGACCGTCCGTGCCGTGCAGCCGCTGCCGCTGACGCCGAGCGCCCTGGGTGATCAGCTCGGGGGCATCTCGGTGGACAGCGAGCACCGCGAGCCGTACGGGACGTTCCGGGAGGGTCGATGACCCGGCGCGAGAGCGGCAGCATCAGCGTGACGACCATCGGGTTCCTTGTCGTGATCGGCCTGCTGGTGGTGGTCGTGGTCAACGCCTCGGCCGCCTTCCTGCAGAAGCAGGAGCTGAACAACCTGGCCGACGGCGCTGCCCTGACTGCCGCCGACGGGCTCGATGAGGCCGGCTTCTACACCGACCAACGCGTCGAGCTCGATGCCGGGGAGGCTCGCCGGCTCGTGGGGGCGTACTTGGCCGGACGTGACGCACGTGCCGTCGACGTGGTGGTGGACGACGACCGGGTCACGGTCCGCCTGGACCGGCAGATCGGGCTCGCCCTGGCGCCGCCCGGGTGGACGTCCAGCACGACCGTGGTGTCCGAGGCCACCTCCTCCCTGCGTCAGCTCCAGTGAGTCCTCGGGGCGGTGCTGCTCCCTGCCGACAGCGACGTGCCCCCGCCTCACAAGGCTCGACCTCCCTAGGCTTGACGCGATGATCTTCCCGCCCATGGTTCGAGGCCCCATGACCTGTCAGCGCCAGCACCCGTCGCTGGATGGGTGCGTGCTCCCGCGGCGCCGGGCGGCTCGGGCGTGCAGCGTGGTGGGACGGGCGGAAGCGCCGTGAGCGCCCCTCGTCGCAGCCTCGCGGTGGTGGCGGTCGCACTGATGGTCCTGGGCCTCGGGTTTATCGCCGTGGCGGGCTGGCAGCTCTCCCCGGCAGCGGAGCAGGCTGTCGCGGAGCCGCCCGCCGCGGCCCCGCCGGCTGCCGCGCCGGAGACCGGTGACGAGCAGGCTGCGCCCGGTGATGCCGCCATCTCTGCGCTCGCCGACCCCGAGTGGGTGGCCAGGGTGGGTCAAAGCACCGGGATCGGCGAGCGGGCGCTGGCGGCCTACGCCGGTGCGTCGCTGCAGCTTTCCGAGGAGCAGCCGGGCTGCGGTCTCGGGTGGAACACCCTCGCCGCGATCGGCCAGGTGGAGTCCGAGCACGGCACGATCGACGGTGCGGTGCTGGACGAGGCCGGCAGGGCCACCCCGGAGGTCATCGGCATCGCGCTCGACGGCACGCAGGGCACCGCCCGCATCGCCGACACCGACGAGGGTGGGCTCGACGGTGACCCACTGTGGGACAGGGCCGTCGGACCGATGCAGTTCATCCCCTCCACGTGGGCGCAGCATGCAGCGGACGGCGACGGCGACGGGGTCGAGAATCCGCAGAGCGTCGACGACGCCGTGCTGGCCGCCGCACGCTACCTGTGCGCCGACAGCACGGACCTGCGCGAGCCGCAGGCGTGGGTCGCTGCGGTCAGGAGCTACAACGACAGCGCCGACTACACCGCGCAGGTCGCGCGCGTCGCGACGGCGTGGTCCGCGACGCCCTGACTCGCCAGGGCCGGACGTGCTCGTCGGCGTCAGGGCCCGTCGGTTCGAGGTGCCGGCGGCGGCCACACCTGGCCGTCCACCTCGACGCGGCCCACGCGGAGCACGCCGATGTCCACCTCGTCTGCCTGCAGCGAACGAACGGTGAGGCGTCCGACGGCCAGCCGTCCGATCGCCACGGCACCGATCGCCAGTGCGCTGACTGCCGTCGCGCCGAGCGCGAGCGCGGCGACGGCGGTCGGTCCACTGACGCGCACCCCCTCCAGGCGGGCGGCGGGCCCCACGGTTGCCTTCGTCATCTCATGTCCCTTCCTCGAGGATCGTGCGCAGACGGGCGGCGTGCCCGGCGGCATCCGCGTCGTCGCCGTACTTGGTGCGTGGCCAGAAGAAACCTCGCAGCCCGTCGCCCTTGGTGCGCGGAACGACGTGGACGTGCAGGTGCGGCACGCTCTGGGAGACGACGTTGTTCATCGCCACGAACGTGCCCTGTGCGTCGAACGCCTCGGTGACGGCAGTGGCCACCCTCTGCGTGGTGGAGAACAGCGGCTGCACGAGGTCGGTCGGCAGGTCCGGCAGCGTGTCGACGTGCTGGCGAGGCACCAGCAGGACGTGACCCTTGAACACGGGGCGCACGTCGAGGAACCCCACGACGTGCTCCTCCTCGAGCACGCGGTGGGCAGGGGAGTCGCCGGCGACGACGGCACAGAACAGGCAGGTCACGGCCTGATCACATCACACGGCGTACGGTGAGGCATGGACGAGAACAGCAGCAGCGACGAGGACGTCAAGCGAAAGTTCCGTGAGGCTCTGGAGAAGAAGCACGAGCGTCACCACGCCACCGCCGACGGGGTCGAGCACGACACGAGCGAGAAGTCGCACGGGTCCGACAAGCCCATCGAGGTCAAGGAGTTCAGGCGCAAGAGCGTCTGAGGGCTCGAAGCCGTCGCCCACGGTGACCCCGGACGAGGTGACGCGCCGCAGGCACAGCCGTCTCGGGGGCGAGCACCCGTGCGGGAGTTGGACTGGCGGGTGGCAGGTAGCCTGACCAGGTGGCCACGACCGATTTTCCCGTTCAGCTGAAGGAGCTCGGCGCCACGCTCGCGTCCGTCGAGAAGGTGCTCGACCTGGGCGCGATGCGCGTCGAGGTCGACGACCTGCAGGACCAGGTGGGAGCCCCCGACCTGTGGGACGACCAGGCCAACGCCCAGCGCGTCACCGGCCGGCTGTCCGCACTGCAGTCCGAGCTCGAGCGCATCGAGGGGCTGCGCCAGCGGCTCGACGACGTCGAGGTCCTCGTGGAGCTCGCGCAGGAGGAGGGCGACGCCGACTCGATCACCGAGGCGGAGACCGAGATCGGCAGGCTCCGGACGGCCATCGAGCGCCTGGAGGTCCGCACGCTGCTCTCCGGTGAGTACGACGAGCGTGACGCCATCGTCACCATCCGCTCCGGTGCCGGCGGCGACGACGCCACCGACTTCGCCGAGATGCTGCAGCGGATGTACGTCCGCTGGGCCGAGCGGCACAAGTACGTCGTCGACATCTACGACACGTCCTGGGCCGAGGGCGCCGGCATCAAGTCCGCCACCTTCGCCGTCAGGGCCCCCTACGCCTACGGCACCCTCTCGGTGGAGTCCGGCACCCACCGCCTGGTGCGCATCTCCCCGTTCGACAACCAGGGCCGTCGCCAGACCTCCTTCGCAGCCGTCGAGGTCGTGCCCGTGCTCGAGCAGACCGACGAGGTGGACATCCCCGAGGAGGAGATCCGCGTCGACGTCTACCGTTCCAGCGGTCCCGGCGGCCAGAGCGTCAACACGACGGACTCGGCCGTCCGTCTGACGCACGTGCCCACCGGCGTGGTGGTCAGCTGCCAGAACGAGAAGAGCCAGCTGCAGAACAAGGCCAGCGCGATGGTGATCCTCAAGGCCAAGCTCCTCGCGCTCAAGAAGGCCGAGGAGCGGGCCGAGCTCGACGAGCTGCGCGGCGACGTGCAGGCCTCCTGGGGCGACCAGATGCGCAACTACGTGCTCAACCCCTACCAGCTGGTCAAGGACCTGCGCACCGAGCTCGAGTCCGGCAACACCCAGTCCGTCCTGGACGGCGAGATCGACGACTTCATCGAGGCCGGCATCCGCTGGCGTCGTGGTGTGGAGGCGGACTCGGCATGACCGATGACGTCCAGGCGATGACGTCGGCGCAGCGGCGCGACCTCGTCCATCTCCTGGAGGGCCTGACCGACGCGCAGTGGGAGGCGCCGTCGCTGTGCGACGGATGGCGGGTCCAGGAGGTGGCCGCGCACCTCGTGATGCCGTTCACCGTCTCGGTGCCGCGGCTGCTGCTCCTGCTCGCGCGGGCCCGCTTCAGCTTCGACCGCGCTGCGGACCGCCAGGCCCGTCGCGACGCCGATCGCGGGCGTCCTGAGCTGGTGGCCACGCTGCGAGCCAACGTCGACACCCGCTGGCAGCCGCCGGGCGGCACCGAGCACAGCGCGCTCAGTCACGACGTCATCCATGGCCTCGACATCACCCGCGCTCTCGGCCTGCCCACGGTGTCGCCGCCCCAGCGCATCGCCGTGGTGCTCGGCGCGATGGACCAGTCCCACGTCAAGGGGTTCGGCACGGACCTCGCGGCCCAGCGCTTCGAGGCCACGGACGTCGACGTCGCCCTGGGTTCCGGGCCGGAGGTGGTGCGAGGCACGGCCGAGGAGGTCCTCCTCGCCGCGACAGGACGCACCGCTGCCTCGCGGCCCGGCCCCTCCCAGAACGGCTGAGCAGGGCCGGCTCAGGCCTCCCCGGCCCGGCGGGCCGCGTCCTCCGCGACCCCCTGGGCTCGCGCCACGTGGGCGGGCCAGTCCATGCTCTCGGGCAGGTTGTCCGCATCCGGCCGGACGCCGGCCAGGCCGTCGAGCCCCTCTCGCAGGACGTCCGCGTGGCCGGCATGACGATGCGTCTCGGCGATCATGTGGACCAGGATCTGCTCGAGCGTGACCTCGCTGCGCGGCCCCGACCACCAGGGCACGCGGCCGGGTGCATCGAGCGGGAGTGCCTCGATCGTGGCGTCGGCGTGGGCCCACGCGCGATCGACGAAGCCGAGGGCGCCCGCCAGGCTCACCTCGGCCGGCACGACGAAGTCCGCGTGCGGGTCCGTCTCGACGTCCGGCAGCGGCTCGATGAACGACCGGTCGAACGTCTCGCCGAAGTAGCCGGCCGCGCAGACCGCGACGTGGTGCGCGAGGCCGAGCAGGCTCAGCCCAGTGGGGGTGAGCGGGCGCCGAGCGTCCAGCTCGGGGAGCCCTTCGAGCTTCCAGCGCAGCGCGTCGCGGCCGACGTGGAGGTGGCGAAGGAGCGTGTCCTTGTGGTCCGGGGTGCTCATGCCGGGGAGTCTGCCAGCGGCCCCGGACAGGTTCGGCCACGGGCGCGTCCGTGATGTGAGCACGGTGCGGCGACCGGGTGCATCGTGCCTACGGTCGATGGATGAGCATCTTGTCTCCCGCCCGGACGTCCGGTCCCGCTCCGGAGTCCCCGCCGGCGCCACCCGTGCAGGTCCTGCCGACCGTGGTCGCGGGCGCCCTTGCCCTCGGCCTGCTCTGGTGGGTCGCCTCACGGCACGGGGCACAGCAGGCCGTGCTGCTCGCGCTCGGGCTGGGCCTGGGTGTCGCGCTCTTCCACGCGAGGTTCGGGTTCACCTCCGGCTGGCGGCAGCTGGTCGCGGTCGGCAACGGGGCCAGTGTCCGGGCGCACGCGCTGCTGCTCGGGACGGCCGCGACCCTCGGCCTGCTGGTGCTCGCGACGGGCGCCGGCCTGTTCGGCTCCACGCCGACCCCGGCCGCCGGGCCGCTGGGGCTCGGGCTGCTGCTGGGGTCGTTCCTCTTCGGCGTCGGGATGCAGCTGGGCGGTGCGTGCGCGTCCGGGACGCTCTTCGCCGTCGGCTCGGGTCAGACCAGCATCCTCGTCACGCTCGCAGGCTTCATCGTCGGGTCGGTGCTCTACACCTGGCAGTACGACCTCGTGGACGACCTGCCCGCGTGGGACCCGATCCTGCTGCAGGACCACGTCGGGTTCGGCGGTGCGTGGGCGGTGACCATCCTCGTGCTGCTCGGCATCGCCGCGGCCTCGAGAGCCCATCAAGGCCGTCGCAACCCCCCGCCCACCGGCCGTCCGCCGAGTGCGCAGGGGTGGGCGCGGCTCCTGCGAGGGTCCTGGCCGATGCTCGTCGGAGCCGTGGTGCTGGGCGTCCTGGCCGTCGGCGTGCTCTGGGTCTCGGGCGGCATCTGGGGGATCACGAATGCCTTCGCCCTGTGGGGCGCCAAGCTGCTCCAGCTTCTCGGCATGCACCCGGAGACGTGGACGTACTGGCGACAGCCCGACGCGGCGGCGCAGCTGTCCGGTCCTCTGCTGTCGGACAAGAACACCCTGACCAACCTCGGCATCATCATCGGCGCCGCGGCAGCCGCCACCGCTGCAGGGGTCTACTCGCTCAGGCACCGCTTCCGAGGCCGGGAGACCGCGGCGGCCTTCGTCGGAGGCATCCTGCTGGGCGTCGGCGCGCGGCTCGCCAACGGTTGCAACATCGGCGCCTACCTCGGTGGCATCACGACGGGGAGCGTCTCCGGCTGGGTCTGGGCCGTGGTGGCGCTGGCCGGGACGTGGGTCGGTCTGCGTCTGCGACCGTACTTCGGGCTGGGGGTGCCCCGTCCGAAGGACACGGTCTGCTGAGCCCCAGGACAGCGTCCGCTGAGCGTGGGTCCGCAACAACGTGTGGTCGTCTGCCTAGACTCGACCGAGTGATTCGTTTCGACAAGGTCACCAAGACCTATCCTGGACAGAAGCGGCCCGCGCTGGAGTCGGTGGATCTCGAGGTCGCCAAGGGCGAGTTCGTGTTCCTCGTCGGCGCCTCCGGTTCCGGCAAGTCCACCTTCCTGCGGCTCGTGCTGCGCGAGACCCGACCCACCACGGGGCGCGTCCACGTGGCCGGCAAGGAGATCAACAAGCTCTCCAGCTGGAAGGTCCCCAAGCTCCGCCGCCAGGTCGGCACCGTCTTCCAGGACTTCCGGCTGCTGCCCAACAAGACCGTCCACGAGAACGTCGCCTTCGCGCTGGAGGTGATCGGCAGGTCACGCCAGGACATCGCCACCCTCGTCCCCGAGACGCTGGAGATGGTCGGGCTGGAGGGCAAGTCGCACCGGATGCCCGATGAGCTCTCCGGCGGTGAGCAGCAGCGCGTCGCGATCGCCCGCGCCTTCGTCAACCGACCGATGATCCTGATCGCCGACGAGCCCACCGGCAACCTCGACCCCACCACCAGCGTCGGCATCATGAAGCTGCTCGACCGGATCAACCGCACCGACACCACCGTCGTGATGGCCACGCACGACTCCTCGATCGTCGACCAGATGCGCAAGCGCGTCATCGAGCTCGTCGACGGCGCGGTCGTGCGCGACGAGGCCCGCGGCATCTACGGCTACCAGTCCTGAGGACTTCTCCCATGCGAACCACCCTGAGCGAGCTGCGCGCGAGCCTGTCGCGCAACACCTCCATGACGATCTCCCTGATCGTCACGATGACCGTCTCCCTGCTTCTCGCCGCGATCGGCCTGCTCATGCAGAGCCAGGCCGAGCGGACCGAGCAGTACTTCGGCGACCGCCTGCAGCTGCAGGTCAACCTCTGCACCGAGAACTCACCGGCCGCCACCTGCGTCGGGGGAGCGGTGACCGAGGAGCAGGCGAGTGCCGTCCAGGAGGCGTTGGACACCAACCCCGAGGTCAAGGGCTTCGACGTCCGCACGCCGGCGGACAACTTCGAGCGTGCCGAGGAGGTGCTGGGCCAGTCCGAGTCCGGTCGCCAGCAGCTCGAGACGGTCGGCCCGGACTCCTTCCCCGAGAGCTACTACGTCACGCTGGAGGACCCGCAGGAGTTCGACGGCGTCGTCAGCCAGGTCTCCGGGATGGACGGGGTCGGCAGCGTGAACTCGCTGCGCGAGCTGCTGGGCCCGTTGTTCGAGATCCTGGACAACATGCGCTGGGTGGCGCTCACGACGTCGCTGCTGCTCGTGGTCGCCGCCATCTTGCAGGTGTCGAACACGATCCGGATGACGGCCTACGCCCGACGTCGCGAGATCGGCATCATGCGCCTGGTGGGCGCCTCGAGCTGGCACATCCAGCTGCCCTTCCTGCTGGAGTCGCTCCTGGCCGCGCTCATCTCCGCAGCGCTGGCCGCGCTCGGGGTCGCGGCGTTCATGTACGTGGTCGTCTACGGGTACCTGCGCTCGACGCTGGACCAACTCACGACGTGGATCAGGTGGCAGGACGCGATCCTCGTGATGGGTTACACCACGGGCCTGGCGGTGCTGCTGGCGCTCATCCCGACGCTGGTGATGACGCGCAAGTACCTTGACGTTTGAGCCCTAGCAACTAGAGTCACACCAGTACCACCCGTCACATCGACACCTTCGGAACCACCGGAGGCCTTCCCCCACAGGTCGAGGACATGGCTCTCAGCTCTCGCAAGGCGGCACTCGCCGCAGTCATCACCGTCACGCTCGTGACTGCCTTCACGCACCCCGTCTTCGCCGACTCGCGCGACGAGCTGGAGCGTGAGCGCCGAGGCGTGAGTGGCGAGATCGACGGTGCGCAGAAGAGCTACGACCAGTCCAGCAAGGCTTTCGCGGAGGCCTCAGCCGCACTCGACAAGGCCCAGGCGAGCCTCGACAAGGCCGAGTCCACCCTGGGGGAGACCCGTGGCCAGCTCGCCGTCGCCGCGGCCGAGGACGTCCGGATGCAGGCGGAGCTGGACCGCAGCGAGGCTGAGCTGGACAAGGCCGTCACCCGGCTCAAGCGCGGCGAGTCCCGCCTGCGCCGGTCCGAGACCGAGGTGGAGCAGTTCACGGTCGAGTCCCTGCAGGAGGGCGACCGTGGGATGCGCACCTTCGCCGAGCTGCTCTCCGGCGCTGATCCCTCGGACTTCACCGAGCAGGTGAGCCTGAACGACTCCGTGAGCGACTCGCAGGTCTCCACGATGCAGAAGCTCGCCGCTGCGCGCGTGATGCTCAAGCTCAACCGCGACGAGGTCAAGGAGCTCCGCGACGAGGTGGCCGTCGCCCGTGAGGCCGCAGCCGCCAACCTCGTGCAGAAGCAGGAGCTGGAGGCCGCGGCCGAGGCCCAGGCCGCCGAGGTCACCGAGCTGGTCCAGGCCCGCCGGAGCGCGAGCGGGAAGGCCGACCGCATCCGCCAGGCCGACGCCAAGACGCTGCAGACCTACGAGAGCGAGCGCGACAGCCTGAACTCCCGACTGGCCGCACTGGCTGAGAAGGAGCTGCGCGAGCAGCGCCGCCGCGCCAACCGCGGCGGCGGTGGCGGTGGTGGCGGCGGCGGAGGCGGTTCGTCCTCCGGTGGCGGTGGAGGAGGCGGCGGTGGCGGCGGCTCGTCGCTGTCCTACCCCGTCAACGGTCCCATCACCTCGTCCTACGGGATGCGCGTCCACCCGATCACCGGCGTCAACAAGCTGCACGACGGCACCGACTGGGGCTCGCCCTGCGGCACCCCCATCCGCGCGGCCGCCAACGGCACGATCAGCGAGCAGTACTACAACGCGGGCTACGGCAACCGCGTCGTCATCAACCACGGCGTGATGCGTGGTCAGGGCGTCGCCACGACGTACAACCACCTCTCGCGCTACGCCAAGAGCGCCGGGGCGCGGGTGAGCCGCGGCGAGGTCATCGGCTACGTCGGCACGACGGGCTACTCCACCGGCTGCCACCTGCACTTCATGGTGATCGCCAACGGAGGCACGACCAACCCCATGGGCTGGCTCTGAGCAACCGTGCCCGTCGTCGAGTCGTCGGTGCCGCTGCCGGTCGACGCAGCCACCGCCTTCGCGGTCTCCCAGACGACCGGTGAGACGCGCCTGCGCTGGGACCGGTTCATCGCCCGCCAGGAGCTGTTCGGCGAGGCCCCGGCCAAGGGCGTCCGGACCTGGACCCGGCACCGCAGCCGCCTGTTGACGATGGTGAGCGAGTACGTCTCGTACAACCCGCCGACCAACGTCGGGATGACGATGGTCGAGGGGCCGTGGTTCTTCGAGAGCTTCGCCGCTGGCTGGCGCTTCGTCCCGCACCCGGACGACGCCGCACGCTCGATCGCCACGTGGCGGTACAGCTTCCGTTGTCGGCCGGCATGGTTGGCGCCACTGGCCGAGCGCATCGGCGTGTTGGTGCTGCAGCGCGACATCGATCGACGCATCGCCGGCTTCGCCCGAGGGTGCGCCGACCCGGCCGTCGTGGCCGCGGTGGGTGACTGAGGTCCCGCCTGCTGACTGATCTGTCAGACTGGGGCACATGCCCAAGGAGACCGGGCGCAGGATGATTGCGCAGAACAAGAAGGCGCGCTACGACTATCAGATCGAGTCCACGTTCGAGGCCGGGCTGGTGCTCACGGGGACCGAGGTCAAGTCGTTGCGTGCTGGTCGCGCATCCCTGACGGACGGCTTCGGTGACATCGACAACGGCGAGGCGTGGCTCATCGGCGTCCACATCCCCGAGTACAGCCAGGGGACGTGGACCAACCACGAGACCCGGCGACGTCGCAAGATGCTGCTCAATCGCCACGAGATCGACAAGATCGAGCAGCGTACGCAGGCCAAGGGCCTGACGATCATCCCGCTGGCGCTGTACTTCGCCGACGGGCGGGCCAAGGTCGAGATCGCCCTCGCACGCGGCAAGAAGCAGTACGACAAGCGGCATGCGATCGCCGAGCGGCAGGCCAAGTCCGAGGCCCAGCGCGAGATCGGTCGCCGGCTCAAGGGCATCCGCTGAGTGCTCGCCGACGATGAGCTGCCCGGGGTGGTCGACGGGCTCGGCCTGTCCGGGCTCTTCGACGTCCACGTGCACTTCATGCACCCTCGCGTGCTGGCCAAGGTGTGGGCCTACTTCGATGCTGCCGGGCCGAAGCTCGGCCGACCGTGGCCCATCACCTACCGGGGCAGTGACGACGAGCGGGTCGCCCACCTGAGGTCGATGGGGGTGCGCACGTTCTCTGCGCTGTCCTACGCGCACCGCCCGGGTGTCGCGACGTTCATGAACGACTGGACGCGTGACTTCGCGGCGCGGACGCCGGACGCCCTGTGGTCGGCCACGTTCTTCCCCGAGCCCGAGGCTGCCGACTACGTCGCCGACCTCGTCTCGGGCGGAGTCGAGGTGTTCAAGGCCCACCTGCAGGTGGGTGACTTCGCCGCCGACGACCCGCTGCTTGACCCGGTCTGGGGGACGCTGGCCGAGAGCGGGACCCCGATCGTGATCCATGCCGGGTCCGGTCCGGCTCCCGGGGCCCACACCGGCCCGGGCGGCGTGGCCCGTGTCCTCGAACGGTTTCCCGGCCTGCGCCTGGTCATCGCCCACCTCGGGATGCCGGAGTACCACGAGTTCTTGGACCTGGCCGACCGGCACGAGGAGCTGCGGCTGGACACGACGATGGCCTTCGTCGACTTCTTCGACGTGCCGCACGACCCGTCCCTCGTCCCACGCCTGCGTGACCTGCGCCCACGCATCCTGTTCGGCACGGACTTCCCGAACATCCCCTATGCCTACGCGCACCAGGTGGAGGTGCTGCAGCGCCTCGAGCTCGGTGACGACTGGCTGCGCGACGTCCTGTGGCACAACGCCGTCGGCCTGTTCGGCCCCCCGGACGCCGCGTGACGTCGTCCGCCCGGCCCGACCATGCGTCGGCTTGCCGTGCGTTCCGCTGGTACTAGCGTCGACCCATGGCCAGGATGCTCTTCGGTGACCAGCTGGGCCCGCACTTCACCGATGACGCAGAGGACGTCGTCCTCGTGGAGGCCGCCGACGAGCTGACCCGTCGGCCGATCCACCGCCAGCGTGCGCACCTCTTCCTCTCAGCCATCCGGCACCGCGCGGCCGAGCTGGACGTGCCGGTGCACCGGGCGGAGTCCTTCCGCGAGGCGCTGCAGGACAAGGGCCCTCTGGAGGCCGTCGGTCCGACGTCGTGGGCCGCGCGGGAGCTGGCAGACGAGCTCGGCTGGTCGGTGCTGCCCAGTCGGGGCTTCGTGACGTCGGAGCAGGACTTCGCCGGCTGGGTGGACGGGCGCCGACGACTCGTGATGCAGGACTTCTACCGCGAGGTGCGCGCTCGCGAGGGCATCCTGATGAAGGGACCCGACGACCCGGCCGGCGGCCGCTGGAACTTCGACCACGACAACCGCGAGCCGGCCCCCAAGGGGCACTCCACCCTTGGCCTCCCCGCGCCGTGGCAACCGCAAGAGGACGAGATCGACGAGCAGGTCCGCGCCGACCTCGACACGATGGCCGCCGACGGAGTCGAGTTCCTGGGCCGGGACGGCCCTCGCGCCTTCGCCGCCACCCGCACCGAGGCGCTGGAGGCGCTCCAGGACTTCGTGGCCCACCGGCTGCCTGCGTTCGGCCCGCACGAGGACGCCGTCCTCACCGAGGACCCGACGATGGCGCACTCTCTGCTGAGCGTCCCGATGAACCTGGGCCTGCTGCACCCTCGAGAGGTGGTCGAGGCCGTCGTGACGGCGCACGAGCGCGACGAGGCCCCGATCGCGAGCGTCGAGGGGATGGTGCGTCAGGTCATCGGATGGCGCGAGTGGGTCTGGCACCTGTACTGGCACCTCGGTCCGGACTACACGACCTCGAACAACCACCTCGACGCCCATGAACCCCTTCCCGCTGCGTACTGGGCCCTGGACGGCGAGGACGTGGAGGCCGCCTGCCTCTCCCACGCACTGGGACGCCTGGGGGAGGGCGGCTGGCTGCACCACATCCAGCGCCTGATGGTGCTCGGCAACTTCTCGCTGCAGCGCGGGCACGACCCGGTCGAGCTGACCCGCTGGTTCACCGATGCCTTCGTCGACGGCACGGAGTGGGTCATGCCGGCCAACGTCGTGGGGATGAGCCAGCATGCCGACGGCGGCATCGTGGCCACCAAGCCCTACGCGGCCGGCGGCGCCTACCTCAACCGGATGACCGACCACTGCGGGTCCTGCGCCTTCAACCCACGGGTCCGGCTCGGGGAGGACGCGTGTCCGTTCACCGCGGGGTACTGGGCCTTCCTCGACCGGGTGGAGTCGCGCATCCGCGCCAACCACCGGATGAAGCAGCCTCTCGCCGGGCTCGCCCGCCTCGCCGACCGCGAGGACGTCGTGGAGCAGGAGAGGAACCGGGAGCACTGGTGAGACAGTCGGCTGCTCGAGGAGGTGGCACGGTTCCCCCGACGGCCGTGCCAGTCACGAGCGAGATCGGACCATGAGGCTCTCGAGCGCGTCGGGGCGCTGGCTCGTGGCCGCGATGGTGCTCGGCACCGGCATGGCCTTCCTGGACGGCTCCATCGTCAACCTCGCACTGCCGGCCATCGGCGGTGACCTCGACGCCGGCGTGGCGGGCCTGCAGTGGACGATCAACGCCTACACGCTCACGCTGGCCTCGCTCATCCTCGTCGGCGGGTCCCTGGGCGACCGGTGGGGGCGGCGACGGGTCTTCCTGGTGGGCGTGACCTGGTTCGCGGTCGCCTCGGTGCTGTGCGCAGCGGCGCCGACGGTCGAGATCCTGGTGGTGGCGCGAGCCCTGCAGGGCATCGGCGGGGCGCTGCTGACGCCCGGCAGCCTGGCCATCATCTCCGCCTCCATCCACCCCGACGACCGTGGTCGAGCCATCGGCCTGTGGTCGGGCCTGGCCGGCGTCACGACGGCACTCGGACCGCTCGTGGGTGGAACGCTGGTGGAGTCCGTGGGCTGGCGCTCGGTCTTCTGGATCAACGTGCCGCTCGCGGCGGTCGTCGTGTGGGTGACGGTGCGGCACGTGCCGGAGTCGTCGGGTGCACAGGAGCGGCTCGACGTCGAGGGTGCGCTCCTGACGGTGGGGACGCTGTCCTTCCTCACCTACGGGCTCGTGGAGCAGCAGTGGGCCCCGGCCGCGGCCGGGGTCGTGCTCCTGGGCGTCTTCGTCGGCCACCAGTGGCGAGCTCCGCACGCGCTCGTCCCGCTGACCCTCTTCGCGGACCGGGTTTTCACCGCGGCCAACCTCTGCACCTTCGCCATCTACGCGGCCCTGAGCGGGTCCATGTTCCTCCTGGTCCTGCAGCTGCAGTACGTGGCCGGCTACTCGCCGCTGCAGGCCGGGCTGTCCACCCTTCCGCTGACGGTCCTGATGCTGCTGTTCTCCTCCCGTGCCGGCGCCCTGGGTCAACGGATCGGGCCGCGGGTCCCGATGACGGTGGGCCCGCTCGTCTCGGCCGCCGGGCTGCTGCTGTACCTGCGGATCGGGCCGGGGGCGAGCTTCTGGGTCGACGTCCTGCCCGGGGCGGCCCTGTTCGGCGCCGGTGTGACGTTGCTGGTCGCACCGCTGACCACGGCCGTCCTGGCAGCAGCCCCGGACGAGCAGACCGGCATCGCGTCGGGGATCAACAACGCACTCTCCCGGACGGCGGGCCTGCTGGCCGTGGCCGCCATCCCGCCGCTGGCCGGTATCGCGGGGCCGGACTTCGCCTCGCCCGAGGTCTTCGGGCCGGGCTTTCGGTCGGGGACGTGGATGTGTGCGGGACTGCTGGTGGTGGCGTCCGGGTGCGCCGCTGCGCTCGTGCGCGGCCCTGCCGTCGCCCCGGAGAACCTGTCCGACGAGTGATCCGGCAGTCCGCCCGGTGCCGTGTGGCCGACGAGGTCCCTCGCGGGAATGCCCAGCGTCCGGGATCGGTTGTACACTCATAGATACCCCGCAAGGGGCGTGACAACTCAAGAGGGGCTGATCGGTTTCGACTTTGGTCGTTCGACTCAGGAGAAGCGGGTAGAGAAGGCAACGTCATCTCTCAAACGATCGTTGCAACCTATAAGTGCCGATTCCAAGCGCACTGACTTCGCCCTCGCTGCCTGACAGCGACTGGTGAAGGGCAGACCCGGGAGTGTTCCCGTCCCGGATCGTCTGTCTCATCTAGGGGACTTGCTGGTCACGCTGTGTCACAGGGCGTGATCGGGACTTTTCTGTGACTGGGCCTGTCGGTGACGCGTTCATCCGAGCACCGGGGCCGAGAAATGCGTCAGATGAACTGCACCCGGAGAAGTCCTGACTCAGCGCCAGAGGACCCGGGTTCGATTCCCGGCAGCTCCACGACATGAGGAAGCCCCTCGCCCCCGGTTTTGGGGCGAGGGGCTTCCTCATGTCGTGAATCAGGCACCGTGAATCGAGTCGGGCCCCACCACCACGCGGTCCCATTGCGGCGAAGCCGCCTGCCGGGACCGCGTCCCGCGAGGGATCCCGGCAGCTCCCTCGGCGCCGCGAGGGATCCCGGCAGCTCGCTCCAGCTCGTCTCGGCGAGCGGCCCTCGGACCGCGACCCACCAGCGACCTCGCTGCTCTGCACCTCGCGGATGAGCCCTCTGCGCCGCCCCTGTGATGTGCTGCCTGTCATGGACACGTCCCTGACGATCACCCTGGGCCACGACGAGCTCGTCATCCGCCGGCGCTATGAGGTGCTCAGCATCCTCAACGACCTGCTGGTGGCGCTGTGGTTCGTGGTGGGCAGCATCCTGTTCTTCTTCGAGTCCACGACCACGATCGGCACGTGGTTCTTCCTGGTCGGCAGCCTGCAGCTGATGCTGCGGCCCATGATCCGGCTCACGCGTCGGGTTCACCTGCAACGCGTGGGTGACTCGGGCTACTCCGACACCAGCCGGGACTTCTAGCGGCGGGCTCCGTGGGCTGGTGGCGAGGGACTTCTGACGTGCCCGGCCGGGTGGGGCGCCGTAGCGTGACGGCATGACGCGAACCTGCACCGCGACGTCAACGGCCCCGCCCGAGGTGGTCTGGGCGCTGATGGCGCAGCCGGCTCGGTGGTCGCAGTGGGCGCCCCACGTGCGGGGTGCGTGGGGCCTGGGGTCGCCGGAGGTCGAGGCGGGTCGCCGCGGGGCGGCCCGGCTGCTCGGCGTGCTGCCGGTGCCGGCGCGCATCGACGCCGTCGACCCGGGGCGATCATGGGCCTGGAGCGTCGGCCCGGTCCACCTCGTCCACACCGTGGAGCCGACGTCGGCCGGCTGCTCGGTCTCGATGACCATCGACGCCCCCGGCCCGCTGATGGCTGCCTACGCACCCGTGGTCGCGCTGTTCACCCATCGCCTGGCCGCGGTGGCTGCTCGATCCACGGGCTGACCGGGCTCAGGGGAGGCGCCGACCACTCGTGCAACCATCGAGCGATGGTGACGAGGAGGTGGCGGCGCGTGCTGGTGGCCGCAGGTCTGGTGCTCGGCTTGGGTGGCCTCCTCGTCGGTGCTGCCTGGGCCTTCCAACGATCCTTGGTGTTCGTGCCGGACTCCGCCCCGGTCGAGGCGCCCGACGACGTCCGGGAGGTGACGCTCAGGACGAGCGACGACCTCGAGCTGGGTGCGTGGTTGTTGGCCCCCGCTCCTTCGGTGGATCGGGGGATGGCGGTCCTGTATGCGCCGGGCAACGGGGGCAACCGGGCCGGCCGTCTGGACATCGCCCGCGGCCTGGTCGCCGAGGGCTTCACCCTGCTGCTCATCGACTACCGCGGCTACGGCGGGAACCCCGGCAGCCCGTCGGAGGAGGGCCTGGGACGCGACGCCCGGGCCGGTGTCGAGGCACTCCGTGCCGAGGGCTTCGACGCTGGGAGCACGCTGTATCTGGGCGAGTCCATCGGGACCGGCGTGGTCGCCCGGCTCCAGGCCGACGTGCCGCCCGCCGGCATGCTCCTGCGCTCCCCGTTCACCGACTTCGCGGCCGTCGGCGCCCACCAATACCCGTACCTTCCGGTGCGCGCGCTGCTGCGAGACAGGTTCCCGGTGGTGAAGCACCTGCGCGAGAGCGACGTCCCGGTGATCGTCCTCCACGGAACGGCCGATGAGGTCGTGCCCTCCGACCAGAGCGTCGAGGTGGCCGACGTCGCCGGTCGTCTCGTCGAGGAGGTGGTGCTCGAGGGGGTCGGGCACAACGACGCCGAGATGTTCGGCCGGCCGGTCGTCGACGCGATGGTCCGCCTGGCCGACCACGTCGCGGGCTGAGCCGCTGGACCGATCGACACGAACGGATGCGTCACACCTCCCTCCGCCGGACCCCGGAGTCGCTAGGGTTCGGCCATGACGGTCCCTCTCGCGGTGCGCGGACGCCGTGCCGGCGCCTTGATCTCGCTCGGCCTCACCCTCGCGCTGGCCGCCTCCCTCGGGACCCCGGCGGCCACGGCGGCGGAGGATCCCGCCGATCCGGCGGCCACGGCCACGCCACCGGCTCCGCCCACGGCGACCTCGGAGTCGGAGTCGGAGTCCGAAGCAGAGCTGGAAGCAGAACCGGAGCCGACCCCGCCGCCGAAGCCCCAGCCGCCCAAGCCCACGAAGCCTAGGAAGCCGAAGGTCTCGGTCTCGCTGACCACGAAGTACACGCTGCCGGCCGTGCGGGCCGCGAGCAGCTCCCGCGCCCGCTCGACCTTCGTCCTCCAGCGGCACAACGGCAAGCGCTGGATCACCCTGCGGGTGAGGAAGAGCAACGCGAAGGGCGTCTACACGTTCGCCAAGGTCCCCTTCTCGACCTTGCGCGTGACCGTCCGCCCGCGTACGGGCTACACCTTCGCGCGCTCCCGAAACGTCAACTCGCGCGCGAAGTGGCACACGGGCTACCCCAGCCTGGGCATCAAGAACGCCAGCGTGTCCGTCACGCCCCTCGGCCAGGGCCCCATCACGATCGGCGACCACCGGCGCGACCGGGCGTGGTCGACGATCAAGGTGCCGATCGTGATCACCGCCGACCGGCTCCGCAGGGGCAGCGCGGCGGACAAGAAGGGCGCTCTGCGCTACTCCGACAACGCGGCCGCGAACCGCGTCTACCAGTCCCTCGGCGGGAACCGGCGCACAGACGTCACCCGCCACCTGCGCAAGTACGGGGACAAGCGCACCAGCGTCCACGGATCGGGGGCGGGGCTCACCCAGTGGGGTGTCTCGCACCAGTCCAAGTACGCCTCGCGTATTGCGTGCTCGCGCGTGGCGAAGCCCGCGCGCGTCCACATGAAGAAGGCCCAGACGTCGCACCGGTTCGGGATGCTGGGCACCAAGCTCGCCAAGCGGACGTCGCAGAAGGTGGGGTACGGGGGCTCGGTCGTGCGCCAGCTTGCGATCGTCAAGCTCTCCGACGGCCGAGCCTACGGCGTCTCCATCCTGGCCGATGGTGGTTTCCGCTCCGCCCGCGCGAAGGTGGACCGCATCGCGCGCTGGGTCGCCAATCGCCTGGAGTACCTGCCCGCTCGCAGGTGCTGAGGTGCGGCGTGGGCCCGCGGTAGCCTGCCACGCATGTCTCCTGCCCAGCGGATCACCAGCTACACCCACGACGGGCTGACCTTCGACGTCGTGGACGAGGGCCCTCTCGACGGTGAGGTGGTCGTGCTGCTGCACGGCTTCCCGCAGACGTCGACCTCGTGGGCCCGGGTCACGCCGATCCTGCACGCGAGCGGCCTGCGCACCCTCGCCCCCGACCAGCGCGGCTACTCACCCGGCGCCCGGCCGCGCGGCCGGCGTGCCTACCGCACGTCGCTGCTCGTGGCCGACGTCGCCGCGCTGCTGGAGCACGTCGGCGAGCCGGTCCATCTGGTGGGCCACGACTGGGGCGCGGCGATCTCCTGGCTCGTCGCGGCCCAGCACCCCGAGCTCGTCCGCACCCACACGTCGGTGTCCGTCCCGCACCCCGCCGCTTTCGTGAAGTCCATGATCGGCAGCACACAACCCCTGAAGTCCTGGTACATGGCCTTCTTCCAGCTCCCGTTCCTGCCCGAGCTCGTCCTCACGCGCTTCCCGGGCGTCCTGCACCGAGCGCTCGCCGGTGCCGGGATGGACCGCGAGCTCCGTGAGCGCGTGGAGGTGGAGATGCTCGCCGGTGGTGCGCTCACCGGGGGGATCAACTACTACCGTGGCCTGCCGTTCTCGGCGCGATCGCTCGGCGGGCGGGTCCGGGTGCCGACGACGCACGTCTGGAGCTCCGGCGACATCGCCCTCGTGCGCAAGGGGGCGGACCTCACCGAGCGCTACGTCACCGGGCCCTACCGGCTCGAGGTCATGGAGGGAGCCAGCCACTGGATCCCCGACCAGGAGCCGGAACGGCTCGCGGAGATCATCCTCGCCCGGGCTCGCGGTTGACTCCCGGTCGCACTAGCGTCGGTACATGAGCGATTCATATGACCGTGCAGCCGTGGACGAGGCCCTCTCGGGTCTGGAGGGGTGGTCCGGGGACACCGCCGGACTCAGCAAGACCTACCGGTTCGAGGACTTCGTGTCGGCGATCGCCTTCATGAACCGGGCCTCGGGCCCGATCGATGAGATGGACCACCACCCGGAGTGGACGAACGTCTACGACCGGGTGGAGGTCTCGTTGAGCAGCCACGACGTCGGCGGTGTCACCGATCGCGACGTCCGCCTGGCCGGCCTGCTGGACGACCTGGCCAGGGGGTGAGCCCACGGGACCCCTACCCGCCGTACCCCGGGGAGCTTCCCGAGGGTGACGACGGCCGGTCCCGGACCGGCCCCGCCCCTCGCCGGGCCGCGGCTGCTCCAGGCCCGTCGGCTGGGACCTGGCCCTCGCCTCCGACGCCACCTGAACGCCCGACGGGGCCAGTGCCGGGCCGGCCGGGGACGGTGACTGCCGCGCTGTGGACCATGGCCGCGGGCGCGGTGGCCTACGTGGCCCTGCAGATCTACACCGGGACGCGGGTCGGTGCCTTGCGGGAGGACCTGGAGTCCCAGATGCGCCCCTCTTCGCAGGCCCCACAGGTTCTGGGCGACCGGTTCCTCGACGCGATGATGATCGGCATCGTCGCGATGCTCGCCTTCTTCGCCGTGGTGGTCCTGAGCCTGTGGGTCTGGATGATCATCGTCAACGCCCGGGGCCTGAGATGGGCTCGGATCACGGCCACGTGCCTGGCGGCGTACAACGCGATGTCGACGATGTTCACCGTCGGGCTGTGGGCCGTGACGGTCTCGGTCTCCGACGAGGCTGCCTCGGAGCTGGGAACCATGGCGACCCAGGACACGACCTCGGCGGTGCTGGGGGTGCTGCAGGCACTGATCGGACTCGTGGCCGTGGGCCTGCTGTGGCTCGGGCCGAGCGGTGCGTACATCCGTGGGGTCGGCGCCCACCGGGCGTGGGACCGCTGGCAGGCTGCGCAGCACCGGACCTGACGGGCTCGGCCGTGCGCGGTCAGGCCCAGAGGTCGGAGCCGAACTGGAACCAGATGGCGCTGGCGATCGCGACGTACCAGAGCAGGACGATGAGGACCGTCCAGTCCGACAGGAACCGACCGACCCGGGAGTGTGGGTCACGCTCCTTGAGGTGGCGGGCGGTGACGACCACGAAGAGCGGGATCATGATGGCCCACACCACCATGCACCACGGGCAGAGCTTCTGGATGACGTAGATGCTCTGGTACTGCAACCAGGTCACGAACCCGACACCGAAGAGCGCCCCGGCCTGCAGGCCGGACCACATCCAGGTCGGGAGCCGGGTCCCCGAGAGCAGGACGACGGCGAGCGTGGCGACGGCCGCGAAGCCGGCGACGCCGATGATGGGGTTCGGGAAGCCGAAGACGCTCGCCTGGTCGGTGTTGATGACGCCGCCGCAGCTGACGAAGGCGTTGACGTCGCAGCCCAGCGTCGTGTCACCACCCTCGGCCTCGGCGGTGAGGAAGTTCACCTTCTCCACCAGCAGGACGATCGCCGAGGTCAGCCCCACCGCGGCGGTGAGCAGCATCGTCACGGCGGTGGCAGTGACGGGGGCTCTCTCGGAGGGCGCGGTGCGGTCCTCGCCGAGCGTCTGGTCGGTGGTCACGCACCGATGGTAGACGAGCGGCCACAGCCGGGCCGGTTGACGACGGCCGCGCGCTGGCCTAACGTCGTCGAGATACCGACGGTATGTGAATCGGTCCGATCCCGCAGGAGGCCTCGCATGTCCAGCGACCACGTCGACGTACTCATCATCGGCGCCGGGCTTTCCGGAATCGGCGCGGCCCATCGGCTCAGCACGGAGTGCCCCGACAAGTCCTACGCGATCCTGGAGGCGCGCGACGCCATCGGCGGCACGTGGGACCTGTTCCGCTACCCGGGCATCCGCTCGGACTCCGACATGTACACCCTCAGCTACCCCTTCAAGCCGTGGACGAACGCGAAGGCCATCGCCGACGGCGAGGACATCCGCACCTACATCCGCGACGCCGCTCGCGAGTTCGGCAGCGGCGAGAGGATCCGCTTCGGGCATCGGGTGACGAGCGCCGCCTGGTCCAGCGAGGACGCCCGCTGGACGGTGAGGTCCGAGGTCGGCAGCGAGACCCGCGTGATGACGTCCTCCTTCCTGTACCTGTGCAGCGGCTACTACGACTACGACGAAGGGCACACGCCCGACTTCCCGGGCGTCGAGGACTTCGGCGGGCAGGTCGTGCACCCCCAGTTCTGGCCCGAGGACCTGGAGTACGACGGCAAGCGCGTCGTCGTGATCGGCAGTGGCGCCACGGCGGTGACGCTCATCCCCTCGATGGCCGACCGCACAGAGCACATCACCATGCTGCAGCGCTCGCCCACGTACATCACCTCCCTGCCGCAGGGCGACAAGCTGGCGAGCCTGCTCCGCAAGGTCCTGCCGGCCGGCGCGGCCCATCGCGCCACCCGGCTGAAGAACGCGACGGTCGCGATCGGGTTCTATGAGTTCTGTCGGCGCTTCCCGTCCCTGGCCAAGAGGATCCTGCTCACCCGGGCCGGTCGGTCCGTCCCCGGAGACTTCGACCCCAAGCACCTGACCCCGCGCTACGACCCGTGGGACCAGCGGCTCTGCATCGTGCCCGACGGTGACCTGTTCCGGACCCTGCGCCACGGCAGAGCCTCCATCGTGACCGACACGATCGACACCTTCACCGCGGACGGCATCCGGACGAGCTCCGGCGAGCACCTCGACGCCGACATCGTCGTCACGGCCACCGGGCTCAAGGTGGTCTCCTTCGGCAAGATCGCGCTGGAGGTCGACGGCCGCGCGATCGATCCGCACGACGTGTACGTCTACAAGGGCCTGATGTTCAGCGGTCTGCCCAACCTGGCGTGGTGCGTGGGCTACACCAATGCGTCGTGGACGTTGCGTGCCGACCTCACGGCGCAGTACGTCACGCGGTACCTCAACCACCTCGACGAGCACGGCTACGCGTTCGGGATGCCCGACCCGGCCGGCGCGTCCGGGGAGCCCGCGCCGATCATCGACCTGTCCTCGGGCTACGTGCAACGGGTCGCCGGTGAGCTGCCCCAGCAGGGCTCCTCATCCCCGTGGACCATCCGGCAGAACTGGTTCCTCGACGCCTGGGACACCCGGCGGACCGACCTCGACGAGGCCATGGTCTGGACCCGGGCCGAGGACGTCCCGGCCTCGGGGGCGGCGGCCGAGCACGTCGCCTGAGGGACGTCGGTGGCTCGATGAGTAGGGTCTGCCTGTGCGTACCCAGCCCCTGACGACCGTCGCCGCGGGGGCAGTGACGATCGTGGTGGTCCTGCTCTGGACGCTGGGCCTCGTGGCCGGTGACCTGCCGGCCACCCCGGTCTCCAGGCTCGCGGACGGCGCCGGGGCACTCCTGTGGCAGCTGACCTGCCTGGTGGCCGGCCTCTTCGTCGTGCTGGCGGCGCGCCCCGCGCTGCGCCGGCTCGATCCGCGCTCGCGCCCCGGTGCGGCGGCGCTGCTGCTTCAGCTCGGAGGCGTCGCCCTCGTCCTGCTGGCGGTCACGCCGGCCGCGCAGGTGGGAGAGGTGCTGGCCGAGGACGACCCGGCCGCCACCTACGGCACGGTGGCGACCCTGGTCATCGGTGCGCTGCTGCCTGCCGCGGGGTTCCTGCTGGCGGCCCGGTGGCGGGGCGAGCGGTTGCGACGTCGAGAGACGGTGACGTCCTTCGTGGCCTCGACGGTGGCGCTGTGGGCGATGCTGGCGAGCTCGCTCGACCCGGACGGCGACTGGACCGGCCTGGCCCAGCGGGTGGCCTTCACGGCGGCCCTGGGCTGGCTGGCGTGGCTGCTCGCGCGCTCGCTGGATCCCGAGCAGGTCGCCTGACCGGGCCGCTAGGTCTGGCAGTGCGGGCACCAGAAGGTGTTGCGCTCGGTGGTGGGCAGGTCGCCCAGCCGGCCGGAGCGCAGTCGGGTGCCGCAGCGGCGACAGCGCCCGCGTTCGCGACGGTAGACCCAGCGCTCTGCTCCGGGTCGCGTGCTGCCGGTGAACGAGCGCTCGATGCGTGCCTTGTTGATGTCGAGCATCCGCTGGCCGCGCTCGACGACGGCAGCGACGTCGCGGACGTCGGCGACGCGCCGCTGTGGTGCCACGCCGGACAGGAAGAGCAGCTCGTTGACGTACTCGTTGCCGAGCCCGGCGAGGTTGCGCTGGTCGAGCAGGGCGAGGAAGACCGGCCGGTCCGGGTCGGCCTGGACGCGCCGGACCGCCTCCTGCGGGTCCCAGTCCGGCCCCAGGAGGTCCGGCCCGAGGTGGTCGAGCGCCGCTGTGTCGTGCTCGCGGCGCAGCACCTCCAGGACACCGAGGGAGAAGCCCACCGCCTGGTGCTCGGCGGTGTCCAGGACCACCCGGGCCTGGTGGGCCGGTCGACGCCACGAGGTGCCGAGCGGGTGCACGTGCCACGCGCCTTCCATCTTCAGGTGGGAGTGGAGGGACGCCTCGCCCACCCGGATCAGCAGGTGCTTGCCGCGGCTGAGAACCTCGTCGACCACCTCGCCGGAGAGGTCGAGCGTCGCGACGGCGGGGACGCGAAAGTCCGTCCGGGTCAGCTCCCGCCCGGCGAGCACCTCGCGCAGGTGGTGCGCGGCTCGCCAGACAGTGTCACCTTCGGGCATCGAGGCGCAGTCCCTTCGGGTGGCGGTCGAAGCCCGCAACGAGCAGGGCCTCGCCCAGGGGCGACGACGACGCGGGCCGGCCACCCACCGACTCGACGGTCAGCCTGGACAGCCGGCCGGAGCGGACGGCGCCCGCGAGCGCGCGTGCGGCCGGTTCCAGGCGCGCAGCGTCGTCGGTGAAGGCGAGCACCTTGCGGCCGCCACGCTCGACGTAGAGCACGGCGTGGCCGTCGTGGCTCACGACCATGGCTCCCGCCTTGCGGGCGGGGCGGTGGCGAGTGCCCTCCTGGGCATCGACCACCTCGGGCCAGTCCAGGGCCGCGCCGTACACGTTGGCCGGGTCGGTGGCAGCCAGAAGGACGGCGTCGGCATCGGTGGGGGAGTCGTCGTCTCGCTGGAAGCCGCGCATCCGGTCCACCGTGGACGGGGCGGCGAACTGCGCCGCGCCCAGGGAGTCGACGTAGTACCCTCGCAGGCACGCGCCGGTCTGCTCCAGCTCGCGCAGCACGCGGTAGGCACCGGCAAAGCCCCCGGGCGTCTGCTCGGCCACCACAGGGCCCCGCGTGACGACGCCGTACCGGGCCAGGAGCGCCTCCGTCCGGGCCAGCTGCAGAGCCGTGCCCTGCAGCGGCTCGGGGACGGCGAACCAGCGTCCGGAGGCCGTCGGTGGGCCGAGCTGGGCCCGCCGGGGTCCGGCGGCGCGTCCGTACCGCCCGGCCCGGGCCCGGGGCGCACCCGCCCGCGAGCGGTGGGTCCCTCGCCCGCCCAGTCGGGCCCGGATCGGGGCGAACGAGTCCCCACCGACCCGGCCGGCCCACACCAGCTCCCACAGGGCGTCGACCACCTCGGTGTCCTCGGGCATGGAGTCCGCGTGGACGGCGAGGTGCTCGACGAGCTGGCGGAAGAGGTAGGCACCGCCGCCGCTCACCGCCTCGAGCAGCAGGTCCTGGGCCGGGGTGGTCTCGGGTCGTTCGCGCAGCGAGGGCAGCACGAGGTCTCCGGGGTGCAGCTGCACCCAGCCGTCGGTGCCGGGCAGCGCGCCGGCACCGGTCCACACCACCTCGCCCGCACCGAGCAGCTCGTCGAGCATGCCGGGGGAGTAGTCCCGCACCCGGGCGGGGAGCACCAGCGACTCCCAGGCCGAGGCCGGCAGCGTCACACCGGCGAGCTGGTCGACGACGCCGAGCACGGCCTCGGCCCCACGTGCCGAGGACCCGACCCCCTGCCAGGCGGGCAGGAAGCGTGCAAGGGCGTCCGGGTCGACGGGCTCGATCTGCTGGCGCGCGGCCGCCAGTGAACGGCTGCGCAGGCGCCGCAGCACACCTGGCTCGACCCACTCCGCACCGTCGGCGGCCGGCCGGAACTCACCCTCGGTGAGCCGGCCGTCGCGGGAGAGCCGCTTCAACGCGTCCGCGACCACCGCCGTGCCGAGGCCGAGCCGGGCTGCTGACTCGGCGGTCGTGAACGGGCCGTGCGTGCGCGCGTAGCGGGAGAGCAGGTCGCCGAGGGGATCGTCGACGGACTGCAGGTGCGCCTCGGCGACTCCGAGCGGGACCGCCACGCCGAGGGCGTCGCGCAGCCGGCCGGCGTCCTCCACCCCGACCCAGTGCGGGGCGCCTGCCACCGGGACCTCCAGCGCGCGTCGGTCCGCCCGCAGCTCCTCCAGCAGCGGAGCAGCCGCATCGTCGGTGATGCGCTCGGCGACCTCGGCCACGGTCAGCGGACCCAGCAGGCGCAGCAGGTCGGCGACGCCCTCGACGCCCGTGACCCGCCGATCGTCGCTGAGCCTCTGCAGCTCGGCCTCGGTGCGCGCGATGACGTCCGGGTCCAGCAGCTCGCGCAGCTCGGCGCGGCCCAGCAGCTCGGCCAGCAGCCTCGGGTCCAGCGCGAGGGCCGCCGCGCGGCGCTCGGCCAGAGGGGTGTCTCCCTCGTACAGGAACGACGCGACGTACCCGAAGAGCAGGGTCTGGGCGAAGGGGGAGGCCCGCTCCGTGGTGACCTCGCTCAGACGGATCTCACGTCCTGCCACTCGCTTCATGAGCGTCATGAGAGCCGGCAGGTCGTAGACGTCCTGCAGGCACTCGCGAGCCGTCTCCAGCAGGATCGGGAAGTCCGGGTACTTGCGGGCGACGTCGAGCAGCTGCGCCGCGCGCTGCCTCTGCTGCCACAGCGGCGCCCGGGCACCGGGGTTGCGTCGCGGCAGCAGGAGGGCCCGCGCCGCGCACTCGCGGAATCGTGCCGCGAACAGCGCGGAGCCGCCGACCTCGGTGGTCACGAGCTGCTCCAGCTCGTCAGGCTCCAGGACGAACAGGTCGGCGCCGGGCGGGTCGTCGGCGAGGTCCGGAACCCGGGCGACGATGCCGTCGTCGCTGGCCACCACGGAGCCGTCGACGCCGTAGCGCTCCAGCAGACGGGCGCCGACCGCCAGCGCCCACGGCGCGTGGACCCGCCTGCCGTACGGCGAGTGCAGGACGAGCCGCCAGTCGCCGAGCTCGTCGCGGAACCGTTCCAGCACCAGCTCACGGTCCGTCGGCAGGACGCCCGTGGCCTCGCGCTGGTCCCCGAGGAACGTGGTGAGGTTGCGGGTGGCCCGCTCATCGAGGGAGTCCGGGGGGCCGCTCTCGCCGACGCGCCGCAGGAAGGCGCCGATGGCCTCGCCCAGCTCGGCGGGCCGCCCCTCGGAGTCACCGCGCCAGAAGGGCAGTCGGGCCGGCTCGCCGAACGCCGGCGTGACGATCACGCGGTCGTGGGTGATGTCCTGGATCCGCCAGCTCGTGGCGCCGAGCGCGAAGACGTCGTTGACGCGGGACTCATAGACCATCTCCTCGTCGAGCTCGCCGACCTTGCGCGGCGCGGTGCCGTTCGCCGCCCTCGGCCCGGCACTCCCGCCGGGGCCGGCAGCGTCGTCGACCCCCGTGGCCAGCACGACCGAGAACATGCCGCGGTCGGGGATGGTGCCCCCGCTCGTGACGGCGAGGCGCTGGGCGCCAGGCCGGCCGGTGATGGTGCCGGCGGCGCGGTCCCAGACCAGCCGCGGACGCAGCTCGGCGAACTCGTCGGAGGGGTAGCGGCCCGAGAGGAGGTCGAGCGTCGCGTCGTAGGCCGAGCGGGGCAGCGTCGCGAACGGCGCGGCCCGGCGGACGAGGTCGAACCACTCCTCGACGTCGAGCGGCTCCAGCGCCGTCGCGGCCACGGTCTGCTGAGCGAGGACGTCGAGCGGGTTGGCCGGCACGGCGAGCTGCTCGATGCCGCCCTCGCGCATCCGCTCGGCCGTGACGGCTGCGCCGACGAGGTCGTGCCGGGTGGTCGGGTACATCAGCCCGCGGGAGACCTCGCCCACCTGGTGCCCGGCACGCCCCACCCGCTGCAGCCCGCTGGCCACCGACGGCGGTGTGGAGATCTGCACGACGAGATCGACTGCGCCCATGTCGATGCCCAGCTCCAGGCTCGAGGTGGCCACGACGCAGCGCAGCCGCCCGGACTTGAGGTCGTCCTCGATGAGTGCCCGCTGGTCCTTGCTGACCGACCCGTGGTGGGCTCGGGCGAGGATCGGCTCGGCCCCCTCCGAGGTGCCGCTGGCGCCCCCGACCTGCGACGGGGGACCGGACGAGCCAGCCCGCAACGGTGCCCCACCCGAGTCGTTCTCCAGGCGCTCGGCGTACCGCTCGTTGAGGTGCGAGGTGAGCCGCTCGGCCTGCCCCCGCGAGTTGCAGAAGACGATCGTCGAGCGCACCTGCAGGATCCGCTCGATGACGTCGTGCTCGACGAACGGCCAGATGCTGCCACCGGACTCGTCCTCCACGCCACGAGCCGCCGATCGGCTGGTCTCCTGCTGACCCTCCTGTGGTGGGCGCGAGAGATCGGTCATGTCGTCGACGGCCACGACGACGTCGAGGTCGAGCAGCGACGGCGTCTGTGGCGCGACGATCTCCACCCGGGAGCGCCCGCCGAGGAAGCGGGCCACCTCCTCGTGCGGCCGGACCGTGGCGCTCAGGCCGATGCGCTGGGCCGTCTGCGATCCCGCACGCAGAGCGTCGAGCCGTTCCAGGGACAGCGCCAGGTGCGCACCGCGCTTGGTGCCGGCCACGGCGTGGACCTCGTCGACGATCACCGTGTCGATGCCGCGCAGGGACTCCCGCGCGGCGGAGGTGAGCATCAGGAACAGTGACTCCGGCGTGGTGATGAGGATGTCCGGCGGCTGGGAGGCGAGCCGGCGCCGCTCCTGCTGCGTGGTGTCGCCGGAGCGCACGCCCACGGTGACCGGCGTGAACTCCTCACCGAGGCGGGCGGCCGCCTGCGTGATGCCGACGAGCGGGGAGCGCAGGTTGCGCTCGACGTCGACCGCGAGCGCCTTCAGCGGCGAGATGTACAGGACGCGGGTGCGGTGCTCGCGCTCCTCGGGCGGCTCGGCGTGCAGCAGTCGGTCGACGGAGGACAGGAAGGCCGCCAGGGTCTTGCCCGAGCCCGTGGGGGCGACGACGAGGACGTCGGCACCGGCGTCCAGCCCGTCCCACGCACCTGCCTGGGCCGGGGTCGGGGCCGCGAAGGAGTCCGTGAACCAGGCCCGCGTGGCCGGGGCGAAGCGGGCCAGCGACGGGTGGGCGGGGGGCATGGACCCCATCGTTCCAGCAGGCACCGACACCCGCTCCCCGTGCGACGATGAGCGGCATGGACGGACAGTGGATCGACCCCGCCGAGGACCCCCGCGAGGGCGTCCCGCAGCCACGCGGTGAGCGCGACGTGGTGACCGGGTACCTCCGGCACTACCGGCTCACGCTGGAGCTCAAGCTCTCGGGCCTGGACGCCGAGCAGCTGGCCCGGCGCTCCGTCCCGCCGTCGGGGCTGTCGCTGCTGGGCCTGCTGCGACACCTGGCCAAGGTCGAGCACCTCTGGTCGGTCATCGTGCTGCAGGGCCGCGCCGAGCCGCGTCTCTACGTCACGGCCGATGAGCCCGGGGCGGACTTCGACGGGGCAGTGGCCGACGAGGGTGTCGTGCAGGAGGCCTGGACGACCTGGCGTCGTGAGGTGGCGGCCGCCGAGGCCTGGCTGGAGCAGGAGACCTCGTGGGACCGGCTCGTCGAGGTCCACGGCGAGCAGACGGAGGTCAGGGACGTGTTGGTGCACCTCGTGGAGGAGTATGCGCGCCACATCGGGCACGTCGACCTGCTGCGCGAGTGCATCGACGGGCGGACGGGTCAGTAGGAGCTCGTGCGGACGGGGAACGTCGTCTGACGCTCTCACCCCGGCGACACGGCCCCGAGCGACCTGCAACGCACGGAGGACTCGCGGGAGGGGGTGGCCCGGACGCCGGGATCGGTGAGGCATCCTGACCGCATGAAGAACAGCCCCACCTCCTTGATCGCCTCCCTCGCCGCGCTGGCCCTGGTGCTCGCCGGCTGCTCCTCCGAGGAACCGGCCGCCGATCCGGACCCCGCCCAGGGGGAGAACAGCCGACTCGTCGAGGTCTCGCCCCTGACCGGCAAGACCATCGACGGTGGCCTGCCGGACCGGCCGATCATGCTGGTCAAGATCGAGAACACGGCGGCCGGAGCGCCGCAGCAGGGTCTGGCCAAGGCCGACCTCGTCGTCGAGCAGCTGGTGGAGGGCGGCATGACCCGACTCGCCGCCTTCTACTACTCCACCCTGCCGGGCACCGTGGGCCACGTGCGCTCGCTGCGGACGACGGACATCTCGCTCGCCAAGCCGGTGGGCGCCTCGATCGTCGCCTCCGGTGGCGCCGGAGGCGTCGTCGACCGGGTCAAGGGCAACGACCTGGGCGCCGTGACCGAGGACGACGGCTCGTCGGCCTTCCGGATGGACCCGGCCAAGTCCGCGCCGTACAACCGCCTCATCGACCTCAAGAAGGCCGTCAAGGAGGCCAAGGACGTGGCGGCCCCCGGGCCCTACCTTCCCTGGACCCCCGACGATGAGGAGGCGACCGGCCCCGAGCCCACCAAGGCCACCTCGGCGTCGGTGCGCTTCTCGCCGGACTCCACGACGAGCTGGAAGCTGAGCAAGGGCACCTGGAAGCGCACCAACGGCCACGCGGACAAGGAGTTCGCGGCGGACACGCTCATCACCTTGGAGGCGAAGGTCACCGACGCCGGCTACACCGACGCGGCCGGCAACCCCGTCCCCGAGACGATCCTCAAGGGCAAGGGCAAGGCGACGATCCTCACCGAGGACGGCGTCGTGCGGGCCACGTGGAGCAAGAAGAAGATCGGCTCGACCCTGACGTTCACGGTCGACGGCGAGGAGATCACGATCGATCCCGGCAAGGTCTGGATCGAGCTCGTTCCCGCGGGCGAGGGGTCGGTGGACGTCAGCTAGGCGCAGCGGCCACCTCAGCGGGTGACCGGCTCTTGCGCGGCGTCGGGCAGCAGGCGCATGCCGGCCAGGATGGCCGTGATCGAGGCCTGGACCTGCTCGGCCGCGTGGTCGGCGTCCTCGGCGTCGGCCACGTACTCCGAGGCAGAGCGGATCGCGCCGTAGAAGATCGCGGCGAAGGCGTCGGAGAGCTCGCTCGCGCCGTCTCCCAGCTCGGCCAGCAGGTCATCGACGGTCGCCTTGACGATGCCCAGGGCCGCAGCGCGCTCGGCGTCGGCCCAGCGCTCGTGGCCCAGTGCGACCGGACCCTCCTGCATGCAGATCCGTCGGAACTGGGGCTCGCGGCATCCCTCGAGGAAGGCGGCGAGGCCGACCTGGGCACGCTGCCAGGGGTCCTTCTCGGTGTTGATCCGCTGGCGGATCTGCTCGGTGGTCTGCTCCTGGATGCGCAGGAAGACACTCTCGAAGAGGGCCAGCTTGCTCGGGAAGTGGTGGTAGAGCGCGCCCTTGGTGACCCTGGCCGCCGCCACGACCTCATCGAGCGAGGTCCCCGCATAGCCGTGGGCGGTGAAGAGCTGCGCCGCGTTGTCCAGCAGGGCGCGCTTGGTGCTGGAGGAGAAGTCCTGACGACGGGAGGACTTGCGGGCAGCGCGCAGAACCTTGGCCGGATGGGTCATGGGGGGAGTTTACGCCGCGGTCCCGACGTGCCGACTCTCACAGTCCCATGTGTTGTCCACGCGGCGACGTGCGGACATACTGAGAGTACGTACCGAGGGTATGGTCCCTCGGGCCACGACGGTAGATGAAAGGAGCACCTCCATGACCTGGGATGCCTACCACCGTCGCAAGACCGCCCTCAAGGACATGCTCGCCCTGGCCGACCGCCACCGTGAGAGCACCCTCGAGGAGCTGATCCAGACCGTTCCCGGCGCCGCAGAGGCGTTCGACGACCCGCAGATCGCCCTCTTCGACGCGCAGATGCTCTTCGTGCAGCGCGTTCGTGGTCGGGCCGACATGCTCATCGGCGACGGGGTCGGCGACGACTCGGTCGCGCACGAGGAGGCCGTCGTGCAGGCGTGGGCGAGTGCCGCGTCGATGATGCCCGGAGCCCGGGTGCTGCTCGACGCTGCCGAGGCGAGGGGTGAGCTCAGCCGCGCCTTCGCCAAGGAGCGGGCCCTGCTGGCCACCATGGCCGGCGTCCCGCCCCTGCATCCCGATCTCGACGGCCATGGTGACCGCCTGCGGGAGCAGGCACGCTCGGCCGTCGACGAGCAGCGGACGCTCGAGCTCGTCCGCGAGCCGCGCGGCGGGCTGATGGCCCGACTGCGTGACGCGCTGGCCGCCTGAGGCCGGCCCACACTCGCCACCTCGTCCCGCGTCGCACTCCCTCCCTGACGCGGGGCGGGGTGTGCCCGTCTGGACTACTGGTCGATCTGCCCCAGGAGCGTGCCGATCTCGGCATCGATCGACTCGCTGAGCTCGTGCCGGAAGATCCCGAGCGTCACCTGGCTCGCGACCGAGAGCAGGGTCTGGATCGACTCGAAGATCCCGGCCCACTGCTCCTCGGGCAGGCCCGCATCGAGGAAGGGCTGGACGATGGCAGCGGCCACCCGCTCGACGAACTCGTCGGCGATCGTGCGCAGGTTCTCCTGCACGACCGGGAAGATCTCGATGACCGCCGACGCAGGCAGCCCCAGCGCCACCGCGGCCGCACCGGAGCGCACCACGTTCGGCAGCAGCAGACGGACCCGGGTGGGGTCGTCCTCGACGGGCTCCAGCAGGCCGAACTCGGCCATCGCCCGGATGAGGGAGTCGTCGTGGGTGACGCCGGCCAGTGACGAGAGGGCCTCCACCGTCATGATCTCCGGCTCGACCTCCCGCTGGGGCTGGTCCAGGAGGTTCAGCAGGTCCATCGTGTGACCAGCGGCCGAGGCCGGGCTGGCCCGTACGGCCTGCTCGACTGCGGCCAGGGTGTAGCCGCGGTCGACGAGCTCCCGGACGAGCTGCAGCCGCTGCAGGTGCTCCTGGCGGTAGTAGCCGGTGCGTCCCTCCAGGCGGGGACCTGCGATGAGACCGCGACCGGCGTAGGCCCGGACGTTGCGCACCGTCATTCCGGCGCGTGCGGCCAGCTCGTCGATCGTGTACTCCTCGGTGGGATCCGACGCGCCGGCGTCGGACGAGCTGATCGGACGCACGGGCTCGCTCATGTGGGCATCATAGGTCCATGGAGTCGTTGCGAGGTCGCCTGCTGGTGGCGACCCCGGCCATCGCGTCGGGGCCGTTCCTGCGCAGCGTCGTGTACCTCCTGGACCACGACGAGGACGGTGCGCTGGGGGTGGTGGTGAACCACCCGCTCGACGCCGGCGTCGAGGACGTGCTGCCCGACTGGGGGGCCCACGTCAACGCCCCGGTGTGCCTGTTCGGAGGTGGGCCGGTGGCGATGGACTCCGCCCTCGCGGTCGGGGTGCTCGCGACGTCACGACCGCCCCTGGACGGGTGGCGGCCGATGGGCGGTCGCGTCGGTCTCGTCGACCTCGAGGGTCCGCTGCCCGGGGTCGGCCAGCTGCTCGGGCTGCGGGTCTTCGCCGGCTACGCGGGATGGTCGTCCGACCAGCTGGAGGCGGAGGTGGCCGAGGGCTCCTGGCTCGTCGTGCAGGCCGAGGATGCCGACCTCATCTCGCCGCAGCCCGAGCAGCTCTGGCGCGAGGTCCTGCGACGTCAGGACGACGACCTGCGCTTCTGGACCACCTTCCCCGCCGACCCCGGCGCCAACTGACCACGGGTCCGGGTGGCCTAGGATGACCACGTGGGAATCTTCGGCGGCGGCACCCAGACGGTCCAGGACGAGCGCACCGAGCAGCGCACTCGGCCGAGTGCGGGGGACGGAGACCACGAGCGGTTCTCCCACTACGTCCCTCGGGACACCCTGACCGAGGCGATGGTCACCGGCTCGCCCTGCATCGCCCTGTGCGGCAAGGTGTGGGTGCCCAGTCGTGACCCCGAGCGCTTCCCGGTCTGTCCGGAGTGCAAGGAGATCTGGGACGGCATGAAGTCCGACGGCGAGGGGAGCTCCGGCTCGGATGGCTAGCCAGCGCCTTCGGGCCTGGCAGCGAGCGGCGTTCGAGCAGTACGAACGCGCGCAGCCGCGCGACTTCCTCACGGTCGCCACGCCGGGTGCCGGCAAGACCACCTTCGCCCTGACGATCGCGGCCGACCTGATGGCCCGGGGCGTCGTCGAGCGGGTCGTCGTGGTGACGCCGACCGACCACCTCAAGACCCAGTGGGCGCTCGCGGCGTCGGGGCTCGGGATCCGGCTCGATCCAGCGCTGGCCGGGCAGGGTGCGCTCGCCGCGGACTTTCACGGGTTCGCCGTCACGTACGCCGGTCTGGCGGTCAACCCCAACGCCTACAGGGTGCGCATCGAGGCCCGACGCACGATGGTGATCCTCGACGAGGTCCACCACGCGGCGGACGCGCTGTCCTGGGGAGACGCGGTGCGCGAGGCCTGCGACCCCGCCCAGCGCAGGCTCGCACTGACCGGCACGCCGTTCCGCTCCGACGACCACCCGATCCCGTTCGTCACCTACGCGCCGCAGGCCGACGGCACGCTGCAGAGCATGGCCGACTTCACCTACGGCTACGGCTCTGCGCTGCGGGACGGGGTCGTCCGGCCCGTGCTGTTCATGGCCTACTCGGGCCAGATGCAGTGGCGCACCCGTGCGGGCGACGAGGTCGCGGCCCGGCTGGGCGAGCCGCTCACCAAGGATGCCACCGCCCAGGCGCTGCGGACGGCGCTGGATCCGCAGGGGTCCTGGATGCCGACGGTCCTGCAGGCCGCTCACCGTCGCCTCGTCGAGGTGCGGCGCGACATCCCCGATGCGGGCGGGCTGGTCATCGCCGGCGACCAGGAGTCTGCCCGTCAGTACGCCGCACTCCTGACGCAGATCACCGGCGACGCGCCCACGGTCGTGCTCTCCGACGAGGTCGGCGCGAGTGGACGGATCGCCGAGTTCTCCGCGAGCATGACGCCGTGGCTCGTGGCGGTGCGCATGGTCAGCGAGGGCGTCGACATCCCGCGTCTCGCGGTCGGCGTGTACGCCACAACGGTGGCCACGCCCCTGTACTTCGCCCAGGCGATCGGTCGCTTCGTGCGAGCCCGTCGCCGGGGGGAGACGGCGTCGATCTTCCTGCCCAGCGTCGCCGGCCTGCTCGCGCTCGCCTCCGACCTGGAGGCCGAGCGCGACCACGTCGTCGGCCGGCCGGTGAGCGACGAGGACGACCTCTACGCCGCCGAGGCCGAGATGCTTGCGCAGGCGCAGCGGGACGAGGGTGCCTCCGACGACGAGCTCGGCACCTACCAGGCGCTCGGCAGCGACGCCTCCTTCGACCGGGTGGTCTACGACGGCGGCGAGTACGGCGGGGCGGTGGAGCAGCTCGACGAGGACGAGCTGGACTTCCTGGGGATCCCCGGGCTGCTGGAGCCGGACCAGGTGGCCGCGCTGCTCAAGAGCTCGCGCTCCAAGAAGGGGCGGGCCAAGGAGCAGGCTCCTGCAGCGGTCGACCAGGACGCCGTGTTCGAGCGTCGAGCCGAGCTGCGGCGCGAGCTGAACGGCCTCGTCGGCGCATGGCACCACCGCACGGGTCAGCCGCACGGCGTGACCCACACCCAGCTGCGGACGTCCTGCGGCGGCCCACCGGCCGCGCAGGCGACGTCGGACCAGCTGCAGCAACGCATCGACCTGCTGCGGCGTTGGGCGCTGCGCGCCTCGGGCTGAGGCTCACGACGTGTCCTAGGGTGCTCGCGTGCCCCTTCCGTTGAGAACCCTTGCCTTCATGCGGCTCGAGCAGATGCTCGGCCGACCGATCGAGGACGTGCAGGACTTCCCGGCACGCCGAGAGGGCCGGCTCAGGCTCCAGCGGTCAGCGGTCGGACGCGCGATCTTCGGCACCCCGGACCCCGGGGTCGAGACGTTCGAGCGGACGGTGCGCATCGGCGGCCGTCCGAGACGGCTGCTCGTGCACCGACCACACGCCGGCACGGGCCTGCCTGCCGTGCTGAACCTGCACGGCGGTGGCTGGGTGCAGGGCAACCCGGAGCAGTCGGCGTGGTTCGCCAGCCGGGTCGCCGCCCGCACCGGCGTCGTCGTCGTCTCGCCGGAGTACCGGCTGGCCCCCGAGGAGCCGTTCCCGGCAGCGGTCGAGGACGCCTGGGCGGCCCTGTCGTGGCTTGCGGACGAGGGCGACTGCCTCGATGTCGATCCCGGCAGGATCGCCGTGATGGGCGACAGCGCCGGGGGCGGTCTGGCCGCCACGGTCGTGCTCCTGGCTCGGGACGCGGGTGCTCCTCGCCTGGCGGCGCAGGTCCTGCTGTACCCGGGGGTGGAGGCCTACGACCGCTGGCCCTCGGAGGACGAGCACGCCAACGCCCCCGTGCTGACCTCCCGCAACATGCGCACGTTCGTCCGCCTCTACCTCGGCGAGCAGCACGGCACGCTCGACTGGCGGGCGTCACCGATCCGCCACGAGGACCACTCGGGGCTGCCCCCGACGCTCGTGGTCGTCGCAGGGGTCGACCCGCTCGCGGACAACGGGCGACGCTACGCCGAGCGGCTCGGCGCCGCCGGCGTCCAGGTCCGGCTCGAGGAGTTCCACGACGCGATCCACGGCTTCGTCAGCCTGCCTGGCGTCCAGCCACAGGCGGCGGGAGCGGTGCGATCCGTCTCGGAGTTCCTCGACGACCGGTTCTGAGGCCAGGGCGGCCGGCGAGCGCCATTGTGACAGCGTCACTGTCACAGTAGGGTGCAGGCATGAGGCCCTGGCGGCGTGATCACTGGCGGCGGGTGACCGACGGGCTCGACCCGGCCGCGGACCACGAGCAGATCTCCCGCATCCTGTCCCAGCACGAGTTCCCCTGGGACGTGCAGCAGGCGCTCAGCTTCGCCCTGTTCCGCACGTACGCCGTCCCCAGCATCGGCAACCTCCTGGCATCGACGGACGAGTTCACCGAACGGACGCAGAAGCGCCACGACGACACGACGCTCGTCCTGGAGACGGTGCTCGACGAGGGCCTGGAGAGCCGGGACGGCCGCACGGCCGTGCGGCGGATGAACCAGATGCACGGTAGCTACGACATATCCGACGACGACATGCTCTACGTGCTGTCGACCTTCGTCGTCACGC
The DNA here is from genome assembly GCF_051262555.1 of Aeromicrobium sp. CF4.19. Taxonomy (NCBI): domain Bacteria; kingdom Bacillati; phylum Actinomycetota; class Actinomycetes; order Propionibacteriales; family Nocardioidaceae; genus Aeromicrobium; species Aeromicrobium sp. CF4.19. The sequence continues at coordinate 28,929 of NZ_JBIMEU010000005.1, read as the reverse complement.
CGGTGCGCTGGTTGCGACGCTACGGCTGGCGTAGCCCCACCGAGAACGAGGTGAGGGCCACGACCTACTACTACGTCCGGCTCGGGCGACTCATGGGCATTCGCGGCATGCCCCAGGGCTTCGACGGCTTCGAGCGGCTGCTCGATGAGTACGAGGCCGCCCACTTCGGCTACGACGAGGGTGCACGCCGTGTCGCCGACTCCACGCTGGAGCTGTTCACGACGTTCTACCCGCGACCGTTGCGACCGGCGATGCGGCTCTTCGCCCGGGCGATCATGGACGATCACCTGCTGCGCGCCTTCCGCTACGACAAGCCGCCCGCCTGGGTCTGCGAGCTCGCCCACCGCAGCCTGGCCCTGCGCGGCCGGGTCGTCCGGCTCATGCCGCCGCGGCGGCGGCCGTGGCGTGCGGCCGGGTCCCACCGCGTGCGCTCCTACCCCGGTGGCTTCATGGTCGAGCGGCTGGGCACCTTCCCCTCGACCATGCCCGACGACGAGCAGATCCGCGATCGTGTCCACCGGTCCGCCTGAGGTCGGGTGGCGTCGTGAGGCGTGGCGGACCTGGCGCTGGTACCGGCGCGGCCGACTGCCGTGGAACCGCCTCGCACTCGCCCACGAGCTGGCTCGGCGCCGCGTCCATGCTCGCGGGCGGGTGCTCGGCGAGCCGTTGGAGATGTTGCGGGAGGGCCGCCTCCGACTCGGCTCGCGGGTCCTGCTGGAGCCCGACGTGTGGCTCACGGGAGCCGGGCGCATCGACGTCGGCGAGGGCACGTTCCTGAACCTTGGGGTCATGGTGGCCGCCCTGGACCACGTCTCGATCGGGGCGCACTGCATGCTCGCCAACGGGTGCGTGGTCACTGATGCCGACCATGCCGTCTCCGACCCCGAGCTCCCGGTCCCTTGGCAGGGCTTCGTGAGCCGCGGACCGACGACCATCGGCGACAACTGCTGGCTCGGCGCGCACACCGTCGTCACCAGCGGGGTCACGATCGGCGAGCGGTGCGTCATCGGGGCCAACGCCACCGTCACGCACGACATCCCGGCCTGGTCCGTGGCCGTGGGGTCGCCCGCCCGGGTGATCCGCTCGCTGCGGTGACGACGACCCGAGTCATGGCATGGGCGATGCCCGGTGCGGGCGCGGTGGCAGGGTCGAGTCGATCTCCTGGACCGGGGCGGGAAGTCTGCGGGCCCCGTCGGCGTTGACACCGGAATGCGGCTCTCCGTCCTCGACCTCGTCCCCGTGCGCACCGACCAGACCAGCGCCGACGCCCTCGCGGCGTCGACGCAGCTGGCCCAGACCGCCGACCGGCTCGGCTTCCAGCGGTACTGGGTCGCCGAGCACCACAACATGCCCGCCGTCGCCGCCACGAGCCCGCCGGTCCTCATCTCTCATCTCGCCTCCGCCACCGAGCGGATCCGGTTGGGATCAGGCGGCGTCATGCTGCCCAACCACGCACCGCTCGCGGTCGCCGAGCAGTTCGCCCTGCTCGAGGCCGCCCACCCCGGGCGCATCGACCTGGGCATCGGCCGTGCGCCGGGCTCGGACCCCGTGACGTCCATGGCCCTGCGCGGCGCCGCCGGTCGAGACGACACGGACGTCCAGAACTTCCCGCAGTACCTCGACGACGTCATGGCCCTCATGGGGGCCGACGGGGTCAGGGTCGCCGTCCCGCGCCAGCACTACGTGCTCAAGGCGACACCCCGGGCCGGCTCGGTCGCGGCCCTGTGGCTGCTGGGCTCCTCGATGTACTCCGCGCAGCTGGCGGCGGCCAAGGGCCTGCCCTACGTCTTCGCGCACCATTTCTCCGGCCACGGCACGCAGGAGGCGCTCGACCACTACCGGCAGGCCTTCCGGCCGTCGGAGCACGCCGACCGCCCCCAGACCTTCCTGACGGTCAACGCCTCCGTCGCCGAGACGCTGCAGGAGGCCGTGGCCCGTGCGCTGCCGAACCTGCAGAACATGGCGCGGCTGCGGACCGGGCAGTCGCTGACGGCCCTGGACCTCGTCGAGGACGCAGAGGCCGCCGTGCTCGCGCCGCAGCAGCAGGCCATGGTCGACTCCGGGGCGGCTCGCCCGGTCATCGGCGACCCGGCCGCGGCCGCGGCCCAGGTGCGCGAGCTCGCCGAGCAGTTCGACGTCGATGAGGTGATGGTCCACCCCGTGGGCTCGGAGCGTCGCGGCGCCGATCCGCGGGCCTCGCTCGCACGCGACCACACGCTGGAGCTGCTCGCCAAGGAGCTGCTCGGCTGACGTTCATGCCCGTGGTGAGACGTTCGTCCCCCGTTCACCGTCGGGCCGTCGCGCGGTCCGTTCCGCCCCTCATCGTGGGGGCATGAAGACACGACGTCTGCTGGCCGTGGTGCCCGTCCTGGCCCTCGCCGGCTTCCTCGCCCTCCTGGAGCCCGACGAGGCCGACGGGCCCACGCACGAGTCCGCGCTCGTCACGGCAGCACTGCGCTGAGCGTGACGTCTCAGCCCTGAAACCAGCACTCGAGGGCAGAGACGTCACACCCAGCGGGGAGCATGCAGACCGGGCCATCAGGTCCCGACGCCGGCATCGGCCAGCTCGCGGCGCACGGCGGACAGGTTGCCTGGGTCGACCGCGGCCGTGAGGTCCTCCAGCAGCCGCACGCCGAAGCCCTCCCTGGCGCCGTCCAGGGCCGTGGCCCGGACGCAGTGGTCGGTGGCGAGCCCGCACACGTCCAGGTCGGTGACCCCTCGATGCCGCAGCCACGCGGCGAGCGTCTCGCCGTCGGCGGACGAGCCCTCGAAGCCCGAGTAGGCGGCCGTGTACTCGCCCTTGTCGAAGACGGCGGCGAACATCGCGGTGTCCAGGGGAGCGTGCAGCTCCACCCCGGGGGTCCCGACGACGCAGTGCCGAGGCCAGGAGTCCACGAAGTCCGGTTCGTCGGAGAAGTGGTCGCCAGGATCGATGTGGTGGTCACGCGTCGCGACGACGGTGTCGTAGGTGCCGCTCGCGAGCAGGTCCGCGACGCGGGCGGCCACCGATGCGCCGCCGGCGACGGCGAGCGACCCGCCCTCGCAGAAGTCGTTCTGGACGTCGACGACCACGAGTGCGGTGGATGCTGGCACGGTCATGGGTGCTCCTCAGGGCTCTCGATGATGGTCTCGATGACGGGCTCGCCCCGCGAGATCCGGCGAGCCGGAGCCGGCAGCTCGGCGACGGCGTCCCGGTGTCGGGCCCGGGCGTCCTCGAGGGTGTCGTGGTGGACTCGTCGACCGCCTCGCACCATGGGTACCAGGAGCGTCCGGTCGTCGCCGTCATCGACCGGCGGCTCCCCGATGCCGACGACCTCGGCCTGCGCGACGCCCTGCGGTGACCGACGTCTCAGCGCGTACTTGCGGCCGCCGACCGAGGCCTTGTCGAGGCTCTTCTTGGCCACGGGCAGCAGCGTGCCGTCGTTGCCCTCCCGGGCCACGAGCTTGTAGACGAATCCCGAGGTCGGCGCACCGGAGCCCGTGACGAGCGCGGTGCCGACGCCGTAGCCGTCGACGGGGGCTGCCGCGAGCGTGGCGATGGCGTGCTCGTCCAGGTCCGAGGTGACCACGATCCTCGTCCCGGTGGCACCGAGCTCGTCGAGCTGGTGTCGCACGGCGTGCGCGAGGGAGACGAGGTCGCCGGAGTCGATGCGGACGGCTCCCAGGGACGTCCCCGCCACCTCGACGCCCAGCCGGACCGCCTCGGCGATGTCGTAGGTGTCCACGAGCAGGGTCGTCCCCACGCCGAGCGAGTCCACCTGGGCCGTGAACGCGTCGCGCTCGGTGTCGTGCAGGAGCGTGAAGGAGTGCGCGCTCGTGCCGGTGGTGGGGATGGCGTGCGAGCGTCCGGCCTGCAGGTTGGACGTCGCGGCGAACCCTGCGACGTAGGCGGCCCGGGCCGCGGCGACGGCGGACCACTCGTGCGTGCGGCGCGAGCCCATCTCGATGCAGGGCCGCTCGCCGGCCGCTCCGATCATCCGGGCGGCAGCGGAGGCGATGGCCGAGTCGTGGTTGAGGATGGAGAGGAACACCGTCTCCAGGACGACGGCCTCGGCGAAGCTGCCCTCGACGACGAGCACGGGCGAGCCGGGGAAGAACAGCTCACCCTCGGCGTAGCCGTGGACGTCGCCGCTGAAGCGGTAGTCGCCGAGCCAGTCGGCGGTGACGCCGTCGACCACGTCGTTCTCGCGCAGCCAGGCGACGGCGGCCTCGTCGAACCGGAAGTCCTCCAGCGCGTCCAGCAGCCGGCCGGTGCCGGCCACCACGCCGTAGCGACGGCCCGCGTGCAGTCGCCGGGCGAACAGCTCGAACACCGAGCGGCGGTGCGCCGTGCCGTCGGCGAGCGCGGCCTGCAGCATCGTCAGCTCGTAGTGGTCGGTCAACAGTGCGGTGGTCACCCCTCCACCCTAGGCATTTCGTCCGTCGGGGCGGCTGCGCCACAATGGGGTCGTGACCAAGACAGCTCCCATGGAGACCGAGCAGCCCGAGACCGCCGAGGTCGTCGAGCTCGAGAAGCCGTGGGTCACGATCGTGTGGAACGACCCCGTCAACCTGATGTCCTACGTCTCCTACGTCTTTCGCAACTACTTCGGCTACACCGAGGAGAAGGCGGACGAGCTGATGCTGGCGGTGCACCACGACGGCAAGGCGGTGGTCTCCAGCGGCAGTCGCGAGGAGATGGAGCGCCACGTCCAGGCCATGCACGAGTACGGCCTCTGGGCCACCCTGCAGCGCGGTGACGTCATCTGATGAAGCCGTTCAAGCGACGCCGACGCGGCGGCATCACCGCGACGTTCGAGCCGGCCGAGGCGCACGTGCTCGCCAGTCTCGCCCGACAGGTCGTCGAGCTGCTGCGTGATCGGCACGGTGCCGAGGAGTCCAGCGCGGACCCGCTCGGCAACGAGCTCGGGCTCGGCGGCCCGGCCACCGTGCCGGAGGACCCGGTGCTGCGTCGGCTGCTGCCGAACGCCTACACCGAGGACGCCGAGGATGCCGCGGAGTTCCGTCGCTTCACCGAGAAGTCCCTGGCCTCGACGAAGGTCGCCCACGCCGAGCGGGTGATCGCCTCCCTGGCCGACGGAGGGCTCGCCCCGGTCGGCGAGGAGGCCACGGAGGCGGTCGAGGTCGAGCTCGACGAGGCGTCGGTCCAGGCCTGGCTGCGCTCGCTCACCGACATCCGGCTGTCCATCGCGGTGCGCCTGGGCATCGAGACCGACGAGGACGCCCTGATCGCCCAGCACAGCGACGACGAGGCGGTCTCGGCGATGTCGGACGTCTACGACTGGCTGGGCTACGTCCAGGAGTCCCTGGTCGTCTCGCTCGACTGAGAGACTCCGCGGGAGCCGTCCACCGCAGGACGGCTCAGGCCGGCACGACCCAGATGGCCTCCGCCGCCTGCAGGCCGAGCTGCAGGCGGGTCCCGGCGACGTCGACCGCGAGGGTGCCCGCCGCGTCGTGCCGCTCCACGACCTGCACCGCGGTGTCGAGCGCGATGGCGTGCTCGTCGAGGTAGCGCAGCAGCTCGCCGTCGGCATCGGAGACCCGGGCGACCCGAACGCTCGCCGGTGCTGCCAGCTCGCTCAACCGGGTCGCGTCGAGGTCGGGCAGCCGGCCGGACGCCGACGGGATGGGGTCGCCGTGCGGGTCGCGCTCGGGGTGGCCCAGCCGGGCCGCGAGGCGCTCCACGAAGTCGTCGGAGACGGCGTGCTCGAGGACCTCGGCCTCGTCGTGGACCTCGTCCCACGCATAGCCGAGGTACTCCACGAGGAACGTCTCGATGAGGCGGTGTCGGCGCACCATGGCCACGGCCACCCGGCGGCCGTCCGCGGTGAGCTCGACGTCCCCGTAACGCTCGTGCGTCACCAGACCCTGGGCCGCGAGCCGCTTGATGGTCTCCGAGACCGTCGAGGGGGAGTGCTCGAGCCGACGGGCGATGGCACGCGAGGAGATCTTCTCGTCCGACCACTCCCGAGACGTCCAGATCACCTTCAGGTAGTCCTGCGAGGCGGACGGCAGCTCGGGGGAGGGCACGCCCCTCAGGCTAGAGGACCGGGCCCCCGTGCTCCGGGATCGGCGATGATTCGGGTCGGGAGCGGTTGAAGTTCGTCGATACGAACACTAGAGTTCGTGGCATGGCAGCCATCACTCCCGAGCCGCGCGGTGGGCACGCGGTCCAGGGCGCGCTGCTGCGGGGCCTGGTCCGCACCGGAGCCTTCGTCGCGGTGTTCGTGGCGTTCGTGGCCCTGGGCAGCCGCCTCGCCGGTTGACGTTCGACCCCGTCGGGTCAACGGTCGGAGGACAGCCTCGCGACGATCTCGTCGAACCCTTCAGCGCGGGCGTGGTCCAGTGCCGTTCGGCCCTGGCGGTCGGTGATCGAGCGGTCGGCGCCCGCGTCGACCAGGGTGCTCACGATGTCCTGGTAGGGACGAGAGCCGTCGCCGAGGACGACTGCCTCGAGCAGGGCGGTCCAGCCCAGGTCGTTCACGTGGTCCAGGTCGACGTCGGTCTCGCTCACCCAGCGGACGTAGTCGGCGTGTCCGCGCTCGCCGGCCGGGATCGGGGAGAGTCCGCCGAAGCGGTTCTCGATCCTCAGGTCCGGCCCGGCGGCCAGGATCACCCGGCCCATCGCGACGCTTCCCGTCACGCCGGTGACCAGCCACGGCGTGTCGTGACGGGCGTCGAGCGCGTCGGGGTCGCCGCCGAGGTGGACGAGCAGGCGGGCGACGGCGAGGTGGTCGGCCGCCGCAGCCACCAGCAGGGGCGTCTGGTCACGATCGTTGCGGGTCTCCAGCCGTGCACCCTGCCGCAGGGCGAGGGCCGCCTCGTCGGCATCCCCGTCCCCAGCGGCCCGCAGGAGCCGGCGGTCAGCGTCCTCGGGGGCGGCCGGGCGGGTGTCTGCGGCGCGTTCGATCAGCCGCAGCTGGGCGTCGAGGCCGTGCGTCCGTGCCAGCTGGGCCGGAGTCTGGCCGTCCCGCTCGGACCGGATCGTGACGTCGGCACCGGAGGCGACCAGGACGCGCGTCGTCTCGACGTACTCGCGGCGCTGCTCGGGCTTGGCGAAGACCAGCGCCTCGTGCAGGGCGACCCAGCCCAGTCGGTTGACGTGGTCAGGATCGACGCCGTGCTCGAGCAGGCGCCCCACCACGCCTGCGTGCCCCCGCTCGGCAGCACGAATCACGCCGGTCCCTCGGAAGGAGTCGAGGGCGTCCACGTCGGCGTCGTGTCGAAGCGTGAGGTCGAGCAGGTCCCGATAGCCCTCGCTCGTTGCGATCAGGAAGGCGCTCTGCTGGGTGTCGTCCTTGGCGTTGACGTCCGCGCCCCGCTCGATGAGCTCGCCGGCCGCTGCGACGTCGTCGTCCCACGCCGATGCGCGCAGCCGGGCGTCCAGACGGGCCTGTTCCTCGTCGCTCAAGGTCTTCTCCTGCTGTGACGGCGTCGGGCTGGGCGTCGCGGACGGTCTGGGCGATGCTGCCGGAGCGGGCCCGGACGGCGTGGCCTGGCTGCAGGCCGTGAGGGTCAGGGCGACGATGACGGTCACCGCGAGGATCCTCGTCCAGGGTGACCTCATCGGTTCTCCTCGTCCTGGCGCAGGGCTGCCCGGCTGGTCGCCAGGTGGGTGGCGAGCAGGCGCTCGGTGGCGGCGCGGTCACCAGCGGCGATCGCCTCCACGAGCGCGGCGTGCTCGTGATGGATGTCGGCCGGGTCCGCATGCTGCTGGAGCAGCCAGTGCAGGCGTCCGCGCAGTGGTGTGGTCAGCTCACGGAGCATCGGCGTCGGCGCGACGTCGAGCAGGACGGCGTGGAAGCGGGCGTTGGCCTCGACGGCCATCACGGTGTCGTCACCCCGGAGCGCCTTCTCGGCCTCGGCGAGGACGCGTCGCACCGGCTCGAGACGCGACGACGGCTCGTCGAGCAGGCGCCTCACGGCAACGGCGTCCAGGGCGTGGGAGATCTCCAGCAGCTCCTCGACCTCCGCGGTGCTGTGGCGTCGCACGACGACACCTCCGGTGGGGCGCTCGGCCGCGAACCCGTCGGTGACGAGCTCGCGGAGGGCCTCGCGGACGGGAACGCGAGAGAGGCCGAGCCGCTCGGCGAGCGGCCGCTCCACGAGGCGGTCGCCGGGAGCGAGCTCCCCGGACCGGATGAGGGAGCGCAGCTTCCGGGCGGCGAGCTCGCTGTCCAGCGTCGAGGCGCTCCGCGATTTTGGCATACCAAAAGTCTAGGGGAGGCGACCAAGGCCGACCGCCGCTCTCGGCGCACGGTCGGCGCTACCCGGCGAGGTCGTCTCACGTCCCGGCATCGTCGACCCCTCGGTGATCGTGATCGTTAGACTCGCGGGCGTGCTGACCATCGACCGAGCCACCCACGATGCGATCGTCGACCACGCCCGCCGTGACCATCCCGACGAGGCGTGCGGGGTCGTCGCCGGGCCCATCGGGTCCGACGTGCCCCGGCGCCACGTGCCCATGCTCAATGCCGCGATGTCGCCCACGTTCTACGAGTTCGACTCCACGGACCTGCTGAGGCTCTACCGCGAGATGGACGACAACGACGAGGAGCCCGTCGTCATCTACCACTCGCACACCGCCACCGAGGCCTACCCGTCCCGCACGGACATCAGCCTCGCGCAGGAGCCGGGCGCCCACTACGTGCTGGTGTCCACGCGCGACGGTGCCCACGAGTCCGGCCCGGTCGACTTCCGGTCCTACCGCATCGTCGACGGCGAGGTGGCGGAGGAAGAAGTCAGCGTCGTCGAGCGTTACGACACCGGGCCCTCCGACGCCCCCAGCCCGGCACCCCCACCGGGCGCCCCCGACCAGAGAGCGACGTCCTGAATGGCCATCGAGGTTCGTATCCCGACCATCCTGCGCACCTACACCGACGGTGAGCGCGCCGTCGAGAGCAGCGGCGGCACCGTCGTCGAGCTCGTCGAGAGCCTCGAGTCGGCCCACCCCGGCATCAAGGAGCGCCTCGTCGAGGACGACGGGTCGGCGCTCGCCATCCGTCGCTTCGTGAACGTCTACGTCAACGACGAGGACGTCCGCTTCACAGGTGGCCTGGACACCGCGCTCTCCGACGGCGACACCGTCGTGATCCTCCCGGCCGTCGCCGGAGGCAGCGCCCCCACCCCAGCGCCCCTGCCGGTGTGACGCGCTACGACTCGCTGGTCGACTCCGTCGGCCACACGCCGCTCGTCGGCCTGCCGACGCTCTCCCCGAGCCCGGAGGTCCGGCTCTGGGCCAAGCTGGAGGACCAGAACCCGACTGGCTCCATCAAGGACCGCGCCGCCCTGGCAATGATCGACCAGGCCGAGGCGGAGGGCCGGCTGACCCCCGGGTGCACGATCCTGGAGCCCACGAGTGGCAACACCGGCATCTCCCTGGCGATGGTGGCGGCGCAGCGCGGCTACGAGCTGGTGTGCGTCATGCCGGAGAACACGTCGCAGGAGCGCCGCCTGCTGCTGGGGATGTGGGGCGCGCGGATCATCGACTCTCCCGCCGCCGGCGGCTCCAACGAGGCCGTCCGCGTGGCCAAGGGCCTGGCGCAGGAGAACCCGGACTGGGTGATGCTCTACCAGTACGGCAACCCCGCCAACGCGGCTGCGCACCAGCACGGCACAGCGCCCGAGGTGCACGCCGACCTCCCCACGATCACGCACTTCGTGGCGGGTCTGGGCACCACCGGCACCCTGATGGGCGCCGGCCGGTACTTCCGCGAGCACCGGCCGGACGTACGCATCGTCGCTGCCGAGCCTCGCTACGGCGAGCTCGTCTACGGCCTGCGCAACCTCGACGAGGGCTTCATCCCCGAGCTGTACGACGAGTCGCTCATCGACTCCAGGTTCTCGGTGGGACCGCGCGACGCCGTGCGTCGGGTGCGTGAGCTCATCGCCGCCGAGGGCATCTTCGCCGGCATCTCCACCGGCGCCATCCTGCACGCCGCGCTGGCTCAGGCCGCCCAGTGCGTCAAGGCCGGGGAGCGTGCCGACATCGCCTTCATCGTGTGCGACGGCGGCTGGAAGTACCTCTCCACCGGCGCCTACGAGGGCACGCTCGACGAGGCCGAGGACGCCCTGGAGGGCCAGCTCTGGGCCTGACCGCTGCGGCGATCACACTCGGCGCGGTGGCCCCCGGGGGTTGTGCTCCCGACCCTCTGTGGTCACGGCGACGGGTGCATCTCTTCGTCGTGGGCGGCGGTGAGGGCAGGCCTCGCTCAGCCGGTGCTCTGCGCGACCTGCTCCAGCCAGTTCCAGAGGGCGCGCTCGCGGTCGGTGTCATAGGACTCGGCCGATGACGCCATGGTCCTCGTTCGGTGGACGTAGGAGCCGGTCTCGGCGGGGGTGCCGCCGAGGATGACGTCGGCGAGCTTCGCACCTGCGGGAACCGGGGTGTCCACGAGTGACGTGACCGTGAGCATGGGAATGATCTGGGACATCAGGAAGGGGAAGGCCCCGCCGGTCTCGCGCGCGAGCCCGGTCCCGACCACGAGGCTCGGGTTGTAGGAGACGATGTCGATCCCGGCGGGCAGCCGGCGGGCCCACTCGTGGACCAGGTGGATGCCACCGAGCTTGCTCGTCACGTACGCGCGTCGGCCGGCTCGGACGTTCTCGGAGCGGTCGAACGCCCCGGGTCGGGAGATCTCCGGGATGGCCCATCGGGGCGCGGGCATGGTCCCTCCGGTGTGCCGGAGGTCGCCGAAGTGGGCGTCGCTGACGGTGACGACGACGCGCGCCGGCGCCTGGATGTGAGGGTGCAGCTGCCGCAGGAGCTGGTGGGTGGACATGACGTTCACGGCGAAGGTCCTCTCGAACCCGTCGACGGTGCTCTGCATCGCGTTGGAGAGGTGGACGCCCGCGTTGAAGACGAGGCCACGCAGGGCGGGCAGATCGCCGGAGTCGAGACGATCCTCCAGCTCTGCACCGGCAACGGCGACGCTCGCCCTGCTCGACAGATCGACGTCGACCGTCGAGACGTGCGCAGAGATGTCCAGCAGGCCCGGCAGGACCTCGGCAGCGGAGGAGGCTCGCCCGAGAACGACGATATGGGTGTCGCGTTGGCGGCGCAGGACCTCTCGGGCCGCCTCGAGACCGATGCCGCGGGTGGCACCGGTCATGACGATGGTGCGGGTTGCTGTGGTCATCTCATGCCTCTGGGTCGTGGGAAGAATCGGTGGTCGCGCTGGCGGCGCAGGGAATCCTTTGCGCTGCCGGGTGGATGCCCACCGGTTCTCCCATCGTGCGGGCGGGCACGAGAGGGAGGAAGACCCTGGTGAGACTGGCACCCACAGGGCCAGGCAACCGAGGCCCGGGATGCTCGAGCCGTGGGAGAATGGACCCGTGGGGGCGAACGGTCGACCGGAGCTCGGGGAGTTCCTGCGTCACCGGCGTGCGTTGATGACTCCGCCTGGCCGGCCCGGCAGGGAGCGCGTCTCAGCGCGGCGCGTGCCGGGTCTGCGCCGCCAGGAGCTCTCCGACATCGCCGGGATCTCGGTGGAGTACTACGCCCGCCTCGAGCAGGGACGCGCTCCCCGGCCCTCGCGGGAGATCCTCGGCGCTCTGGGACGAGCCTTCGAGCTCTCCACGGCCGAGAACGAGCACCTGTTCCGGCTCGCCGGTGAGCTACCTCCGCAACCGCGTGCCCCCGCCGCGGGGATCCGACCGGGTCTGCGCCAGCTGCTCGACAGTCTGGACGACACCATGCCGGTCACCGTCCACGACGGCCGACTCGACGTGCTGGCGTTCAACGCGGCCGCGGCGGACCTGTTCGGGCCCATCTTCGGCGACGGACCCTACGGCCACAGCATCGTCTTCCAGGCCTTCACGTCGGACGGACTCCGCGACGTGCTCGGGGAGGAGGGAGCGGAGCAGCTGGCCCGCGTGGCCGCTGCGGAGCTTCGCAAGGCCCTCAGCGTCTATCCAGACGACGAGCATCTTCGATCCGTGTTCCGCGAGCTGTCCACGAGCAGTCCCGAGTTCAACCGGCACTGGGAGCGAGGAGAGATCGGGACGTGGAGGTCCGCGATGAAGCGGGTCAACCATCCGACCAGAGGTGTGCTGACCTTCGACAGCGAGATGCTGCACGACCCCGAGAGCGACCACTGGGTCATGCTCTTCACGCCCCGACCCGCATGACCTGTCGAGGCGGGTGTCACGTCCGGGGCGCGCCGGAGGATCTGCGGACATCGTCAGCCGACAGCGCCCTGTGCACATGACCGCAGTGCCGCGAGCTGACCTCATGACGTGGGAACGCCTGCTCGAGGGCTGCTCGATGGTCTTGTTGCTGGCCCAAGTCACATGGGGTTCGGGTCGTGTATTCATCGATGGTCGTTCACGTCGGGGCCTTCATGCCGGCACTTCATCGCGTCATCGCGGCTGCGGTGGCGATCGTCGTCGCCGTCCTCCTCGACGCCCTCCAGGTCCTTCTGAGGACGAGTGACCGCGGACCTGGCGGCATGTCCTAGGGCCACGTCACATTGCGACGCGAATGCCCCCGCCCCAGGGCCGGTCGACTGCGGCCCGCCTCGTCAACGAGCGTTCTGAGATGCGAAGGCCCGTGAAGATCTGGTGTGTCGGGGCGGGTTCAGGTGTTCGAGGCGAGGGATGCGTGGCGGAGCTCGCGGCGGGTGGTGAACACTGCAGCGGCTGTCATGGCTAGCGCCGCGTGCAGTGCGAGGGTCGTGCCGGCGCCGATCCAGTCGACGAGGACGCCGATCGTCAGGCTGCCCAGGGGGACGGAGGCGAACACGAGGAGCAGCATGATCGACATGACGCGTGCCCGGGTGGCTTCGGGGGAGGCTCGTTGAACCAGAGAGGTCAGCACCAGTCCTTGCAGTGCCGAGCTGACGCCGATCGCTGCGTAGAGTCCGGCGGCGACTTCCAGGCTCGAGGTCTGGCCCACGGCCACGAGAGTGAGCGCCGCGGCCGCCATTGCGACTATCGCGGTGGCGCCCGCTCTGTGGCCGACGGGGAAGGCGAGGGTGAGGAGGAATGTTGTCGTGGCGCCGATCGTGAAGGCGGTGAGAAGGACGCCGGCACCGAGCGCCCCGGCATCCAACAGCTCGTTGGAGATGAGAACGAGGCCGAGGTTGAGCGGACCCGACAGCGACAGCTCGACGATTCCTACGGTGAAAAGCAGGGTCGCGAGGAGACGATCGGCAAACGCTGCCCGCAGCCCTTCGCGGATGCGGCTGATGGGCCCCGTGGGATCGCCGTCGAGGTGACGCCCGATGTCATCGATTCTGCTGGGTGCGGTCCACTTCACGGTGAACGTTGCGACCAGGAAGCCGATCGCGTTGGTGACCGCCACCATCGCTAGACCGCCGAGGCCAAGTATCGCCGCGCCTGCGGGACCGCCGGCGGCTTGACCCGAGCGAAGGCCGATCAGATAGAGCGCGTTGCCTCGCACCAAGTGGTCGTCATCGAGCAGTCGGGGGCGCAGTGCGCCCGAGGCAGGGATGAACAGAGCGCCGAGGAGTGCCAGCACCGCGGCCACGATCAGCAAGAGCGGCACGGTCGCCTCCCAGATGAAGATCGCGACCGCGGCGCCAGCCATCAGCGCCGCACGGGCCGCGTCGGTCCAGATCATCACCCACCGGGGGCCCCGCGCATCGGCAAGGACGCCCCCACCAAGAAGCGCAATGATCCGAGGAACTCCAGCAATAGCGAGTCCCGCTCCGGCTGCGCTCGCGCCCGCCAGGTCGGCCAAGGTCGATGCCAAGGCGATTGTCCATGCGGCCTCTCCCAGAGAGGACAGCCCGACGCCGGAGACGAAAGACAGGTACCGGGCCGAGAACGGAGACAGGGCAGCCGATCGACGGTCGGGGGACGGGTCGGCCGTCACGGTTCAGACGGCAGGCCGTGGGCGAAGACCAGTACCGGTTCTCGACCGTCGACCTGATCGGTCGAAGCACTGCGCTCACTCCAGCGCTGCATCACCTCTTCGAGCTCCCCGGCAAGGGATGCCAGCTCATCGGGCGAGAGCGACAGCCAGCGTTCTATCGAGAACGAGCCCTTGCTCCACTCGGAGCGCTTCCCGGACTCGGCGTCGAGCCACTGTGAGACAGCCGCGACCTGTCGCTCCAGGCTCATTCGTTGGAGGGTCTCGGCCACGGCCCGATCAGCCGGGGCCTCCTGGAAGTCCTCAGAGGACCAGCGCGCCGGCCCCGAGTGGCGCCACCACCTCTCGCGCCCGTCGCGAGCGTTCTCCGGCGCCTCCTCGACCAGGCCCGCCAAGGACAGGACCTTGAGGTGAAAGCTGATGTTCGCGACACGCTGATCCGTCGCCCTGGCCAAGATGCTCACCGAAGCGGGTCCCTTCGCGGACAACACGTCCAGCAGTCGTCGCCGCAGGGGATGAGCGAGCGCTCGTAGGACGCTCGCCTCGGTGGTCAGGTCTGGGCTTCCGTGATCAGCCATGCGCCGACGCTAACTTTGCAACAACCATTGTGCAATAGATGTTGTGCACCTCTGGAAGAGCGGCCGGACCCCGTGACGTGGCCGGACCACCTCAGCTCCTATGGCATCCCAGGATCGGTGGTCTCCGGGACGACGCGACCGCTTCACGGGCACCCCCCTGGAAGTCCGTGAGTCCATGCGTCCCGAAACTGTGTCTCGGAACCCAGGGAGCCTGGACCCCGGAGGTGGCCTTTTTGGGACGGCCGCGTGGGACGGCACAGAGCTCCCGGACCGCGATGAGCTCGCGAAAATGTCGGGGTCGGTCGTGAGGTGATCGTGGACGGTTGCCCGGTGACTGGTCGGCTGGGCTAGCCTCGTCCCGTGCGCGACATCGTGGTGTTCACCGGCAACGCCCATCGAAGCCTCGCCGAGGACGTCTGCAGTGCCCTGGGCGTGCCGCTCTCGCCGTCGGACTGCATCCGCTTCTCCAACGACTGCCTGCAGGTGCAGCTGCTGGCCAACTGCCGCCAGCGCGACGTCTACATCATCCAGCCGCTCGTGCCGCCGACGCAGGAGCACCTGATGGAGCTGCTGCTGATGATCGACGCCGCCCGTGGCGCGTCGGCCGCCTCCATCACGGTCGTCATGCCGCACTACGCCTACGCGCGCAGCGACAAGAAGGACGCCTCCCGCATCTCCATCGGCGGTCGCCTCGTGGCCGACATGCTCGTCACCGCCGGGGCCCAGCGAGTGGTCACGATGACGCTGCACGCGCCGCAGGTGCACGGCTTCTTCACCGTCCCGGTGGACCACCTCACCGCGATCGGCGAGCTCGCCGAGCACTACCGCGGCAAGGATCTCTCCGACGCGGTCGTCGTCTCCCCGGACCTCGGCAACGCCAAGACCGCGTCACTCTTCGCCCGGCTCCTGGGCGTCCCCGTCGCGGCCGGCAGCAAGCAGCGCAAGGCCGACGACAAGGTCGTCATCGACGCCATCGTCGGCGACGTCGCGGGCAAGCGGGCCATCGTGCTCGATGACGAGATCGCCACCGGCGGCTCCATCCTCGAGCTCATGGACAAGCTGGAGGAGGAGGGCTGCACCCAGGCGTCCGTGGCGTGCACGCACGGCCTGTTCACCGGCAAGGCCGTGGAGCGGTTGCGACACCACGCGGGCATCACGGAGGTCGTCACCACGGACACCGTCCCCGCCCCCACCGACTGGCCCGAGCTCACCGTGCGCTCCGTGGCGCCCCTGTTCGCCGAGGCGATCGCCCGCATCCACGCCGGCGAGTCGGTCTCGAGCCTGTTCGACGGCGTGGACCCCGCCCACGCGCCACCGCAGCCGAAGCTGCCGCTGTAGGGTCCGAGGGCCGGACGCCGCGGACCTGCTGCGACCGATCTTCTAGCATCGGGGGATCGCGTCGTCTCGGCGCGGACACGATCGGGAGGTCACATGCGCATCGTCCTGAGGGCGCTCGCCGTCGTCATGATCGCCCTCGCTCTGTCGCCTGCCGCGACGGCGGTGGCTGCGCAGGACGACCGGCCCGTGGTCCGGGTGGGCACGGAGGGCACGTACCCGCCCTTCTCCTTCAGCGAGGGAGGTCAGCTCTCCGGCTACGACATCGAGGTCGTGCAGGCCGTCGCAGACCGCGCCGGCTGGGAGCTGGAGTTCGTCGAGTCGCAGTTCGATGCCCTGTTCGGCGCCCTCGACGCCGGTCGGATCGACATGATCGCCAACCAGATCACCATCAATCCCGAGCGGGAGGCGGCCTACGTCTTCTCCGAGCCCTACACGTACTCGCGCGGAGTGATCGTCGCGGCCACGGACAACGACGAGATCACGTCGCTGGAGGACCTCGAGGGCAAGGTGACCGCCCAGTCCGCCACCAGCAACTGGTCGCAGGTGGCCGAGGACGCCGGTGCGCGCGTGGAGAACGTCGAGCAGTTCGCCCAGGCCGCGGATCTGGTCTCCCGTGGCCGGGTGGACGCCATCGTCAACGACAACATCGCCGTGCTCGACTACCTGGCGAGCACGGGCGACGACCAGGTCGAGGTCGTGGGCGAGGCGGGGGACGAGATCAGCCGTCAGGCCTTCGCGTTCGGGCCGGAGGACGAACAGCTCGCGCTGGAGGCCGATCAGGCCCTGGAGTCGCTGCGCGCCGACGGGACGCTGACCGAGATCAGCGAGGAGTACTTCCGCGCCGACGTCAGCGTCGAGGACGGCGGGGAGGCCGACGTCGGTGAGGGGCGGGGTGGGGCCTCGCCGTGGCAGGTGGTCAAGGACACCGCCTGGCCGGCCTTCGTCGCGCTGGTCAAGGTCACGCTGACGCTCACCATCCTCAGCTTCACCGTCGGTCTGGCAGCGTCGGTGCCGATCGCGCTGGCCCGCATGTCGACGTCACGCTGGTTGTCGTGGCCGGCCCGCGCGTTCATCTCCGCCGTGCGCGGCACGCCTCTGCTGCTGCAGCTCTTCGTGGTCTTCTTCGGGCTGCCACAGGTCGGCATCGACCTGCCGTCCTACGTCGCCGGCGCGCTCGCGCTGAGCGTCAACGTCGCAGGCTATGCGGCCGAGAGCGTCCGCGGGGCGCTCCTGTCGGTGCCGAACGGACAGCACGAGGCGGCCGCGACGCTCGGGATGGGCCGAGCCCTGGCGCTGCGACGCGTCGTCCTGCCGCAAGCGGCCCGCATCGCAGTGCCTCCGCTGTCCAACACCCTCGTCTCGCTGGTCAAGGACACCTCCCTGGTCTCCGTCGTCCTGCTCACCGACCTCTTCCGGATCGTCCAGGTCGAGGCGTCGGCGTCCTTCCAGTACCTGCCGTTGTACGCGCTCGCCGGGCTGTACTACTGGATCGTCTGCACCGTCCTCTCCAGCGCACAGCAACGACTGGAGACCCGACTGAACAGGTACGTGACGACATGACCGACTCCACCCAGACCTCCGTCGTCGAGGCGAGAGCGCTCCACAAGGCCTTCGGCGACAACATCGTCCTCGACGGCGTGGACCTCGACGTCCCCGAGGGCACCACCACGGCGATCCTCGGCCCGTCCGGATCGGGCAAGACGACGTTGCTGCGCGCGCTCAACGCCCTCACCCCACCGGAGTCCGGGGTCGTGCGCGTCGATGACGTCGAGGTCGACTTCGCGGCCCTGCCGCGAGGACGCGCCCGGCGGCGAGAGATCGAGCAGCTGCGACGCCGCAGCGCCATGGTCTTCCAGTCCCACGAGCTCTTCCCGCACCGCACCGTCCTCGGCAACCTCCTGGAAGGTCCCGTGCACGTGCTGGGCGTGCCGCACGACGACGCCGTGGAACGGGCACGCGAGCTGCTGGCGCAGGTCGGGCTCTCCGACAAGGAGGACGCCTACCCGGCACAGCTGTCCGGTGGTCAGCAGCAGCGCGTCGGCATCGCCCGGGCGCTCGCGCAGCACCCGCGGGTCGTGCTGCTCGACGAGCCGACGTCGGCTCTGGACCCCGAGCTCGTCGGCGAGGTGCTCGCCGTGATCCGTGACCTGGCGACCCAGGGCTGGACCATGGTCGTCGTCACCCACGAGGTGCGCTTCGCCGAGCAGGTGGCCGACCAGGTCGTCTTCATCGACGGGGGAGTGGTCGTGGAGCACGGGCCACCACAGCAGGTCATCGCCGATCCACAGGAGGAGCGGACCCAGCGCTTCCTGCACCGCATCCTGCAGGTGCCCTGAGCCGCTCGGCCGGTACGGGTGGTGGCGCCCCGGGTCGTTCCGTAGGCTCGCTCCTTGTGGCGGACGCACCGATCGGCATCATGGACTCAGGCTTCGGCGGCCTGACGGTCGCCCGCGCCGTCATCGACCAGCTCCCGCACGAGTCGGTGCTCTACCTGGGGGACACCGCACGCCAGCCCTACGGCCCGCAGCCCATCGCCGCGGTGCGCGAGTACGCCCTGGAGTGCCTGGACCACCTGGTCTCACGCGGAGTCAAGGCCCTCGTCATCGCGTGCAACTCAGCGAGCGCGGCGGTCCTTCGCGACGCCCGGGAGCGCTACGACGTCCCGGTCGTCGAGGTCATCGTCCCGGCCGTCCGCCGAGCGGTGCGGTCGACGCGGACCGGCGTGGTGGGGGTCCTGTGCACGCAGGCGACGGCGTCCTCGGGCGCCTACGACGACGCCTTCGCCGCCAACGTGACCCTGCAGGTCCTGACCCGCGTGTGTCCGGCGTTCGTCGACTTCGTGGAGGCCGGGGTGACCAGCGGGCCGGAGGTCGAGGCGGCAGCACGGGAGTACCTCGAGCCGCTGCGCGAGGCCGGTGCCGACACCGTCGTGCTCGGCTGCACCCACTACCCGCTGCTGACCGGGGCCATCTCCTACGTCCTCGGCGACGACGTCACGCTGGTGTCGAGTGCGGAGGAGACCGCCAAGGAGGTCTACGCTCGCCTCGTGAGCGAAGGTCTCGAGCGCGACCCGGCGCTGCCCGCCCCCCAGCACCGGTTCCTGACCACCGGCCGCCCCGACGACTTCGGCGTGCTCGGCCGTCGCTTCCTCGGCCCGGAGCTCGAGTCCGTCGACCAGGTCGCGCAGGTGCAGGCGTGAGGCTCACGGTCGTCGGCTGCTCCGGCTCGTTCCCGGGCCCGGAGTCCGCCTCCAGCTGCTACCTCCTCGAGCACGAGGGCTACCACCTGCTGCTCGACCTCGGCAGCGGCGCCCTCGGGCCCCTGCAGCGCCACGTCGACCTGCGCGACATCGACGCGGTGGGGCTCTCGCACCTGCACGCCGACCACTGCTTCGACCTCACGGGCTTCTTCGTCGTCAGCAAGTACCACCCCGACGGCGCCCTGCCCGGCATCCCGATCCTTGCCCCCGACGGTGCCGAGCCCTTCCTCTCCAGCGCCTACGGCCGCAGCGAGGGCGTGGAGATGTCCAACCAGTTCCGCTTCCGCGACTGGGTGGAGGGTGAGCCGACGACGCTGGGCCCGTTCACCGTGACCGCGACGCTCGTGGACCACCCCGTCACGGCCTACGCATTCCGCATCGAGGCCGGGGGCAGCGTCATCGCCTACTCCGGTGACACCGGGCCCATCGACGTCCTCGTCGACGTCGCGGCGGGGGCCGACCTGTTCCTCTGCGAGGCCTCGTTCGTGGAGTCCAAGCAGAATCCGCCCAACCTGCACCTCACGGGTGCCGAGGCCGGTGAGTACGCCACCCGGGCCGGGGTCGGGCGCCTGCTCGTGACGCACATCCCCTCGTGGACCGACGTCGCCGAGGTCGAGGCGGACCTCAAGACCACGTACGCCGGGCCGTACGACATCGTCCGCGCCGGCGACGTCTACGAGCTCTGAGCGACCGCCGCCGCCCCCGGGCGCGGCGGCCCCGCCGGACCGCTCGGTAGTCTCGCGGCATGACTTCCCGCGAGGACGGCCGCACCGTCGATGAGCTCCGCCCCGTCACCCTGACCCGCAGCTGGCTCGACCACGCGCAGGGTTCCTGCTTGGTCGAGTTCGGCAAGACCCGCGTCCTGTGCGCCGCGAGCGCCCAGGAGGGCGTCCCGCGCTGGCGCAAGGGCTCCGGACTGGGCTGGGTCACCGCCGAGTACGCGATGCTGCCCCAGGCCACGCACGACCGCTCCGCCCGTGAGTCCGTGAAGGGCCGGATCGGCGGACGGACCCACGAGATCTCGCGCCTGGTCGGACGCTCGCTGCGGGCCGCCATCGACTACAAGGCGCTGGGGGAGAACACCATCACCATCGACTGCGACGTGCTGCAGGCCGACGGAGGAACCCGCACGGCCGCCATCACCGGTGCCTACGTCGCCCTCGCCGACGCCGTCGCCCACCTGCGTGACAAGGGTGCGCTGGCCGGGGAGCCGCTGGTGCAGTCCGTCGCGGCGGTCAGCGTCGGCATCATCGACGGGACGCCGATGCTGGACCTGCCCTACGTGGAGGACGTCCGCGCCGAGACCGACATGAACGTCGTCATGACCGGCAGCGGCTCCTTCATCGAGGTGCAGGGTACCGCCGAGGGTGCTCCGTTCGACCGTGCCGAGCTGGAAGCCCTGCTCGCCCTCGCCGAGAAGGGCTGCGCCGACCTCACGACGCTGCAGACTGCCTCCCTTGGCTCTGGGGCCCTGGGCCGCTGATGGCCCAGGTGGTCCTGGCGTCCAACAACGCCAAGAAGCTCGCCGAGCTGCAGCGCATCCTCGCCCCGCTCGTCCCCGGGGTCGAGGTGCTCGGGCTGGCGGACGTCGCCGCGTACGACGAGCCGGCCGAGACCGAGCCGACGTTCGAGGGCAACGCGCTCATCAAGGCTCGTGCCTGCCTGGCCGCCACCGGACTGCCCTCCCTCGCCGACGACTCCGGCCTGTGCGTCGACGCCCTGGCAGGGATGCCCGGGGTCCTCTCCGCCCGTTGGTCCGGCGTGCCGAAGAACGACGACGGCGGCCGGGGACCATGGGCGACGGGCTGGAGCACCGACCAGGCCAACAACTGGCTGCTGCTGAGCCAGCTCGCCGACGTCCCCGACGAGCGGCGGGGGGCCAGGTTCCGTTGTGCCGTGGCCCTCTGCACCCCAGGCGGCGACGAGGTCGTGGAGCTCGGCGAGATGCCAGGTCGCATCCTGCGGTCCGAGCAGGGCGAGGGCGGCTTCGGCTACGACCCGCTGTTCGCCGCGGACGGGCACGACGTCTCCACCGCGGAGCTGTCGCCGCAGGACAAGGACGGCATCAGTCATCGTGGTGTGGCACTGCGTCGCATCGCCCCGGCGGTGGCGGCCGCCCTGGCTTGACGGCCCGAGCTCGACGCCTCAGCCCGGTGGTCGCGAGAGGGCAGCGATCACGCGCTCGCCCAGCGCCATGCTGCCGGCCCGGGTCGGGTGCACACCGTCGGCGGTGTGGCCGGGACGATCCAACGTGCCCGTGGTGCTGACGTACTCCAGGTCCTCCCGAGAGGCGGCCGTGCGGACGATGGAGGTGATGCGGCGATGCTCCCACGGGTGCATCTCGCCCCATGGCGGCCCCAACACGACGATCCGCGTCGTCTGGGGCAGGTGCTTCTGGGCCTGACGCAGGTAGGTCACCACGGCGTCCGCGACCGCGGCGTCGGTGGACCGCACCCGTCGCCCGTCCCGGCACGTCGACCAGTCGTTGCGGCCGCCCTGGATGAGGAAGACCGAGGGCGGGTCGTCGAAGGCCTGGTGCCGGTCGATGAAGCGATCGCCGGTGCACTGCAGCCCGTGCCGCTGGTACCCGGACCCTGACTGCGCGTACGTCCGGACGTCGGCGTCGTAGTGGCGGCCGACGAAGCTCCACCAGGCCTGGTCGTCCGCGCCGGCGTCGTCGCCGTAGCGGGCGGTGATCGAGTCGCCGACCACGACGATGCCGTCGGGGAAGGCTCCGTCACCGGCGTGCGCCGACTGTGCCGCCTGGACGGCGAGGAGCGAGCCGGCGAGGGCAAGCGCCATCACGGCCGTCATGACACGGCGTCCGCGTCCGCGTCCGATCGCGATCTTCATCAGTCACCCCTCTTCGACCACCGTACGACGATGTCCGCGGCGGGGACGTCCGAACGGGGGATCGCAACAGGATCGTCACCTCAGCGGTAGCGTGCGCGGCATGGATCTCACCCTCAGCGAGGAGCAGGCCGGCTTCCGCAGCCTGGCCCGAAGGTTCTGTGACGCCGAGATCGTCCCGTTCCGCCGGGACTGGGACCGGGCCGAGTCCGTCGATCTGGACCTGCTGCCCAAGCTGGGCGCGATCGGCTTCTTCGGTCTCACGATCCCCGAGGAGCACGGTGGCGTCGGTGGGGACCACCTCACGTACATGCTCGCGATGGAGGAGCTCGGCCGCGCGGACTCCTCCGTGCGTGGCATCGTCTCGGTCTCGACCGGGCTGGTGGCCAAGCCGCTGCTCGCCCACGGCACGGACGAGCAGAAGGCCCGATGGCTGCCGAGACTCGCCAGCGGGGAGTCGTTGGGCTGCTTCGGGCTGACGGAGCCCGGACACGGCTCCGATGCGGGGAACCTGCGCACCCGGGCCCGCCGTGACGGCGAGGACTACGTCATCGACGGCACCAAGATCTTCATCACCAACGGGACCTGGGCCGACATCGCGCTGGTCTTCGCCCGGACGGGGGAGGACGGACCGCGGGGCATCTCGGCCTTCCTCGTGCCCACGGACAGCCCCGGCCTGGAGCGCACCGTGATCATCGGCAAGCTGGGGCTCCGTGGACAGGCCACCGCCGAGCTCGCCTTCGACGGGGTCCGGGTGCCGGCCTCGGCGATGCTGGGCGCGGAGGGCAAGGGCTTTCGCATCGCGATGGAGACCCTCGACAAGGGTCGCGTCGCCATCGGTGCGAGCTGCACCGGCATCATCCAGGGCTGCCTGGAGTCCGTCGTTGCGTACACCACCTCGCGCGAGCAGTTCGGCCGTCCGATCGCTGGGTTCCAGATGGTGCAGGACATGATCGCCGAGATCAGCGTCGACGCCGACGCCTCCCGGCTGCTCGTGTGGCGAGCCGCGGACCTGATCGACCGGGGCGAGCCGTTCGGGGTGGAGGCGTCCAAGGCCAAGTACTTCGCCTCCGAGGCCGCCGTCCGGGCCTCCAACACCGCGATGCAGGCGTTCGGCGGCTACGGGTTCGTCGATGACTACCCCGTGCAGAAGTACCTGCGGGACGCCCGGGTGATGACGTTGTACGAAGGAACGAGCCAGGTGCAGAAGCTGCTCATCGGACGAGCCGAGACCGGCATCAGCGCCTTCACCTGACCCACTCCTAGCCGGGACTCGAAATGTGTGAACGCCAGCCCGCCATGGTCTTCTCTGCAGGGGAATCGGGTGCTGGGGCTCACAAATCTCGGAGGGGACGGGTCAGACGCCGCCGGGGAAGCCGTGCTGGCGCCAGGCCTCGTAGACCGCGACGGACGCACAGTTGGCCAAATTCATCGAGCGTCGCCCGGGCAGCATCGGCAGGCGAAGCCGGTCGGTGACACGTGGGTGGCGCTGGACGTCCTCGGGCAGCCCGTCCGGCTCCGCGCCGAAGAGCAGGACGTCGCCGCCTTGGTACTCGACGTCGGTGTACGAGCGGGTCGCCCCGGTGGTGAAGGCGAAGATCCTGGCCTCGCCCAGCGCCGCGAGCGCGGTCTCGAGGTCCGGGTGGACGGTCATGACGGCGAGGTCGTGGTAGTCGAGGCCGGCGCGGCGCAGGTTGGCGTCGGAGAGGTCGAAGCCCAGCGGCTCGACGAGGTGCAGCTCGGTCCCGGTCGCGGCGGCGAGCCGGATCGCGTTGCCGGTGTTGCCCGGGATGCGGGGCTCGTGGAACAGCATGCGGAACATCAGGACGTCACTCTAGAGTGAGGCGCATGCCAGCCCCCGTCCGCCCAGCCCCCGTCCGCGTCGACGTCACCCACCTGTTCGCCTCCGACCCCGACTCCGTCTTCGAGGCGCTCGCCGAGCACGAGAACCTGGGCGACGTGTTCGGTGCGTCGATCACCCGCGTCCGCGACGGGGACACCAGCCGCAACGGGGTGGGCTCCATCCGGCGGCTCAAGATCGGTCCACTCCCGGCTTTCGAGGAGACCGTCACCGGGGCCGAGCCCGGATTCCTGATCACCTACGAGATCAGCAAGGGCAGCCCACTCACCGGTCACTGGGGCGAGCAGCGGCTCCTGCCCACGGGCAACGGCGGCACGCGCCTGGAGTACCGCATCGGTTTCGACGCGGCCCTTCCCGGTGTCGCCGCGCTCGTCGCGACGGTGCTGCAGCGCCGCATCCCGCAGGGCTTGTCCCGTCTGGTGCCCTAGGCGCCGAAGAGCTCCTCGCGCCACGGGGGCTGGGACCCGGCGCGCCCCACGACGATGCCGGCGGACCGTGCCGCCACCTCGCTGACGCGCCGCCAGAGCGTCAGGTCGGCGGCCCGGAGCTGTGAGCTCCCCGTGATTCCCATCAGGCCCTCGTCCACCAGGGCGGCGATGATCCCCGACATGAAGGCATCGCCGGCGCCGACCGTGTCCACGACGTTTCGAGCCGACGTCGGCACGGCCACCGATCCGAGGGGGGTGTGGGTGCGGGACCCCTCGCCGCCGTGGGTGACGACGACGGCGGCGGGGCCCTGGCCGAGCCACTGGCGAGCGACGTCCTCGGGCGCTTCGCCGGGCTCCAGCCACGCCAGGTCCTCATCGCTCACCTTGACGATGTCGGCCAGCTGGACCAGCGAGGCCACTCGCTCACGGGTGGCGGCACGGTCGGGGACGAGGGACGGTCGGATGTTGGGGTCGAACGTCACGATGGAGGTCGGGGCGTGACGGCGCAGGAGGTCCTCGACCTCGTCGGCACCGGGGGGCAGGAACGCCGCGATCGAACCCGTGTGGACGATCTCCGGCGGATCGTCGGTCTCGATGCGGCCCGGATCCCAGGTGATGTCGAACTCGTACGTCGCGGTGCCGTCCTCGTCGAGAGTCGCGGCGGCGCTCGCGGTGCGCTCGGGCACGTTCAGCCCGTCGAGCCGCATCACGCCCGCCGAGGTGAGGTGCTCGCGCAGCAGGCGACCGTGCCCGTCGTCCGCCATGGTTGCGGCGAGCTGCACCGGGAGGTCCAGCCGACCCAGGCCCACGGCGACGTTCGCCGGTGACCCACCGGCGTGCGCGCTCGTCGATCCGTCGGCGCGATGCACCACGTCGACGAGGGCCTCTCCGGCGATGAGGATCATGCCCACGATCCTGCCTCATCTCGGTGCGGGGTCGTTCGCCCAGTCCTCCCGGCGAGTCTGGAAGGATGACGGAGTGATGACGTCGCAGCCCGGCTCGCGGGACTGGCCGGCCCACACCCCCGAGATCCGCTCCTGGCAGCAGTCCGTGCGGCGTGGCCCCAAGGCCGACCGGGACCTGCGGGAGATCGAGGTCCGGCGCCCCCCGTTCATCGGCGACGCCCGGTTCACGGCCGATCGCCCGCTGCGCGTGATGATGGAGAACACCCTCGGCGGCATCGCCCAGCTGGACCGCACGCACCGGGGGCGGCTCGGCGGCCTGAACCAGCTGCTGCTGCGCACCGAGTCCGTGGCGTCGTCGAAGATCGAGAACGTCGAGGCGAGCCTGGCCGACTACGGTCGGGCCGTCATGGGCTCGGCCGCGAACGCCTCCGCGGTCTCGATGGCCGCCGCGACCGAGGCGCTCTCGGGCATCATCCGCGACGTCGACGAGACCGGCGAGATCCGGCGGGAGGCGCTGCACGCAGCCCATCGGGACCTGTTTCGCCACCACTCCTCGCAGCAGCACCACGCGGGGGAGGTCCGGACCGTGCAGAACTGGATCGGCGGCAGCGACTACTCGCCGCGCAACGCGCTCTACGTCCCGCCGCCCCCGGAGACCGTGGACGGCTACCTCGACGACCTCTTCGTCTTCGCGAATCGCGACGATGTCCCGGTCATCGTCCAAGCAGCCGTCGTGCACGCGC
This sequence comes from Aeromicrobium sp. CF4.19, assembly GCF_051262555.1. Classification (NCBI taxonomy): domain Bacteria; kingdom Bacillati; phylum Actinomycetota; class Actinomycetes; order Propionibacteriales; family Nocardioidaceae; genus Aeromicrobium; species Aeromicrobium sp. CF4.19. The sequence goes on along the minus strand of NZ_JBIMEU010000005.1, from coordinate 3,133 downwards.
AGTTCGAGTCCATCCACCCCTTCATCGACGGCAACGGTCGCATCGGGCGCACCCTCATCCACGCCGTGCTGCGTCGCCGCAAGACCACCCGTAATCTCACCGTCCCGATCGCCTCGGGACTCGTGGCACACCGTGAGCAGTACTTCGACGCGCTGGGGGACTACCGGGCCGGCTACGCCTACACGCTCATCGCGATGCTGACCTCCGCCATGACCATCGCGACGCACGAGTCCCGTCGCACGGCCTCCAACCTGCTGGATATCCGCCAGGAGTGGGACGAGGCCCTCGGCCCGGTCCGGCCGGGATCGAGCGTGCACCGGATCCTCTCCTCCCTGCCGTCGAGGCCGATCCTCACCGCGGACGACGCGGCCGAGCGGCTCGACCTCGCCACGAGCACCGTGCACTCGGCGATCAACCGGTTGCACGAGGCGGGGGTGCTCGAGCCGACGTCGAGGCGCAAGCGCGATCGCGTCTGGGCGGCGCAGTCCATCCTGGACGAGCTCGCCGACCTCAATGACCGCATCGGCGCGCTGAGCCGCACCAAGAGTCGTTGGAACGTCTGAGGCCGTCTCAGGCGAGTCGGTGCCACGTGTCCCGGGTCGCCTCCAGGGCGCCGGCCAGGCCGATGGTCTGTAGGTTCCGGCCGCCGCGGGAGAAGGCGTACGTCACCTGCTCCGGCACCAGGACTGGATCGACCGCGTCCGCCACCCAGGTGCAGGGACGGACGTGGACGAGGTCGACGCGTACGGCCTCGGGGGAGTCGTCCGTGCGCAGGGCCCCCGTGATCCGGCCGAGGTGGAAGCCCTGCTCGCTCTGCGTCCAGGCGAAGGAGCCGTCCGCGGCCTGGGCGTAGCGCTCGAGCCGTCGCTCCGCCTGCGCGTCGCTGGCCCGGCCCATCCCCACGAGGCCCAGCGCCAGCGCCCGCGCGACCGTCGCGGCCACGTCAACCTCGTCGCGGCGCGAGCGCATCGGCGCCCGCAGCACCGTGGTCTCGTCCATGTGACGACGGTAGTTCCTTCAGGGGCCAGATGGCCTCTGCAAAATGTAACCGCGAGTTCTGCAGAACTTGTGAGACAGTTGTGGTGCGGCTCACGCCAGGGAGCGAGTCGCCAGATTCGCCGCACCCGGCCTTCGGACCCCGTGCTGACGAGGTCGCGCGGCCAAGGAGGGTCGACGCGCCACAGGTGCCACGTGGTGGCCCGCAGTGAGCGCACGGCGCCTCTGGCCCCCTTGGGCCCGCCGGAACCACTCGCGCAGAGGATCGGCACCGGTTCGCTCGTCTCATGGGACGAGGTCGAGAAGGTGTCGAAGACCAGCGACTGCCCGGCCGACCTCGTCGGCCTCCTCGGAGGATCCATGACCAGCACGAGAACACCCCATGACCTGAGACGCCTGAAGCCCCTCGTGGCCTGCGTCGGCGCCGCAGCACTCATCGCCATGACTGCCTCGTTCGGCGGCGATGCCAGAGCAGCGGACGCCAGCACACCCGTCGAGCTCGGCACAGCCGACCAGTTCGGGGTGCTGGCCTACTCCGCCATCACCAACACCGACACCGTGCTCGACCGGACGAGGATCGAAGGCGACATCGGCGTGTCCGAGCCTCCGTCGCCCATCACCGGCATCGACGACGAGCAGAACCTCGTTCCGCCGAGCCAGAACCGTGGGGGTGACGCGGTCACCCAGGAGGCGAAACTCGACCTCGACACGGCGTACGAGGAGGCCGCACTTGCCGAGGGGGAGAGCATCGGCGCGGAGCTGGCCGGGGAGAGGCTCGTTGGGGGCGTCTACGAAGCCCCCGTTTCGTTCCTGCTCAGCAACGGGACCCTGACGCTCGACGGCGGGAACACCGACGGATCCCCCTCCAACAGCGTCTTCATCTTCCAGACCAGCGAGACCCTGACCACCATAGGAACTAACAGCGGGGTGGCCCTGACCGGTGGAGCACAGGCCTGCAACGTGTTCTGGCAAGTCGGCAGCTCCGCGACCTTCGGCACCGGCACCGGCACCGGTACTGCCCCTTTCGTTGGCACGGTGATGGCCCAGGCCTCCATCACGGCGCAGACAGGGGCGACCTTCGAAGGCCGGCTCCTGGCGATAGATGGCGCCGTCACGCTGGACACCAATACGATCACGCGACCCGAGCCGTGTGTGCGAGATGCCGACGACGGTGACACCGACACTGTCGGTGACGATACTGATACCGATGGCACGGATACCGATGGCACGGATACCGATGGCACGGATACCGACGCCGACGCCGATGGCGGTGTCGCCGACGCCGACGGAGATGTCGGCGATGCGGATGCGGATGGCACCGATGGCGATGGCACCGACGCTGATGGCACCGACGCCGATGCGGGCGCGGATGCAGACGCCGGTACCGACGTCGATGCGGACGGCACCGATGCGGGCGCTGACGCAGATGCGCGCGCGGATGCTGCTGGGAGCGACGTGGATGCCGATGTCACGAGTGCGGACGGTGCGGATGCCGACGGCACGTCCGTGGACGGTGGGACGAGCACCGGAGGCTCGACGCCGGGTGGCTGGCTTCCGGAGGCTGGGGGACCGTCACTGATCCTCATCGTCGCCGGAGCGCTGGTCGCGCTCGCGGGAGCCGGCATCCTCCTGGCTCGGCGGCTGTCACCTCGTCGCCACTGAGGGCTTCGCCCCGGGGCGGGTGGTCTCCACCGCCCCGGGGACGAGGGTGCCGATGACAGGACTCGAACCTGCACGCCCTGGGGCACAGGAACCTAAATCCTGCGTGTCTACCAGTTCCACCACACCGGCCCGCACCAAGACAATAGGCGACGCCCACGATGACGGAGCCCCTCCGTCATCCATCCCGAGCAAGACTCGCGCACCGGGATGGAGAACGGTGGCAGGACGGATCGCGCTGCCGGGGAGGACTTCCAGGGTCCGGCAGGGGCCGCAGGGGAAACGCCCCTTCGTCAACCACGCCGCGGAGATCGCGCACCGGGATGGAGAACGGTGGCAGGACGGATCACGCTGCGGGAGATGACCACGAGAGTCCGGCAGGGGCCGTGAGGAAGCCCTCCGTCTCACGCATCACCTGCACGGTTTCCTCGATCTGCACGGGAAGCAACCCGTGCAGACGAAGGAATTCCGTGCAGCT